>NZ_JBSGJA010000010.1:285552-343171 GCF_053605345.1 Amycolatopsis sp. NPDC003865 | reverse complement strand
TCGTGCGGCCGTTCGAACCACCAGGGTAGCCGTTGCGCCTCGCGGCCCTCTCGGGTGCTCGGCGCTGCTGCGCCGCGACCGGCCGGAGGTTCCGGCCGCGCTGGCCGGCCTGGCCAAGGCGCACGTGTCCGGGCACGGACCCGGCTGGCCGGCCGTCCTGCCCGGTGGCCGCCGGATCGACCTGCCGACGTACCGCTTCCAGCGGCAGCGTTACTGGCTGGAGCCGTCTGTCGCCGCCGGGGCCGGAGACGACGCGTTCTGGTCCGCTGTGGACACCGGCACCCTCGCCGACGTGCTGGACCTGCCGGCCGACGCGGTCGGGGAACTGCTGCCGGCGCTGTCGGCCTACCGCGCCCGGCGGCACGAGCAGTCCACTGTGGACCGATGGCGGTACGGGATCGGCTGGGCGCCCGTGCCGGCCGCGCCGGCCGAGCTCACCGGGACGTGGCTGGCGGTCGTGCCGGAGGGCTTCACCTCCCCGGTCCTCGACGCCCTGGAGCGCCGCGGGTTCCTGCCCGTCACGCTCGACCGGCTGCCCGAGCGCGCCGACGGTGTCCTTTCCCTGCTGGCTCTCGATGGTGAGGCGTCCACGACCCTGCTGCGCACCATCGAGCTGGTCCGCGGTGCGACCGCCCCCGTCTGGGTCGCCACGCAGGGCGCGGTCTCCACCGGGCGGTCCGACCCGCTGCGCGCACCCGGGCAGGCTCCGCTGTGGGGCCTCGGCCGGGTCGCCGCGCTGGAGTACCCGCAGCTCTGGGGCGGTCTGGTCGACCTGCCCGCCGAGCTCGACGACCGCGCCCTCGACCGGCTCGTGGCCGTCCTGACCTCGGCCGAGGACCAGGTGGCGCTGCGCGCTTCGGGTGTCTTCGGCCGCCGGCTGCGGCGGACCGCCGGCGAGACCGCCGAGCCGTGGTCGCCGACCGGGACCGTGCTGATCACCGGCGGCACCGGCGCGCTGGGGTCGGTGGTCGCGCGGACGCTGGCCGAGAGCGGTGCCGGGCACCTCGTCCTGGCCGGCCGCCGCGGTCTCGAAGCCCCGGGCGCGGCGGCGCTGCGGGACGAGCTGACCGCGCTCGGCACCCGCGTCACCGTCGCCGCCTGCGACGTCGGCGACCGGGACGCCGTCGCCGGGCTGCTGGCCTCGCTGCCCGACCTCGACGCCGTCGTCCACACCGCCGGCGTCCTCGACGACGCCGTGCTCGAAGGCGTCACCGCCGAGCAGCTCGACACCGTGCTGCGGCCCAAGCTCGCCGCCGCGCGGCACCTCGACGAGCTGACCCGCGACCGCCCGCTGTCGGCGTTCGTGCTGTTCTCGTCGTTCGCGGGCAGTCTCGGCGCGGTCGGGCAGGCGGCCTACGCCGCCGCGAACGCCGGGCTCGACGCGCTCGCCGAACAGCGCCGCGCCGCCGGGCTCCCCGCCACCGCGGTGGCCTGGGGTCCGTGGGGTGGCAGCGGTATGGCGGCCGACGACCTGGTCGCCGACCGGATGCGCCGGGGTGGCGTGCCGCCGATGGCACCGCGCCTGGCCGTCGCCGCGTTGCGCCGCGCGATCGCCGGCGGGGAGCCGAACCCGATCGTCGCCGACGTCGACTGGGCGAAGTTCGTGCCCGGGTTCACCGCCACCCGCCCCAGCCCGCTGCTCGGCGACCTGCCCGAGGCGCGGGACGCGATGCGCACTCCCGGCGAACAGCCACTGCCGGAGCGGCTGGCCGGTCTGTCCACGGAGGACCAGTACGCGCTCCTGCTGGATCTCGTCCGTACCCAGGCCGCCGCCGTGCTCGGCTACCCCGGGCCGGAGGCGGTCGAGCCCGAGCGGGCGTTCAAGGACCTCGGCGTCGACTCGCTGACCGCCGTCGAGCTGCGCAACGGCCTCGGCGCGGCGACCGGGCGCCCGCTGCCCGCGACACTGGTGTTCGACTACCCGACCCCGGCCGCCGTCGCCACCCACCTGCGCGGCGAGCCGGCCGCGGCCCCGGCTGCCGCGCGGCCCGCCGTCGTCGAGGACGAGCCGCTCGCCATCGTGTCGATGGCCTGCCGCCTGCCCGGCGGGGTGCGCTCGCCCGAAGACCTGTGGGACCTCCTGGCCGGCGGCCGCGACGCCGTCACCACGTTCCCCGACGACCGCGGCTGGCCCCTGGCCGACCTGTACCACCCGGACCGCGGCCGCGAGGGCACCACCTACACGCGTCACGGCGGTTTCCTCGACGGGGTGGCCGACTTCGACGCCGGCTTCTTCGGCATCTCGCCGCGCGAGGCCCTCGCGATGGACCCGCAGCAGCGGCTGCTGCTGGAGACGTCTTGGGAGACCTTCGAGCGCGCGGGCATCGACCCGTCGTCGCTGCGCGGTGCCCAGGTCGGTGTCTACATCGGAACCAACGGCCAGGACTACGCGGCCCTGCTGCGCGAGGCCGGTGAAGGCGGTTCGGAAGGCCACGCCGGGACCGGGAACGCCGGCTCGGTCGTCTCCGGCCGGATCTCCTACGTGCTCGGCCTGGAAGGCCCCGCGGTCACGGTCGACACGGCGTGTTCGTCGTCGCTGGTGGCCCTGCACTGGGCGGCGCAGTCGCTGCGCTCGGGCGAATCCTCGATGGCGCTCGTCGGCGGCGTGACGGTGATGACGACGCCGGGCGCGTTCCTGGAGTTCGGCAAGCAGGGCGGCCTGGCCGAAGACGGCCGCTGCAAGGCGTTCGCGGACGGCGCGGACGGCACGGGCTGGGGCGAGGGCGTCGGCCTGCTGCTGGTGGAACGGCTGTCCGACGCGCGCCGCCACGGGCACCCGGTGCTCGCGCTGGTGCGCGGCTCCGCGGTGAACCAGGACGGTGCGTCGAACGGGCTGACCGCGCCGAACGGGCCTTCGCAGCAGCGGGTGATCCGGGCGGCGCTCGCTTCGGCCGGGTTGGCACCGTCCGATGTGGACGCCGTGGAGGCGCACGGCACCGGCACGACCCTGGGTGACCCGATCGAGGCGCAGGCGCTGATCACCGCCTACGGGCAAGACCGCGAGCGGCCGCTGTGGCTCGGTTCGCTGAAGTCCAACATCGGGCACACGCAGGCGGCCGCGGGAGTCGCGGGGATCATCAAGATGGTCCTCGCGCTGGAGCACGGCCTGCTGCCGAAGACCCTGCACGTCGACCGGCCGTCGCGGCACATCGACTGGAACGGCGGCGCGGTGGCGCTGCTGACCGAGGCGCAGGCCTGGCCGCCGGACGCCGGCCCGCGTCGTGCGGGCGTGTCGTCGTTCGGGGTCAGCGGCACGAACGCCCACGTGATCCTCGAAGGCGTGGCCACGACGGAGTCTCCGGCGGCCGCGGCCGGTCTCGTGCCGTGGGTGCTGTCCGGTCGGTCCGAAGCCGCGCTGCGGGAGGCCGCCGGTGACCTGCTGCGGCTGCCGGACGCCGATGTCGCGGACGTCGCCGCCGGTCTGGCCGGGCGAGCCGGTTTCGAGCACCGGGCCGTCGTGCTCGGGGCGGATTTCGCCGAGCTGGCGGCCGGTCTGGAAGCTCTCGCGGCCGGCGGGACGGCGGCGAACCTGATCCGCGGGGTGCAAGCCGCCGGCAAGTCGGCGTTCCTGTTCTCGGGCCAGGGCTCGCAGCGCGCCGGCATGGGGGCGGAACTGTACGCGCGGTTCCCCGTGTTCGCCGATGCCTTCGACGCGGTCTGCGCGCTGGTGGACCCGGCGCTGGAGCACCCGCTGCGGGAGGTCGTCTTCGGCGACTCCGCGCTGCTGGACGAAACCGGGTACACCCAGCCCGCGTTGTTCGCGATCGAAGTGGCGTTGTTCCGGCTGCTGGAGTCGTGGGGCGTCCGGCCGGACCACGTGGCGGGCCACTCGATCGGCGAGCTGGCGGCCGCGCACGTCGCCGGGGTCCTCTCCCTCGAGGACGCTTGCCGGCTGGTGGCGGCCCGGGCGAGCCTGATGCAGGCCCTGCCCTCGGGCGGGGCGATGCTGGCCGTGGAGGCCACCGAGGAGGAGGTCGCCGGGGTCCTGGGCGACGGCGCGGGTTTCGCGGCCGTCAACGGTCCACGAGCGATGGTGGTCTCGGGTGAGGTCGACGCCCTCGAGCCGATCGAGCGGCACTTCGCCGGGCTGGGCCGCAAGGTCCGGCGGCTGGCGGTGTCGCACGCGTTCCACTCGGCGTTGCTGGACCCGATGCTGGACGCGTTCGCGGCGGTCGCCGACGAGCTGACCTTCCACCCGCCGAAGATCCCGCTGGTGTCCACTGTGTCCGGCCGCTTGGCCGGCGACGAGATCCTGACGCCGGTGTACTGGGTGCGCCAGGTCCGCGAGCCGGTGCGGTTCGCCGATGCCGTCGCCACGTTGGCCGAGCTGGGCGTGACCGGCGGCGTCGAACTGGGCCCGGACGGCGTGCTTTCGGCGCTGGCCGCGTTCCCCTCGGTGCCGCTGCTGCGCAAGGACCGGCCCGAGGAACGGACGCTGCTCACCGCGCTGGCCCACCTCCACGTCGGCGGCCGCGGCCCGGACTGGGCCGCGGTGGTGCCGCGGGGGCGGTTCGTCGTGCTGCCCACCTACCCGTTCCAGCGCGAGCGTTACTGGCCGCGCATCACGAAGACCGCACCGGACGCCGAATTCTGGACGGCGGTCGAGCACGCCGGCCTGGCCGCGTTGTCGTCCACTCTGGACGCCGCCGAACGGGCCGGCCTCGAGACGGCGTTGCCGCTGCTTGCCCGGTGGCACAACGAGCGGGCCGGACTGTCCGCTGTGGACAAGTGGCGGTACGCGGTGAACTGGCGTCCGCTGTCCGGGCAGGCCGACCGGGCGCCGGGGACCTGGCTGCTGGTGCTCCCCGAGCACGGTGTCGAGCCGGACTTCGCCGAGGCGCTGACCGCGGGCCTCGACTGCGTTCCCGCGCGCCTGGCTGACTTGCCTGACGGCGACTTCGCGGGGGTGCTGTCCCTGCTCGCCTTCGACGAACGTCCTACAGCGGAAGGGATTCCGGCCGGGCTGGCGGCGACCCTGGAACTCCTGCAGACGCTCGGCGACACCGTGCCCCTGTGGTGCGTGACGTCGGGTGCGGTCTCCGTCGGCGGCGCCGACCCGGTCCGCAGCGCGACGCAGGCGGCGTTGTGGGGCTTCGGCCGGACCGCGGCGCTGGAACACGCGGGCCGCTGGGGCGGTCTGGTCGACCTGCCGCGGGCCCTCGACGACCGCGCGGTCGCCCGGCTCGCGAGCGTGCTCGGTGGGACCGAGGACCAGGTCGCGGTTCGCGACTCCGCTGTCTTCGGCGCGCGCCTGGAGCGCGCCCCGGCCGCGGCAGGCCGATCGTGGCGGCCCAGCGGCACCGTGCTGATCACCGGCGGGACCGGGGCGCTCGGCGCCGAAGTGGCCCGCTGGCTGGCCGGCGCCGGCGCCGGGCACCTCGTCCTGACCTCCCGCCGCGGCCTCGACGCCGCCGGCGCGCCGGAGCTGCGCGACGAACTGACCGCCCTGGGCGTCACCGCCACCGTCGCGGCCTGCGACGTCACCGACCGCGAAGCCCTCGCCGACCTGATCGGCGGCCTCGACGACCTCCGCGCCGTCGTGCACGCCGCCGGGGTCGCCCAGTCCGCGCCCCTCGCCGGGCTCACTCCCGCCGGGTTTGCCCGGTTCACCGCCGCCAAGCTCGCCGGCGCCGAGAACCTCGATGCCGTCCTCGGCGACCGCGAGCTGGACGCGTTCGTGCTGTTCTCCTCCATCGCGGGCGTCTGGGGCAGCGGGGGCCAGAGCGCCTACGCGGCCGCCAACGCCTACCTCGATGGCCTCGCCCACCGGCGCCGAGCGGCGGGGCTGGCCGCGACATCGGTCGCGTGGGGGCCCTGGGCCGGCGGGGGCATGCTCGCCGACGAGGGCGCCGAAGACCACCTGCGCCGCCGCGGTCTCCGCCCGTTGGCGCCGGACCTGGCGATCACCGCGCTGCGGCAGGCACTCGACGCCGGTGACACCGCCGTGACCGTGGCCGACGTCGACTGGGCGCGGTTCGCGCCCGGCTTCACCGCGGCCCGCGCCAGCGCCCTGCTCGGCGACCTGCCCGAGGTCCGGGACGCCCTCGACGTCCCGGTGGGAGCCGCCCCGCGTCCCGAGCTCTCCGCCGGCGAACTGCTCGACCTCGTCCAGCGCGAAGCCGCGGCCGCCCTCGGGCACGCCGACCCGGCGTCCGTCGCCGTGGACCGGCCGTTCCGCGACCTCGGCTTCGACTCCCTGACCGCCGTCGAGCTGCGCAACCGCCTGAGCACGGCCACCGGCCTGAAACTGCCGTCGACGCTCGTGTTCGACCACCCGTCGGCCACCGTGCTCGCGGACTTCCTCGTCGCCGAGCTCTTCGGCGGCGACGAGGAAGTCCCGGCTCAGCGCGTCGAAACGACCGACGAGCCGATCGCCATCGTCGGCATGAGCTGCCGCCTGCCCGGCGGCATCGCCTCGCCGGAGGACTTGTGGCGGCTGCTGGCCGACGGCGGCGACGCCATCTCGGCCTGGCCCGCCGACCGCGGCTGGGACGTCGAGGGCCTCTACGACCCCGATCCCGACGCCGAGGGCAAGAGTTACTCCCGCGACGGCGGCTTCCTGGCCGGCGCGGCCGAGTTCGACGCCGCCTTCTTCGAGATGAGCCCGCGCGAGGCCCTGGCCACCGACCCGCAGCAGCGGCTGCTGCTCGAAAGCTCGTGGGAAGCCCTGGAACGGGCGGGCATCGACCCGCGGTCCCTCGCCGGGACCAGCTCCGGCGTGTTCGTCGGCGCGGGCGTCTCCGGCTACGCCGCCGGCCTGCGCGAAGCCCCGGAAGGTCTCGGCGGGCACCTGCTCACCGGCAACGCGGGCAGTGTCCTTTCCGGACGGATCGCCTACCACCTCGGCGTCGAAGGCCCGGCCGTCACGCTGGACACCGCGTGCTCGTCCTCGCTGGTCGCCCTGCACCTCGCCGCCCGGTCCCTGCGCTCGGGCGAGTGTTCCCTGGCCCTGGCCGGCGGGGTCGCGGTGATGGCCAACCCCGCCGCGTTCGTCGAGTTCAGCCGGCAGCGCGGGCTCGCGCCCGACGGCCGGTGCAAGGCGTACTCCGCCGCCGCCGACGGCACCGGCTGGTCCGAAGGCGCCGGCGTGCTCGTGCTGGAACGGCTTTCCGACGCCCGGCGGCTCGGGCACCCCGTCCTGGCCGTGGTCCGCGGCTCCGCGGTGAACTCCGACGGCGCGTCCAACGGCCTGACCGCCCCGAACGGCCCGTCGCAGCAGCGCGTGATCCGGGCCGCGCTCGCCGACGCCGGGCTCGAACCGTCCGATGTGGACGCCGTCGAGGGGCACGGCACCGGTACCCGGCTCGGCGACCCGATCGAGGCGCACGCACTGCTGGCCACCTACGGCCGCGACCGCGACCGCCCGCTGTGGCTCGGTTCGCTGAAGTCCAACCTCGGGCACACCCAGGCCGCGGCCGGCGTCGCCGGGGTGATCAAGATGGTGCTCGCCCTGCAGCGCGAGCTCCTCCCGAAGACCTTGCACGCCGCGCAGCCGTCGTCCGAAGTGGACTGGACGGCGGGCAGCGTTTCCCTGCTCACCGAACCGGTGCCGTGGCGGGCGGGCGGACATCCGCGCCGGGCCGGCGTCTCGGCGTTCGGCGTGAGCGGCACCAACGCCCACGTCGTCCTCGAAGAGGCACCCGCGAGCGAACCCGAGCTACCCCGGCCGCGGCGCACCGGGCTCGTGCCCGTGGCGTTGTCCGGCCGGTCGGAGAAGGCGCTGCGGGCGCAGGCCGCCCGGCTGCTCGACCACGCCGCGGGCGACGTCGGCGACCTGGCCTGGTCGCTGGCGGCGACCCGGTCGGCGTTCGAGCACCGCGCCGTCGTACTGGCCGAGGACGCGACCGAACTCCGGGCCGGGCTCGCGGCCCTGGCGGAGGGCACCAAGTCCGCCGGGGTGGTGCGCGGGACGGCCGCCAAGGGCCGGACGGCGTTCCTGTTCACCGGTCAAGGCGCGCAGCGCGCCGGCATGGGCGGCGAGCTGTACCGCGAGTTCCCGGTGTTCGCCGGCGCTTTCGACGCGGTGTGCGCGCACTTCGGCGGTTCGCTGCGCACGGCGGTCACCTCGGGGGAGCGGCTCGACGAGACGGCGTACACCCAGCCCGCGCTGTTCGCGGTCGAGGTCGCGCTGTTCCGGCTCCTCGAAAGCTGGGGCGTCCGGCCCGACTTCGTGGGCGGGCACTCGATCGGCGAACTCGCGGCGGCGCACGTCGCCGGCGTGCTGTCCCTCGAGGACGCGTGCACGCTCGTCGCCGCCCGCGCTCGTCTGATGCAGGCGCTGCCCGGAGGCGGCGCGATGGTCGCCGTGCAGGCGAGCGAGGACGAGGTCACGCCGCTGCTGACCGACCGCGTGTCGCTGGCCGCGGTCAACGGGCCGTCGTCGGTCGTGCTGTCCGGCGACGAAGACGCCGTCCTCGCGGTCGCCGCGAGGTTCGGGAAGACCCGGCGGCTGAAGGTGAGCCACGCGTTCCACTCGGCCCGGATGGACGGCATGCTCGCGGACTTCCGCGCGGTGGCGGCCGGGCTGACCTACCACGAGCCCACCGTGCCGGTGCTGTCCAACGTCACCGGGGAGATCGCCACCGGCTTGGCCGACCCGGAGTACTGGGTCCGGCAGGTCCGCGCCACGGTCCGGTTCGCCGACGGCGTCCGCACGCTGGCCGGTCGCGGCGTGACGCGGTTCCTGGAGCTGGGCCCGGCCGGGGTCCTCTCCGCGATGGTCGCGGAGTCCGTGGAAGGGATCGCCGTGCCGGCGCTGCGGTCCGGCCGTCCCGAGGCCCGCACGGTGCTCTCGGCGCTCGCCGAGCTGCAGGTCGACGGCGCCGGCGTGGACTGGGCCCGCGTCGTCGGCGACGGCTCGCGCGTCGAGCTGCCCACCTACCCGTTCCAGCGCGAGCGCTACTGGCTGGAGGTGCCGGACGCCGACGGCGACCCGGCGTCGCTGGGCCAGTCCGGCGCGGCGCACGGCCTGCTGGGTGCGGCCGTGGAGCTGGCGGGCGCGGACGCTGTCGTGCTCACCGGGTTGCTCTCGGTCGACAGCGCGCCGTGGCTGGGCGAGCACCGGGTGCACGGCGAGATCCTGTTCCCGGGCGCGGGGTTCGTGGAGCTGGCGCTGCGCGCGGCCGACGAGGTGGGCTGCGACCAGGTCGAGGAACTGGTCCTCGAAGCTCCGCTGGTCCTGCCGGAGCACGGCGGGGTCCCGGTGCAGGTCCGCGTCGAAGCCACCGAGGGAACCCGGCGGGCGTTCGGCGTCTACACCCGCGGCGACGGCTGGATCCGGCACGCCTCGGGAACGCTCATCAACGGACTGTCTACTTCGGACGCGTTGACGCAGTGGCCGCCCGCGAACGCACTGCCGATCGACGACTTCTACACCCAGCGTGCGGCGGCCGGATTCGCCTACGGGCCGACGTTCCAGGGCCTGCGAGCCGCGTACCGGTCGGGCGACGACGTGTTCGCCGAGGTGGCCTTGCCCGCCGGAACCGACACCGAGGAGTGGGGACTGCACCCGGCGCTGCTGGACGCGGCGCTGCACGCGCTGGCGTTCGCCGGCCTGCCGGACATGCTGCCGTTCTCGTGGTCAGGCGTCAGCCTGCACGCGACGGGCGCGACCGAGCTGCGCGTCCGCCTGCGCCGGACGGAAAACGCGGTCCAACTGACCGTGGCGGACCCGACGGGCCAGGTCGTCGCGGCGGCCGACGCCGTCGTCCTGCGCCCCGCCACCCGCCACGCACCCACCACGCACCACCGCGTCGAGTGGGTCGTGAGTGAGAAACAGTGTTCTAACCCTGTTTCACACTCACGACCGGCCGCGGTGATCGGTGACCTCGGGCTGGGGGAGCTGCCCGCCTACCGGGAGTTCGCCGAACTGGCCGCCGCCGATGCGGTGCCCGAGGTCGTGTTCGCGTCCTGCCGACCTGAGGACACCGACGACCTCACCTGGGCCGTCTGGGCTTCCGCGCAACGGGCGCTGGCGCTGGTCAAGGCCTGGCTCGCCGACCCGCGGTTCGCCGGTGCCCGGCTGGTGTTCGTGACCCGCGGCGCGGTCGCCGTCCGCGCCGGCGAGGTGCCGGACGTGGTGGAAGCCGCCGTCTGGGGGGCCGTGGAGCCGGTGCTGGCTCAGCACCCCGGCCGGTTCGCGCTGGTCGACGGCGAGGTCGTCGAGCCGGAAGCGGATCGGCTCGCGCTCCGCGACGGCGTGGTCTACGAACCCCGGACCACCGCGGTCACGCCGGACGCCTGGAAGCCCGAGGGCACCGTGCTGCTCACGGGGGCCTCCGGCGAACTGGGCGCCGCCGTCGCGCGGCACCTCGTCGAGGAACGGGGTGTCCAGCGGCTCGTCGTGCTGGGCGCGGCGCAGGTGCCCGGGTACGAGGGCGTCGTCTGCGACCCCGCCGACCGCCACGAACTGGCGCGGGCGCTGCGGAACCTCCCGGACGTGACCACCGCTGTCCACATCGGACTGGGCGAGGGGCCGGCCGGACTGCGCGACCGCGCCGACACCGCCTTCAACCTCGCCGAGCTGGACGTCGACCTCGTGGTCCTCACCGCCGCGGGCGGCGACGGCTTGGCCGCCGCCCAGACCGCGGTGCTCGAAGCCGTCGCGCACAGCGCGCTCGCCTACCGCCCCGAGGGGACGTTCGACCTGCTGGGCACGCGGGGCGCGCTCCGCGTCGCCGAGAAGGTCCCGGCCAAGGCCAAGACCCGCCGCGCGGTCGCCCGGGTGGCCGACGCGGGCAACGCGCTGCACCAGCGGCTGGCCCGGCTGCCCGAGGCCGACCGGCACCGGGCGCTGCTCGACCTCGTCCGCACCGAAGCCGCGCTGGTCCTCGGCCACGGCGGGCCCGAGGCGGTCGGCGCGGACCGGGCGTTCAAGGAGCTCGGCGTCGACTCGCTGACCGCCGTCCAGCTGCGCACCGCGCTGAACACCGTGACCGGCCTGCGCCTGCCCGCGACCTCGGTCTTCGACCACCCGACCCCCACGGCGCTGGCGAAGGCGCTGCACGCCGAGCTGTTCGGCGCGGAAGAGGAGAGCGCCGAGGCCGTCACCCGGGTCGACGAGCCGATCGCGATCGTCGGCATGGCCTGCCGTTACCCCGGCGGCATCGCCGACCCCGACGACCTCTGGCGGCTGGTCGCCGAGGGCGGTGACGCGATCTCGCCGTTCCCCACCGACCGCGGCTGGGACCTCGAGGCCCTCTACGACACCGACCCCGACGCCCCGGGCACCTGCTACGCCCGCGAGGGCGGCTTCCTGCACGACGCGAGCGCGTTCGACCCCGGCTTCTTCGGGATAAGCCCGCGCGAAGCCGTCGCGATGGACCCGCAGCACCGCCTGCTGCTCGAAGTGTCCTGGGAGTCGATGGAACGCGCCGGCCTCGACCCGGCCACGCTGCGCGGCAGCCGCACCGGCGTCTTCGCCGGGATCACCTACCAGGACTACGGGGGCCTGCTCGGCGCCGCGACCGACAGCTTCGAGGGCTTCCTCGGCACCGGCAACTCGCCGAGCGTGCTCTCCGGCCGCGTCGCCTACACCTTCGGCCTGGAAGGGCCCGCGGTCTCGATCGACACCGCGTGCTCGTCTTCGCTGGTCGCGATCCACTGGGCGTGCCAGTCCCTGCGCGACGGCGACTGCACGCTGGCCCTCGCCGGCGGCGTCACGGTCATGTCGACGCCGGTCTCCCTGGTCGAGTTCAGCCGCCAGCGCGCGCTGGCCGCGGACGGGCGCAGCAAGCCGTTCTCGGCCGACGCCGACGGTGCCAGCTGGGCCGAGGGGGCGGGAATGCTGATGCTGGAACGGCTTTCCGACGCCGAGCGCAACGGCCACCGCGTCCTCGCGGTGATCAAGGGTTCCGCGATCAACTCCGACGGCGCGTCCAACGGCCTGACCGCCCCGAACGGGCCGTCGCAGCAGCGGGTGATCCGGCGGGCGCTGGCCAGCGCGCGGCTGGCGCCGTCCGAAGTGGACGTCGTCGAGGCGCACGGCACGGGTACCAAGCTGGGCGACCCGATCGAGGCGCAGGCCATCATCGCCACCTACGGCCAGGACCGTGACCGGCCGGTGTACCTGGGGTCGTTCAAGTCCAACGTCGGGCACGCGCAGGCGGCTTCGGGCGTCGGCGGCGTGATCAAGATGGTCCAGGCCATCCGGCACGGCGTGCTGCCGAAGACGCTGCACGCGCAGGTCCCGTCCCCGCACGTCGACTGGTCCGCGGGCGAGGTCAGCCTGCTCACCGAGACCCGGCCGTGGCCCGCCGACGGCCCGCGCCGGGCCGGGGTCTCGTCGTTCGGCATGAGCGGCACCAACGCGCACCTGATCCTCGAGCAGGCCACGGAGACCACGCGACGACCTGAGCGCGAGATGCCGGCCGCGGTGCCGTGGGTGCTGTCCGGGCGCACGGCCGACGCACTGCGAGGGCAAGCCGAACTGCTGTCCACGGTGGACTCCGACGTCGCCGATGTCGCCGTGTCCCTGGCCACCACGCGGTCGGCGTTCGAACACCGGGCCGTCGTCGTCGGCGCCGGCCGGGACGAGCTGCTCGCCGGGCTGGCCGATCCCGCCGTGCGCGGGGTCGCCCGGACACCCGGCAAGACCGTGTTCGTCTTCCCCGGGCAGGGCTCGCAGTGGGCCGGGATGGCCCTCGAACTCGCCGGCGCCGCGCCGGTGTTCGCCGAGCGGCTCGCCGAGTGCGCGGCCGCGCTCGAGCCGTTCGTCGACTGGCGGCTGACCGACGTCCTGGGCGACGCCGAAGCCCTGACCAGGGTCGACGTCGTGCAGCCCGCCTGCTGGGCGGTCATGGTGTCGCTCGCCGCGCTGTGGGAGTCCTACGGCGTCCACCCCGACGCCGTCATCGGCCACTCCCAGGGCGAGATCGCCGCCGCCTGCGTCTCCGGCGGCCTCTCCCTCGAAGACGGCGCGCGGGTGGTCGCCCTGCGCAGCAAGGTGATCCGGACGTCGCTGGCGGGCCGGGGCGCGATGGCGTCGGTGGCGCTGCCCGCCGAGGACATCGAGCTGCCGCCCGGGCTGTCGATCGCCGCGCTCAACGGCACGAACGCGGTCACCGTCTCCGGTGACCCGGAGCAGGTCGACGCCCTGCTGGCCCGCTGCGCCGCCGACGGCGTCCGGGCTCGCAAGGTCCAGGTCGACTACGCGTCGCACTCCGCGCACGTCGAGGCGATCGAGGCCGAGCTCATGGACGTCCTCGCGCCGGTCACGCCGGAGCCGGGGCGGATCCCGTTCTACTCGACCGTCACCGGCGACTGGCTCGACACCACCGAGCTGACCGCCGCGTACTGGTACCGGAACCTGCGGCAGCGGGTGCTGTTCGCGCCCGCCACCGTGGCGCTCGGCGAGCAGGGCTTCGACGTGTTCGTCGAGTCCAGCGCGCACCCCGTGCTGGGCACCGCGATCGCCGGGACTCTCGCCGACGCCGTGGTCACCGGTTCGCTTCGCCGCGGCGAAGGCGGGCTCGCCCGCTTCCTGGCCTCCGCCGGCGAGCTGTGGGTGCGTGGCGCCGACGTGGACTTCACGCCCGTGCTGACCGGGTCCGTGGTGGACTTGCCGACCTATCCGTTCCAGCGGCAGCGCTACTGGCCGACGCTGCCCGGCCCGGGCGACGTCGCCGCGGCCTCCGACGCCGCCGACGCCGGCTTCTGGTCGGCCGTCGAGCGCGACGACGCCGTCGGGCTGGCCGGCACGCTCGGCCTCGACGCGGCCGCCGTCGAGGAGCTGCTGCCCGCGCTGGCCGCGTACCGCAGGCAACGGCGCGAAGAATCCACTGTGGACAACTGGCGGTACCGCGTCGGCTGGCAGCCGGTCACCGCCGGCGCCCCGGCCCGGCTCGACGGCACCTGGCTCGTCGTGCGCCGTCCGGGCGACGAGACCCCGCTGCCCCTCGAACGCTTCGGTGCCGAGACCGTCACGGTCGAGGTCGAGCCCGGTCTCGACCGGGCCGCACTGGCCGAGCGGATCGGGGGCGTCGAAGCCGCCGGAATCGTCTCGCTGCTGGGCACGGACGTGTCCTACCGCGGGCTCGTCGACACCCTGACCCTGATCCAGGTAGTCGGCGACGCTCCCTTGTGGACCTTCACCCGCGGCGCGGTGTCGACCGGCAAGGCCGACCCCCTCCGCAATCCCGCCCAGGCATCGGTGTGGGGTCTCGGCCGCGTCGCCGCGCTCGAACACCCCGGCCGCTGGGGCGGGCTGCTCGACCTGCCCGCCGACCTCGACGACCGCGCTCTCGCCCGGGTGGCCGCCGCGCTCACCGGCGACGAAGACCAGGTCGCCGTCCGCGCGTCCGGCGTCTTCGCCCGCCGCCTCCTGCGGTCGCCGTCGAGCGCGACCCCACCGGACCGCGAGTGGACGCCGGAGGGAACCGTGCTGGTCACCGGCGGTACCGGCGCGCTCGGCGCGAAGGTTGCCCGGTGGCTCGCGCGCCGCGGCGCCGGGCACCTGGTGCTCACCAGCCGCCGCGGGGCCGATGCCCCCGGCGTGGCGGAGCTGTGCGAAGAACTCGCCGGTCTCGGCGCTCGCGCGACCGTCGTGGCCTGCGACGTCGCCGACCGCGACGCACTCGCCGCCGTGCTGGCCGAACACCCGCCGGCCGCCGTCGTGCACGCCGCCGGGGTTCTCGACGACGGCGTGCTGGACTCGCTCACCCCGGACCGGCTGCTGGGGGTGCTGAAGCCCAAGGCGCTGGCCGCGTTCCACCTGCACGAGCTGACCAAGGACCTGGACCTGACGGCGTTCGTCTCGTTCGCGTCGACGGCCGGGGTCTGGGGCGGGCCCGGCCAGGGCAACTACGCCGCCGCCAACGCCTACCTCGACGCGCTGGCCGAGCACCGGCGCTCGCTCGGGCTGGCCGCGACGTCGATCTCCTGGGGCCCGTGGGCCGACACCGGGATGGCCGACGCCGCGGCCGTCGCCGAGCGGCAGCGCCTCGGCGGCATCCGGGCGCTCGACCCGGAGCTGGCGATCGCCGCGCTGCAGCAGGCCCTCGACCACGGCGAGACCACGCTGACCGTGGCGGGCGTCGACTGGGCGCGGTACGTGCCGTCGTTCACCGCCGTCCGGCCGAGCCCGCTGCTGCTCGGCGTCCCCGAGGCCGGCGCGGCGATGGAAGCCGCGGCGGAGCACCCCCAGGGCGTGAGCGAGCGTGACGTGCTGGACTTCGTCCGCACCCAGGTCGCCGGCGTCCTGGGCTACGGCGGGCCGGGCGAGGTCGAGCCGAACCGGGCGTTCACCGACCTCGGGTTCGACTCGCTGACCGCGGTCGACCTGCGCAACCGGCTGGCCGCGGCCACCGGGCTCAAGCTGCCCGCGACGCTGATCTTCGACTACCCGACGACGACCGCGCTGGTCGCGCACCTGAAGTCCGAACTGGGCGAGGAAGCCACAACGCCGTCCCCGGTGGACGTCACAGCGAAGGCCGTCGACGACGACCCGATCGCCATCGTTTCGATGGCCTGCCGGTTCCCCGGTGGCGTGCGGTCGCCGGAGGACCTGTGGGCCCTGCTGTCCGAAGGCGAAGACGCGATCACCGACTTCCCGGACGACCGCGGCTGGGACCTCGACGCGCTCTACGACCCGGACCCCGACCACCAGGGCACGTCCTACACCCGCCGCGGCGGGTTCCTCGACGGTGCCAGCCGGTTCGACGCCGCGTTCTTCGGCATCAACCCGCGCGAAGCCCTGGCGATGGATCCGCAGCAGCGGCTGCTGCTCGAGACGGCGTGGGAAGCCGTCGAGCGGGCCGGGATCGACGCGGCGTCGCTGCGTGGTGGCCCGGTGGGTGTGTTCGCCGGTTCGAACGGGCAGGACTACACCCCGCTGCTCGCGCTCGGCGACGACGAGGGGGTCGAGGGCTACACGATGACCGGCAACGCCGGTTCCGTGGTTTCCGGCCGGATCTCCTACGCGCTCGGCCTGGAGGGCCCGGCCGTCACGGTCGACACGGCGTGCTCGTCGTCGCTGGTCGCGGTGCACCTCGCCGCGCGGGCGCTGCGGGCGGGGGAGTGCGCGCTGGCGCTGGCCGGCGGCGTGACGATCATGTCGACGCCGTCCGGGTTCATCCAGTTCAGCCGCCAGCGCGGGCTCGCGCTCGACGGCCGCTGCAAGGCGTTCTCCGACGACGCCGACGGCACCGGCTGGGGCGAAGGCGCCGGGATGGTGCTCCTCGAACGGCTCTCCGACGCCCGCCGCAACGGCCACCCGGTGCTCGCGCTGGTCCGCGGCAGCGCGGTGAACCAGGACGGCGCGTCGAACGGCCTGACCGCCCCGAACGGGCCCTCGCAGCAGCGGGTGATCCGTGCCGCGCTGGCCGACGCCGGACTGGCACCGTCCGAAGTGGACGCCGTCGAAGCGCACGGCACCGGCACGGTGCTGGGCGACCCGATCGAGGCACAGGCCGTCCTGGCCACCTATGGGCAGGACCGCGAGCGGCCGCTGTGGCTCGGCTCGGTCAAGTCCAACATCGGGCACACCCAGGCCGCCGCGGGGGCCGCCGGGATCATGAAGATGGTCCTCGCGCTGGGGCACGACCTGCTGCCGAAGACGCTGCACGCCGACGTCCCGTCGTCCCACGTGGACTGGACGGCCGGGGACGTGCGGCTGCTGTCCGACGCCGTCGAGTGGACGCCGAACGGGCACCCGCGCCGGGCCGGGATCTCGTCGTTCGGCGTGAGCGGCACCAACGCGCACGTGATCGTCGAGCAGGCGCCCGAAGAGCCCGCGGCGCCCGAACCGACGTGGTCCGGCCCGGTGCCCTGGGTCCTTTCCGGACGGTCCGAAGCCGCGCTGCGGGCCCAGGCGGCCCAGCTCGCCGACCGCCTCGGCGGGGACCGGCCGGCCGACGTCGGCTGGTCACTGGCCACCGGCCGCTCGGCGTTCGAACATCGCGCGGTGGTGGTCGGTACCGACACCGAGGAGCTGGTACGGGGTCTGCGCGGCCTCGTCGACGGACCCCTGCCCGGTCCCACGAGCGAGGGCCGGACCGGGTTCCTCTTCACCGGGCAGGGCGCGCAGCGGCCCGGCATGGGCCGCGAGCTGTACGACGAGTACCCCGCGTACGCGGAGGCGTTCGACGCGGTGTGCGCGCACTTCGACACCGAGCTGGACCGGCCGCTGGCCGAAGTCGTCTTCGGTGACGAGGACCTGCTGAACGAGACCGGCTACACCCAGCCCGCGCTGTTCGCGGTCGAGGTCGCGCTGTTCCGGCTGCTGGAGTCGTGGGGCGTGCACCCCGGGTACCTGGCCGGGCATTCGATCGGCGAGCTGGCCGCCGCCCACGTCGCGGGCGTGTTCTCCCTGGCCGACGCGTGCCACCTGGTCGCCGCGCGCGGCCGGCTGATGCAGGCGTTGCCGCGTGGTGGCGGCATGCTGGCGGTGTCGGCGACCGAGGACGAGGTCACGCCGTTGCTCACGGACACGGTGAGCATCGCCGCGATCAACGGGCCGACGTCGATCGTGGTCTCCGGCGCCGACCTCGACGCGATCGAGCAGCACTTCACCGCACTGGGCCGCAAGACCAAGCGGCTCACGGTCTCGCACGCGTTCCACTCACCGTTGATGGATCCGATGCTGGCCGAGTTCGCGAAGGTGGCCGAGCGGATCACCTACGCCGAACCCGGCCTGCCGATCGTGTCCACGGTGACCGGTGCCGTCACGTCCGTGGCCGCACCGGAGTACTGGGTCGGCCAGGTGCGCGCGGCGGTGCGGTTCGCCGACGCCGTCACGACCCTGCACGGTCTGGGGGTCAACCGGTTCGTCGAGATCGGGCCGGACGCCGTCCTCACGCCGATGGTCGACGCGGCGCCGGCGGTGCCCACCCTGCGCGCGGGCCGCGCCGAGCGGGTCACCCTGCTGAGCGCCGTCGGTGAGCTGCACGTCCACGGGCAGAGCCCGGATTGGCCGGCCGTGTTCGCCGGAACCGATGCCCGGCGGGTCGATCTGCCGACGTACGCGTTCCAGTACCAGCGGTTCTGGCCGCGCCTGACCGGGCTGCCGGCCGGCGACGTCACCGCCGCGGGCCTCACCGCCGTCGACCACCCGCTGCTCGGCGCGGCGGTCTCCGTGGCCGGCTCCGCGGAGGTGCTGTTCACCAGCAGGCTCGCGCTGGCCACGCACCCGTGGCTGGCCGGGCACGAGGTCATGGGGCAGGTGCTGCTGCCGGGCACGGCGTTCCTGGAGCTGGCCGTGCGCGCCGCGGACCAGGTCGGCTGCGCGCGCGTGGACGAGCTGACGCTGGCCGCGCCGCTGGTGCTGCCCGAGCGCGGCGGCGTCCAGCTGCAGTGTTCGGTGGGCGCGCCCGGCGAGGACGGCAGCCGGACGTTCACCGCGCACTCGCGGGCCGAGGACACCGACGACTGGGTCCGGCACGCCACCGGCGTGCTCGCCGTCGAAGCCGGTGAGCCCGGTGAACCGCTGACCGAGTGGCCGCCCGCGACGGCGGAACCCATTGCCGTGGCGGACTTCTACGATACCTACGCGGCCGGCGGGTTCGCCTACGGAGACGCCTTCCGCGGCCTGACCGCCGCGTGGCGCCACGGCGACGACGTCTTCGCCGAGATCGCGCTACCCGAACCGGCCCGTGCCGACGCGCGGCGCTTCGGGCTGCACCCGGCGTTGCTCGACGCGGCCCTGCAGGCCCTGCTCTACCTTCCGCTGGAAGGTTCCGGGCAGAGCCGGCTTCCGTTCTCCTGGTCGGACGTCACCCTCCACGCTTCCGGTGCCGCCGCGCTGCGCGTCCGCCTGAGCCTGGCCGGCCCGGACGCCCTGGCGCTGACCATCGCCGACAGCGCGGGCACCCCGGTCGCCACCGTGGGGTCGCTGGCCATGCGGCAGGTGTCGGCCGACCTGCTGACCGAGCCGCGGCGGCTGCACGACTCGCTGTTCCAAGTGGAGTGGGTCCCGCTGACCGGCGGCGCCGAACCGGACACCGCCACCTGGGCCGTCCTCGGCCCGGACCCGCACAAGCTCGGCGTCCAGCTCGGCACGGCCGGCCCGCTGAAGTCCTATGTGGACATCGACGCGGTGGTCGCCGAAGGCGGCACCCCACCCGAGGTGGTCTTCGCCCCGCTCGTGCCGGACCGCGCGGCGGACCTGCCGGACGCGGTCCGCGCGGCCACCGGTCTCGCCCTGAAGACGGTGCAGCGCTGGCTGGCCGAGGACGCCCTCGAAGCGGCGAAGCTGGTGTTCGTCACCTCGGGCGCGGTGGCTCACGGCGGCGAGGTGACCGACCTGGCCAACGCCGCGGTCTGGGGCCTGGTCCGCTCGGCCCAGGCCGAGAACCCGGGCCGGTTCCTGCTGGTGGACGTCGACGGCAAGGAAGCGTCGTACGCGGCGATCCCCGCCGCCCTCACCAGCGGCGAACCGCAACTGTCCCTTCGCGACGGTGAACCCCACGCGGCCCGCCTGGTGCGCGCGGAAACCGCGGGCGGCGTGCTCACCGCGCCCGCCGGCGGACCGTGGCGGCTCGACGTCGTCGACAAGGGCACCCTCGAGAACCTCACCCTGCTGCCCTGCCCCGAGGTCGACGGCCCGCTGCCGGAGGGGCACGTGCGGATCGCCGTCCGCGCGGCGGGCGTCAACTTCCGCGACGTCCTCAACGCGCTCGGCATGTACCCGGGCGAGGCCGGGCGGATGGGCCTGGAAGGCGCGGGCGTCGTCACCGGAGTCGGCCCGGGCGTCACCGGGCTCGCGGTGGGTGACCGCGTGCTCGGCATGTTCCCCGGCGCGTTCGGCCCGGTCGCCGTCGCCGACCAGCGGCTCGTCGCCCGCGTCCCGGACGGCTGGTCGTTCGCCGAGGCGGCGTCCGTGCCGATCGTGTTCCTCACCGCCTACTACGCGCTGGTCGACCTCGCCCGTGTGCGGCCGGGGGAGACCGTGCTGGTCCACGCGGCCGCCGGCGGCGTCGGCATGGCCGCGGTCCAGCTCGCGAAGCACCTCGGCGCCGACGTGTTCGGCACCGCGGGCGCCGGCAAGTGGGCCGCCCTGCGCGACCACGGCCTCGCCGACGACCGGATCGCGTCCTCGCGCACCCTCGACTTCGAGGAGCGCTTCCTCGCGGCCACCGAGGGCCGGGGCGTCGACGTCGTCCTCGACTCCCTGGCCGGGGAGTTCGTGGACGCGTCCCTGCGGCTGCTGCCGCGCGGCGGCCGCTTCCTGGAGATGGGCAAGACCGACGTCCGCGAACCCGCCGTCGTCGCCCGGGACCACCCGGGCGTCGCCTACCGGGCGTTCGACCTCATCGAGGCCGGCCCGGACCGGATCGCCGAAATGCTGCGGGAGATCCTCGACCTGCTCGGGAAGGGCGCCCTGCGGCCGATCCCGGTCACCGCGTGGGACGTCCACCGCGCCCCGGCGGCGTTCAAGCACCTCCAGCAGGCCAAGCACGTCGGCAAGGTCGTGCTGACCGTGCCCACGCCGCTCGACGCGCAAGGCACGGTCCTGATCACCGGCGGCACCGGCGGCCTCGGCGGGCTGCTGGCCCGGCACCTGGTCACCGAGCACGGCGCGCGGCACCTGCTGCTCACCAGCCGCCGCGGGCTCGCGGCCGAAGGCGCGGCGCGGCTGCGGGACGAGCTGACCGAGCTGGGCGCGACCGTCACCGTGGCGGCGTGCGACGCGGCCGACCGCGACGCGCTGGCCGCGTTGCTCGCCGGGATCCCCGCCGAGCACCCGCTGCGCGCGGTCATGCACACCGCCGGTGTGCTCGACGACGGCGTCGTCGGCTCCCTGGACGCGGCCCGCCTGGACAAGGTGCTGCGGCCCAAGGTCGACGCCGCCGTGCACCTCGGCGAGCTGACCCGGCACGCCGACCTGACCGCGTTCGTGCTGTTCTCCGGGGCCGCTGGGCTGTTCGGCGGCGCCGGGCAGGCGAACTACGCGGCCGCCAACGCGTTCGTCGACGCCTTCGCCACCCACCGGCACGCCCTTGGGCTGCCCGCGGTGGCGCTCGCGTGGGGACCGTGGTCGGCCGCGGCGGGCATGACCAGCGGGTTGACCGAGACCGACCTGAGCCGGATGGCCCGCGCGGGGCTGCTGCCGCTGTCGGCCGAACTCGGGCTCGCCTTGCTCGACGCGGGCGTCGCTTCCGGCGAAGCGGCCGTGGTGCCGATGCGCGTCGACCCGGCCGCGCTGGCGTCCTCCGGCGCGCCGCTGTTCCGGGAGTTCGCGACCGCTCCGGCACGGCGGGCGGTCGCGCCGGTTGCCGAGGCCGCGCCCGCGGGGCTGGCCGAGCGGCTGGCCGCGACGCCGGTCGCGGACCGCGAGGACCTCGTGACGGCGCTGGTGTCCGGTCAGGTCGCCGCGGTACTGGGGCATACGTCCACAGTGGACATCGATCCGGCGAAGGCGTTCTCCGAACTGGGCTTCGACTCGCTCACCGCGGTCGAGCTGCGCAACCGGCTCGGTGCGGTCGCCGGGAAGCGGCTGCCCGCGACGCTGGTGTTCGACTACCCGACCGTCCGGGAGCTGGCCGGCTACCTGCTCGCCGAGATCGCTCCGGCGGCCCCGCCGGTGACCGACGCCGTCGACGAGCTGCGCGGTTCCCTCGCCGCGCTGCCCGAAGGCTACGAGGGCCGTGAGGAGATCACCGAGCGCCTGCGGAGCCTGCTCGCGTGGTGGACCGGTGAACCGCGGCTGGACGAAGAAGTGGCGGCGGCGTCCGCCGACGAGCTGTTCGACCTGATCGACAAGGAGTTCGGGGCGTGACCTCCGACAACGAGAAGAAGCTGCTCGACTACCTCAAGAAGGTCACCACCGACCTGCGCGCGGCGAACCAGCGCCTGCGCGAGGTGGAGGAGCGCGACGCCGAGCCGGTCGCGGTGATCGGGATGGGCTGCCGGTTCCCGGGCGGCGTCCGCACCCCCGACCAGCTGTGGCAGCTGCTCGCCGACGGCGGCGACGGGATGGCGGGCTTCCCCGCCGACCGCGGGTGGCCCGCGGCGCTGTACTCCGGCGACGCCGGCCGAGCGGGCACCAGCTACGTCCGGGAGGGCGGGTTCGTCTACGACGCGGCCGGGTTCGACCCCGGCTTCTTCGGGATGAGCCCGCGCGAGGCGCTGGCCACCGACCCGCAGCAGCGGCTGCTGCTCGAAACGGCGTGGGAGACGATCGAACGCGCCGGGATCGACCCGCTCTCGCTGCGCGGGACGAAGGCCGGCGTGTTCGTCGGCGGCACGTCCACCGGCTACGGGTCCGGCCTGACCGCGCTGCCCGACGGCGTCGAGGGGCACCTGCTCACCGGCAACTCGACCGCCGTGATCTCCGGCCGGGTCGCCTACCAGCTCGGCCTCAGGGGCCCGGCGGTCACCGTGGACACCGCGTGCTCGTCGTCGCTGGTCGCGCTGCACTGGGCGGCCCAGTCGCTGCGGCGCGGCGAGTGCTCGCTGGCCCTGGTCGGCGGGGTGACGGTGATGTCCACGCCGGGCATGTTCCTCGAGTTCAGCCGCCAGCGCGGGCTCGCCCCGGACGGGCGGTGCAAGCCGTTCGCGGCCGCGGCCGACGGCACCGGCTGGTCCGAGGGCGTCGGCCTCGTCCTGGTCGAGAAGCTGTCGGACGCGCTGGCCAACGGGCACCCGGTGCTGGCGGTGGTCCGCGGCTCGGCGGTCAACTCCGACGGCGCGTCCAACGGGCTCACCGCGCCCAACGGCCCGGCCCAGCAGCAGGCCATCCGCGCCGCGCTGGCGAGCGCCGGGCTCGCACCGTCCGACGTGGACGTCGTCGAGGCGCACGGAACGGGCACCACCCTGGGCGACCCGATCGAGGCGCACGCGCTGCTGGCGACCTACGGCCAGGACCGCGAGACGCCGCTGTGGCTCGGCTCGGTGAAGTCCAACATCGGCCACACCCAGGCCGCGGCCGGTGTCGCCGGGGTGCTCAAGGTGATCCTGTCGATGCGGCACGGGCTGCTGCCGCGCACGGTCCACGTCGACGAGCCGTCGCCGCACATCGACTGGACGTCCGGGCGGGTCGAGCTGCTCACGGAGAACGTCGAGTGGCCGGCGGGGGAGACCCCGCGCCGGGCCGGCGTGTCGTCCTTCGGCATCAGCGGCACCAACGCGCACGTGATCCTCGAAAGCCACGAGCCGGCTCCGGCCCCGGCGACCGAGGCGGCCGGAGCCGTTCCCCTCGTCCTCTCGGCCCGGTCCCGCGAAGCCCTGCGGGAGCAAGCCGTCCGGCTGCGGGAGCACTTGACGACGGGCTCGTCGCTGGCGGACACCGGGTGGTCGCTGGTCACCGGGCGGTCGGCGTTCGAACACCGGGCCGTCGTGCTGGCCGCCGACACGGCTTCGGCGGTGACCGCACTGGACGCGCTGGCGGCCGGAGCGCCGTCGGCGTCCGTTGTGGACGGTGTCGTCGGCAAGGCGGGCAAGACCGCGTTCCTGTTCTCCGGTCAGGGTTCCCAGCGGATCGGGATGGGCGCCGGGCTGCGCCGCGAGTTCCCGGTGTTCGCCTCGGCCTTCGACGAGGTGTGCGCGGGTTTCGGCGTTCCACTGGCCGAGGTGATCTCGGGCGAGTCCCTGAACGACACCGGCCACACGCAGCCGGCGCTGTTCGCCGTCGAGGTGGCCCTGTTCCGGCTGCTGGAGTCCTGGGGCGTGAAACCGGACTTCCTGGCCGGGCACTCCATCGGCGAACTGGCCGCGGCGCACGTAGCCGGAATCCTCTCGCTGGCCGATGCCTGCCGGCTGGTCGCCGCGCGCGCCCGGCTGATGCAGGCCCTCCCCGCCGGCGGGGCGATGGTCGCCGTGCAGGCGACCGAAGCCGAGGTCACCCCGCTGCTGGGCGAGCGCGTGAACCTGGCCGCGGTCAACGCGCCCGGCTCCGTCGTGCTGTCCGGCGACGAAGAGGCGGTGCTCGCGGCCGCGGCCGAACTGGCTTCCCGCGGTCGCAGGACGAAGCGGCTCTCCGTGTCGCACGCCTTCCACTCGGTGCTGATGGACCCGATGCTGGCCGAGTTCCGCCGGGTGGTGTCCGGGGTGACGTTCTCGGCGCCGGAGATCCCGATCGTCACCGGCGACGCCGCCGACCTCACCGACCCGGAGTACTGGGTGCGGCACGTGCGCGAACCGGTCCGGTTCGCCGACCGGATGGCGGACCTGGAAGCCCGTGGTGTGACGCGGTTCGTCGAGGTCGGCCCGGACGGGACCCTCGCCGGGATGGCGGGCGTGCCCGTCGTGGCGGTGCTGCGCGCGGCGCGTGACGAACGCGAGTCGGCGCTGGCCGCGCTCGCCGAGTTGCACGTCCGGGGTGGTACGCCCGACTGGACGGCCCTGCTCGGCGGCGCCCGGCGGGTCGACCTCCCGACGTACGCCTTCCAACACGAACGCTTCTGGCTCACCTCGCCGGAAGCCGGCACGACCGTGGACACCGACGCGGACCGCTTCTGGTCGGCGGTCGAGCACGAGGACCTCGCCGCGTTGACGAACGCGCTGGAGGTGCCGGCGGAGACCCCGCTGAGCGAGGTCGTCCCCGCGCTGGCCGCGTGGCGCCGCCGTCAGCACGAAGAATCCCTCGTGGACCGTTGGCGCTACCGGGTCGCTTGGCGCCCGGTCACCGGGCCGGCCGCGAACCGGCTCTCCGGCCGCTGGCTCGTGGTGGGCGAAGATGCCGGCGACGTGGTCGAGGGCTTGCGCGACCGGGGCGCGGACGTGCTGCACGTCCCGGCCGTCGCCGCCTTGCCGGGCGACGAGCCCGCCGGGGTGCTTTCGACGCTGCCGGTGGCCGGCACGCTCGCGCTGATCCAGGCGCTCGGCAAGCTCGGCTGGTCCGCGCCGCTCTGGTGCGTCACGCGAGGCGCGGTCTCGACCGGCCGGTCCGACCCCCTCGGCCACTTCGAGCAGGCCCAGGTGTGGGGCCTCGGCCGGTCCGCCGCCGTGGAACACCCGCGCCGGTGGGGCGGGCTGGTCGACCTCCCCGCGCGGCTCGACGACCGCGGCCTCGACCGGCTGTGCGGCGTGCTCGCCGACGGCGCCGAAGACGAGGTCGCCATCCGGCCCGCCGGGGTCTTCGCCCGCCGGCTCGTGCGCGCCCCGCTGTCCGGCGATTGTCCCGAGTGGACGATGGCCGGAACGGTGCTGATCACCGGCGGCACCGGTGCGCTCGGCGGCCACCTCGCGCGCTGGGCACTCGACCGCGGCGCGGCGCGCGTCGTGCTGGCGAGCCGGCGCGGCGCGATCGACCCTGCCCAGCCCGGGATCACGGTCGTGGCCTGCGACTGCGCCGACCGGGACGCGGTCACCGCGCTCGTGGCGTCCCTGCCGGACCTGTCCGTCGTGGTCCACGCGGCCGGGGTCCTCGACGACGGCGTGCTCGACGGGCTCACGCCGGAAAAGCTCGACCGCGTGCTGCGAGCCAAGGCGACCTCCGCCCGGGTGCTGCACGAGGCCACCGCGGACCGCGAGCTGGCGGCGTTCGTGCTGTTCTCCTCGCTCGCCGGCACCGTGGGCTCGGCCGGGCAGGGCAACTACGCGGCGGCGAACGCCGCCCTCGACGCGCTGGCCGCGTACCGGCGGGCCCGGGGGCTTCCGGCGACCTCGCTCGCGTGGGGGCCGTGGGCCGACGCGGGGATGGCGGCCGACGCCGCCGTCCGCGACCGGTTGCGCCGCGGCGGTCTCACCCCGCTCGACCCGGAACTCGCGGTGGCCGCGCTCGACCGGGCGCTCGCGGCCGGGGACGTCTCGGTCGCGCTCGCCGACGTCGACTGGCCCGTCTACGGCCCCGCGCTCACCGCCGTCCGGCCGGGCCGGCTGCTGTCCGAACTGCCCGAGGCGGCCGGTACCGCGCTGGTGGATCCGTCCGATGTGGACATGCTGACCCTGGTGCGCCGTCAGGTCGCCGCGGTGCTCGGGTACACCGAAGAGGTCCCGGCGGACAAGTCGTTCAAGGACCTCGGGTTCGACTCGCTGACTGCCGTCGAGCTGCGCAACCGGCTCGGCGCGGCCACCGGCACGGACCTGCCCGCGACGCTGGTCTACGACTACCCGACGGCGGCCGACCTGGCCGCGCACCTGGCGGGCACCTCGAGCGAGGAGCCGGTGGTCTCGCGCGCTGCGGTGTCCACTGAGGACCCGATCGTCGTCGTGGCGATGGGCTGCCGGTTCCCCGGCGGCGTGCGGACGCCGGAAGACCTGTGGGAGCTGCTGGTTTCCGGGCGCGACGCGGTCTCCGGCTTCCCCGCCGACCGGCACTGGGACGTCGCCGGCCTCGCGGCGGCGGGGGTCGTCACGGGCGGCGGCGCGTTCGTCGACGGCGTCACGGAGTTCGACCCGGCGTTCTTCGGCATCTCGCCGCGGGAAGCACTGGCGATGGACCCGCAGCAGCGGCTCGTGCTGGAGACGGCCTGGGAGACCTTGGAACGCGCGGGCGTCGACCCCTCGGGCGGCCCGGACGTCGGGGTGTTCCTCGGCACCAACGGGCAGGACTACCCGGCGGTGCTCGCCGGCTCCGGCGAGGACTTCGGCGGGTTCGTCGGCACCGGGAACGCGGCTTCGGTCGTCTCGGGCCGGGTGTCGTACGTGCTGGGCCTCGGCGGCCCGGCCGTCACCGTGGACACGGCGTGCTCGGCGTCGCTGGTCGCGCTGCACATGGCGGCGCAGTCGGTGCGCGCGGGGGAGTGCGCGATGGCGCTGGCGGGCGGGGTGACGGTGATGGCGACGCCCGGCGCGTTCGTCGAGTTCTCCCGGCAGGGCGGGCTCGCGGCGGACGGCCGGTGCAAGGCCTTCGCCGACGGCGCGGACGGCACGGGCTGGGGCGAAGGCGCCGGCGTCGTGCTGGTCGAACGGCTGTCGGACGCGCGCCGGCAGGGGCACCCGGTGCTCGCGGTGCTGCGCGGCTCGGCGATGAACTCCGACGGCGCGTCGAACGGGCTCACCGCGCCGAACGGGCCGTCCCAGCAGCGCGTGATCCGTTCCGCGCTGGCCGCCGCCGGGCTGTCACCGTCCGATGTGGACGCTGTCGAGGCGCACGGCACGGGGACCGCGCTGGGCGACCCGATCGAGGCACAGGCGCTGCTGGCGACCTACGGCCAGGACCGCCGCACGCCGTTGTGGCTGGGTTCGCTGAAGTCCAACATCGGGCACACGCAGGCGGCGGCCGGGATCGCCGGGGTGATCAAGATGGTGCTCGCGCTGGAGCACGGCGTCCTGCCGAAGACGTTGCACGCGGACCGCCCGTCCCGGCACGTCGACTGGAGCAGCGGCGCGGTGGCGCTGCTGACCTCGCAGCAGCCGTGGCCGGCCGGCGAGCGGCCGCGCCGGGCGGGGATCTCGTCGTTCGGCTTCAGCGGCACGAACGCCCACGTCATCATCGAGGAGCCGCCGGTCTCGGAAGTCACTCCGGTCGAGGTCGGCGTCGTGGCGTGGCCGCTGTCGGCGCGGTCGGAGCCGGCGCTGCGGGAGCAGGCGCGCCGGCTCGCGGCCTTCGGCTCGGACGCCGCTCCGGCCGACGTCAGCCTGACCCTGGCCGGCCGGGCGGCGTTCGACCACCGGGCGGTGGTGACCGGCGCGTCGCGGGCGGACCTGCTGGCCGGGCTGGCCGTGGTGGCGTCGGGCGGGAAGGGCCCCGGAGTCGTCGCCGGGCAGGTCGTCGGCGGTGCGACGGGGCTGCTGTTCGCCGGGCAGGGTTCGCAGCGCGCCGGGATGGGGGCGGAGCTGTACTCGCGGTTCCCGGCCTTCGCGGACGCGTTCGACGCGGCCTGCGCGGTGCTGGACCCGTCGCTGGACCGGCCGCTGCGGGACGTCGTGTTCGGCGACGCTGCCGCGCTCGACCGGACGGGGTACACGCAGCCGGCGCTGTTCGCCTTCGAGGTCGCGCTGTTCCGCCTGCTGGAGTCGTGGGGCGTCCGGCCGGACTACCTGGCGGGCCACTCGATCGGCGAACTGGCCGCGGCGCACGTCGCCGGAGTGTTCTCGCTGGCGGACGCGGGCACGCTGGTCGCGGCGCGGGCCGGCCTGATGGAGGCGTTGCCGCCCGGGGGCGCGATGCTCGCGGTGCAGGCCGCCGAGCAGGAGGTCCTGCCGGTGGCGGCGGGCCGCGCGGACCTGGCGGCGGTGAACGGGCCGCGGTCGGTGGTCCTCTCGGGCGAGGCCGGCGTCCTCGCCGAGATCGCCGCCGAGCTGACGGCCCGCGGGGTGAAGTCTAGGGATTTGCGGGTCTCGCATGCGTTTCACTCGGCTCGTATGGACGCGATGCTGGAGGACTACGCCGAGGTGGCGCGCGGGATCGGCTACGCCGGGCCGCGCGTTCCCGTGGTGTCCACGGTGACCGGGCGGGTCGCGGAGGAGCTGACGGATCCGGGGTACTGGGTCCGCCAGGTGCGCGAGCCGGTGCGGTTCGCCGCGGCGGTCGAGACGCTGCGGGCGGCCGGGGTGACCCGGCTGGTCGAGCTGGGCCCGGACGGCACGTTGTCGGCGCTGGCCCCGGGGTCGGTCCCGATGGTGCGCAAGGACCGGCCGGAGGTTTCTTCGGCGCTGCTGGCGCTGGGATCGTTGCACGTGAGCGGGCAGCCGGTGGACTGGGCGGAGTTGTCGTCCGGGACGCGGAAGGTGGTGTTGCCGACGTACCCGTTCGAGCGGCGGGTGTGCTGGCCGGAGCCCGCGGCGCCGAGCGGCTCGCCTTCGGACGCCTGGCGTTACCGGGTGGCGTGGCGGCCGGTGACGGATCGGCCCCGGGCGGGGTCGACCGGCCGGTGGCTGGTGGCGGTGCCCGCCGGGTTCGACGGTGATCCGCTGGTCAAGGGAGTGCTGACGGCGCTCGCGGAGGCGGGGGCCGAGCCGGTCCCGGTGCTGCTGGGAGAGGCCGACCTCGACCGGGAGACGCTGGCTGCGCGCTTGCCGGCGGGCGGTGCGGGTGCCGAGCCGGCGCCTGGCGCGCTCGGCGGGGCCGGCTGGACCGGGCCCGGCGACACCGGGCCGTGGGCCGACCGCGGCCCGGCCGCCGGTGCGGAGCCGGTGCCCACCTCGCTCGCCGAAGCCGGCCTCAGCCCGGTCATCGGCGTTCTTTCCCTGCTCGGCCTGGCCGTCCACGCCGTCGCCGACCTCCCGTCCGTCCCGCTCGGGCTCGC
Organism: Amycolatopsis sp. NPDC003865; assembly: GCF_053605345.1. Classification (NCBI taxonomy): domain Bacteria; kingdom Bacillati; phylum Actinomycetota; class Actinomycetes; order Pseudonocardiales; family Pseudonocardiaceae; genus Amycolatopsis; species Amycolatopsis sp. NPDC003865. The sequence continues at coordinate 314,105 of NZ_JBSGJA010000010.1, read as the reverse complement.
GCTGAGCACCACCCTCCTCCAGTCCCTCGGCGACGCCGGCATCACCGCGCCGCTGTGGCACGTCACCGCCGGAGCCGTCGCCGTCGAAGCCGAAACCCCCGCGGAGCCGCTGTCCGCCGGGATCTGGGGCCTCGGCCGGACCGCCGCCCTGGAACACCCCGACCGGTGGGGTGGTCTCGCCGACCTGCCCGCGGACGCCGGTGAACCCGAGCTGGCCGCCCTGATCGCCGCGCTGGCCACCCGCGAAGGGGACGACCAAGTCGCCATCCGCCCCTCCGGCACCTACGCGCGGCGGCTCGTGCGCGCCCCGATCACTCCCGCCGAGCCGTGGGCCCCGCGGGGAACCGTGCTGGTCACCGGGGGTACCGGCGCTCTCGGGGCCGAAGTCGCCCGGTGGCTGGCCCGTGCCGGCGCTTCCCACGTCGTGCTCGCCGGACGACGCGGTCCCGCCGCCCCCGGCGCCGCCGCGCTCGAGGCCGAACTCCGCTCGCTCGGTGCGGAAGTCACCGTCGCCGCGGTCGATCTCGCCGACCGCGACGCCGCCGCCGGACTCCTCGGCGGGCTGCCCGATCTCGACGCCGTCGTGCACGCCGCCGGTGTCCTCGACGACGGTGTTCTCGACTCCTTGACCCCGCACCGGCTGGCGACCGTGCTGCGGGCCAAAGTGGACTCGGCGCGCAACCTCGACGAGCTGACCCGCGACCGGGACCTCTCCGCCTTCGTCCTGTTCTCCTCCCTCGCCGCCACCCTCGGCGCGGCCGGGCAAGGCAACTACGTCGCCGCCAACGCCGTCCTCGACGCCCTCGCCGAGCGGCGGGCCGGCCTCGGCCTGCCCGCCACCTCGATCGCGTGGGGCCCGTGGGCCGGCGCCGGCATGGCCGCCGGGACCACGGCCCGCGCCGAACGCGGCGGGATCCGGCCGATGGCTCCCGCCCTGGCCACCGCCGCCCTGCACCGAGCGCTCACGGGCAGCGAGCCGGTCGTCACGGTGGCCGACTTCGACTGGGACCAGTTCCGCGCCGGGCGGCTGTTCGACGAGCTGCCCGAAGCCAGGCAGGCCACCCCGGAGGTGGACTTCCGCGCGAAGCTCGACGCCCTGACCGGGCCCGAACGGGACCGCGCGCTGCTCGAGCTGGTGCGCGCCGAGGTCGCCGCCGTGCTCGGGTACGCCGGCCCGTCCACAGTGGACCCGGGGCTGGCGTTCAAGGAGCTGGGCCTCGATTCGCTCACCGCGGTCGAGCTGCGCAACGGCCTCGCCGCCGCCACCGGCCTGGCCCTTCCCGCGACGCTCGGCTTCGACTACGCGAACCCGGCCGCGCTCGCCGCGCACCTCGGCCGCGAACTCGGCCCGGCCGACCCGGCCGAAGCCGCGTTCGAACGCATCGAAGCGGTTCTCGCCGGCCTGACCGCCGAGCAGGGCACCCGCGTCGCCGGCCGGTTGCAGGCCCTGCTGGGCCGCCACGGCGGGGCACCGGCGGAAAGCCTGCGGCGGAAGCTCGAAACGGCAGGCGAGACCGAGATCTTCGACTTCATCGACAACGAGCTGGGACTCGCGTGACGGGGGCGACGTGAACGAGGAGAAGCTGCTCGGCTACCTGCGCAAGGTCACCGCCGACCTGCACGAGACGCGTGAGCGGCTGCGGGCCGCCGAGGCGGGCGCGCCCGAGCCGATCGCGATCGTGGCGCTGGCGTGCCGGTTCCCCGGCGGTGTCGAGACGCCCGAGGACCTCTGGCGGGTCCTGGAGACCGGCACCGACACGCTGACGGACTTCCCGGACGACCGCGGCTGGGACCTCGACGCGGTCTACCACCCCGACCCGGCGCACCCGGGCACGAGCTACGTCCGCCAGGGCGGGTTCGTCCGCGACGCGGGCGCGTTCGACGCCGCCTTCTTCGGGATCTCGCCCCGCGAGGCCGTCGCCATGGACCCGCAGCAGCGGCTGCTGCTCGAAACCTCTTGGGAGGCACTGGAACGCGCCGGGATCGACCCGCTGTCCCTGCGGGGCGAACCGGTCGGCGTGTTCGCCGGCACCAACGGCCAGGACTACCCGGGGCTGCTCAGCCTCGCCCCCGGCGTCGGCGACGGCTACGAGAGCACCGGCAACGCGGCCAGTGTCCTTTCCGGACGGATCGCCTACGCGCTCGGCCTGGAGGGCCCGGCCGTCACGGTCGACACGGCGTGCTCGTCGTCGCTGGTCGCGCTGCACTGGGCGGCGCACGCGCTGCGCGAGGGGGAGTGCGCCCTCGCGCTCGCCGGCGGGGTCACGGTCATGACCACGCCCGGCGCGTTCATCGGGTTCAGCAGGCAGCAGGGACTGGCCGCGGACGGCCGGTGCAAGGCGTTCGCCGACACCGCCGACGGCACCGGCTGGGGCGAAGGCGCCGGGGTCGTCCTGCTGGAACGGCTGTCCGACGCCCGCCGCAACAACCACCCGGTGCTCGCGCTCGTCGCGGGCTCGGCGATCAACTCCGACGGCGCGTCGAACGGGCTCACCGCCCCGAACGGCCCGTCGCAGCAACGGGTCATCCGCGCCGCACTGGCCGACGCCGGCCTGTCGCCGTCCGAGGTGGACGCCGTGGAAGCGCACGGCACGGGGACCGGCCTGGGCGACCCGATCGAGGCGCAGGCCCTGCTGGCCACCTACGGACGCGACCGCCGGACGCCGCTGTGGCTCGGCTCGGTCAAGTCGAACCTCGGGCACACCCAGGCCGCCGCGGGGGTGGCCGGGGTGATCAAGATGACCCTCGCGCTGCGCAACGGCGTCCTGCCGAAAACGCTGCACGTCGACCGGCCCTCGTCGCGCGTGGACTGGTCGGCCGGCGACGTCCGCCTGCTGACCGAGCCGGTCCCGTGGCCGGAGGAAGGGCGGGTGCGCCGCGCGGGCGTCTCGGCGTTCGGCGTCAGCGGGACCAACGCGCACGTGCTCCTGGCCGCGCCACCTGCCGAAGAACCCGCGCCGGTGACCGCAAGCACACCGGACGTCGTGCCGTGGGTCCTTTCCGGACGGTCGGAAGCCGCTCTGCGCGCTCAAGCCGCGCGGCTGGCCGGGGTCGAGGGTGATCCCGCCGGGATCGGGCTGGCGCTCGCCACGACCCGCTCGGCCTTCGAGCACCGGGCAGTGCTGGTCGGCGACGCGGCCGAGCTGGCCGCCGGAGCGCGTGCGCTCGCCAAGGGCGAGGAGGTCCCCGTACGTGGCATGGTCACCGAAGGGCTGACCGCGTTCCTGTTCACCGGCCAGGGCGCCCAGCGCGCCGGCATGGGCCGCGAGCTGTACGACCGGTTCCCGGCCTACGCCGACGCGTTCGACGAGATCTGCGCCCACTTCGACCGCCACCTCGACCGGCCGCTCAAGACGGTCGTCGATTCCGGGGTGGACCTCGACGAGACGGCGTTCACCCAGCCCGCGTTGTTCGCGGTCGAGGTCGCGCTGTTCCGGCTGCTGGAATCCTGGGGCGTGACGCCCGACCACCTCGCCGGGCACTCCATCGGCGAGCTGGCCGCCGCCCACGTCGCCGGCGTCTTCTCCCTCCCCGACGCGGTCGAGCTGGTCGCCGCCCGCGGACGGCTGATGCAGGCGCTCCCGCGAGCCGGGGCGATGGTCGCCGTCCAGGCGACCGAAGCCGAGGTGACGCCGCTGCTCACCGGCGCCGTCTCGCTCGCCGCCGTCAACGGCCCGGATTCGGTCGTGGTGTCCGGCGACGGCACCGGGGACATCGAGCGGCACTTCGCCGCGCTCGGCCGCCGGACCCGGCGGCTCACCGTCTCCCACGCGTTCCACTCCCCGCTGATGGACCCGATGCTGGCGGAGTTCGGGCGGGTCGCGGCGCGGATCACCTACACCCGCCCGCGGCTCCCGGTCGTCTCGACGGTGACCGGGACACCGCTGACCGACGAACTGGCGACGCCGGAGTACTGGGTGCGCCAGGTCCGGGAACCCGTGCGGTTCGCCGCCGCCGTGGCGGCGCTCGCGGACCTCGGGACCACCCGCTTCCTGGAGGTCGGGCCGCACGGCGTGCTCACCGCGATGGCCGAGGAGTGCCTGCCGGGCGCGACGGCCGCCGCGCTGCTGCGCAAGGACCGCGACGAGGTCCGGACCGCGCTCACCGCCGTGGCGACGCTGTACGTCCGGGGCGCGCGAGCCGGCTGGGGCGCGCTGTTCCCCGGCGCGCGGGCCTGCCCCCTGCCGACCTACGCGTTCCAGCGCGAGACCTACTGGCCGGAGCTGCCCCGCCCGGCCGGCGGCAGCACCGGCGACGCCCTGCTCAAGCTCGGCTGGGTGCCGGTCCCGGCGGCCGAGCCCGTCCCGGCGACCTGGGCGCTGCTCGGCTCCGGCCACCGGGAACTCGCCGCGGGCCTGTTCGCCGAGCTGGGTGCCCTGTCCTGTCACCCCGACCTCGACGGCGTCGCCGAAGCGGGCTCGCTGCCCGACGTCCTCGTCGCCCCGTTCCTTTCACGGTCCGAAGTGGACACGCCCGGCGAGGCGGCCCGCCGCGCGCTGCACCTCGTGCGCTCCTGGCTGGCCGACCCGCGGTTCGACGGCCGCACCCTGGTCGTGCTGACCCGCGGCGCCGCCGTCGCCGACGGCGTTTCGGACCTCGCGCAGGCCCCGGTGTGGGGTCTGGTGCGCTCGGCCGCGGCGGAGAACCCCGGCCGGTTCGTGCTCGCCGACGTCGACGACCCGGCGGCCGCGCGTCTGCTGCCCGCCGCGCTCGCCACCGGCGAACCCGAGTTCCTGCTGCGCGACGGCGAAATCCGGGCGTCCCGCCTGACCAAGGCGGCCGAGCCGGGGCCGTCGGCGTCCTTCGGTCCGGAAGGGACGGTCCTGGTCACCGGCGGGACCGGGGCGCTGGGCGCGCAGATCGCGCGGCACCTGGTCGCCCGGCACGGCGTGCGGTACCTGCTCCTCGCGAGCCGCCGCGGCCCGGCCGCCGCCGGCGCCGCCGAACTGGCCGCCGAGCTGACCGAGCTGGGTGCCGAACCGGTCGTCGCGGCGTGCGACGCCGCCGACCGCGACGCGCTGGCCGCACTCTTGGCGGCCATCCCGGCCGACCGGCCGCTGACCGGGGTCGTCCACGTCGCCGGGGTCCTCGACGACGGCGTGGTGTCCGCGCTGACCCCCGAGCGCCTCGACACGGTGCTGCGGCCCAAGATCGACGCCGTCACGAACCTCCACGAGCTGACCGCGGGCGCCGAGCTGACGGCGTTCGTTCTTTTCTCCTCGATCTCCGGCACGCTCGGCCCGGCCGGGCAGGCGAACTACGCGGCGGCCAACGTCTGGCTCGACGCGCTGGCCCGGCACCGCCGCGACCGCGGCCTGCCCGGGCTCGCGCTCGGCTGGGGCCTGTGGGCGCAGGACGGCGGCATGACCGGCGGGCTCGCCGACCGCGACCGCCGCCGCCTGGGCGCCACCGGGATGATCCCGCTGTCCACCGGGGAAGGTCTCCGGCTGTTCGACGCGGCCTGCCGCGGCGGCGAACCCGCGGTGCTGCCGATCCGGTTCGACTTCGACGTGCTGCGCGCCGCCCCGGCCCTGCCGCCGGTCTTCGCCGGGCTCGTCCCGCCCCGGCCGGCCGAACCGGTGGCCGAGCGGCCGGCCGACGTGCTCGACGTCGTCCGCACCGCCGTGGCGCTGGTGCTCGGCTACGCCGGCCCGGCGGCCGTGGCGCCGGAACGCGCGTTCAAGGACCTCGGCTTCGACTCGCTGACCGCCGTGGAACTGCGGAACCGCCTCGCCGCGGCCACCGGGCAGCGGCTGCCCGCCACGCTGATCTACGACTACGCCACCCCGAAGGCGCTGGCCGCGCACCTGGCCGGCGACGCGGCTCCCGCGGCACCGGTCCCGGTCGCCCCGACCGGCGACGACCCGATCGCGATCGTGTCGATGGCCTGCCGGTTCCCCGGCGGCGTCCGCACCCCGGACGACCTGTGGGCCCTGCTCGCCGACGGCCGGGACGCGATCGGCGGGTTCCCGGCCGACCGCGGCTGGGACCTCGACGCGCTCTACGACCCCGACCCCGACAGCGAAGGCACGTCGTACGCCCGCGAAGGCGGTTTCCTCGACGACGCCGCGTTGTTCGACCCCGGCTTCTTCGGCATCTCGCCGCGGGAAGCCCTCGCGATGGACCCGCAGCAGCGGCTGCTGCTCGAGACGTCGTGGGAGGCCCTGGAGCGCGCGGGGATCGACCCGGAGTCGCTGCGCGGCGCGCCGGTGGGCGTGTTCGCCGGGACCAACGGCCAGGACTACCCGGCGCTGCTCGCGCTGGCACCGAAGAGCGCCGAAGGCTACCTGGGCACCGGCAACGCCGCTTCCGTGCTCTCGGGCCGGATCTCCTACGCGCTCGGGCTCGAGGGGCCCGCGGTCACCGTCGACACCGCTTGCTCGTCTTCGCTGGTCGCACTGCACTGGGCGATCCAGGCCCTGCGCGCGGGGGAGTGCTCGCTCGTGCTCGCCGGCGGCGTCACCGTGCTGTCGACACCCGGGTCGTTCGTCGAGTTCAGCAGGCAGCGCGGGCTGGCCCCGGACGGGCGGTGCAAGGCCTTCTCCGACGACGCCGACGGCACCGGCTGGGGCGAAGGCTCGGGAATGCTGGTGCTGGAACGGCTTTCCGACGCGCGTCGCAACGGGCACCCGGTGCTCGCGATCGTGCGGGGCAGCGCGGTCAACCAGGATGGTGCCTCGAACGGGCTGACCGCGCCGAACGGGCCTTCGCAGCAGCGGGTGATCCGGGCGGCGCTCGCTTCGGCCGGGTTGGAACCGTCCGATGTGGACGCCGTGGAGGCGCACGGCACCGGGACGTCGCTGGGCGACCCGATCGAGGCGCAGGCGCTCATCGCGACCTACGGGCAGGACCGCGACCGGCCGCTGTGGCTCGGGTCCGTCAAGTCCAACGTGGGCCACACCCAGGCGGCGGCGGGCGTCGCCGGCGTCATGAAGATGGTGCTGGCACTGCGGAACGAGGTGTTGCCGAAGACCCTGCACGCCGACGTGCCGTCGTCCCATGTGGACTGGTCCGGCGGGGACGTGCGGCTGCTGTCGGATCCGGTGCCGTGGCCGGACGACCGCGTGCGCCGCGCCGGGGTGTCGTCGTTCGGGGTGAGCGGGACGAACGCCCACGTCATCATCGAAGCCGCACCCGAAGCGGAGCTTTCACGTGAAAGCCCCGCTCCCGGCTCGCTGACGGCGTGGAGCGTGTCGGGCCACAGCCCGGAGGCCCTGCGGGCGCAGGCCGGGCGGCTGCTGAACCACGTCGCGGCCGAGCCGGCCGAGATCGGCACGGCGTTGGCCGCACGGACCGTCTTCGCCCATCGGGCGGTCGTCGTGGGCGCCGGCCGGGACGAGCTGGCCGGCGGGTTGGCCGCCGTGGCCGCTGGCCGGCCCGCGCCCGGCGTCGTCACGGGCGTGCGCGCCGAGGGCGCGACCGCGTTCCTCTTCACCGGCCAGGGCGCGCAACGGCCCGGCATGGGTGCCGAACTGCGTCGCGAGTTCCCGGTGTTCGCCGACGCCTTCACCGAAGTCTGCGCGGAGTTCGACACCCACCTCGACCGGCCCCTGCGCGAAGTGATCGACACCGAACCGGCCCTGCTCGACCGGACCGGGTACACCCAGCCCGCGCTGTTCGCGGTCGAGGTGGCCCTGTTCCGGCTCCTGGAATCCTGGGGCGTCCGGCCGGACGCGCTGGCCGGGCACTCGATCGGCGAGCTGGCCGCCGCGCACGTCGCCGGCGTGTGGTCGCTGCCCGACGCCTGCACCGTCGTCGCCGCACGAGGCCGCCTCATGCAGGCCCTGCCCACCGGCGGTGCGATGCTGGCGATCGAAGCGAGCGAGAGCGAAGTCGTCCCGACGCTGCCCGCGGGGGTCGGCCTCGCCGCGGTCAACGGGCCCACGTCCGTCGTGGTCTCCGGTGCCGAAGACGGCGTCCTCGAGGTCGAGCGGCACTGGGCCGGCCGCAGGACCCGGCGGCTGCGCGTTTCGCACGCCTTCCACTCGGCGGACATGGACGCGATGCTCGCCGGCTTCGGCCGGGTCTTGAACGGCGTCACCTTCACGCCGCCGGCCATCCCGGTCGTTTCGACGCTCACCGGAGCGGTCGCGACCGAGCTGACCTCGCCGGAATACTGGCTGCGCCAGGCGCGCGGGACCGTCCGGTTCGCCGACGCCGTCGCCACCCTCACCGGGCTGGGCGTGACCCGGTTCGCCGAGCTGGGCCCGGACGGCGTGCTCACCGCGATGGCCGCCGCCTGCCTCGACGACCGCGCGCAGGCTGTCGCGCTGGTGCGCGAGGACGAGCCGCGGGACCTGCTGACCGGACTGGCGAAGCTGCACGCCGCCGGCTCCACTGTGGACTGGGCCCGCGTCCTGGGCGGGCGGGGCGACCCGGCGGCCCTGCCGACGTACGCCTTCCAGCACGAGCGGTTCTGGCCCGAGTTCTCCCCGGCACCGGCCGGGGACGTCACCTTGGCGGGCCTCGACCGCCCGGACCACCCGCTGCTGGGCGCGTCGGTCACGAACGCCGAGAACGGCACCGTGGTGTGCACGGGCCGGATCTCCCCGCGCACCCACCCCTGGCTCGCCGACCACGTCGTCGCCGGTCGCACGCTGTTCCCGGGCACCGGGTTCGTCGAGCTGGTCCTGCGCGCGGCCGAGCAGGCGGGTGCCGGCGGCATCGACGAGCTGGTCATCGAGACACCCCTGGACCTCCCCGGCGAAGGCGTCCAGCTTCAGGTCGTCGTCGGCGCGCCGGACGAGCCGGGGACGCGGGGAGTCACCGTCCATTCGCGACTCGACGACGAGCCGTGGACCCGGCACGCCAGTGGCAGGCTCGCCGCCGGACCCGGCCCGGCGCCCGACGACCTCGCGGAGTGGCCGCCGGCCGGCGCCGAGCCCGTGGACCTCGACGGCCTCTACACCGACGGCAGCGAATTCGGCTACGGCCCGGCTTTCCAGGGCCTGCGGGCGGCCTGGCGGCTCGGCGACGAGGTGCACGCCGAGGTGGCCTTGCGGCCCGAGGAACACACGGACGCTGCCCGGTCCGGCCTGCACCCGGCGCTGCTCGACGCGTCCCTGCACGTCTTGGGCACGGTCGCCGAGTGGGCGGGCCGCGCCTACCTGCCGTTCTCCTGGAGCGGGGTGACGCTGCACGCGAGCGGTGCCACCGCGGTCCGGGTCACGGTGACCCCGAACGGCCACGACACCGTCAAGCTGAGCCTGGCCGACCCGGCCGGCCGCGCGGTGGCGACGGTCGACGCGCTGGTGCTGCGGCCGCTGGCCGGGGCGGCCGCGCGACCGGTCCGGAAGGCGCACGACTCGCTGTTCCGGCTGGACTGGCGGCCGGTCCCGATGCCGCCGGTCGACGGCGCCCGGCGGTGGGCGGTGCTCGGTGCCGACGAGCTCGGGCTCGGGCCGGCGCTCGACGCGAGCGGCGTGACCTGCGAGTCCTACGTGGACCTCGACGCGCTCGGGACGGCGGTGGGGCTCGGCATGGCCGTGCCCGAGGCGGTGCTGGCCGTCCCGACGCCGGCGGCGGGTGCGCTACCGGATGCCGCGCGGGCGAGCGCCCATGAGGTGCTGGCCTTGCTGCGGGAGTGGCTGGCCGACGAGAGGTTCGCGGGTTCCCGGCTGGTGGTGGTGACCCGCGGCGCGGTGGCCGCCGCGGCCGGCGACGACATCCCCGCCCTGGCGGCCGCGCCGATCTGGGGCCTGGTCCGCTCGGCGCAGTCGGAGCACCCCGGCCGCGTGCGGCTCGTCGACTTCGCCGCGCCGACCGGCCGCGACCGGTCGGCGGCCGGGGTGCCCGGCGAAGAGCCGCGGCCGGCCGAGCGTGGGGCGGAGCGCCTCGACCCGCCGACCGGCCGCGACCGGTCCGCGGCCGGGGTGCCCGGCGAAGAGCCGCGGCCGGCCGAGCGTGGGGCGGGGCGCCTCGACCCGCCGAGCAGTCCCGACCGGTCCGCTGCCGCGCTGGCGGCCGCGGTCCTCAGCGACGAGCCGCAACTCGCGGTGCGCGAAGGCGCCCTCCTCGCCGCCCGGCTGAGCCGGGCCACCACGGAGTCCGCCACCGGGAAGCAGCCGTTCGGGCCGGACGGCACGGTGCTGCTGACCGGCGCCACCGGCAGCCTGGGCCGCGTGCTGGCCCGGCACCTGGTCACCGCGCACGACGTCCGCCGGCTCGTCCTGACCAGCCGGAACGCCGCCGTCGCCACCGACCTCCGGGACGAGCTGGCCGCGCTCGGCGCGGACGTCCGGCTCGCCACGTGCGACGCGGCGGACCGGGACGCGCTCGCCGAGCTGCTGGCGGGGATTCCCGACCTCGCGGCGGTCGTGCACGCGGCCGGCGTCCTCGACGACGGCGTCATCGAGGGCCTCACCCCGGGGCGGCTGGACGCGGTGCTGCGGCCCAAGGTCGACGCCGCCTGGCACCTGCACGAGCTGACCGCCGACCGCCACCTCTCGGCGTTCGTGCTGTTCTCCTCGGTGGCGGCCACCTTCGGCGCACCGGGGCAGGGCAACTACGCCGCGGCCAACGCCTTCCTCGACGCGCTCGCCGCCCACCGGGCCGCCCGCGGGCTGCCCGCCCAAGCGCTGGCCTGGGGCCTGTGGGAAACCGGGATGAGCGCCAAGCTGGACTCCGCCGACCGGAACCGGATGTCCCGCGGCGGCGTCCGGGCACTGCCGGTCGAGCAGGGGCTGGCGTTGTTCGACGCCGCCACCGCGCTCACCGAACCCGCGCTGGTCCCGGCGAAGCTGGACCTGTCCGGCGGGCCGGTCGCCGCTGTCCTCAAGGGACTCGTGCGCCCGGCCCGGCGCGCCGCGGCGGCCGAGGTGTCCGGAAAGGACACGCTGGGCAGGGCGTTGGCCGGCAAGTCCGCCGGGGAACGGGAAGCCGTCCTGCTGGATCTGGTCCGCGGCGCCGCGGCCACGGTGCTGGGGCACGCCGGTCCCGAAGCCGTCCGCCCGGACGTCGGGTTCCTCGTCGCCGGGTTCGACTCGCTCACCGCGGTCGAGCTGCGCAACACCCTCGGCGCGGCCACCGGCCTGCGGCTGCCGCCGACGCTCGTCTTCGACTTCCCGACCCCCGAGGACCTCGCGGCCCACCTGCGGGCGGAACTGAAGGTGACCGACGAACCGAAGGTGTCCACTGTGGACGCCGGAGAGACCCTCGGCGCGCTGTTCCGCACGGCCTGTGAGCTCGGCAAGATGAAGGAGGGCTTCGAGCTGCTGCACAACGCGGCGCTGCTGCGCCCCACCTTCGGCTCGGCCGCCGACCGGGAGAACGACCTCGGGTCGGTGAAGCTGGCCGCCGGGGAGCGGACACCGAAGCTGATCTGCTTCAGCTCCTACGTCGCCTTGGCCGGCGTGCACCAGTACGCCCGGTTCGCGTCGCCGTTCCGCGGCGACCGGGACGTCCACGCGCTGCCGGCACCGGGCTTCGTCAAGGGCGAGGCGCTGCCCACCAGCGTCCGCGCGGTCGCCGAGGTGCAGGCGGACGCGGTGCTGCGGGCCGCCGCCGGTGCGCCGTTCGTGCTGCTCGGTTCGTCCTCGGGCGGGATGCTCGCGCACGCCGCCGCCGAACTCCTCGAAGAGCGGGGCACGCCGCCGCTGGCCGTCGTCCTGCTCGACAGCTACCTGCCGCGCGCGGACTCGCCGCTGGACCGGTTCCGCGACGAGCTGTTCGGCGGCATGTTCGACCGCGAAGCGGTGTTCGCGCCGATGGACGCCGCGCGGTTGTCGGCGATGAGCTGGTACTTCCGGCTGATGGCAGGCTGGGAACCCGCGAAGCTGTCCGTGCCGCTGCTACTGGTCCGCTCGTCCGAGCCCCCGGTCGCCGACGCGGGGCTGGCGCCCGAGGAGTGGCAGACGCACTGGGACACCGCCGACACCGTCGTCGACGTGCCGGGCAACCACTTCACCATGGTCGAGGACCACGCCGCCACGACCGCCGAGACCGTGCGCGGCTGGCTCGGCACCACCCTCCAGGACGGAGTCCACGCATGACCGACGACCCGGAGCTGTGGCTCCGCCGCTACCACGACGCGGACGCGGGAGCCGTCCGGCTGTTCTGCCTGCCGCACGCGGGCGGCTCGGCCAGCTTCTACTTCCCGATGTCCGCCGGGCTCGGCCGCTCGGTCGAGGTCCTCGCCGTCCAGTACCCGGGCCGCCAGGACCGGCGGCTGGAGCCGGGGATCGACAGCCTGCCCGTGCTCGCGGACCGGCTCGCCGAAGTGCTCGCCGGGCGGACGGAGCGGCCGTTCGCGCTGTTCGGCCACAGCATGGGCGCGACGCTGGCGTTCGAGGTCGCCGCCCGGCTGGAACGGACCGGGGTGACCCCGCTGCACCTGTTCGCCTCCGGCAGGCGGGCGCCCGCCTGCCGCCGCGACGAATCCGTGCACCTGCTCGACGACGACGGCGTCATCGCCGAGGTGCGCCGGCTCGGCGGCACGAACGCGGCCGTGCTGGGCGACGAAGAGATCCTGCGGATGGCACTGCCCGCCATCCGCAACGACTACAAGGCCGCGGAGACGTACGTCAACGGACCGGGACCGAGGCTGGCCACGCCGATCACCGTGCTGACCGGTGACGCCGACCCGAAGACCACCCTCGACGAGGCGCGCGCCTGGGCGGGCCACACCGACGGCGAATTCGAGCTGAAGGTGTTCCGCGGCGGCCACTTCTTCCTCGCCGACCACCAGCCCGAGGTGCTGCGGCTGATCTCCGCGCGGCTGGCGGGCACGCTCTCCGGCCACCACTGAAAGGCGAACCCGTGCGCGTGCTGTTCGTGACCCTGGACGAGAAGTCCCACCTGTACTGCATGGTCCCGACGGCCTGGGCGCTCGTCGCGGCCGGGCACGAGGTGCGGGTCGCGGCGTCGCCGGGGTTCACCGACGTCGTGACCGGCACCGGGCTGACCGCGGTGCCGGTCGGCGCGGACAACACGATGCACGAGGGCATGAAGCGCAACCGCGACGCCCAGGAAGCCGACATCGCGAACTGGAACGACACCGATCCGGCGTCGCACACCTGGGAGGCCCTCCACCAGCGCTACACGTTCACCGTGTGGGCCGGGTTCGCCATCTACAACGACGACATGGTCGCCGACCTGGTCGCCTACGCGCGGGAGTGGCGGCCGGACCTGGTCGTCTGGGACGCGCTGACCTACGCCGGGGCGATCGCGGCGAAGGCCTGCGGCGCCGCGCACGTCCGGCAGCTGTGCTGGGCCGACGTCTGGTGCGCGATGCGCCGGACGTTCCTCGAGGTGCTGGCCGCGCAGCCGCCCGCGGAGCGGGAAGATCCGCTGTACGACTGGCTGGAGCTGACCGCCCGGCCGTACGGGGTGGGCTTCGCCGAGGAGCTGGTCACCGGCCAGGCGACGATCGACCCGCTGCCGGAGGCGCTGGGCGCGCGCTCCGGCGTCCGGCGGCTGCCGGTGCGGCACGTGCCCTACAACGGCCGCGCGGTCGTCTGGGACTGGCTGCGGGAGCCGCCGTCGCGGCCGCGGGTGTGCTTGACACTGGGTTCGTCCAACACGGACGCGTTCGGCGGCGACTACGTGTCCATTCCGGACATCCTCGACGCGTTGTCCGCCTTGGACATCGAGGTGGTCGCCGCTCTGGTGCCCGAGCAGCGGAAGCTGCTGGACGAGGTTCCGGCGAACGTCCGGGTCGTCGAATCGGTCGCGTTGCACACGGTGCTGCCGAGCTGCTCGGCGATCGTGCACCACGGCGGGTTCGGCAGCTACGGCGCGGCGCTGGTGGCGGGCGTGCCCCAGCTGACGGTGACCACGCCGATCGCCGACCACTTGCTGCGAGCTCGGCGGCTGGTCGACGAGGGAGCGGGGTTGTTGTTCACCCACAACGGTTTCACGGCCGGCGACCTGCGGACGTCGGTGGCGAGACTGGTCGGGGAACCCGGGTTCCGGGCCAACGCCCTGCGGTTGCGTGACCTGGCCTTGGCCCAGCCGACCCCGCACGAGCTCGTGGCGGACCTGGTGAAGCTGGTCGCCGAAAGGTCGTGAACGAGTCGTTCACGACCTTTCGGGGCGGTGTGCTCAGCGCGCGCGGGCGGCGAGGCGGCGGCGGATCTCGGGCGCGTGCTCGACAGCGAAGGCGATGAGCGCCGAGACCTCGCGAACCTGTTCGCCGGTGACCGAGGGCCCCGTCGGCAGGGTCAGCACCCGGCGCGAGAACGCGTCGGTGGCCGGCAGTGAGACCGGCCGCTCGGTCCGGTACGGCTCGCACTCGTGCACGCACGGCGAGAAGTACCGCTGTGCCAGCACGTTGTCCGCCCGCAGCAGCTCGAGGATCGTGTCGCGGGACAGGCCGGACTCCCCCTCGTCGACCTTGACGACGTTGTACTGGTAGCTGTTGCGGTTGTCCTCGTCGTAGCGGTGCATCTCCAGACCGGGGAGCCCGTCCAGCTCGGCGGCGTACTCCTCGTAGTGCGCGCGGTTGGCGGCGATGGTCGCGGGCAGCGCGTCGAGCGAGGTCAGGCCCATCGCCGCGGACGCCTCGCTCATCTTGGCGTTGGTGCCGGCGAACTCGGTGACGTGCTCCTCGCCCCAGCCGAAGTTGTGGGTGTAGCGGGCGCGCTGGGCGAACTCGTCGTCGTTGGTGACGATCGCGCCGCCTTCGAACGTGGTGACGACCTTCGCCGCGTGGAAGCTGAACATCTCCGCCTTGCCGAAGCCGCCGAGCGGCTGGGCGCCGAAGGTGCAGCCGATGCCGTGCGCGGCGTCGAAGAAGAGGGTCAGGTCGCGGGCCTCGGCGATCTTCTCGAGTTCCTGGACGGCGGCGGGCTGGCCCCACAGATGCACCCCGATCAGGCCGGTCGTGCGCGGGGTGATGAGGCTTTCGACCTGCTCGGGGTCGATGCACCCGGTCGCCGGGTCGAGGTCGCAGAAGACCGGCGTCAACCCGAGGTAGCGCATCGCGTGCGCGGTCGCGACGTAGGTCATCGACGGCATGATGACCTCGCCGGTCAGCCCGGCCGCCCGCGCCATCACCTCGAGGGCGATCGTGCCGTTGCAGGTGGCGACGCAGTGCTTGGCGCCGGCGTGGTCGGCGATTCGCGCCTCGAACTCCTTCACCAGCGGGCCGCCGCTGGTCAGGCGGCCGCTGTCCAGGGCGACTTCGAGCCGCTCGTAGAACTTCGCCCGGTCCCCGGTGCTCGGCTTCCCCACCACCAAGGTCTTCTCGAAGGCCATCGGGCCGCCGAACAGGGCCAGGTCGTCAACGCTCGTCTTCATGAAGGTCCTTCCCCAGGGGTCGCGGACTGCCCTTACCCGCGGCGACGTGCAATTCGTTGCTTTTAAACGATTGTTGAGATCCCCCTCGATGCGTCGTCTGCAGGATAGGGACGGTGTGCAGCGGCAAAGGTTTTCACCGCGGAAGTCTGTGGAACCACCTAGTCGTCGGCGCGGAAGCGACGGTCGATGTGGACTCCGGGGAAACCGCCAGACCTCGCGTGGTAGTCACTGTCCCCTTCGGACCCGGTGCCCGACGATGCGGTGGTGAGCAGGCACATCGCCGTCTTCAGCTTCCCCGCGTACGCCCACGTCGCGCCGGTCCTCCCGGTCGTCGCCGAACTGGTGCGCCGCGGCCACCGCGTCACCTTCGCCGTGGTCGACGAGTTCGCCGCGAAGGTGGCGGCGACCGGGGCCGAAGTGCTGCCCTACCGCTCGACGTTCCCGTGGGCGACCGGCCTGGGCGACACCGCGTCCGACGGCTACGCGCTGCGGGCCATGCTGGCGTTCATGGGCGAGGGCCTCGCCCCGCTTCCGGCCGCGATGGCCCGGTTCGCCGGCGACCCGCCGGACCTCGTCCTGCACGACCTGGCGGCGTCGGAGACGGCGCGGCTGGTCGCGCGGAAGTGGTCGGTACCGACGGTGCAGTCGTGCCCGGAGTTCGCGTCCAACGCGCACTTCCGCCTGAACGAAGCGCAGGCCGAGTCCGACGCCGCCCAGCCGCCCGACCTCACCGACCCGGAACTGACCGCGTTCGTGGAGCACGCCCAGCGGCTGCTGGCCGAGCACGGTCTGTCCGATGTGGATGCTTCGGGTGGCGAGCCGCCCTACCACCTCGTCTACCTGCCCAAGGCGTTCCAGATCCACGGCGAGACCTTCGACGAGCGCTTCGCGTTCGTCGGACCGTGCTTCGACCGGAGCGTGGTCCCGGGGGAGTGGACGCCGCCCGCCGACGGGCTGCCGGTCGTGCTGATCTCGCTGGGCACCTCGCGCAGCCGGGAACAGGTCGGCTTCTTCCGCAAGTGCGTGCGCGCCTTCACCGGGCAGCCGTGGCACGTCGTGCTGACGCTCGGCCGGTGGGTCGACCCGGCCGAACTCGGGCCGCTGCCGGAGAACGTCGAGGCGCACCCGTTCGTCGCGCACGCGGCGCTGCTGCCGCACACCCGCGTCTTCGTCACCCACGGCGGGCTCGGCAGCACCATGGAAGCGCTGCACTACGGCGTGCCGATGGTGATGACGCCGTCCCAGAGCGACCAGGTGGTGACCGCGGCCCGCGTCGCCGACCTCGGGCTGGGCCAGGTGGTGTCGCGGACCGACGTCACCGAAGCGGAACTGCTCGACGCCGTCACGAAGACGGCGTCCGACCCGGTGGTCGCGCAGCGGGTCCGGTGGATGAGCGAGCAGGTCGCGCTGGCCGGCGGGGAGACCCGCGCGGCCGACGCCGTCGAGTCGTGGCTGCGCGCCGAAGTGGAGGCGAAGTGAAGCTGGCGGAGGTCTACCTCAGCGGGATCGGCACCTACGTGCCCGAGACCACCGGCGTCGGGTTCGCGGTCGAGCAGGGGTGGATCACCGCCGAAGACGCGGAGGCCTCCGGGCTGACCGGCGCGGCCTGCGCCGGCGAGACCCCGGCCCCGGACATGGCGCTGTGGGCCGGGCAGCAGGCCGTGGCCCGCGCGGACGTCGACCCGGAGGCACTGGACGTCCTGCTCTACGCCGACAACTACCACTCGGGCCCGGACGGCTGGTTCCCGCAGTTCTGGCTGCAGCGGCACCTGGTGGGCGGCGACCTGCTCGCGGCGCAGCTGCGCCAGGGCTGCAACGGCATGTTCGGGGCGCTGGAGCTGGCGGCGACCTACCTGATCGCCCGCGGCGGCGGGACGGCGATGACGGTCGCCTCGGACAACTCGACGTCCCCGCTGGTCAACCGCTGGCGCTGCCTGCGCCCGGACTTCATCATCGGCGACGGCGCGACGGCGGTCGTGCTGAACACGACGTCCGGCTTCGCCCGGCTGAAGTCGGCGAGCTCGATCACGGTGCCGGAGCTGGAGGGCATGCACCGCGGCGACGAGCCGATGTTCCCGCCCGGCGCGACGATCGGCCGGTTCATGGACTTCGCCGAGCGCATCGACTTCTTCGGGTTCGAGCACCGCGACACGATGCTCCACAGCGGACTCAACCTGCTGAAGACGCGGTCGGAGCTGATCGACCGCGTGCTGGCCGAGGCGGGCATCGGGCTCGACGGGGTCAGCCGCATCGCCTACAACCACGGCTCGCGCAAGTACGTCGAGGACGGCCTGCTGACGATGCTGGGGATCCCGCTGGAGAAGTCGAACTGGGACTTCGGCCGCGGCCTCGGCCACCTGGGGGCGAGCGACCAGGTGGCGTCGCTGGCGAACATGCTCGGCACCGGGCAGCTGGCGCCGGGGGACCACGTCCTGATGGTCGGGATCGCACCCGGGGTCAGCGTCGCGGGGGCGGTCGTGGAGATCCTCGACGTGCCGGAGTGGGCCGAGCCGGTGGTACCCCGGTCGCGTTGACCCGGGTGCGGTCGTCACCGCGGGTGCGACCGCTGTTGCCATAGAGTAGCCGCGGTGCGGTACTGATGGAAACTGTCCAACAGGTGGTGAACTTCTCGGCACGAGCACCGTCGAATGCCCCGAAACACGCGAACCGGGCGGGTCGAGGTCTCCCTCGGCCCGCCCGGTGCGGTGGTCGTCAGTCCGGTGGCTCAGCCGCCGGAGCCGCCGCCGTACGCGCCGCCCAAAAGGCGGCTGCGGCGCTTGCGGTTCTTTTCGTCGTCAGCCTTGGCGTTGTCCGCCTTGGTGTCAGCCGGCTTCTTCTTGGAATCGTCTTCCTTTTTTCCGAAAATTCCCACCAGTTCATCCCTTTCCGGCATTCTGGAAATCGAACCGTGCCCTCGCAGGATAGCGCAGGGTTTCTTCGCCCGCACACCGCCGGAAGCGGCTCAGCGGATGTACTGCGGAGTCACCTTCGGTGGCCACTGGCCGATGCAGAGGATGCCCTGCGAGTACGCCTTCGAAACCAGTGCCGAGCGGTTCGGCGACTTGAACTGCCGCAGCATCGCGCCGACGTGGTACTCGATGCCCTGCCTGCTCAGGTAGAGCTTCGAAGCCAGCTGCACCGTCGAGATCCCGGCGGCGACGCCTTCGAGGACCTTCGCGTCGAGCTCGCTGAGCAGCTTGGTCTTTTCGACGGCCGGCCGCGGGGTCTCCGCGGCGCGGTCCGGTTTGATCAGCACGACGATCGTGGTGACCTGGCCGGACCGGCTGCGCACCGCGATGCCCGTCAGGCCGCCCGAGAGCACCGGCTGCGCGGGCCGCACGCCGACCAGGCGCGCGCTGAAGCGGTCCCGGCGGCCTTCGTTCAGCCGCGCCAGTTGCTGCAGCGTGAACTGCTTGGCGCTCGGGTGCACGAAGTCCACAAAGCTCTGTCCGAAAACGTCGGACGCGGTCCGGCCCAGCTGCCGGAGAAAGTCGCCGTTCGCTTCGATGACCCGGAGATCGGGACCGAGATTCGCGATGCAGACGTCGGACATGTCGAAGGACGGGACGTTCTGGTGCTGTCTTTCGGAGCCGGCGGGCAGGCCGTGCGATACGGCGACCGGCCGATCGACCACGGAATCCACACGTGTGTTCATCGAGTTCGAACCCCCAGATTCGGTTCTGCGTTCGAGGCATTGGCCACGGACAAAAGACGTCGACGACCCTCGAGCTCCCCTCAAGAGGGTCCGCGGCGGCGGTCCGGACGGTTCTTCACACCACCCCAGCGGAAACCTCGAGTCCTTCCCCAGAACGATCCTCGAGTCCACCCGGACACCAGCCGCTTCGGTCCGTTTCGTTGGAAACAAACCAAACGACGTCTCGTACGCTAGCCAACGGGGTATGGCCCGTCAATGCCGCCACGGCGGATCGGCGCTAACACTGTGGTCCCCCCGACCGCAGGTACGGCACCCCCGGCGCGGCCTTCGGTCGGTGCGGTTCCGCAGGGTCAGCGGTCGCTGCCGAACGTGGTCGTGACCGGCAGCTGCTGCACGCCGAACACGCCGCCGGCGTGGAACGGGACCTCCGCACCGGGGGTCACCCGCAGGTGCTCGAACCGCTCGAACAGCAGCTCCAGCGCGACCCGGCCCTCCAGCCGCGCCAGCGGCGCACCCAGGCAGAAGTGGATGCCGTGCCCGAACGCGGCGTGCGAGTTCGGCTTGCGGTGCAGGTCGAACCGCCACGGATCGGCGAACTCGCGCTCGTCGTAGTTCGCCGACACCACCCAGGCCCAGACGATCGAGTCGGCGGGGATGACCGTGCCGGCCACCTCGACGTCGGCCGTGGTCACCCGGACCACCCGGGGGAACGGCGGCCGCAGCCGCAGCACCTCCTCCAGCAGCGGCTCCACCAGCGCCGGGTCCGCCCGGACCCGTTCGTAGGCGCCGGGCGCGTCCTCCAGGCAGAGCAGGACGTTGCCGAGCAGCATGGTGGTGGTGACGTGCCCGGCGAGCAGCAGCAGCGCGGTGAAGTTGCCGACCTCCTCGTCGGTCAGCCGCTCGCCGTCGATCGAGGACTCCACCAGGCGGGTCAGCAGGTCTTCGCGGGGCCGCGCGCGCCGGTCGGCGATCTGCGCGGCCAGGTAGGCCTCCATCTCCTCGATGGCCACCGCGAGCTTCTCACCGGTGCTCGGGTCGTCCACCTGCAGCGCCATCAGCGCCTCGGCCCAGCCGCGGAACAGCTCGCGGTCCGTGGCGGGCACGCCGAGCAGCTCGGCGATGACGATCACCGGCAGCGGGTAGGCCAGCACGTCGACCAGGTCGAACGCCGTCGCGTCCGGTTCGACCGCGGCCAGCAGCTCCCGGGTGACCTCGGTGATCCGCGGCTCGAGGTCGGCGACCACCTTCGGGGTGAACGCCTGGCTGACCAGCCGGCGCAGCTTGCGGTGCTCGGGCGGGTCGATGACCAGCAGGGTGCCCGGCGGCGCCTGGTCGCCCGGCGAGGTCAGGCGGGTGGTGTCCGAAGAGAACAGCTGCGCGTCGGTGCTGACGCGGCGGACGTCGGCGGACCGGAACACGTGCCAGGCGCCGGCCTCGTCCCGCCAGACCGGCGTGTCCGCGCGCATCTTTTCGAGCCAGGTCAGCAGCGCGGCGCCGCCGTCCGGGGCGATTTCCGGGGCGGCGGTCGGCTCGGTGGTGTCCACTTCGGATTCACTCCCGGGGTCGGGCGGTCAGTCGGGCTTCGACGCGGTCCGCGGCCGCCGCGGCGCCACCGGCGCCGGTGATGTGCGCCCGCATCCGGGCCACGCGCTCGTGCGCGGCGGCGTCCTCGGCGAGGCCGGTGACGGCCGCCCGCAGCGTCTCCGCGTCGACGTCGGCCGGGTCGACCCGGACTCCGAGGCCGAGCTCGGCGACCCGGCCGGCGACGATCTCCTGCTCCAGCGTGCGCGGCACGACCACCGGCGGGACACCCAGCGCGAGGGACTCCATGGTGCTGCCCATCCCGGCGTGCGAGACGAACCCGCTCGCCCGGCTCAGCACGGCGGGCTGCGGCACCCACGGGTGCAGCTCGAAGTTCGGCGGCACCGGGCCCAGGTCGGCCGGCGAGACCAGGCGGCCGATCGTCATGACGACGTGCCAGGGCGTCCCGGCGAAAGCGTCGAGGCACGAGGCGAAGAACTCGCGCTGGCGGTGGTAGCCGAAGCTGCCCATGGCGATCAGCAGCACCGGCCGGCTGTCCGGCGGGGTCCACCCGCCGGCGCGGTCGCCGAGGCACGGCCCGACGAAGGCGAACCCGTCGTCGAAGCTGTCGCCGCCGGGCTGGAACTCCCGCGGCAGGAACACGAGCCTGGTGTCTTCGTTCCCCTGGGCGAACTCGGCCGCGGACGCGCCCGGCAGGTGCTCGGCGAGCGTGTCCTCGACCACCGCCGCGGCCTTCGCCAGCGCGGGGTGCGCCGGATCCGGCGCGGGCACCTTGCCGGCCATGGCCGCGTACGGCGAGAACCGCTCGTTCGCGACGAACGTCGAGCACAGCAGGATCGCGGGGACGCCCCACTTGCGCGCGAGCAGCCGGCCGGTCGGGTAACCGAAGGCGTCGTACAGGAAGACGTCGGGCCGGTCGCTCTCGAAGGCGCCGAGCGCGGTCCGCAGCGGCGCGAAGCCTTCCAGCGCCTGGGCGAGCCCGGCCTCCGCGACGACGTCGCCGGTGATCTCCTCCGGGATCGCCACGGTGTCCCAGGACTTCGGCACGTGGGACTCGTACGGCAGGACGGCCGCCCCGGTCGCGCGCACGGCGCCGGCGTACTGCTCGGCGACGACGTAGCTCACCCGGTGGCCGCGCCGGACGAGCTCGGCGGCCACGGGCAGCGTCGGGTTGACGTGCCCGTGGGCGGGATAGGTGAGGAAGGCGATGTGGCTTCCCGGCGGGGGAGTCATGGTTCGAGGGTCGGGCCCCGCCCGGCGCCCGGTCAACCATGTCTAGGCGAACCCCTCGGGTCGCCCTTCCGTGCGGGGAAAGGGGTTTCCCGGTGTGCTAACTGTAGCGATGTCCGATCCGGCGCAGCGGAAGGAAACGGCCGTGACCCTGTTCGTCGAGGCCGAGGGGATCACCAAGACCTTCGGCAAGGTCCGCGCGCTGGACGACGTCAGCCTGCAGGTGCCGCGCGGCACCGTCTGCGGCCTGCTGGGCCACAACGGCGCCGGCAAGACCACGTTGGTCAACGTGCTCACCACGCTGGTGACGCCGACGACCGGCCGGGCCAGCGTCGCCGGGCTCGACGTGCAGCGCGATGCCGTGGCCCTGCGCAGCCGCATCGGGCTCACCGGTCAGTTCGCTTCGGTGGACGAGCAGCTTTCCGGCTTCCGCAACCTGATCCTCATCGCCCGCCTGCTCGGCGCCTCCACCAAGGCGGCCAAGGAGCGGGCCGACGAGCTGCTGACCGCGTTCGGCCTCCAGGAAGCCACCGGCCGCCCGGCGAAGACCTACTCCGGCGGCATGCGACGGCGGCTCGACCTCGCCGCCAGCCTCGTCGGCCATCCCGACGTGATCTTCCTCGACGAGCCGACGACCGGCCTCGACCCGGCCGCCCGGATCGCCATGTGGGAGATCGTGGAACAGCTCGTGCGCGACGGTTCGACCGTGCTGCTGACGACCCAGATGCTCGACGAGGCCGACCGGCTCGCCGACAAGATCGTCGTGCTGGCGCAAGGGAAGGTGATCGCCGCCGGCACGGCGGCCTCGCTCAAGGCGCAGGTCGGCAAGCGCACGGTCACCCTCACCCTGGCCGATCCGCCCGACGCCGAACGCGCGGCCGACGCCGTGCGCGGCGCCGGACTGGAGCCGCGGGTGTCCGGAGTGGACGAACTGATCGTGCCGGTGGAGAAGTCCACCGACCTCGCGCGCGTGGTCCGCGCGCTCGACGACGTCGCGGTCGAGCCGGTCGAGCTGGCGCTGGTCGACCCGCGGCTCGACGACGTGTACCTCGCCCTTTCCGGCGGGCCGCGGGATCCGCACACCGAAACCGAGAGGCCCTGACCCGATGAGCGCACCGACACTGTCCACTCCGGACTCCGAGTCTGCCGTGGCCGGACCAGCGCCGTGGCGCGGTACGTCCGTGCCGATGCAGATCCTCATCCTGACCGGCCGCTCGCTGCGCGCGGTCGTGGCGTCGCGGGCGCTCGTGCTGCTGGGCCTGCTGCAGCCGCTCATCGTGCTGATCCTGTTCAGCCAGGTGTTCGCGAGCCTGGCCGGCACCAGCTCGTTTCCGGCCGGGGTGTCCTACATCGACTACCTGATGCCGGCGGTGCTGGTGATGGGTTCGCTGTCGGTGGCGCTGCAGTCGGGCGTCGGCCTGCTCGACGACATGCGCAACGGCGTCGTGGCGCGCTTCCGCACCCTGCCGATCGCGTCGGCGTCGGTGCTGGTGGCGCGCAGCCTCGCCGACGTCGTGCGGCACGCGCTGCAGCTGGCGATCATGCTGGTGCTGGCGGCGACGCTGTTCGGGTTCTCGCCCGGCGGCGGGTTCACCGGCGTGCTGCTGGCGTGGCTGATGTGCATCGCGGTGGGCTGGTCGCTGTCCTGGATGTTCATGGCGATCGGCGTGTGGATCACCAACGTCGAGGTGATGCAGGGCGTGACGTCGATGGTGATGTTCCCGCTGATGTTCGCGTCTTCGGCGTACGTGCCGCTTTCGTCGCTGCCGGCGTGGCTGCGCGCGGTGGCGACGGTGAACCCGCTGACGTACTCGGTCGACGCGTCCCGCAACCTGGCGCTGGGCAACCCGGTGGGGGTGGGCGGCCTGGCGGCCCTCGGCGCGGCCGGTCTGATCGGCTTGACGGGTGCGATCGTCGCCACGCGGGGCTTCCGCCGCTCGGCCTGATCGCTTACGGGAGCAGGGCTTCGAGGGCGTCGGCCGCGGCGGGCGCCCCGCCCGCCTGCTCGATCTCCTTGGCCATCAGCGCGAGCCGGCCGGCCAGCGAGCCGTCGGCCGCGAGGGCCTCGACCGCCGCGTGGATCGCCGGACCCGTCGCCTCGGTGACCGGGATGTGCGTGCCCAGGCCCAGTTCCGCGACGCGGTGGGCGTTCGCCAGCGTCTCGCCGCTGTGGGAGACCGCGACGACCGGGACCTCGTAGCGCAGCGCCTCCAGGACGCTGCCCATCCCGGCCTGGCAGACCAGCGCGGAGGCGTACCGCAGCACGGACGGGTGCGGCATCCACTCGTGCGCCTCGACGTTCGGCGGCAGCTCGCCGAGCGCGGCCAGGTCGGCGCCGCGGCCCAGCGTCAGCACCACATGCCACGGCGTGCCGCGGAACGCCTCGATGCAGCCGGTGAAGAACCCGATGTCCTTGCTCATCGACGTGCCCAGCGAGATCAGCACCACCGGCCGGCCGTCGCCCGGCGGGGTCCAGTGGCCTTCCAGCGCGCGGCAGTTCGCGGTCGGGCCGACGAACCGGTACCGCGGCCCGTACGTCCCGCTCCCGTAGTGGAACGACTGGGGGATGTAGACCAGGCGCAGCTCGTCGCCGACGGGCGAAAGGCTGTCCGTCGCCAGCCGCGGATCCAGGCCGTACCGCGTGAGCAGCGCCGAGACGCCCGCGCCGAACTCCTCGCCGAACCGCGCCAGCCGCGGGTCCCGGTGGTCGAACTCGGTGGCGGCCGGGTGGTCGTCGGGCGGCTGGGGCGCGCCGGGGATCTCGTCGGCGTCGTTTTCGATGAAGACGGGGCAGCTTTCGGCCAGCGGGACGTCCCACGCCCGGCCCAGCACGCGCGCGGCGTTCCCGCTGATGGTGTCGTGCACGATCAGGTCGGGCCGGTCGCCGGAGAACCGCGCCAACGCCGCCTCGAGCGGTGCGAAGCCTTCGCGCATGAGGTCTATGATCATCGTGACGGCGTCTTCGGCGCTGTCCACTTTGGTCACCGCCGCGGGGAACTCCGAGTGGTACGGCAGGACCTCGGCGGAGCTGTCGCGCAGCAGGTGCGCGAACTGCGCGGCGACGGCGAACGTGACCCGGTGGCCCCGCTCGGCGAGCGCTTCGACCGGGCCCAGCATCGGGGTGATGTGCCCGACGCCGGGAAAGCTGAAGAAGGCGATGTGCCGACCCTGGGTCATGGTCGCCAGTATCCCGGGAAACCGCAGCTCAGCCCCGGTGCGCGCGGGAAGTCTAGGGGATTCGCTACCCTCACTTTCCGTGTTCAAACCTCACTTCCGAGTGACTACGAAGGTTGCGGATCCACCGGGCGTGATCGACTTTCGTTGTGCGGAATGGGCACTCTCGGCCGCAGAAACCACCAGGTCGAAGCCGGTCTACTGACGCCATGACCCTTACCGGAGAGACCACCGAAACCCGCACGGCGTTCGCGCGGACCCCGGTTCTCCTGATCGCCGGAGTCGCCGGAGTCCTGCTCCTCGTCGCCAGCCGCAACTACGGCTTCTCGTTCGACGAGGCCTACTTCGTGGTGGCCGGCCGCGACCACCCCGCGTGGGGCTACTTCGACCAGCCGCCGCTGCTGCCGTTCCTCGCCGCCGGGCTGGACCACCTGTTCCCGGGTTCCCTGGTGGCCTTGCGGCTGCCCGCGACGCTGGCCGCGGTGGGCGGAATCGTGCTGAGCGCGCTCATCGCCCGCGAGCTGGGCGGCCGCCGGGTCGCGCAGACCGTCGCCGCGGCCGCGTACGCGATGTCCGGCGCGACGCTCATCTGCCACTACCTCGCGACCTACTCGCTCGACCCGTTCTTCTGGTCGCTCATCCTGTTCCTGGTCGTGCGCTGGACCCGGGTGCGCGACGACCGGCTGCTGTTCGCCGCCGGGCTCGTCACGGCCGTGTCGCTGCAGGCGAAGTTCCTGGTCCCGGCGCTGTGGGTGGCGCTCGCCGTCGCGTCGCTGGTCTTCGGGCCGCGCGACCTCGTCCGCCGCCCGCTGCTGTGGGCGGGCGCGCTGGTCGCGACCCTGACCACCGTGCCGACGCTGGTCTGGCAGGCCGCGAACGGCTGGCCCTACACCCGGATGTCCGAGGTCGTCTCGGCCGAGTTCCCCGGCACCGGCGCGTTCCTGCTCGAACTGCTGTCCGGCCCCGGCCTGGTGATCGGCGTGCCGCTCGCGCTGTTCGGCTTCGCGCGCCTGCTCATCGCGCGGGAGCAGCGGTTCCTCGGCGCCGCGTTCCTGCTGCTCGTCGTCGCCTACCTGCTGACGTCCGGCCGGTCCTACTACGTCTACAGCCTGTACGCACCGCTGTTCGCCGCCGGTGCGGTGGGCCTGCAGGACGTCAAGTGGCCCACGGCCGCGAAGGCCGCGGGCTGGGTGCTCGTCGCCGCGTCGGTCCTCCAGGCGCTCGTCGCGCTGCCGATCTACCCGAAGTCGTGGGCCGAGCGCATTCCCGACGTGCCGCTGGTGCCGTTGACCGCCAAGGTCTTCGTGCGGTCCGACGGCCAGCTCGGCCAGCTGTCCGACGCCGTCGTGCAGGTGTACCGGTCGCTGCCGCCCGGGCAGCGGGCCCGGACGGCGATCATGACCGACAGCTACGCGTTCGCCGCCGACCTCGAGCTCTTCGGAGCCGGACGCGGCCTGCCGTCCGTCTACAGCGCACACCGCGGCTACTACTACTTCGGGCACCCGGGCGAAAACGTCGACAGCGTGCTGTTCGTCGGCGACGCGAGCCCGGCGGTGACCGGGGCGTTCGCCCACCGCCAGGACGTCGTGCCCCAGCTGATGACCGTCCTCAGCGGACGGAACACCGCCTGGGACGCGCTGTGGCCCCGGCTGCGCACGCAGTGACTCAGCCCTTGAGCGGTTCCCACCAGGTGCGGTTGTTCTTGTACCAGTCGACGGTGTCGCGCAGCCCGGTGTCGATGTCGACCCGCGGGGCGTAGCCGAGCTCGGTGGCGATCTTCGTGATGTCCACCGAGTAGCGGCGGTCGTGGCCCTTGCGGTCTTCGACCGGCCGGATCGCGGTGTGGTCCCGGCCGGTGATGGCGAGGAGCCGCTCGGTGAGCTCCCGGTTGGTCAGCTCGGTGCCGCCGCCGATGTTGTAGACCTCGCCCGCGCGGCCCTTCTCCGCGACCAGCTGGATGCCGCGGCAGTGGTCGTCGACGTGCAGCCAGTCGCGGACGTTGAGGCCGTCGCCGTAGAGCGGGACCTGCCGGCCGTCGACGAGGTTGGTGACGAACAGCGGGATGACCTTCTCGGGGTATTGGTACGGCCCGTAGTTGTTGGAGCAGCGCGTGATCGAGGCGTTGAGCCCGTGGGTGGTATGGAAGGCGCGGACCAGCAGGTCGGAGGCCGCCTTGGACGCCGAGTACGGCGAGTTGGGGGCGACCGGGTGCGTCTCGGGCCAGGAGCCGGAGTCGATGGAGCCGTAGACCTCGTCGGTGGAGACGTGCACGAACTTGCCGACTTCGCGCTCGAGCGCGGCCTGCAGCAGCGTCTGGGTGCCGAGGACGTTGGTGCGCACGAACTCCGCCGACCCGGCGATCGACCGGTCCACGTGGGACTCGGCGGCGAAGTGCACCACGAGGTCGGTGCCGGCCAGTTCCCGCTCGACGACGTCGGCGTCGCAGATGTCGCCGATGACGACCTTGAGCCGTTCGTCGCCCTCGACCGGCGCGAGGTTCGCGCGGTTGCCCGCGTAGGTGAACTTGTCGAGCACGACCAGCTCGTCGGGCGCGAAGCCCGCGTACTGTCCGGAAAGGACGTTGCGGACGTAGGCCGAGCCGATGAACCCGGCACCGCCGGTGACCACCATGCGCATGGGAAGGATCCTCCGGGGTTCAGACCGCGGTGAGCGGCCGCGCGCGGCGCGCGAAGTCCATGACGTACTCGCCGTAGCCCGAGCTGCCGATCCGCTCGCCCAGCGCGTAGCACTGGTCGGCGTCGATGAAGCCCATGCGCAGCGCGATCTCTTCGAGGCAGGCGATCTGCACGCCCTGGCGGGCTTCCATCGTCTGCACGTACTGCCCGGCGTCCAGCAGCGACTTGTGCGTGCCGGTGTCCAGCCAGGCGAAGCCGCGCCCGAGGTCGACGCACGCGGCGCGGCCCCGGTCGAGGTAGACGTTGTTGACGTCGGTGATCTCCAGCTCACCGCGCGCGGACGGCTTGAGGCTCTTGGCGATCTCGACGACGTCGTTGTCGTAGAAGTAGAGACCGGTGAGCGCCCGGTTCGACCGGGGGTTGGCGGGTTTTTCCTCGATGGAGACGAGGTTCCCGTCGGCGTCGCACTCGCCGATGCCGTGCCGGTGCGGGTCGGAGACCTCGTAGCCGAACAGGACGCAGCCCTTGAGGTCCTGGGTGGCGGCACGCAGGACGTCGGAGAAACCCTGGCCGTGGAAGATGTTGTCACCGAGGATGAGGGCCGAGGTGTCGTCGCCGACGTGCTCCTCGCCGATGATGAAGGCCTCGGCGAGACCGTTCGGGTGGGCCTGTTCGGCGTAGCCGAGCCGCAGTCCGAGTTCCGCGCCGTCGCCGAGCAGGCGCTTGAACGCGGGCAGGTCGTGCGGGGTCGAGATGAGCAGGATGTCGGTGATGCCGGCCAGCATCAGCACCGAGAGCGGGTAGTAGATCATCGGCTTGTTGTAGACCGGGACGAGCTGCTTGGAGACGCCCAGCGTGACCGGGTGCAGTCGGGAGCCACTGCCGCCGGCCAGGATGATGCCTTTCATGTGGGCTCCACGTGGTGGGTCGGGAGGTTCGCGTCCGGCCCCGACCCTAGGCGGGGGAGCAGTAGGGGAATGCCCAGTCCTGGCGAGGCGGAGGCAGTGCGGGAGCGGGGGTGGCTGCGGCACCGGCGGCCGCGGCGCGGGCGGCCGACCCGCGCGGGCGGGTGGTCCGGC
>NZ_JBSGJA010000010.1:0-285455 GCF_053605345.1 Amycolatopsis sp. NPDC003865 | reverse complement strand
GGCGGTGCGGGCCGGAATGGTGGGCGCGGGAGCTGGCGACGGTAGCGCGCGGGCGGGCCTGGCGTGCGGGTGGCGGTGCGCGAGCAGGGGGCGGGCGGCGGCGTGGGCGGTCGACCCGCGTGGGCGGGTGGTCCGGCGGTGCGGGCCGGAATGGTGGGCGCGGGAGCTGGCGACGGTAGCGCGCGGGCGGGCCTGGCGTGCGGGTGGCGGTGCGCGAGCAGGGGGCGGGCCGCGGCGCGGGCGGCCGACCCGCGTGGGCGGGTGGTCCGGCGGTGCGGGCCGGAATGGTGGGCGCGGGAGCCGGCGACGGTAGCGCGCGGGCGGGCCTGGCGTGCGGGTGGCGGTGCGCGAGCAGGGGGCGGGCCGCGGCGCGGGCGGCCGACCCGCGCGGGCGGGTGAGCCGGCGGCGTCAGCCGCGGTGGCGGCCGACCCGCGCGGTGGTCAGCGGTGCGCGGGCTTCTGGCGCGTCTCCGTCGTCGGCACGTACGCCGGCAAGTCCGCCGCGATCCGGAACCCGCCGTCCGGCGTCGGCCCCGCCTGCAGCGTCCCGCCCACCAGTTCCACCCGGTGGCGCAAGCTCGACAACCCCAACCCCGACCCGCTGCCCGCCAGCACCTCGTCCGGCTGCCGCGAAGGGCGGGTGTTGACGACCCGGATCCCGACCCCGTCCCTCCGGTAGCGCAGCTTCACGCGGATCTCCGCGCCCGCCGCGTGCTTGCGCGCGTTGGTCAGCGCCTCCTGGACGATCCGGTGGACCGTGCGCGCGATCGTCGGGGACATCTGGGAACGCTCGCCCTCGACGTCCAGCTCGACCGGGATCCCCGCCGCCACCGACTCCGCCACCAGCGTCGCGGGATCCGGGGCCGGCTGGGCGGGCGCGCTGGGGCTCGGGCTCGCCATCCGCTCGGACACGTCGGCCGTCGTCGTGTTCAGCACCCCGACCAGGTCGCGCAGCTCGTCGAGCGCCATCGCGCCGCGGGCGCGGATCTCCTCGGCCGCCTTGCGGACGGCCGGCTCCTTCGAGCTGATCCCGAGCGCTCCGGCGTGCAGCACCATCAGGCTGAGGCCGTGGGTCAGCACGTCGTGCATCTCCGCGGCCAGCCGGCGGCGCTCCTCGAACCGGGCCTGCTCGGCCAGCAGGTGCGTCTCGCGTTCGGCCCGCTCGGCGCGGTCGCGCAGCTCCTGCAGCAGCTGACGGCGGGCGTCGAGGTACAGCACGACGGCCGCGGGGCCGATCGTGCTGAGCAGGCCGACCGGGGTGAGCGTCCAGCTGGGTGCCCACAGCGAGCTGCCGAGGACCGCCAGTGCCCCGATGAAGGCGAACGCGACGGGCGCGGGCTCCAGCCGGACCAGGAAGATCACGATCACCGACGTGACGCGGGGGAGGATCAGCGGGCTCGCCGGGTCCTCCGGGGAGAGCAGGCCGGGGGCGAGCGCGTCGGCCAGCACCGTCGCGAACGTCACGGCCAGCGCGATGCTCGCCACCGTCTTCGGGAACCGCCGCAGCCCGAGCACCGAGACGTCGACGAACAGCTGCAGGACCAGGTCCGCGCGGGGGCCCGCCCAGCCGGTGGTGGGGTGGCTGTTGAGGCAGATCGCCACGTCGAGCGCGCCGAAGATCACCGCCAGGCTGAGCAGGGTCGCCAGTTCGTGCTGGGGACCCGCCCGCGTGCCGAGTTGCTCACGCAGCGTGGTTCGCAGACCGGGGGTGGTGACGTCCGACACGGGCTCCACGGTAGCTTCCGGATCCCCCTCCCGGCGGCTGACCGCCGGTTCCCGGGCCGGACTAGCGACGAAAGTTGGCCGCTGGGGGACCGACCGTCAACTTTCGTTGGTTCCCCGTCACCCCGTCGGCCCACGGACGCCGAAGGGCACCTCAAGTCTTGGTTAAATGTCCGATTCCGGGGTCCGAGTAATGCTACAAGTGTGTCACCCGTAGGGGTGGTGACCTTCGCTGACAGCAAGGGTCACTCCTGGTACGGTCACTCCATAGTGGAGGAAGTGGCGCGCATCGGGCACCGACGGTGGTTTCCTTGCCGGCGGCGGTGTCAATAGTGTTCGGACGGTCAGATCCTTCGGCGGCTCTGGGGGCTGCGGGAAAAGGCTCGGTTTTGCCGAGCTTGCAGGAAAGGTCGATGGCGGCATGTCGGATCCCACTCCGAATCCGGTCTTCGCCCGGGATCCGGGCGCGCTGACCCGGTGCGCGGCACTGGCGTGGACGGAGTCCGCGCAGGCCCTGCTGGTGGACGCGGCGCCCGGTGGCGGCGTCCGGGCTCTGCTCGCGGGTCTGGAAACGGGGAACCCGGGCCAATCCGCGAATATCTTTCGCTTTTGTGCCGAACCGGCGGGTGAACCGGCCGAGTTCCACGCGCTCGCCGAACTGTTCACGAAGAACGACGATCCCGGCGGCGCCATTCGGCGCACCCTGGAACTGCCCGCCGCGGACGGTTCCGGAACGCACCGGAAATTCCGCACTTTGCGGTCGCTGTTGCTGGCGGGACCATTGCGGAAAAAGAATTCCGTCGTCATCGTCGAAGAAGCGCAGTGGTGCGACGAACCGTCATTGCGGTTCCTGGACTTCCTGCTGCGGTGCGGCCGCGGGGAGCGGTTTCTCATCGTCCTCTGCCGCCGTCCCGACGAGCCCGGCCCCGGGGTGTGGGCGCTCGGGCAGATCGGGGCGCAGGACCGGTGCCACCGCTGGGAAGTCGCCGCCCCGAGCCCGGTCGACGCGCTCGCCTGCCTGCCCGCGCAGACACGCAGCGTGGCCACCGCGGTCGCGGTGCTCGACGAACCGAACGTGCCGAGGGTGGCCGCTTTGTGCGGGTTGCCGGCGCGGTCGGTGCGGATCGCGATCGACGCAATTCGACGCGCGAATCTGTTCACCGGAAGCGTGCTCGACCGGTCGGTCCGTTCCCGGCTGCTCGCCGAAACGCCCGCCGACGAACTCGCGCGTATGCATTTGCATGCGGCCAGGATGCTGAACGACGACGCGCGGCCCGCCGCCGAAGTCGCCCCGCACCTCGGGGCGCTGCCGCGGCTCGACGAGCGCTGGATGGTCGACCTCGCGCTGGAAGCCGCGGCCGCCGCGAAAACCGGCGGCGACCCGGCGACCGCCGTCGCCCACCTGTCTCGCGCGGCCGAGGCCGAGCCGACGCGGCTCGACGTGCGGCTGGCGCTGGCCGCAGCCCGGCTCGGCCTCGACCCGGACGCGGCGATGACCGAGCTGCGCACGGCCGCACCCCATGCCCGCGACCCGCGCGACCACTGCGCCGTCGCGGTGCTCTACGCGCTCGCGGCCACCGCGCCGGTCGCCGCCGGCCACCGCGCTCCGGTCGGCGGCCTCGTCGACCGGCTGGCCCGGCGCTTCGGCACCGCCTCGCCCGCGGTGCCCGTGGCGGCCCTCGCCGCCGCGGCCACGACCCGGGAGGCCGCGCGCGGCCTGCTGCGGGACCGGGCCGCGACCGCCCCCCGCGCGGCCGCGGCCCGTCACCCCGGCGCCCGGGACCTCGCCGACCGGGCCGTCGCCCTCGCGTTGACCGGCCGCGGCACCGAGGTCGCCGCGGCCTGCGCCCGCGCCGTTGTCCGGCTGCCCGCGGCGGCCGCGTCGAGCGACGACCTGCTCGCCGCCGCGCGGACCCTGCGCCTGGTCGACGACGCGCCCAACACCCTGCGGGCCCTCGACCGCGCGGTGGCCGAGGCCGCGGTGCGCGGCGACCGGCCCGCGCTCGGCCGGGCGCTCGCCGCCCGCTCCCGGGTGCTGCGCGAAAGCGGCGACCGCGACGGCGCGCTCGCCGACGTCCGCGTCGCGGTGCTGGCGAGTGCCGGGCAGCGCCCGGACCTGATGGTCCGGACGACGCTGGCGACCGCCCTGCGCGACGACGGCGAGCCGGCCGCCGCCGAGCGGCTGCTGCGCGCGGCGTGTCCGGAGGAGCTGGCCGCCGCGCCGGCGGACCGCCACCTGTGGCTGCTCGGCCGGGCGCGCAGCCGCGCGCTGCGGTCCGACGTGGACGGTGCGCTGGACCTGCTGCTCGAATCCGGCCGCGACCAGGACGCGGCCGGCATCGGCAACCCGGTGTTCGCGCCCTGGTGGTTCACCGCCACCCTGCTGCTCGC
Source organism: Amycolatopsis sp. NPDC003865 (assembly GCF_053605345.1). Lineage (NCBI taxonomy): Bacteria > Bacillati > Actinomycetota > Actinomycetes > Pseudonocardiales > Pseudonocardiaceae > Amycolatopsis > Amycolatopsis sp. NPDC003865. The sequence continues at coordinate 281,342 of NZ_JBSGJA010000010.1, read as the reverse complement.
CGGCGCGGGCCGGCACCGCGAAGCGGACGGCTTCGCCGCACGGGGGCAGGAGCTCGCCGCGAGCTGGCCGACCGCGACGGCCCGGGGCCTGGTGCTGCTCGGCCGCGGCGTCGGCGCGTCCGGGGCGGGGGCGGTGGAACTGCTCGCCGAGGCGAGCCGGGTGCTGGCGACCTCGCCCTGCCGCGTCGAGTACGCGCGGTCGGAATACCTGCTGGGCAAGGCGTTGACGCTCGCCGGCGACCGCAAGACCGCGCGCCGGCACCTGCGCCAGGCCGCGCTGCTCGCCGCCGGCTCGGGGTGGCACTCGATCGGCGGGCTCGCCAGGGACCTGCTCGAGGAGTCCGGTGGCCGGCTGCGGAAACCGCGCGCCGACGTGCTGACCCTGCGCGAACGCGAGGTGGCCGACCTGGTCGCCGGCGGCGCGAGCAACCGCGATGTCGCGAGCACCCTGTTCGTCTCGCCGCGGACCGTCGAGCTGCACCTGACCAACGTCTACCGGAAGCTGGCCGTGGACAGCCGCGCCGAACTGGCCGCGGCGCTGCGGGCGAGCGCGGGACGGGCCGTCCCGGAGGCCGCGAAGAGGACGCATGGGCTCGCCGGGTGAGGACGGGGTGGCCGGCCTGCCGCGCCAGCGCTGCGTTTCCGGGACGCGGCTGGCCGAGCGGGACGAGGAAGCCGCGCTGCTGACCGGGCTGGTCGGCGACCTGCGCGACGGACGTTCGGCGGTCGTGACGGTCACCGGCGCGCCCGGATCCGGCCGCAGCGCCCTGCTGGCGTCCGTCGCCGCGACGGCCGCGGCCGCCGGGTTCCCCGTGGCGCACGTGGCGTGCTGCCCGGCCGACCGGGCCGAGCCCTGCACTGTCCTGCACGAGGTGTTCGCCGGGCTCGGCGTCGCGCTGCCCGCGGCCGGGGCCGCCGTCGCCCCGGCGGACGACCGCGTCCTCGGCGAGCTGTGCCGGGACCTCTTCACGGCGCTGGGCGCACGGCCGCTCGTGCTCGTCGTCGACGACCTGCACTGGGCCGACGCCCCCACCCGGGCGTGGCTGCGGGTGCTTTCGGGGTACCGGGCCGAGGTGCCGGTGCTGCTGGTGGTCAGCGAGACCAGCGGGCTGGACACCTGGGAGCCCGCGACGGAGGCCACCCACGGGGTCCGGCTGCGCCCGCTCGGCGACGCCGCGGTGGCCGCGCTGGTCCGCGTGCGCCTGGCCGGGGCCGACGACCGGGTCGTCGAGCACGCCGTGCGCGGCAGCGGCGGGAACCCGGCGGTGCTGACCGAGGCGCTCCTGCGGCTGAGCACGGATCCCGGCGGCGCGCCGGAACCGGCCGGGCTGTTCACGCGAGTGGCCACCGAGCGCCTACTGCACCTCGTCGACGAGCTGCCGTCCGGGCTCCTCGCCGTGCTGCGCGTGGTTTCGGTGTGCCAGGAGGGGTTCGGCCCGGCCCTGCTGGCCCGGCTCGCCGGCTGCCCGCCGGACCGGCTCGCCGCGGACCTCGCCCGGCTGCGGGCCCTCGGCCTGCTCGCCGCGGACGGCAAGCTCTCCGGGCCGGACATCGGCCAGCGCGCGCTCGGCGGGATGACCGAGGAGGACCGCGACGCGTTCTTCGCCCGCGCGGCGAAGCTGGGCTTCGACCACGGCGTCGCGAACGCGGCCGTCGCGGCGATCCTGCGGCGGACCCGCGTGATCGGCGAGCCGTGGGTGGTGGAGGTGCTGCGCGCGGCGGCCCGGCCGGGCCAGGCCGGTGGCCGCGACGGGCAGGCGACGGCGTCGCTGCGGCGGGCGCTGCGCGAACCGCTCGAACCGGCGCCGCGCGCGGCCGTGCTGATCGACCTCGGCGCCGGGGAACTGCTGCTGGACACCGACGCCGGCGACCGCCACCTCGCCCAGGTGCTGTCCGAAGTGGACGGTCCTGGGCTCGGCCGGTACCGGCTGCTGGCGGCGGACCTGCTCAACGCGCGTGGCGGTCTGGGCGCGCGCACGCTCATCGCCGCGTTCCGCCGCCCCGACGTCTCGGTGGCCGAGCGCGACGCCTTGCTGGGCCTGTACTGGCTGGCCGACGGCGAACCCCAGGACCGGTCCGCGGTCGGCGGCTACGGCATGCCGCCGCTGCCCGAACGGCCGGCCGAGCCCGCGCAGGCCGCCGTCGCCGCGGTGCTGCTCGCCCGGCGCGGCGTGCGCCCGGCGCGGGTGCGCGGGCTCGCGCGGGCCGCGCTGGCGCAGCCGGTCGCGGACGCCGGCTCGCTGACCGTGCGCGCCGCGGCGGTCCGCGCGCTGACCCTCGCCGGCGACCTCGGCGAGGCCGCCGTCCACGGCGAAGAACTGCTCGCGCGGGCCCGCCGCCAGGGCGCCCGGACGCTGATCGCCCGCGCCCTCGTCGACCGGGCCGAACGGCACCTCGCGGCGGGCACCCTCGACGACGCGGCGGCGGACCTGGCCGAAGCGCACGAGCTGGTGCCGCCCCGGATTTGGCACCCGGCGCTGCGCGCCCGGGTCGTCGCGATCGAGGCGCGGGCGCACCTCGAAGCAGGCCGCCCCGACCTGGCCCGGCGGACGCTCGACCGCGACCACGTCGAGCCGGGACCGGGGCTCGGCAGCGCGTTCCTGTTGCACGCCAAGGGGATGACGCTGCTCGCGGAGGACCGGCCCGAGCAGGCGCTCGCCCCGCTGCGCGAGTGCGGCCGCCGGCTTTCCGCGCGGGGCTGGGAAAATCCCGAGCTGCTGCCCTGGCGGTCCGCCGTGGCCCGGTGTCTGGTGGCGACCGGCGAGCGGGCGGCCGCCCGGCCGCTGCTCGGCGAGGAACTCGCCGCCGCGAACACGTGGGGCACCCGGGCCGCCGTCGGCGGGGCGCACCTGGCCGCCGCGCTCACCCTCGGCCTCGAGGACCCTGACCGCGCCGGGCACCTGGCGCGGGCCGCCGGGCTGCTGGCGGGCACCGGCAGCCACCTGCGGCACGCGACGGCGCTGGTGGAGCTGGCGGCGATCGCCGAAGGCCGGCTCGAAGACGTGGTCGCTGCCGGTGCCGGCCGTCCGCGGCACGGAACCGCAGTGGGGGAACCCGCCGACGACCTCCTCGCGCGGGCGGGCGCGCTGGCGGCGCGGTACCGCTGGCCCGCCGTGCTCGCCCGGCTGCGCGAGCTGACCGGGGCCGACCGGCCACCGCTGCTTTCCGAGGCCCAGCGCCGGGTCGCGGACCTGGCGGCCACGGGCACCTCCAACGCCGACATCGCCGACCGGCTCGACGTGACCCGGCGGACGGTCGAGCTCCACCTGACCAACGTCTACCGCAAGCTCGGGATCGGGGGGCGGCGCCAGCTCGCCGAAGCGCTGGCCGCCGCGGGACGGCCGGGTGGCGAGGAGGGGTAGGCGTGACGCTGCCGGAACGCGAGACCGAGCTGCGCCTGCTGTGCGGTGCGATCACCGCGGCCGGGGCGGGGGAAGGCTCGGTCACGGTGCTCGGCGGGCCGCTCGGGGTGGGGAAGACCGCGCTGCTCAAAGAAGTCCTGCGGGTCGCGGAGGCGCGCCCCGGCGCGATGCGGGTGCTGACCGCGTCGGCGAGCCGGACCGAGCAGGACTTCGACTTCGGGGTGGCCTGCCAGGTGCTCGAGCCGGTGGTCGCCGAGGCGGACGAGCACGACGCGGAACGCTGGTTCGCCGGCCCGGCTTCGGCGGCGCGGTGGCTGTTCCCCGGCGCGCCGGGGTGGCCGGGGTGGGAACCGGACGGCCACAACGACGTGCTGACCACGCACGGCCTCGCCGGCCTGCTCGCCGCGATCGCCGGCGACCGCCCGCTCGTCGTCCTGATCGACGATCTGCACGTCGGCGACCGGCAGTCGCTGAGCTGGCTGCGGCAGTGCGCGCGGCGCATCCGCGATCTGCCCTGCGCGCTCGTCGTCACGGTCCGCGAAGGCGACCCGGGAGCCGACCGGCCCGCGATCCGCGAGCTGTGGGAGCTGGCGACGACGCGGCTCCGTCCGCCGAACCTGTCCGAGGCCGGTGTCGCGGCGGCGTTGCGCGCGGCGTCCGACGACCGGGCGGGCGATGCGCGGTTCGTCGCCGCCTGCCACGCGGCGAGCGCCGGAAACCCGTTGTACCTCACCGAAGCCGTGCGCGGTGACCACCGCACCGGGCCGTCGCTGCTGAAGGAGCGGCTCGCCGCCCAGCTCGCCGTGCTGCCGCCGGGGGTCGGCGAGTGCGCCAAGGCGATCGCGGTGCTCGGCGGCCACGCCGAGCCGTGGCTGGTCGAACGCCTCACCGGCGGTGACTCGGTGGCCGTCGCGGAGGCCGTGCGGACGCTGTGCCGGCTGGGGATCCTCGCTCCGGCGTCCCCGCCGCGGTTCGCCGCGCCCGTGGTGCGGGCCGCGGTCGAGGCGTCGACGACGGCGCCGGAGGACCTGCGGCTGCGGGTCCGCGCGGCGACCGTGTTCCACGAGGCCGGGTTCGCCGCCGAGACGGTCGCGGCCCAGCTGCTCGAAGTGCCGGCGCCCTCGCCGTCGCCGTGGATGCCCGAGGAGCTGCGCACCGCGGCCGACGCGGCAACCCGGCGCGGGCAGCCCGAGACGGCGGCGCGCTACCTGCGCCGCGCGCTGCTCGACCTGCCGCCGGACGGCCCGGACCGCGGCTGGCGGCTGGTGGACCTGGCGCTCACCGAAGCCGCGTTCGACGTCCCCGCCGCGATCCGGCACCTCACGCAGGCGGTCGGCCTGCTGCCCACCCCGCGAGAACGGGCCGAGGCGGTCACCCTGCTGCCGCTGTCGGCCTTCCTCCGGCCGGAAGCCGCCGTCCTCGTCGGGCGGGTCCGGCCGGAGGACGCCGGCGCGCAGGCCGGGCTCCGCCTGGAGGCGCGGATCCGGCTGACCCGCTGCGAAGACCCGGTGCTGCTGGCCGGCGCGGTCGACCGCCTGCGCGAGCTGGGCCCGGAGCCGCCGATCGGCACCGTCGCCGAGCGCGAGCTGCTGGCGGTGCTGCTCCACGCGGCCACCTTGAGCGCCGGCGTGCCCGCGGGGACCGTGGCCGAGCTGACCGAGCGGCTGCTGCGCTGCGCCCCCGCGTCGTCCACGGAGTTCGCCGGCACCGCGCCGCTGCTGATCATCTGCTCGTTCGCCGCGGGCTCGGCCGGGCAGCCGTCGTCCTGGCTGGAGAGCGCGGTCGGCGAGACGGCCGAGGGGCGGCCGGCGTCGCTGATCGCGGCGCGCGCGGCCGAGCTGGCCCAGAGCGGGCAGCTGACCCGCGCGCGGGCCACGGCCTGGGAGGCGTACGAACTGATCGGCGGCGACCTGGCCGAAGTGGCCGAATCGCTGGTGATGGCACTGGTCTCGGTCGCGATCATCGCCCGCGACGAGCGGCTCGCGGCCACGTTGGTCGAGCACTACGACGAGGCCACGCTGGGGCGGACCGGCCTGCACGTCCGGGCCGCGCTGCTGATGCTGCGCGGCGCGGTGGCGGCGGTCGAGGACCCCCGCGGCGCGCTGGCGCGGTTCCTCGACTGCGGCGCGGCCCTGCACCGCGCGGGCTGGCGGAACCCGGCGCTGTTCCCGTGGCGGACGTGGAGCGCGTGGCTCCAGCGCCGGCTCGGCGACCGCGTTTCGGCGGGCGAGCTGATCGAGGACGAGGTCCGCTGGGCACGCCGGTGGGGCGCGCCCGTGGCGCTCGGCCGCGCGCTGCGGATCAAGGCGTCGCTCACCTCGGGCGCCGAGGCGGATCGCGTGCTCGCCGAGTCGATCGGGATCTCGCGGGCGTCGGGCGACCGGCTGGAGCTGGCCCGCGCCCTGCTGGCGGAAGCGGCGCTGCTGTCCGGCGCCGAGGCGGCCGGCGACCGGTTCCGCGAGGCGTACCGGCTCGCCGAGGGCTGCGGGGCGCCGTGGCTCACCGGCCGCGGCGCGGAGGAGCCGGCCGGCCCGTCGGCCGCGCTCAGCGAGGCGGAGGGCCGGGTGGTCGCGTTCGCGCTGGACGGGTTGACGAACGGCGAGATCGCGGCCGAGCTCAACGTGAGCCGCCGGGCCGTCGAGAAGCATTTGACGAACTGCTACCGGAAGCTGGGGATTTCGGGGCGGGCGGAGCTCGCCGAGGTGTTCGGCGCGTGGGGTTTCGGGGCCCGCAGCAGCGCGTGAGTCAGCCCGCGAGACCCGCTTCGTGCGCCAGCAGACCGGCCTGGGTCCGGTTGGCGCAGCCCAGTTTCGTCAGCATCCGCGAGACGTAGCTCTTCACCGTCGCCTCGGACAGGTGCAGCTTGGCCGCGATGGCGGCGTTCGACATGCCTTCGCCGAGGCAGACGAGCATGTCCAGCTCGCGGTCGGTGAGGTCCGCCGTGCGCTCCCGTGCCTCCTGCGAGCGCTCGTGCTCGCCGGCCGACGCGGAAACCATCCGGCGGGCGGCCTCCTTGGACAGCACCGTGTGCCCGTCGGCCGCGACGCGCACCAGCCCGATCAGGTCCTCCGGGGGCGTCGACTTGAGCAGGAAGCCCGACGCGCCGGCCCGCAGCGCCTTGAGGACGTAGCTGTCGGTGTCGAACGTCGTGAGCGCGACGAGGGCGGGCGGGTCGGGGAGCTTGACGATCCGCTCGATCGCGGTCAGCCCGTCCACGCCGGGCATCCGCAGGTCCATCAGCATGACGTCGGGCCGGAAGCGGCCGGCGGCCTCGACGGCTTCGGCGCCGTCCTGCGCCTGCCCGACGATGTCGATGTCCTCGGCGGAGGTCAGCACCGTACGCAGGTGCGCGAGCACCATCGGCTCGTCGTCGACGATCACCAGGCGGATCACGCTGTCGTCTTTCCCTTGGGTGCGCACACCCCGCAGTATCGCATTGACCGGGTGCGCACCGCCTCCAGACGCGGAACCCGCCGCGGGGCGGGTTCCGCGCCCGGGCGTCAGCCCTTGGCGACCAGCTCGAGCAGGCGGCCGGTGAGGTCGAGGTGCTCGTCCACGCTGCTCGTCAGGTAGGTCAGGTCGACGAAGGTGTGGTCCGGCTCGAGGATGCCGACGATCTTCGTCACCGCCTCGGCGATCTGCTCCGCTTCCGTGCCGGGCGCGGCGTTCACGCGCAGCGCCACGCCGAGCGCCTGCGGGTCGCGCCCGGCCTTCTCCGCGTCGGCCCGCAGCTTGGCGAGGGTCGAGGTGAGCACGTCCGCGGGGAACTGCTCGGGCACCGACCAGACGGGCAGCCAGCCGTCGGCCCGCTCGGCGACCCGGCGCAGCGACTTCTCGCCGAACCCGGCCAGGTGCACCGGCGGCTTGCGCACCGGCTTGAGGGCGACGTGGGACTCGGCGATGGCGTAGCCGACGCCTTCGTGCACCACGGTGTCCTTGGTCCACCAGGTCTCGAGCAGGTCGAGCAGGTCGTCCAGCCGCTTGCCGCGCTCGCTCATCGGGATGCCGACGGCCGCGTACTCGTCCGGCGACCAGCCGATGCCGAGGCCGGGCAGCAGCCGGCCGTTGGAGGACACGTCGAGGCTGGTGAGCAGCCGGGCGAAGTTCGCGGGCTGGTACTGGGTGGCGTTGATGGTGCTGGAGCCGAGGATCGCGGTCTCGGTCACGGCGGCGGCGACGGCCAGCGCGGTGAACGGGTCCTGGGCGGTGTGGAACTCCTCGGGCATGGTGTCGTAGCCCGGGTAGGGCACGACGGGCGCGACCGGCGAAAGCAGCCGGTCACCGACCCACAGACTGGCCGCGCCTGCCTTTTCGGCTTCGCGGGCGTACCGCGCGATCCCGCCCGGTGTGGCCGCCGCCTTGCCGAAGACCGGAAGGCTGAAACCCAAGTGCATGAATTCTCCCCTGGAGAGCGAACGGACCTTGTGATCCTTCACCCACTAGTACTCCCGTTTAGTTGCTCGTTCAAGCACTCACCAGTCGATCTTCGCGAACAGGAACGGTTCGCTCTCCGGCGCGTCCTTGCGCGCCCGCAACGCTTTCTCGGCCGGCGCTCCGGCGGGGACGCGCAGCGGCGGCGCGGGATGCTCGATCGTGTCCGCCACCGTGACGGCGACTTCCCCGGGTGTGACGACTTCGCCGCGCAGGGCGGCGAGCTGCTCGTACAGCGGCAGGTACGGGTCTTCGTCGGCGAAGAAGACCTTGGCGCGCTCGGCGCCGCCCGAGGAAACCGCGCCGGGCTGGACGATGCTCACCCGCACGCCGAAGTGGCGCGTTTCGATCGCCAGCGTCTCGGCGATCGCTTCCAGTGCCCATTTGCTGGCCGCGTACGGGCCGATGATCGGCAGCACGAGCCGGCCCTGGACGCTCGACACGAAGACGAGGTGCCCCGAGCCGCGGCCGCGCATGGCGGGGAGGACGGCCTGCGCGACCCGCAGCGCGCCGAGGGTGTTGAGCCGGAAGAGCCGGTCGACCTCGTCGAGGGGAACGGTTTCCAGCGGCGCGCGCACGGTCTCGCCGGCGTTGCTGATCAGGACGTCGACATCGCCGGCGGCCGCGATGGCCTTGCCGACGCTTTCCCGATCGGTGACGTCGAGGCGCAGCCGCCGGTCGGCGGGCAGATCGTCGAGCACGCGCGGGTCGCGCGCGGTGGCGATCACCCGGTGGCCGCGCCGGGACAGTTCGAGCGCGATCGCGCGGCCGATGCCCTTGCCGGCGCCGGTGATGAGGACGGATGCCATGGTTTTCTCCTCAAGCCACGAAGTACGGGCCGTTGCCGGCGAAGGAGTCCTTGTTCGCGAGCACGAACTGCTCGACCGAAAGCGGGGCCGCGCCGCCGATCCGCTCGACGACGTCGTTGGTGCCGGCGAAAACGCCGTTCCGGTAGTCGATCGCGACGTTGCCGAGGTGCTGGATCAGGTGCGCGGGAAGGCCGCGGGCGGTCATCGACGCCGAGAACTCCTCGACGCCGATCGGTTCGTAGCGCACCGGGATGCCGAGCGTGGCGGCCATGATCCCGGCGATCTCGTGGTGGTCCAGCTCGACCGGGCCGTGCAGGGAATAGGCGGCGCCGGCGTGGGGCTCGGGATCGGCGAGGACCGCGGCGATCACGCGCCCCTGGTCGGCCGCGGCGATCGGTGCGTGCCTGCCTTCCCCGAAGGGGAGGCGCAACCGGCCCTCGCCGTCGCGCAGTTCCCACCACGACGTGAGCCACTCGGCGAAGAACGTCGGCCGCAGGTGGGTGGTGAGCAGGCCGGTCCGGTCCAGCACGCGTTCGGCGAGCCAGTGCTGCCGGGCGGCGTTGCTGCGGGCTTCGCGGCGCGCCGAGATCTGGGACATGTCCACGATCGAGCGGACGCCGGTTTCCGTGGCCGCCTGGGCGAAGGTGACGGTCGCGTCGAGCAGGCCTGCGCGGATCGGGTAGCAGAAGTAGGCGCCGGTGACCCCGTCGAGCGCCGCGGTGACGGCGTCGAGGTCGAGCAGATCGGCCCGCACCACTTCGGCACCGGCCGCGGCGAGCGCGCGCGAGCGGTCGTCTTCGCGGCGGACCACGGCCCGGACGCGGTGGCCGCGGCCGAGCAGGTGGCCGACGGTGGCGCCGCCGGTCTTGCCGGCCGCGGCGGTCACGAGGAACAGGGACATCGGATCTCCTTGCGGGTTCAGGCCGGGTCGCCGACGACGGTGCCGCGCATGAGCCACTTCGGCCCCTCGGCGTAGGTGGCGGCTTCGGCGAAGAACGCGCCGAAGCGGGGACCTTCGGCGTGGGCGGTGAACGCGTCGGCGTCCGCGTAGACCTCGTTGAGGTAGAAGACGTCGGGGTCCGCCTCGTCCGCGATGACCTCGAACCGGCGGGAGCCGGGCTCGTGCGCGAGGGAGTCGCGCGCGGTCTTCGCGGCCAGGCGGACGAAGTCGTCGTGGCGGTCCGGCGGGACCGTGAAGGAGACGAGGAACTGGAACACGGGTCACGCTCCTGAGGGAAGTTCATTCACTGAACTACCGCACCGTAGCACGTCTCAGTTCAATGAACGAACTACCGCGTGTAGACTCGGCCCATGGCCCTCCCCAGCACCTACGCGGACCGCAACTGCTCACTGGCGCGCTCCCTGGAGGTCGTCGGGGAGCGGTGGACGCTGCTGATCGTCCGCGACGCCTTCTTCGGCGTCCGGCGGTTCGGGGACTTCGCCACCCAGCTCGGGATCCCGCGCGCCGTCCTGACCAGCCGGCTGAAGGCCCTCGTGCAGGAAGGTGTCCTCGTCCGCGAGAACGCCGAATACCGGCTGACCGACAAGGGTGTCGCGCTCTGGCCGGTCGTGCGCGCGCTGATGGGCTGGGGTGACGCGTTCTACTCCCCGGACGGCGAAAAGCGCACGACCCGCCACGACGCGGACGGCGGCCGCCTCGACGCGGACGGCCGCTGCGAGCAGTGCGGCGCGGCCGTCCCGGTGCCGGAGATCCGCATCGAGCCCGGCCCCGGGTACCGGCGGCCCGCGGACCCCGATCCGGTGTCGGCCGCGATGAGCACCCCGCGGCGGCTGCTCGAGCCGGTCGTGTGACCCGCGTCATGTCCTGTCACAGCGACCGGGCACCCGGTGTCTTGAGGCCGACCGCAGAAGGAGACCTCATGAACACCGCACTCTGGATCGCCGCCGCACTGCTCGCCGCCGTCGCCCTGACCGGGGGCGTCAGCAAGACCTTCGTGCCCCGGGCGAAGCTCGCCGCCGCGCCGGGCGGGGCGTGGACCGGCGAACGCAGCGCCGGCTTCGTCAAGACGCTCGGCGTGCTCGAACTGCTGGCCGCCGCCGGCCTGATCCTGCCCGCGGCCCTCGGGATCGCCCCCGTCCTGGTCCCGGTGACCGCCGCCTGCTGGGTCCTGCTCATGATCGGAGCCATGATCACGCACGCGCGCCACGGCGAGGCGAAGTTCGTCGCGCTCAACCTGACCTACCTGGCCATCGCGGTCTTCGTCGCCTGGGGCCGCGCGTGAACGCCACCGAAACCTTCGTCGCCCACCGCAACCTGCTCTTCACCGTCGCCTACGAGATGCTCGGCTCGGCGGCCGATGCGGAGGACGTCCTGCAGGAGACCTGGCTGCGGTGGGCCGATGTCGACCTCGGGGAGGTCCGCGACGAGCGCGCCTACCTGGTCCGCATCACGACGCGGCTGGCGCTCAACCGGCTGCGCACGATGAAGCGCCGCAAGGAGGCCTACGTCGGCCCCTGGCTGCCCGAGCCGCTGCTCACCACACCGGACGTCGCCGAGGACGTCGAACTCGCCGAAAGCGTGTCGATGGCGCTGATGCTCGTCCTCGAGACGCTGGCGCCGACCGAGCGTGCCGTCTTCGTGCTGCGGGAGGTCTTCGAGTTCGAGTACGACGAGATCGCCGCCGCGGTCGGCAAGACCCCGGCCGCGGTCCGCCAGATCGCGCACCGCGCGCGCAAGCACGTCGACGCCCGCCGCCCGCGCGAGACGGTCTCCGCCCGCGAGACCCGCGCGGCGCTGGAGTCGTTCCAGCGGGCGCTGGCCACCCGCGACTTCCAGGGTCTGCTCGACGTCCTCGCCCCGGACGTCGTCCTGCTCAGCGACGGCGGCGGCGTCAAGCAGGCGGCCCTGCGGCCGGTCGCGGGCGCGGAGAAGGTGGTCCGCTTCATGACCGGCGGCGTCGGCCGCACGGACGCGGTGCTCACCAGCGGTTTCACGATGGTCAACGGCAACCCGGGGCTCGTGCTGCACCTCGACGGCGAGCTCGACGGCGTCATGGCGGTCCGCATCGACGACGGCCGCATCACCGGGCTCTACTACGTGCGCAACCCGGAGAAGCTCACCCGCGTCGAGTCGGAGACCCCGCTGACCCTGCGGTGAGCGCGCCTCAGACGTGCGTGGAGCTGACGACGTAGGCGGTGATGTGCTCGGCGAGGGCGCGGACCGCGGGGTGGTCGAGGTGCTTTTCGGCTTCGAGCTTGAGCGGCCGTAGGCGGTCCTTGGTCCGGACGGACTTCAGCATTTCGGCCGCGTCGACGGCTTCGATGCCGATCCGGGCGCCGCGCTCGAGGTCGCCGTCCAGCAGGTGGGCGTGGGCCAGCATCGCGAGGCAGAACGCCCGGCTGCGGGCCATGTCCGGGCCGTACCGGGCGACCACGTCGGTCAGCGCGGCGACCGCCGTCCGGGCGTGGCGGGGCCGGCCGCGCTGGGCCAGCTCGGTGCGCACCGTCCCGGTCATCGCCGCGACGTCGGTCTCGGTGAAGAACCGCGCCCAGTCCGGCGGGTCCGCGGGCCCGGCCGTCTCGAACTCGTCGGCGGCCCGCCCGAGCAGGGCGAGCGCGAGCTGTTCGTCGCCCTTCCCGGCGTACGCCCACGCCTGGTTGGCGCTGAGGATGCTCGCCGCCAGCGCGGAACCGCAGCGCCGCGCGGCCAGCCTGCCGTGCTGGAACTGGGCCAGTGCCTCGTCCGCCGCGCCGTGGTGCAGGTGGATGCGCCCGCGCCGGTAGCGGATGTTGGCCGCGAGCTCGTCGTTGCCGCCGCGCTCGGCCAGCGCGAGCGCCAGGTCGAGGTGCTGGTGCGCGGCGCCGGCGTGCCCGCTGTCGAAGCTCGTCCACGCGGCGAGGTTGTGCAGGTCGGCGACCGCCGAGAACAGCCGCGTCCGCAGCGCGTTCGTGGCGGCGTCGAGCAGCTCGTGCCCGCGGTGGATCCGGACCAGCACGGCGTCGCGGCACATCCCGCCTCCCGCCGTGTAGTCGACCGCGCGCAAGGCCTTCGTCTGGGTCTCCAGCTGGTCGACGTCGGGCGGCCCGGGGCGGTCGGGGCGGCCCCGGCGGACGGTGAACTCGGTTTCGGTCATCGTGACCTCTCCTGGCAGCACCATTTCGTGGCCGTACACGTTACTCGCCGCACCAGGACCCGGCGACCGCCGCGGCGGCGGACGGTAGTGCCCCGGGCGCGGCACGTGACCACCGGGACAGGTATGGGTTCAGGTACTTGTACGGGTGCGGTGCCGCGGGCCGCGGCGCAAGCTTGACCGGCCCCCCGATGACCTCAGGAGGTCGGAAAACCCATGGTGCACGGCCGGTCGCGTCCCCTCCTCCGGGTCGTTCCCCCCGCGAGCGTCCCGGAGCCGCGGCCGGCCACCCCGGGCTCGCGCGACCGCTACGCCGACCTCGACGACCGGCGGCTGGCCGCCATCCTGGCCGCCGAAGACACCGCGGAGGAGCACGGTCTCAACCCGCACACCCGCAGCACCTGCTACGTCCACCGGTGCTGGGCCCACCAGTGCGTCGGCGACCCGCTGCACGTCCTGGTCGTCACCGGGCACCGGTGGTGCCGCCGCTGCGAGTGCCCGGTCGACGTCGCCGTCGACGAGACCCCGCCCGGCGCGGTGCACCTGTTCTGCCCGCGCTGCGGTCAGGCCGGCTCGGCGGCCAACCGCGAAGTCCGCCAGGCCTGCCGGACGAGCCTCGCCGCGATGCACGGCGGCGACACGCCGACGCTCTACCGCATCCCGGACGCCTGACCCCCGCGAGGTTGCTTCCTCCGAGGGGCTTGCGTTGACCGGCCCGCGCGGACGTCCTTACGGTGCTCGGGTGGGCAAGGCCGGCACGACGTGGGGGAAGGGCAACCTGCCCGCCGACACCACGAGCTTCGTAGGGCGCAAGTCGGACGTTTCCGAGGTCAAGCAGCTGCTGACGCGGGCGCGGCTGGTCACGTTGACCGGGGTCGGCGGCGTCGGCAAGACGCGGCTGGCCGTCCAGACGGCCGCCGGGCTCTCGCGCGCGTTCCCCGACGGCGTCTGGCTGGTCGAGCTCGCCGGGCTGCAGGACCCGGCGCTGGTCGCGCACACCGTGCTCGAGGCGCTGGCCGTCCACGACGAGACCGGCCGGACGCCGGCGGCCGTGCTCGCCGAGCACTTCCGCGACCGGCGGTTGCTGGTCGTCCTGGACAACTGCGAGCACGTCCTCGACGCTTGCGCGACGCTGGCGCACGACCTGCTGCGGGCCGCACCGGGCCTGCGGCTGCTCGCGACCAGCCGGGAGCGGCTCGCGCTGGCCGGCGAGCACCTCTGGCCGGTGTCCCCGCTGCCGTTGCCCGAGCCCGGCCGCCCGCTGCCCGGCGGGGCCTGGCTGCGCTACCCGGCGCTGACGCTGTTCGCCGAACGCGCCGCCGCCGTCGACCCCGCGTTCGCCGTCACCGCGGAGAACCAGGAGCGCGTCGCGCAGGTGTGCCGGCTGCTGGCCGGCATCCCGCTGGCGATCGAGCTGGCGGCCGTCCGGTTGCGCGTGCTGACGCTCGCGGAGCTGGAGTCCGGCTTGGACGACTGCTTCCGGCTGCCGGGCACGGTGAAGCGCGGGGGAGAGCCCCGGCACCAGACGCTGCTCGCGGCCGTCGACTGGAGCTTCGCGTTGTGCAGCCCGGCGGAGCGGCGGCTGTGGGCCCGGACGTCGGTGTTCGCCGGCGGCTTCGATCTGCCGGCGGCCGAGCGCGTCTGCGCGGGCGAAGACGTGCGCGCCGGGCTCGCCGGGCTGGTGGAGAAGTCGGTGCTGATCCGCGAAGCCGGGCGGTTCCGGCTGCTGGAACCGTTGCGGCAGTTCGGCCGGGCCAAGCTGACCGAGTCCGGGGAGGCGGACCAGGCGCTGCGGGCGATGCGGGACCACTACCTCGAACTGGTGGTGTGCGGCGAACGCGCGTGGTTCGGCCCGGAGCAGACGGAGGTCTTCCGCCGCACGCGCGTGGAGCACGCGAACCTGCGGGCGGCGCTGGACTACAGCCTGACGACGCCGGGCCAGCTCGAAACCGGCCTCCGGCTCGCCTCGGCGCTCGGGTACTACTGGGCGGGCTGCGGGGTGTTCGGCGAAGGCCGCCACTGGCTCGACCGCGCACTGGCCCTTTCGCCCGAACCGGGCGCGTCGCGGGCGAAAGCGTTGTGGGTCAACGGGTACGTGGCGACGCTGCAGGGTGACAACGCGGCCGCGATCGCGATGCTGGAGGAGTGCCGCGCCTACGCGCGCGGGGCCGGCGACGACGTGGCCCTGGCGTACGCGACGCACCGGCTGGGCTGCAACCTGCTGGTGGGCGACGACGTCGGCGACGCGAAGACGCTGTTCGAGGAGGCGCAGGCGCGGTACCGGCAGCTCGGCGAGCTGAACAGCAACGTGATGCTGGCGGGCATCGAGCTGGCGGTGGCGTCGGTCTTCCTGGGCGACCTCGACCGCGCGAGCGAGCTGTGCGAAGAGGCGTGCGCGACGGGCGCCGCCCACGGCGAGCAGTGGGCCCAGGCGTACGCGATCTTCGTCCAGGCCCTGGTGGCGCTGGGCCGCGGCGACTTCACCCGCGCGGCCGAGCGCGGCCGGCATTGCCTGCGCGTCAAGCGGAAGTTCCACGACCTGCTGGGGATCGTGCTGGCGATCGAGGTGCTGGCGTGGAACGAAGCGGCCCGCGGCCACTGGGAACCGGCGGCGACGATGCTGGGCTCGGCCCAGCAGATCTGGCAGGCGGTCGGCTTCCCGATGTTCGGGTCGAGGTACTTCGGAGCCCCGCACGGGGAGTGCGAACGAACGGCCCGGCAGGCGCTGGGCGAGGGCCCGTTCACGGCGGCGTTCCGCCGCGGCCGCGAGTTCGGCCTGGAGGAAGCGATCGCGTACGCGCTGGGGGACGCGACACCGTCCCCGGCACCGGGCCCGTCGAGCGTGACGCCGTTGACCGACCGCGAGCGCGAGGTGGTGGTGCTGATCGCGGACGGCCGTTCGAACCAGGAGATCGCGGACAAGCTGGTGATCTCCCGCCGGACGGCGGAGGGCCACGTGAACCGGATCCTGCGGAAGCTGGGGTTCGATTCGCGGAGCCAGGTCGCCGCGTGGGCTGCGCAGGTCTCGCGGCTCTAGCGCGCCCGCACGGCTGAACGGCACCGCGAAGCTCGGCACCTGATGGCTCGTCCCCGGCCGCGCCGAACCCGGAAATCCTGGCGCGCCAGGGGAAGGGCTCACACGATGCGAAGGATCCACGCGGTTCCGCGCGGCGACCGGTTCGAGCTGCTGCTGTCGAACGGGCATTCCTACCGCCCTGAACACCGACGGGCGCTCAGCTGAGCCGGGCGTCCCAATCGGCGAACGACGCCACCAGGTCCTCCGGCGCCCCAGTGTCCTTCAACCGCCGCAGCTGGTCCTCGATGTAGTACCGGTACAACGGAACCAGTCCCGCGCTCAGCTCCGGCCGCAGCTCGTCCGCGTCCAGCGGATGCCCCTCCCGGACCCGCAACGCCAGCCGCACCAACGACTTCGCCGGGGCGTCCGGCTGGGCCAGGTACCACTCGATCGCCTCGTCGTTGTTCGCCGCGCGGCCCGTCGCCAACGTCGCGGAATACAGGAACCGGACCGGGAACAGCACCGCCTTCGTGAACCACACCGTGTCCACCAGCAGGCGGCGCGGCGCGCGGAACTCCGACGTCACCTCGGGTGTCGCCAAGACCGCGATGGCGAAGGAAGCGCTCTCCAGCAACAGTTCCGACGCCGTCGGGCGGGCGATCTCCGCCAGGACGTCCGAACCCAGCAGGACCACGCCGTGGTCGGCCAGCTGCAGGCGGTCCAGGGCCGGGAACCGCCCGTCGTCGCGGCCTTCGCGCAGCGCCGGCAGGGAGGCCCAGAACACCGAAAGCTTGCGGTGCACCGGACTCCGCTCCTGCAGCGCCGTCGTCGTGTCCGCGATCGAAGCGCCGTCGGCGTCGGTCAGCACCAGTGCCAGGTCGATGTCGCTCGCCGCCGGGGAATAGCCGCCGTAGGACAGGCTGCCCAGCAGGTACGCGCCGATCAGGCGCTCTCCCAACGCTTCCTGGTACGCACGGGCGGCTTCGACGGCGATCTCGCGGGCGGCGGCGGCCGGGTCGGTGGTCGTCATGCCGCCACCGTATCGCGGCGGGCACACTCGGCGATGCGGTCGGAGACGACGCCGATCACCTGCCACGCCCGGTCGAGCACCGTGACGACGTCGTCGACCGTCCAGTCGCTGCGCCGGCGCAGCAGCTCGTAGCCCATCTCGAGGTGCTCGACGTCGGCTTCGTCGTGGAGGTCGAAGTATTCGTCCTCGGGGAACGCCCGCGTGCCCGCCTGGCTGAACACCAGGCTGCCCGCTTCGAGGGCCAGGTGCGCCAGCACCGCGCGCTGCACGCCGGGCAGGATGCCGAACTGGTCGACGAACCAGGACGCGCCCGCCTCGATCACCGGGTCCCAGACCAGCTGCCGGTCGTCCGCGCGGCTGCGGGCCAGGATCTTGTCGTGCCCGATCTCCTCTTCCTGGTGCTCCAGGGCCAGGGCGCGCAGCTCCGGGTCGCTCTCGAACGTGACGCGGGCGCTGATCATCCGCTGGAAGGCGTTCGACCACGGCTGCAGGTACGTGAGCACGGCCTTCTTCGTCTCGTCGGTCGTGCTCGCGTCGGTCAGCAGCCGGATGAGGGCCGACCCCTCGTACTCCCGTTGCCGCTGCTCGTTGTGCCGGGCCACGCGCTCGACGTCCTGCTGGGTCACGATCCGCTCCTTACCGTGGTGCTTCGGGAGATCATCTTTCCTGGCACGCTAAGCAAGATCAACAGGCGTGAGGGGCCGGTCGTACACGGGGAACCGGAAGTACGTGGTGACGTCGCCGCGCCGGCCCGCTGTGCGGTAGCTCACGAGCTCGAGGATCCGCGTCCGGGACAGCGGTCCCGGTGCCAGCGCGGCGGTGAGGAGGCGGAACCGGCCGGGGTCGACGCCTTCGCGGTGCAGCAGCGCGGCCGTCCGTTCGACGGCTTCTTCGTCACTGGCAGCGAGATCCGGCAGGCGCAGGTAGGTCGTGGACTCGGCCGCGCGGTCCAGCCCGGACCGGAACGCCAGGCAGCTCAACGCCGCTTCACCGGCGTCTTCCCGGTCACCGGCCAGGGTTTGGTACGCGAGGCGCGCGTCTTCGGCGTCGTGGCGCAGCGCCACCGAGGCGACGCTGTTCACCTCGGCCAGGCTCGCGCCGTGGTTGCGGTAGTAGATCTTGACCCGCGCCTCGGCCTCGTCGGCGAGGTCCACCGCGAAGAATTCGATTTCCCGGGTGCCTTCGACGGTTTCGACCCGGCGGCGGGCGTCGTCCCACGCACGGGTCATGCCGAGCCGGTCCATCGCCTCGGCGACCGCGAGCTCGCGGTGCGCGTGCGGCCACGGGTAGAGCCCGAAGTAGGTCTTGTGCACGACCCGCGAGGGCGGGCGCCAGGCGATCGAGTGCCACAGGGGAGCGGGCGACGGGCGTCCGCCGCGCACGGTGAACGTTTCGTGCACCCGGTGCAGCCTGCGGAAACCGCTCTCTTGGGGCGGTGCGACGTCGTGGCCGAGCCCGTCGAACAGCACCCGCAGCTCGGGGTGCGGGCCGGACCAGTTCACCGACATCTCGGCCGGGAACCCGTCGTCCGCCACATAGGACGGCTGGGCGGGCACGACCCCGATCCGCTCGTGCGCCCACGGTGGCAGCAGCGCGCGCAGCATCCGCGTGGTCCGGACGGACTGCTCCACCGGGACCTCGAGCGCCTCACACGCGGTAGACCAGAGGCCGCACAGAAAGTCACCGAAGAGACGACCCTGAGCCGGATAGTTTTCCCTTATATATTCAGGAAACTCCGGCTCACGACTCGTCACGTCCGGATGCTATCAGTTTGATGCTTGCTCAACTAAAAAGCTGCACCCGGGTGGTCCAACCAATTGCGCCATGTGGGTTTGCCGGTGTCCGACGTGGACACGCTCGGACACATCGGACACCGGCGCGTCCGAGGCGGACAGAGACCGGACAAACCGCAGGTCTCAGACCGGCGCCGGCACGATCGTCATGGCGTGCTTGACCAACCGGATCAGCGCGAGCTTGCTCGAGTCCCTGTCACGCGCGTCACACATGACGATCGGCACCCGGTCCGGGACGACGAGGGCCTCGCGGATCTCGTCCGCGGTGTAGCGCGGCGCGTTGTCGAAGCAGTTCACCGCGACGACGAACGGGATCTTCCGGCGCTCGAAGAAGTCGATCGCGGCGAAACTGGTCTCCAGGCGCCGGGTGTCGACCAGCACGATCGTCCCGATCGCCCCGCGCGCGAGGTCGTCCCACATGAACCAGAACCGCGCCTGACCCGGCGTGCCGAACAGGTACAGCACGTGCCGCGGCGAGATGGTGATCCGGCCGAAGTCGAGCGCGACCGTCGTCGTGGTCTTGCGCTCGACGCCGGACAGGTCGTCCACCCCGGCGCTCGCCTCGGTGAGCACCTCCTCGGTGGTCAGCGGCGGGATCTCGCTGACCGAACCGACCATGGTGGTCTTGCCGGCGCCGAAGCCGCCGGCGATGATGATCTTGACCGGCGTGGGGACCAGTTCGTCAGTACTTGATGAGGCCATCGAGAACCGCCTGGAGTGTTTCGAGGTCCGGCGACTGCGCCGGGTGGTGGGCAGGGGAGCGCGTGATGACGAGGCCGCGTTCGATGAGGTCGCCGACGAGCACGCGCACGACCCCCAGCGGGATCTTCACGTAGACCGCGATCTCGGCCACGGACACCGGGTGCCGGCACAGCTGCACGATCGCCTGGTGCTCCGGGCCCAGCCCGGCCGGCTCCTGCTCCGAGCGCAGGGTCATCACCTGCGTGGACAGGTCCAGCCGCGCGTTGTCCGCCGGCGTCCGGCCGCTGGTGATCGTGTACGGCCGGACGAGCGGCCCGGCGGCCTCGTCGTACCAGCTCTCGTCCCCGCTCATGTGGCCTCCCGCAGGATCTGCGCCGCTTCGCGGGGCGCGGACACCATGTAGTCGCCGACCCGCTTGACCAGGCGGCTCATCTCGTAGGCGATCATCTCGACGTCGACGTCGTCCGCCGCCAGCACGGCGAGGCACGCGCCCTGCCCGGCCGCCGAGACGAACAGGTAGCCGCGCTCCATCTCGATCATGTTCTGCAGGACCGGGCCGCGGTTGAACTGCTTGCTCACCCCCTTGGCCAGGCTCTGCAGGCTGGAGGCGATGGCCGACAGCTGGTCGGAGTCGTCCTTGCCCATGCCGGCCGACTTGCCGATCAGCAGCCCGTCGGCGGACAGCACGATGGCGTTCTGCGCGCCGACCACGCGGTTGACCACGTCGTCGAGCAGCCAGTTGAGATCGGGTTTGGGGTTCCCGTACTCGTTCATGCGTCAGAGACCTTGACTTTCCTCTGTGGACATTCGTTGTGCTGTCGCGGACTTACGCATCGTCCGACCCGACCCGGCCCCGACGGGTGCCCTTGTGGAACGCGGCGAGGGTCCGCGCGGTCCCCTCGCCGGGCGCGACGACGTCGTCGTCGCCTTCGTCGGGTTCGTTTTCGAGCTGGGCGACGAGGTTCTGCTGGGGTTCGCGCCGGGGCAGCCGGGGCCGGTCGTCGGCCGTCGGGGGCGGCGTCGCGGGTGCTTCGGCGGCCGGCGGCTCCGCGACCGGCGGCGCCGCGGCGGGCACGGCGGGCAGCGGGTCGGGCGGGGTGAGCGCGCGTGCCGGGTACGGCCTCGGCTTGGCGTCTCGCTTCATCGGGATCTGGCCGCTGAACGAGCTGGGCGTGTCCATGGAACCGGGTGAGCTTTCTGCTGCCTGCGGTGCGGGTGCGCCGACCGGGGCCAGGACCGCGGTGGTCTCCGCCGGGGACGAGCCGGGTTCTTCGGGGACGTTCTCCTGCTGGCCGGCCAGGTGCTGGGACGGGATGAGCACGGTGGCGCGCAGGCCGCCGTAGCGGGACGGGTCGAAAGTGACGGTCATGCCGAGCTTCGCCGCCA
Source organism: Amycolatopsis sp. NPDC003865 (assembly GCF_053605345.1). Lineage (NCBI taxonomy): Bacteria > Bacillati > Actinomycetota > Actinomycetes > Pseudonocardiales > Pseudonocardiaceae > Amycolatopsis > Amycolatopsis sp. NPDC003865. The sequence continues at coordinate 260,722 of NZ_JBSGJA010000010.1, read as the reverse complement.
GGCGCGCGACCACGAAGAGGCCGAGGCTGGAGTCGGCCCGCAGCGCCATCGCGTCGAACTCGGGCGCCTCGGCCATCATCGCGTTGGCCCACTCGCGGACGCCGTCCTTCATGCCGAGCCCCTGGTCCGACACGTCGACGACGACACCGCGCGCGACCGCGCGGCTGGTCACCTCGACCGGCGACCCGGGCGGCGAGAACGACGTCGCGTTGTCGACCAGCTCGGCGACGAGGTGGATGGTGTCGGCCACCGCGGCGCCGACGATCGCGACGTCGGGCACCTGCTCGACCTGGACCCGCGCGTACTGCTCGGTTTCCGAGACGGCCGCGCGCAGGACCTCCATCAGCGCCACCGGCTTGCGCCAGCGGCGGCCCGGCTGCTTCCCGCCGAGGATGATCAGGTTCTCGGTGGTCCGGCGGGCCCGGGCGGCGAGGTGGTCGAGCTGGAACAGCGAGGCCAGCTGCGTCGAGTTGTCCTCGCGGGCTTCCATCTCGTCGAGGATCTGCAGCTGCTGGTGGACCAGGACCTGGTTGCGGTGGGCGATGCCGAGGAACACGTTGTGCACACCGCTGCGGGCCTTCGCCTCGCTCGCCGCGGCGTTGACGGCGGTCAGCTGCGCGGTGTTGAACGCTTCGGCCACCTGCCCGATCTCGTCGCGGCCGTGGTCGAGCTGCGGCAGCTCTTCCTTCAGGTCCACCGGTTCGCCGTTCTTCAGCCGCTCGACGATGTTCGGCAGCCGGTTGCGGGCGAGGTCGAGCGAGTCGTTGCGCAGGCGCGCGAGGCGGGTCATCAGCGCGCGGTCGACGAGCGAGCGCGACACCCGCACGGCGACGATGATCGCCGCGAGGGAGGCGAGCAGCGCCAGGATGCTGCCGATGATGACGTTGCGCAGCTGGGCGTCACCGGAGTCGATCGCGGCCGCGGAAACCTTGTCCGCCTGGGTGATCGCCAGGTCGTTGAGGCCCTGGGCGACCTGGGTGGTCGCGTTCAGCCAGTCCGTTTCGGACACCGGCACGGTGTTCTGCTCGCTCGGCGACCACGGGCCGTGCTTGACGATCGCCTGCTCGGCGGTGGCCAGCTGCTGCCAGGCGGCGCTCTTGGTCAGCGCCTGGTACTTGTCGCGGACGCTCGCGTCGAGGAACGGCTCGATGTTCGTCAGCTGGGTCCGGTAGGTCCCGGACAGCTGCGCGAACTGCGCGAAGTCGTCGGGGGCGAAGGTGCCGGCCGAGAAGGCGGTCGAGACGAGCGACGTTTCGCGCGACATGGCGTCACCGGCGCGGAACACCGAGGTCGCGGTGATGCCGCCGGTCGCGGCCTCGGCGTCGGGCACGACGCGGGCCTGGGTGTCGAAGAGGTTGGACGCGGTGTCCATCACGCCGTTGTAGTAGCCGTTGACCTGCGCGCGGTCGATGCTGCGGAAGGAGATCTGCGAGCGCAGCACGGGCAGCTGGTCGAACTGGGACTTGAGCGCGTTGACCTTGGCCGCGATCTCGTCCGGGGCGTTGGAGATCGTCGCGGCGAACGCGTCCTTCAGCGCGCCGAGCTTTTCGTCGGTGGCCTTCTGCTGCTGCTGGAGCCGGCCCGGGCCGAGCGCGGGGTCGTCCAGGTACTGCAGCGCGGTCTGGCGCTCCTTCTGGAACTCGGCCAGCGCGGAGGCGGCGGGGATGGACACCTCGCGCACCGACGCCGCGACCAGCCGGACGTAAACGCCGTTGAAGAGGAAGTAGGAGGAGACCGCGATCCACAGCACCAGCAGGGTCACGCTGGGAATGAGAACGGTCCTGGTCAGCCTTTTGCGGATCGACTTGTCGTACGGCTTGTCCGACTCGTCCTGGACGTCTTTGTTCTGCACGGCGGTTCACGAACTCCTGAGTGACGGTCGGCGAAAACTCCGGACCCGGACGAGGAAGCGGACACGACGATGGGACACAGCTGCCGCCGTCACCCGTCTTCGCCTCACCCTCCGTGTTGCCGCGGAATCGATCAGGGTCCGTTTTTTACCACGAACGACCGCTCGGCGGTGGTGCTGACCCGGCGCCCGGACGGTTGTCCGCCCAGTGGCGAACGGCGTTTACCGAACGCGTCCGGTTGATTACCCGCATTTCCTCTGGTAACGGCGCCGGAGCGGAATTCGGAGTCTTGCACGCTGGGCCGAACGGGTGAAAGTGAATTCGTCCGGTCCGCCGCGCCGAGGTGTTCGCGGGGCGGGAAAAAGGGGCACCGCGGCTGCCTCCGAGTGCGCTCTGCGGCGGCGGAGCCGGCGACGCTGCGTCGCGGGTGAGGAGAAGATGATCTTCGTCACGGCGGTGCGTGTCGTGGGCCGGAATCCTTGCTCCGGAGGCGAAACCCGCCTCGGCTCAGCCGGGTTCGCCGAGCCCCGCGTCCTCCCGCGTCTCCGGCAACGGCCGCCGCGGTTCGCGGACTCCGCCCGGGTCTCCGCCGCCGCTGATCCACACCGTCACCGTCGCTCAGCGGGCCACGCGCGCGCCCGCGGCGGGGAGCTGGGCGACCACCGTGCCGTTCAGCAGCGGGTGCCACGCCTTGAGTGCCTGCCGTCCCCGGAAGTTCGGCACGGTCACCGGTTCGTCCGCCACTGCTCCTCACTCGCTTTTCAGGGTAGTAAGCCGCGCACGGGTTTACATAGAGCAAGCTATTGTCAATCGAGGTGGACATCACCTACAGTCGTGTAAACCAGCCAACGGAGGAGGGTGTCATGACCGCAACCGTGCCCGCGGGGTCCACCGAGCTCTGGCGCGACCGCAAGCGCTACCTGTGGCTGATCGGCCTGGTCGTCCCCTCGCTCGCGTTCCTCGCCATCGGGCTGCACGCCGCCACCGGCTGGGGGGCCTGGTTCTGGATCGGGCCGGTCGTGATCCTCGTGATCGTGCCCCTGATCGACCTCGGTGCCGGGCTCGACCGCGGCAACCCGCCCGACGACGTCATCGAACGGCTCGAGAAGGACCGCTACTACCGCTGGATCACCTTCGCCTTCCTGCCGATCCAGTACGCCGGCTTCGTCGCCGCGTTCTGGCTGATCGCCCGCGGCGACCTCACCGTCGCCGACAAGATCGGGCTCGCCGTCTCGATCGGCTGCATCGGCGGGATCGGCATCAACACCGCGCACGAACTGGGCCACAAGAAGGAAAGCCACGAGCGCTGGCTGTCGAAGATCGCGCTGGCGCAGAGCTTCTACGGCCACTTCTACATCGAGCACAACCGCGGCCACCACGTCCGGGTCGCGACGCCGGAGGACCCGGCGAGCAGCCGCGTCGGCGAAAGCTTCTACCGCTTCTGGCCGCGCACGGTCTTCGGCTCGCTCAGGTCCGCGTGGCGCCTGGAGCGCAAGCGCTACGCCCGCCGGGACAAGCACCCGTTCCGCCTCGGCAACGACGTCCTCAACGCCTGGCTCATGTCCGCGGTGCTGTGGGCCGCGATGATCGCGTGGCTCGGCGCCGGCATCCTGCCCTACCTGGTGATCCAGGCCGTCATCGGCTTTTCCCTGCTGGAGGTCGTCAACTACATGGAGCACTACGGCATGCTGCGGCAACGCGTCGGCACGGCGGGGAAGCGACGCTACGAGCGCGTGGATCCCAGCCACAGCTGGAACTCCAACAACATCGCCACCAACGTCCTGCTGTACCACCTGCAGCGGCACAGCGACCACCACGCGAACCCGACCCGGCGCTACCAGACGCTGCGCGACTTCGCCGAGTCGCCGGTGCTGCCCACCGGGTACGCCGGGATGATCGTGCTCGCGCTGGTCCCGCCGCTGTGGCGCCGGGTGATGGACCCGCGCGTGCTCGCCCACTTCGACGGCGACATCTCGCGCGCGAACCTCCAGCCTTCGAAGCGCGAGAAAATCCTTGCCCGGTACGGAACCCGCGTCACGGCCGTGGTGCCCGAGCACGCCGACACCCACGGCGACGCCACCGAAGGCGGCATGTGCCCGGGCTGCGGGTACGTCTACGACGAAAAGCTCGGCGACCCGCGCGAGGGCTTCCCGGCCGGCACGCCGTGGTCGGCGATCCCGGACTCCTGGTGCTGCCCCGACTGCGGGGTGCGCGAGAAGGTCGACTTCGTCGCGCCGGGCCGGGTGGGTGCGTGATGCGGATCGACGCGGACCGCGGCAAGTGCGACGGCCTCGGCATGTGCGAGGCGATGGCGCCGGACTTCTTCGAGGTGGGCGAGGACGGCACGGTCGTCGTGCTCGACGAGCGGCCCGGCGAACAGCACCGCCAGGACGTCGCCGCGGCGGTGGACGCCTGCCCGGTCCTCGCGCTGAAGCTGACATGACCCTCGTCGTCGTGGGTGCCTCGCTGGCCGGGCTGCGCGCGGTGGAGTCCGCGCGCCGCACCGGGTACCGCGGCCGGATCGTCCTCGTCGGCGCCGAAGCGCACTTGCCCTACGACCGGCCTCCGCTGTCGAAGGCGTTCCTCGACGCCGGCGGTCCGCACCGGGTGGAGCCGTTCCACGCGGAATCGGTGCTGCGGGACGAACTCGGCGTCGAACTGGTGCTGGGCGCGCCGGCCGAACGCCTCGACACCGGCGCGCGCGAAGTGACGGTCGCCGGGACGGCCGTGCGCTACGACGCCCTGGTCATCGCGACCGGCGCGACCGCGCGCAGCCTTCCCGGGGCGCGCACGCTCCGGACGGCCGAAGACGCCGTCGCGGTGCGCGCCGCGCTGGACGCCGGTGCCCGCACGGTCGTGATCGGCGCCGGGTTCATCGGCTCGGAAGTGGCGTCGGCGGCGCGCAAGCGCGGCCTGCCGGTGACGATCGTGGAGGCGTCGGCCGTCCCGCTCGCCCGCGCGGTGGGGGAGACCGCCGGGGCGGAGCTGGCCGCCCTGCACCACGCGGCCGGCACCGAGCTGCGGCTCGCCACCGAGGTCACCGGCGTGACCGGCGACGGCGTGCGCCTGGCGGGCGGTGAAGTCCTGCCCGCGGACCTGGTGGTCGCCGGCATCGGCGCGGTGCCGGCCACGGGCTGGCTCGATGGCAGCGGGCTGACGCTGCACGAGCGCGACGGCGGCGTGGTGTGCGACGCGACGCTGGCGGCCGGACCGCCGGGCGTCTACGCGGCGGGCGACGTCGCGCACGTGCCGAACCCGCTCTTCGAGGGACTCGGCATGCGGCTCGAGCACTGGACGAACGCGGCCGAGCAGGGTGCGGCCGCCGCGCGTCACGCGCTCGACCCGGCGTCGGCCCGCCCGCTGGAAGCCGTGCCGTACTTCTGGTCCGACTGGTACGGCAGGCGCATCCAGTTCGTCGGCACCCCGCACGCCGACGAGGTGGTGCCGGTGGGCGGGGTGACGCTCTACCGCCGCGGCGACCGGATCGCCGGCGCGCTCACCGTCGACCGCCCGCGCGAGATCATGAAGTACCGCCGCCGGATCGCGAGCCGGGCGGCGTGGGCAGAGGCGCTGGCCTTCGCGGGTGCCGCCTAGAATGGCGATCATGAGTGCGGCACTTCCGGCGGCGCCCGAGGGTGGTCAGCACCGGCAGCCGATCATCACCGCGGCGATCGAGCTGACCGCGCGGTCCGGCTGGCAGGCGGTCACGATGGCCCGGCTGGCCGAGGTCGTCGGTGTCAGCCGCCAGACCGTCTACAACGAGATCGGTTCGAAGGCCGCGCTGGCCGAAGCGATGGTCACGCACGAGCTGGGCCGGTTCCTCTCGGTCGTCGACGCCGCGTTCGCCCGCCACGAAGACGACCTGGTCGAGGCGATCTACGACGCCGTCCGCGCGGTCCTCGAACTGGCCGACGACAACACGCTGCTGCGCGCGATCGCGTCCGCGACGCACGGCACCGCCTCGGAGCTGCTGCCGCTGCTGACCACCGAGGCGGGGTCGCTGCTGACGCGGGCGAAGGGCATGCTGACCGCCCGCGTGGCGGCCTACGACCCGCCGTTCACCGGCGAGCAGCTCGCCGTGGTCATCGACCTCGTCGTCCGCACGGTGCTGAGCCACGTGATGCAGCCGTCGGACACCCCGGCCCGCACCGCCGACGCGCTGGCGTGGGTCGCGGCGCGCGTCCTCGGCGTCGACACGACCCCGCCGCTGCGGCACCGCTGACTCACCGGAGGGCGTGCCGGTCCAGCCAGGCCGCGATTTCGGTGGCGATCTCCTTCGGCCGGTCTTCCTGGGCGTGGTGCCCGGCTTCGCCGCACGCGACGACGTCGAGCGCGGCGATGTGCTCCCGGCACCACTGCGCCACCTTCTCCCCGATGAGCAGCGTGGGCGAGCCTTCGAACGTCATGAGCAGCTTCGGCGTCCCGGTGCTGGTGGCCAGCCACTCGTCGTAGGCCTCGACGCGCGCGACGACCTCGGCCGGCTCGCCGCCGAGGGGCAGCTGCCGCGCCCACGCCAGGATCGGGCGGCGGCTTTCCGGCGTGGGGAACGGCGCGAGGTAGGGCTCGAGGTCCGCCACCGGCGTGCGCACCCCGCCGGTGAACGCCTGCCGGACGAACAGGTTCTCTTCGAGCACCAGCTGTTCGCCGACGCCGGGCGTGCGGAGCCTGCGCGTGCGCTCCGCGGCCTGCGGCGACACGTCGTCCCAGGTCATCGGCTTGACGATCGTCTCGAAGAACGCCACGCCACGGACGCGGCCCGGGTGCCGGGCGGCGAAGTCGAAGGCGAGCGCGCCACCCCAGTCGTGCCCGGCGAGGACGACGTCGTCGAGGCCGAGCGCGTCGAACCACTCGTCGAGGTGGCGGGCGTGGTCGGCGAAGGAGTAGGCGATGTCGGGCTTGGGGGAGCGGCCCATGCCGATCAGGTCGGGGGCCAGCAGGCGCCCGCCGCCGACGTGCGGCAGGACGTTGCGCCAGCCGTACGACGAGCCGGGGTTGCCGTGCAGGAAGACGATCGGGGTGCCGGTGCCGGATTCTTCGTGGTGCAGTGTCATTTCTCGTCCTTCAGCGGGGTTTCGAGGAGGAGCGTGAGCTCGCGGCTCAGAGCCGCGGTGCGGTCGCCGTCGCGGCCGCCGAGCGGCGCGAGGAGCCGGTCGAGCAGTTCGGCCACGGTGGCGATCGCCGGCTCGACGACCTCGCGGCCGCGGGCGGTCAGGCGCAGCCGGATGGTGCGGGTGTCCGCGGGGTCACGGGTGCGCTCGATCAGGCCGTCGGCATCGAGGGAGCGGGCGAGCTTCGAGGTGTAGAGGGCTTCGAGCCCGGTCTCGTCAGCGAGTTCCCGCTGGCTGGGGGCGGTTCCGGCGCGTTCCAGCCCGAAGAGCGACGCCAGGAAGACGTACTGCGCGTGGGTGAGGCCCGCGGGGGCCAACGCGCGGTCGACCGCCACGCGCCACTTCGTGGAGAGCCGCCAGATGAGGTGCCCGGGTGTGCTCATGCCAGAAACTGTACATGGCTATTAAGTACATGGCTACTATTCGGCGAGGATGCGGATCCGGTCCAGTGCGGCGCGGACTTCGGTGAAGCTCGTCGTCAGCGGGCTCAACCCGACGCGGATCCCGTCGGGACGGCGGAAGTCGATGAGCACGCCGTGGTCGATGAGGACGCGGGACAGCCGCTCGGCGTCGGGGTGCCGCAGGGTGACGTGACCGCCGCGGCGCGCGTCTTCCCGCGGCGAGGCGACGGTGAACCCGAGCGGGACGAGCCATTCGTCGGCGAGGTCGAGCACCCACCGCCCGAGCGCGACGGCCTTGGCCCGCACCCGGTCGATCCCCGCTTCGGCCAGCAGGGCCACGCCTTCCTGGACGCCCACCATGCCGAGCACCGGCGGCGTCCCGGACAGCGCCCGGCGGATGCCGGGGGCGGGCACGTACCGCTCGGCCATCCCGAACGTGTCGGCCGCGCCCATCCAGCCGGTGATCGGCTGCCCGAACGTCTCGTGGTGGCGCGCGTTGACGTAGAGGAACGCGGGCGCGCCGGGGCCGGCGTTGAGGAACTTGTAGGTGCAGCCGACCGCGAAGTCGGCGCCGTCGGCGTCCAGCGCGACCGGGATGGAGCCGACGCTGTGGCAGAGGTCCCAGACCGTCAGGGCGCCGCGGTCGTGCACCACCCGCGTGATGCCGGCGAGGTCGGCGATCGCGGCCGAGCGGTAGTCCACATGGGACAGCACGACCGCCGCGGTGCGCGGGCCGGTGACCGCGGCGACGTCGTCGGAGCTCTCGATCCACCGCACGGTCAGGCCGAGTTCGGCGGCGACGCTGTCGACGAGGAACCGGTCGGTGGGGAAGTTCGCGGTGTCGGTGACGATCTCGTCGCGCCCCGGCCGCAGCGCGACCGCCGCCCGGATCACCTTGTACAGGCACACCGACGTCGAGTCGGCGACGATGGTCTGCCCGGGCGCGGCCCCGAGGGCGACGCGGCCCAGCTCGTCCCCGATCAGCTCGGGCAGCTCGAGCCAGCGTTCGTCCCAGGACCGGATGAGCCGGGCGCCCCACTGCTCGGCGACGACTTCCCGGAGGCGGTCGGCGGTGGCGCGCAGCGGGCGGCCGAGCGAGTTCCCGTCGAGGTAGGCGACGACGCTCTCGTCGGTGATCGGCACGAACCGGTCCCGGAACGCGGCGAGCACGTCTTCGGCGTCGAGGCGCGCGGCCTCTTCGAGCGTGGTCAGCGGTTCCTCTCCTTGACCCGCACGGTTTCCTTGCGCACCTCGGCCTGGGTGGCGCGTTCGCGCACCAGCCAGTCGGGGTTTTCGGCCTTGATGGCGTCGATCTGCTCGGTGGTGAGCGCCTCGGTGATGCCGCCGCGGGTGAGGCCGCCGATGGAGACGCCCAGTTTCGCCGCGACGACCGGCCGCGGGTGCGGGCCGGTGCGGCGCAGTTCGCGCAGCCACTCCGGCGGGTCGGCCTGCAGTGCGTTCAGCTCGTCGCGCGAGACGACGCCCTCCTGGAACTCCGGGGGCGTGGCTTCGAGGTACACACCCAGCTTCTTCGCCGCCGTCGCGGGCTTCATCGTCTGGGCGGTCTTGTGCGACGTCATGCCGTCCAGGGTAGCCAGCGCCCCGCCCGGTAGCCTGACCCGGTGACCTCGTTCCGTCTCGCGTACGTCCCGGGCGCGACGCCCGCCAAGTGGGTGCGGACCTGGGGTGAGCGGCAGCCGGAGGTGCCGCTGGAGCTGGTACCGGTGGCCCCGGCGGACGCGACGGAGCTGATCCGTTCGCGCGGGGCGGACGCGGCGCTGCTGCGCTCCCCGATCGACCGCGACGGCCTGCACGCGATCCCGCTGTACACCGAGACGACGGTGGTGGTGGTCCCGAAGGACCACCTGATCGCGGCGGCCGACGAAGTGTCCACAGCCGACTTGGCGGACGACGTCGTTCTGCACCCGCTGGACGACACCCTGGAGTGGGCGGCGCTCCCGGGCCGCCCGGCGATCGCGCGGCCGGAGTCGACGGCGGACGCGATCGAACTGGTGGCGGCGGGGGTGGGCGTGCTGCTGGTCCCGCAGTCGCTGGCCCGCCTGCACCACCGCCGCGACCTCACGTACCGGACGGTGACGGACGCACCGCAGTCGAGCGTGGCGTTGTCGTGGCTGGAGGAGGAGACGACGGAGCTGATGGAGACGTTCATCGGCATCGTCCGCGGCCGCACGGTCAACAGCACGCGCGGCCGCCAGCAGCAGCCGTCACCGGAGAAGAAGCGGCCGGAGCGCAAGCCGGCGGCGGCGAAGAAGCCGGTTGCCCGGCGAACCGGCGGCGGTGCCCCGAAGCGGGGCAAGCCGCGCCGGCGGTCCTGACCCGGGGTTGGTGCGTGACGCCGGCGCGGGGACCGGGTTCGTGGTGCACCGCGGGTCGAGCGCGGGTTCGCGGCCGGGTCTCTCCTCGCTCGTGCGGCGAACCGGCGGCGGTGCCCCGAAGCGGGGCGAGCCGCGCCGGCGGTCTTGGCTCAGTTCGTCGCGAACACGCAGTTGCCGTCCGCGCGGTCGGACACCTCGGGGTCGTCGAACCAGTGGCCGTTCTCGCCGAGGTAGCGGAACTGCAGCACCGTGCCCGGCGCGACCTCCACCGAAGCCGAACGGCGGCCGTTGGAGCGCGGGGTCAGGTGGTGGCGGCCGGGCGTCCAGTCGTTGAACGACCCCACCACGCTCACCCGTCCGGGTGGCGCCCCGACCGGGAGGCTGAACGTGACGCGCTGGGTGCCGGCCCGGCTCTTGCTGGTCTTGATCACGTGCTGCGGCCTTTCGGAGAGGACGGGAAGGAAGGGCGTGCTCGGCACTGAGCGCCGACATGATGACACAGTCGTAACGGTTCGGTCACCCGCAGTGCCCGAAGGTGGTACCCGGCCGCTCAACGGTTCGCCACCGACCGGGTGGTCCTGCCGCGAACCATGATCATCTTGCTGCCGGACGTGCTTTCCGGTGCGAGACTGGCTGCCGTGACCGTCGCCGCTGATAGTCAAGTCAAGGACCCGTGTGCCTGGCTCAGCGCCGTCACCCTCGATCTCGCCGGCGCTCAGCCCGCCGACACGCGAGGGGTGCTCTTGACGGTGTGGGACGGGCTGGTCGCCGCCCGGCTCGCCGGGCTGCACGCCGCCGCGGCTTCGCCCCGATGGCGAGCTCGGCAGGTGCACGCCGAAGCGGTCGAGTTCGACCTCGCGCTCCAGCTGGCCCGCAACTGCACCTTCGGCCCCGGCCTGGCCATCCCGGCCCGGCTGCCCGGAGCCGCGGTCGCTTGGCCGGTCGCGCGGGCCGACGCCGCCGTCGCCGCGATCGTTTCCTACTGCGCCACCGCCGAAACGATGCTCCGCCGGGCCGGCGAGCTGACGCCGGTGTGGGAGGACAGCCTGCTCGGGCCGGTCGCGCTGACCCGCTGGCTGGCCGACTGCTGGACGGGCCGCCACACGGGCTGCCCGCTGCGGCTGCCGGTGCCTCCGCCGTCGTGGTGGCGGTGACGGCCGTCCGTCAGGGGAAGGCTGGGCCGGCCCAACCCGGCGCCGGGCGAAAGGAGGCCGGGGTGGCCGGATCAGCTGTCCCGCCCACGAGACTCGCGGAGCGAACCCGCGCGGCGGTGCGCGCGGTCCTGCTGGCCGAGCTGAGGTCGGCGGGCACCCGGGCGCGAGCCGCGGGCTGCCCACCGGAGACGCTGTTCGAGGTACTGGACGCCCGGCTGGGCTCGGCGGCCGAGGAGGTGGCCGCCGAGTCCGGTCGTCGCAGGCCGGGCTCGGCCGGTGACTGGCCTGCGCCCGCGTGCTCGGCGCCGGAGGAAGCGGCCGCCGAGTCCGGGCGCCGCCGGCGGAACTCGGCCGCCGGCCGGATCGCGCCTGCGCGCTCAGCGGCCCAGGATCGCGAGCACCGTCGCGACGATCCGCTCGAGCCGGGCCTCGTCGGCGAGAGCGGTGGCTAGCCAGTCGTCGAGCGTGGACCCGTTGTGCGGCAACCGGTCGAGTGCGCCTCCGCCGGCCCCGAACACCCGCCGGACGACCGCGCGCACCGCCGTCGGCGGGTCCTCGCCGCCGTCCAGCCTCGCCTCGATCGCGCGCAGCGCCTGCTCGGCCAGGCCCGCCAGCCGGGCGTCATCCGCTTCGGCCTCGCCCACCAGCTGCAGCGGGATCGGCTCGGCCGCGCCGTCCGCCGGCATCGGGGCCACCGGGGCCCGCTTGTGCCCGAGCGGCCTTTCGACGTGCTCGGCGTACCACTTCGGCCGCTTGCCCATGGCCGCGAGCACCTGCCGCACCTCGAGGTCGAGCGTGTCGCGGCCCGGCGGCGGCGCACCCCTGATCTCCGCCCGGCGTGCCGCCCAGCCGTCCAGCGGCCACAGCTCCGCGCCCGCCGTCGCCGGCACCCCGGCCCACACCAGGATCTGCACGGCGAGGTCGCACAGCCACGGGTCGCCGCCGAGCGCGTCGCCCAGCCACGCCGGCAGCCGGGGCCGTTGCAGGGCCCCGATTTCGCCGCGCCGTCGCCGGTGCGCGTCGACCGTCGCCGGGCTCAGCCGGGTCGCCAGCCAGCCGTCGAAGTTCTCGATCGGGTCCGTCGCGCGCCGCAGCGCGTGCTCCACGACGGCTTCGACGTCGTCGTGGAAGCGGTCGAGGCAGTCCGGGCGCAGCCATTCCAGCCCGCGGGCGCAGTCCGGGTGCCGCCGCTGCCGTTCCAGTGGTTTGGTGATCCGCGCGAAGACCAGTGGCCAGGCCACCGTGTAGACCGCCCCGCGCAACCGGGCGAGGTCGCCGGGCGGGGCGGCCGACGCGGAGCCGGCGAGCCTGCCGTCGCGGGCCAGCCGGCGGACGCCGTCGACGTCCGCCGGCCCAGCCCACGGAAAAGTGGTGTCGAGCAACCCGTCCTCCCCGATGCCGTCGACCGGGACATGGTCGGTCAGCCGGGGAACGGGAAGAGGCCGCCCGCGGGCCGAATCGCCGCCGAACTGGCCACGCGCTGGCCATGCGGGGAATCACCTGATCGGCGCAGGCGCTGCCGCCGATCGCGCCGAAGTCCGCGTGTCACAATCGAAACCCCATGGCGAACGAGGACGGGTTGCTCCGCGAGCTCACGACTCTGCGCCGCGGCTGGGGTCTGGAAGCCGAACGGCTGCGCGACCGGCTCGGGCCGATCGTCGCCGGCTGGTGCGAAATCCCCCGCACGGCGAACGACCGCGAGGCGCGGCGGGTGCTGCGCGACGCGATTTCCGCCGCGATCGCGGAGTTCCCGGCCGACGACCGGCTCGCGGTGAACGTCGCATTGGGCATCGCACCCGGCTCGCAGCACGCCCTGCTCAGCGACCGGGTCGGCGTCCTCGCCGACCGCCTGCGCGTCTCCGAACGCACGGCGCGGCGCCGGATCGACCGGTCGTTCGCGCGGCTCGCCGCCGAAATCGAGGCCGCCGCGCGGTCCGGCGCCGAAGTCCCGGACCCCGACCAGGGCTGGTTCGTCAAGCGGCTGCGCGCCATCCTCCGGCTGGACACCCCCGAGCCGGAACTGATCGAGGAACGGCTGATCGTCGCGACCCGCGACGGGCTGAGCCGGATCGCCGCCCAGTTCACCGTGCCCCGCCTCGAAGACGGCCGCGACGGCGAGCGCGAGGTGGCCGCCGACGCCCAGCACGGCGTCCGGATCACCGACGCGAAACGGGTGGGGCAGCGGCACTTCCGGTGGCTGCTCGACCTCCCGCGGCCGCTGTCGCGCGGCGACACCCACACGTACGCGCTGGTGATCCGGATCCGGGACGGCCTGCCGATCCGGCCGTCGTACACGTTCGTGCCGCTGGTGGCGTGCGAGTCGTTCACCGTCCGGGTCCGCTTCGACCCCCACCAGCTGCCGTGGCGGGTGTGGCGGGTGGACCGGGTGCCGCCGTCGGTGCTCGCCGACCCGCCGCAGCCGGGCGCGTCGCTGCAGCTCGACGGCGCGTGCGAGGTCGCGCAGGAGTTCACGGCCCCGCAGCTGGGCTACGCCTACGGTCTCCGGTGGCTCGCCTGAAGTATTCCTTGACTTGAATATTCTGATCCGTGAATACTCAGTGGTGTGGACGGGATCGCGGCAGCACTGGGGGACGCGGCGAGGTGGCGCCTCGTCGAGCTCCTGGCGGAGCGTCCCCGGTCGGTCGGGGAGCTGGCGGAGCTGACCGGGCTGCGCCAGCCGCAGACGACCAAGCACCTCCAGACCTTGGCGCGCGCCGGCCTGGTGACGGTGTTCCCGTTGGGCCGGCGCCGGGTCTACGCGCTGGAAGCGGAGCCGCTCGCGGCGTTCGCGGGCCGGCTGGCGGAGCTGGCGAAGGAGACCGAAGCGCACCACAGTGAGCGGGACGTCGTAGCGCGCTACCGCGCGGCGGTCGAGGCGGAGACGGCGGCTGCGGACCGTGACGGCTGGGCGGACGGGCGCGCGTTCGGCTTCGAGCGTGCGTTGCCGGCGCCACGGGACGTGGTGTGGCGGTACTGGACCGATCCGGCGTTGCTGGCGTCGTGGTGGGTGCCGCCGTCGATGACGGTGTCGGCGGCTCTTCTGGAGCCGCGGCCGGGTGGCCGGGCGACGCTGGTCTACCGGGACGCGGACGGCGAGTACCGCTCGGAGGGCTGGGTCCGGATCGCGGACGAGCCGGGCCGCCTGGCGTTCGACCTGGCGGTTACGGGCGCGGCGTCGTTCACGGGCCACTACGACGTGGAGCTGACGCCGCTGCCGGGCGGCACCCGCTTGCGGCTGGGGTTGCGCATTACGGCGACATCGGTCGAGGCGGCGCCGGCCGTCGCCGGGATCGAATCGGGTTGGGGTGAGGTGCTGGACCGCCTCGTGGAAGTACTGGCGCAGCGGAAGGGCTGACGATGACCCGCAGAGTGACCGCGAACCTGAGCCTGACCCTCGATGGGCGTTGTCAGGGGCCGGGAGGCCCGGCGGACCTGAAGGCGATCGTGTCGTACGCGACCACGGAAGTGGCCCGGCGTCATTTGACGCGAATCTGGGAGAAGGCGACCACGGCGGTGCTGGGCCGCCTGAACGCGGAGGGTTTCCTGGGGTTCTGGCCAACGGTGGCGGCGGACGAGGGCGCGGACGCGAGAGACCGCGCCTACGCGAAGTGGCTGACAGGTGTGGAAAAGGTCGTCTTCTCGACAACGCTGACGGAGGCGCCGTGGGAGCGCACGCGGGTGGTGAACGCCCCGCCGGCGGAGGTGGTGTCGAGCTTGAAGTCCACGGGATCGGGCGACATCTTGATAAACAGCAGCGCGAGCGTGATCAGGCCTCTGCTGGCGGCGGATTTGCTGGACAGGTTGTATTTGATGATCTGTCCGGAGATAGCGGGCGGAGGAGAGCGCTTGTTCGAAGACGGCCTGCCGGCATCGTCATGGAGCCTGACGCACCAGGAGGCGGGCGGCTTGGGAGAACTGGCCCTGGTGTACGACCGCCAGCGCTGAAGTCCTCTATGGACAGCCCGCCCACACGGACGGGGACCGAAGGCGTGCCCCGGGACGGGTGGGGCGCCCCCATGCGGACTCGCCCAGGCGGGTGGGGGCCCGGGGCCGTGGCCCGGGCGCGCGCGTGGGGCGCCCCCATGCCAACCGCCCACAGGGACGGAGGTCTGGGGCTGTGCCTCGGGTGGGTGTGGGTCGCCCCCATGTCAACTCGCCCACACGGATGGGGCTCGAGACCGTGCCCCAGGGCGGGTGCGAGTCACCCCCATGCCAACTCGCGCACACGGACGGAGGTCCGGGGCCGAACCCCAGGTGATGTGCCGGTGCGCCCCGATGCCAACGTGACCACACGGACGGGGGTCCGGGGGCGAGCCCCCGGGCGGGGTGTGGGGGTTGCACCCCCACAGGGAGAGGGCGAACCGAGGGGTGCGAGCGAAGCGAGCACCGCGAGGGTAGGGCGGGCGGGGCTCGAACCCGCGGCCAAGGGATTATGAGTCCCCTGCTCTAACCAACTGAGCTACCGCCCCCTGGCCCCGGCGCGCTGGCGGCTCGGGGATGTGCGTTTGCACAGAAGACCCAGTTCGCTTCAAGTTATCACAGCGGCCATCCGGGCAGATCCGGTAGGCCAAACAGGTTGAAATGGCCACCGAGCGGCGGAAGGTCGTCTAGGTTGCAAGGGCGTCGCCGCTGAACGGGACGGCGGGAGGGTGAGCGATGGTCATGGCACCGCGAGCCGCTCCGCTGGGGTCTCGTGCGCTTCGGTTGGCGTTGCTGGACGCACTCACCGCCGGGGCGGGTCTGGGGTACCTGGCGCACCAGTACCGGGAGGCGCTCGTGGCGAATCTCGCGGGGATCGGTCTGGGGCTGCTGCTCGTCTTCGCGTTGGGGTATGTGGTCCGGGTGGCGGTGCGGGCGTTGCGTCGCGCGAATCGGCGGGTTGAGGGGATTTTCGCGGAGGAGCTGCGGAAGCCGTCGCCGCGGCCGCGGTGATGCTGCGGATTCCGTTCGGGGGCGGGATTGCGGCCGCTTGTACACAGTGGACGGAGGGTGCTCACCGGACGCGGTACCAGGCGTTCAGGATGGACCCGGCGTGGCTCAGCTCGAGTGGTTCCAGCCGTACCGGTGCGCCGTCCGGCCGGTCGAAGAGCCGCACGCCGTCGCCGAGGAGGACCGGTGCGACGTGG
Organism: Amycolatopsis sp. NPDC003865; assembly: GCF_053605345.1. Lineage (NCBI taxonomy): Bacteria > Bacillati > Actinomycetota > Actinomycetes > Pseudonocardiales > Pseudonocardiaceae > Amycolatopsis > Amycolatopsis sp. NPDC003865. Next base: position 244,747 of record NZ_JBSGJA010000010.1, on the reverse strand, counting down.
ACCAGCAGCTCGTCCAGCAGTCCGGCTTCCCAGCATCGCCGGGCCGTCGCCGCGCCCAGGACCGCCACGTACCCGTCGCCGGCTGCCGCGGCTGCCGCCGACACGGCCTCCGGGAGGTCCGGTACCAGCGTGAACCCCGGTGATGGTGGCGCCGAGCGGGTCACGACGAAGATCGGGCCGTCCCAGCGGCCGCCGTAGACCTTGCCCTCCGCCGTCGTCGCCGGGGCGTACGTGTTGTGGCCCATCACGATGGCCCCGATCTCGCCGGCCACCCGCTCGGCGACCGGGTTCGGCCCGGTGTGGAGGCCGGACAGCCACGTCATGTCGTCGCCGGGTGCCGCGACGAAGCCGTCGAGGGACATCGTGATGTGGTAGAGGATCTTCGCCATGGTGCCGCCTTCCGGGTGGGTGTCACCACGTACTGACGGCTCCCGCCGGAAAGCTCATCGGTGCGGATCAGGCCGGGACGAGTTCGGGTGCGGCCGCGTACCGCCGGGCGAGCGACGCGCACACGATCAGCTGGATCTGGTGGAACAGCATCAGCGGCAGCACGATCAGCCCGACCTGCGCGTGCCCGAACAGCACCGTCGCCATCGGCAGCCCGCTGGCCAGGCTCTTCTTCGACCCGCAGAACACGATGGTGATCCGGTCCGCGCGCGCGAACCCGAGCAGCCGGGCGCCCCAGCCGGTCGCCGCCAGCACCGCCGCCAGGAGCACGCAGCAGAGGCCGGCGAGGACCAGGAGCGGGACGACGTCGAGCCGGTGCCAGATGCCTTCGGTCATGCCCGCGCTGAACGCCGTGTACACCACCAGCAGGATCGACCCGCGGTCGAACAGCTTGAGCGGCGCGGAATTGCGCGTGATCCAGCCGCCGATCCAGCGCCGTGCCAGCTGGCCGGCGACGAACGGCGCCAGCAGCTGCAGCACGATCCCCAGCACGGCCGACCCGTCGACGCCGGCGCCGTCGCCGGACAGCAGCAGCGCCACCAGCAGCGGGGTCAGCACGATGCCGGCCAGGTTGGACAGCGACGCGCTGCAGATCGCCGCCGCGACGTTGCCGCGGGCGATCGAGGTGAACGCGATCGACGACTGGACCGTCGAGGGCAGCACGGCGAGGAACAGCACCCCGGCCGCGAGTTCGCCGGGCAGGACCGACGCCGGCAGCAGCGTGAGCGCCAGGCCGAGGAGCGGGAACAGGACGAACGTGGCGGCCAGCACGACCCCGTGGAGCCGCCAGTGGCGCAGCCCGTCCAGCGCCTCCTGCGTGGACAACCGGGCGCCGTACAGGAAGAACAGCAGCCCGACGGCGATGGTGGTGGCGGTGCCGAAGCCGTCCGCGACGACGCCCGAAGCGGGCAGGAGGGTGGCGACCCCGACGGTGGCGAGGATGGCGGCGACGAACGGGTCGAGACGTATCCGGGACATGGATCTCCTTCCACGGCAATTCTCGGCGCCCGGACGCTCATTGTGAACCCCGATGACCGGACTGACTGTCATCGCGGATCGCGATAAAGTGAGCGCGTGCTGGACCCGCGCCTGTGCCGTTCGTTCCTCGCCGTCGCCGAGACGCGCAGCTTCACCGCGGCCGCGCGGCGCCTGGGCGTCGGCCAGCCGACCGTCAGCCAGCACGTCCGGCGCTTGGAACGCGACTCCGGCGGGCTGCTCTTCGCGCGCGACACCCACACGGTCGAGCTCACCGCGCGCGGCCAGGCGATGCTGGGGTTCGCGCAGACCGTCGTGGACACCGAGGAGCGCGCGGAACGGCACTTCCGCGGCGCCGAGCTGCGCGGCCGCGTGCGCTTCGGCGTCTCGGAGGACTTCGCGCTCGGCGAGCTGCCGGAGATCCTGAACCGGCTGCGCCGCAGCCACCCGCTGGTGGACGTCGAACTGACCGTGGAGCTGTCGGACGTCCTCGCGCAGCGGCTGCGCGCCGGCCAGCTGGACCTGGTGCTGGGCAAGCGCCGCCCGGGCACGCACCACGGGCGGCTGCTCTGGCGGGAGCCGCTGGTCTGGATCGGCTCGGCGGCGACGGTGCTGGAGCCCGGCCAGCCGGTGCCGCTGGTGCAGTACCCGATGCCGTCGATCACGCGGCAGCTCGCCGTCGAGTGCCTCGAACGGGCGGGTCTCGAATGGCGCGCCGCGTGCCAGACGTCGAGCCTCACCGGCCTGCGCGCGGCCGCGGCCGCCGGGCTCGGCGTCACCCTGCACGCGCGCAGCCTGGTGCCCGCCGACCTGGTCGAGCTGGCCGGCCTGCCCGAACCCGGCGACATCGAGTTCATGCTGCTGGCCCGCGAGTCGAAGGAAGGGCCGGCGGCGGCGCTGGAGGAGTTCGTCCTCGACTACGTGCGGCGCTAGTCCTCTTCGCCCGTCAAAAGTCTTCGCAGCCGCCCGAGTGCGCGGTGCTGGGCGACGCGGACCGCGCCCGGTGTCGAGCCCACCGCGTCCGCCGTTTCCTCCGCCGACAGCCCGACGACCACCCGCAGCACGACGATCTCGCGCTGCTTGGCCGGCAGGACGTCCAGCAGCCGCGCCAGCCGCTCGTTGAGCTCGAACCGCAGCGCGTGCTGCTCCGGACCGTCCGCTTCGGACACCCCGTCGGGGATCTCCGGGACCGGGTCCGAGCGGTTGCGGGCGGCGGCGCGGTGGGCGTCGGCGACCTTGTGCTGGGCGATGCCGTAGACGAACGCGAGGAACGGGCGGCCCTGGTCCCGATAGGACGGCAGCGCGGTGAGCACGGCGACGCACACCTCCTGGGCGACGTCGTCGGCCGAGGCGAAGGACCGCTCGTTCCGTCCGACGCGGGCGCGGCAGTAGCGCACCACCAGCGGCCGGATGGTGGCGAGCAGGCGGGCGGTCGCGGCGCCGTCGCCGGCGATCGCGTCGGCGACCGGCTCGTCGTGCCGCCGCCAGTGCGCCGGGAACGCCTCCGGCGGCTGCGTCGCGGCGATCTCGCGGACGAGGGCGCGGCTGCGTACCCGGAGCAGGGTGCCCTCCACGTCGAGGCCCACCCGCAGCGAGTCGTGCAGCGCGGCGTTGGACTCCCGCAGCAGCTCGGTGATCGCGCGATCCCCGTACTCGGTTGCCGGCATGGTGCTCACCCTTCCCTGTCCCGCTGGTCGCCGGGCGGTGCGGCCCGGTGGCGCCTGAGGCGTTCCCGCACGTGGCGGAGGTTGGAACGGACGGTCGCAGGGGAGATGCGCAGCGCGTTCGCTATCTGCGTCGGCGTGAAGCCGTCGAGCGACCACGCCAGCACCGTCCGCTGCTGACCGGGCAGGGCGGCGAGCAGGTTGAGGAACCCCGCGTGCTGGTCGACGAGCACGGCCAGCTTCTCGTCGTCCTGCGCGTCGTCCGGCGCCCAGTCCGCGCGCGCGTCGTCCACCGCGTCGAGCAGCCGCCCGGCGACGCGGCGCACCCAGGCCCGCGGGTCCTCGGGGACCGGCCACGCCTCCAGCACGTGCAGCATCGCTTCGACGGCGACGTCACGGGCGATCTCGACCTCGAACCCGGCCTTGCACAGGAACGCCACGAGCGGGGGGAAGTCGGCGCGGAAGAACGCGTCGAAATCGTCGTCAGCGCACACGGACCCCTCACCACCCCTCGCCTCCACTGGAACAAGTGCACCGAGGTGACTCCCACGTGTAACGATTCGATCAAGACTGCTCGGGAGGAGTAATGGTCTGCTCCGGATCGGTGACGACCCGTGACGAATGGGTGCGGGCATCTCGGGTACCCGAGCCCGATGACCCAGCGAGACACGGTCCGGCGCCTGCTCGAGGAGGCGGGCCCGACCTACGCCGCCGAAGCGGGGATCAAGCTCGCCGACCGGCCGGCCCCGCTCTACCGGCTGCTCGTGCTGTCGGTGCTGCTCTCGACCCGGATCAAGGCCGGCATCGCGGTCGACGCGGCCCGGCAACTGCAGGCCGCGGGGATGGGCACGGCGAAGGCGATGGCGGCCGCGACGTGGCAGCAGCGGGTCGACGCCCTCGGCCGCGCGCACTACAAGCGCTACGACGAACAGACCGCGACAGCGCTCGGCGAGGGCGCGCGGTACCTGCTCGACGAGTACCGCGGGGACCTGAGACAGGTGCGCGAGGCCGCGAACGGTGAATTCCGGACACTGGCCCGGCTCCTGCGCGAGGTGCCGCGGCTCGGGTCCGTCGGGGCCGACATCTTCGGCAGGGAGGTCCAGCTCGTCTGGCCGGAGTTTCGCCCGCACCTGGACGGGAAAGCATTGCGGGGGGCCGAAAAGCTCGGCCTGCCGACGCGGCCCGGCCGGCTGGCGGAACTGGTCGGACCCGGCGAGCTCGCGCACCTCGCGGCCGCCCTCGTGCGGGTCACGCTGGAGCACGGTCTCGCCGATCGGGTGACGTGATCGACATCGAGATCCCGGGAAGAAGGGCGTACTCTCATGTGTTGCAGTCTTGGTTGCCCGGAGGGTGAGCCGGGGACCGAAGCCAAAACCCCCTTGACCCACGCGGATGCGCTCGCGCGCCCGCGAGCGTCAAGTCGGTTGACGCGCCACGACAATGGGAAACAGAAGTAGCAGAGGGAGGTGAACGAAGGAAATGGAAGCCACGATGACGGGCTGGGCGGAACTCGCGGCCTGCAAGGACGAGGACCCGGAACTGTTCTTCCCGATCTCCGCGGTGGGCCCCGGCGCCCGGCAGACGGCGCAGGCCAAGGCCGTGTGCGCGCGCTGCCCGGTGCGCGCCGAATGCCTCGGCTACGCGCTCGACAACGGCTTGGACCACGGTGTTTTCGGCGGGACCACCGCCGAGGACCGGCGCCGGCTGGCGCGTACCGCGCCGCAGCGGCACCGAGCTGCTTGACCAGCCGCCCGGTGACCTCTTCCCGGCGGCTTCGACGACGAACACCGAATCGGAAGAATTTCTTTCCGGATGGTGTGTGCCCGGGCGGGTGATTCCCGTGAATCGCCCGCCCGGGTTTTTTCACGCCCTTCGCGGTGCATGGTGCACGCGCGATTGCGGTGCCATTCACCCGGACCTGCGGTCATCGTGCTCAGTCCCGCCAGGTCTCCGGCAGCCCCCACGCCGCCGCCGGGACGGACTCGAAGGCGGCCAGCTCCGTGATCAGCCCGTGCTCGATCGTCACCAGGGACACGCCGAACCAGCGGTACTCGGTGTCACCCGGCCGCCGGAGCCAGGTCGCCACCGCGGGCTGGCGGTTGGCGCGCGTCGGGCGCATCCGGAAGCGCCCGACGCAGTGCGGCGACGCGGGGTCCATCGACAGCGACAGCGCGCGGACGATCGCCGCGGCGCTGCCGAACCAGAGCTCGTACGGCGGCATGACCGCGCGGGCGTCCTCGTGCAGCAGCCGGGCGACGGCTTGCGGGTCGCCTTGTTCGTAGGCGGCGATGAACCGCTTGAGCAGGGCGGCTTCCTCGGCCGTCGGGTCGCCGGCCGTCCACTCGGTACGGCGCGCGGGCAGTCGTTCACGCAGGGTCGCGCGGGCCCGCTGGAGGGCGCTGTTCGCCGACGCGACGCTCGTCTCCAGCAGCTCCGCGGTCTCCTTCGCCGACCAGCCGAGAACGTCCCGCAGGACGAGCGCCGCGCGCTGCCGCGGCGGCAGGTACTGCACGGCGGCGAGGTAGGCGAGTTCGATGGTCTCCCGTTCGACGACGGCGGCGTCCGGCCCGGCCTCGTCGAGCAGCCGGTCGGGGACGGGCTCGAGCCACGGCAGGTCGGCGGCGGTGATCGGGCCGTCCGGCTCCCCGGCGGGCCCGAGCTGGTCGGGCAGCACCCGCCGCGGCCGCCGCGCGAGGACGTCGAGGCAGGCGTTGGTGGCGATCCGGTAGAGCCAGGTCCGCACACTGGCCCGGCCTTCGAAGCGGTCGCGGGCCTTCCAGGCGCGCAGGAAGGTCTCCTGGGCGAGGTCTTCGGCGTCCCCGAGTGAGCCGAGCATCCGGTAGCAGTGCACCTGGATCTCCCGCCGATGCCGTTCGACGAGAGTCTCGAAATCCAGCGCGTGCCCCACCCGGGCACGCTAGCGCACCCGGGGCTGGAAGACTGCCTCCGTGAGCGGAACAGTCCTGGTCCTCGGCGGCCGCAGCGAAATCGGCCTGGCCGTGGCGCGACGCCTGGCCGGCGACCACGACAAGGTCGTCCTCGCCGCCCGTCCCGGCACGGACCTCACCGCCGCCGTCGCGGCACTCGGGAAAGCCGAAACCGTCGACTTCGACGCCGACGACCTCGCCGCCCACGGCCCCTTCCTGGAGAAGGTCGCCGCCGAGCACGGGCCGCTCGACGTCGTCGTGCTCGCGTTCGGCATCCTCGGCGACCAGGCCCGCGCCGAAGAAGACGCCGCCCACGCCGCCGCGATCGTGCACACCGACTACGTCGCCCAGGTCGGCGTCCTCACCCACGCCGCGAACCTGCTGCGCGCCCAGGGCCACGGCAGTCTCGTCGTGTTCTCCTCCGTCGCCGGGATCCGCGTGCGGCGCGCCAACTACGTCTACGGCTCCGCGAAGGCGGGCCTGGACGGCTTCGCGAGCGGCCTCGCCGACGCCCTCCACGGCTCAGGGGTCCACCTGCTCCTCGTCCGGCCCGGCTTCGTCATCGGGCGGATGACCGAGGGCATGAGCCCGGCGCCGTTCTCCAGTACACCGGACCAGGTCGCCGACGCGACCGTCGCCGCGCTGCGGAAGCGGCGCGGGGTCGTCTGGGTGCCCGGGGTGCTCCGTCCGGTCTTCTTCGGAATGCGCTTGCTGCCGCGCGCGCTCTGGCGCCGGATGCCGCGCTGACGCCACTGTGGCCGCGACCACAGCACTCGCGCGTACGCAGTCCGGCACAGTGCGTCGCGAAACCCGGCGAACGGCTCGGCCGTTCGGCTAGCGTCACAGGTTTTCGACAACTTTCTCAGCTGATTCCCAGCTAACGCGGTGATCCTCGAAGGAGGGGATCCACCAGAGGGAAGCAAGGGGAAGTGTCGTGCTGCTGTCGTCCCGGGGGCGTCGCATCGGCGGGCGGGTCGCGCTCGGCGTCGTGTCGGCGCTCGTGCTCGGCGCCACCGGGTACGCCTGGTCGCAGCTGAGCAAGCTGGACCACGGCCTCGTCACCGCCGACGTCATCCCGCCCTCGGCGCAGGTGGACGAAGAGGACACCATTCCCGGCGAACCGCTCAAGGTCGCCCAGAACATCCTGCTCGTCGGGATCGACGCGCGCACCGACGCCTACGGCAACCCGCTGCCCCAGAACGTGCTCGACACGCTCCACGCCGGCAGCGGCGACGACGGCGGTGACACCACCGACACGATGATCGTCGTCCACATCCCGGCCGGCGGCGCCGCGGCCACCGCGATCTCGATCCCGCGCGACTCCTATGTGGACATCGCGGGCGGCTACGGCAAGCACAAGATCAACTCCGCCTACAGCCGCGGCAAGAACGCCGCGATGTCCGGATTGCGCGCCCAGGGCCTGTCCGGCGCGCAGCTGGAGGTGGCGGCGAACGAGGCCGGCGCGAAGACCGCGATCCAGACCGTGCAGAAGTTCACCGGGTTGACGATCAACCACTACGCGGCCATCAACCTCGCCGGTTTCGACGCGCTGTCGCAGGCCGTCGGCGGCGTCGAGGTCTGTCTCAAGGAGCCAGTGCACGACAGCTACTCCGGCGCGGACTTCGCGGCCGGCCCGCAAACGCTTTCCGGTGCGCAGGCGCTCGCGTTCGTGCGGCAGCGCCACGGCCTGGCCAACGGCGACCTCGACCGCATCGCGCGGCAGCAGGCGTTCCTGTCCGGGATGGCCAAGAAGGTCCTCAGCGCGGGCACGTTCACCGACGTGTCGAAGCTGAACGCGCTGGTCAGCGCCGTGCAAGGGGCCGTCGTGCTCGACAAGGGCTGGGACGTGCTGAGCTTCGCGCAGCAGCTGCGCGGCATGAGCTCCGGTGCGATCGCCTTCGCCACCATCCCGGTGCAGAGCCTCTCGCTGGCGACGCCGTCCGACGGCGACGCGGTGAAGGTCGACCCGGCGCAGGTCCAGCAGTTCGTCCGGACGGCGATCAGCACGCCGGCGGTCCAGGCCTCGGGTGACGACACCGGCGGCGGCGTCAAGCCGGTGGCCGCGACCACCACCAGGACCACGGACAGCAAGCAGCCGGCGACCAGTGCGGCCGCCGGCTGCGTCGACTAGAGGCTCACACGAAAGCGCTCTGCCCGGTGATCGCCTTGCCGACGATCAGGGTGTTCATCTCCCGCGTGCCTTCGAACGAGTAGATCGCCTCGGCGTCGGCGAAGAACCGCGCGACGTCGTATTCGAGCACGATGCCGTTGCCGCCGAAGATCTCCCGGCTCCAGGCGACGGCCTCCCGCATCCGCGAGGTGACGAACGCCTTCGCCAGCGACGACTGCTCGTCCTTGAAGATGCCCGCGTCCTGCAGGCGGGCGAGCTGCACGAGCATGCCCCACGACGCCGTGATGTTGCCGAGGCTCTTCACGAGCAGGTCCTGCACCAGCTGGAACCGCGCGATCGGCCGGCCGAACTGCTTGCGCTCCCGGGCGTAGGCGAGCGCGGCTTCGTAGGCGCCGATCATCACGCCCAGCGCCTGCCACGCGACGCCGCCGCGGGTGGCGCGCAGGATCTCGGCGACGTCGCGGAAGCCGTTGATGCCCTGCAGCCGGTTCGCCTCCGGCACGCGGACGTCGGTGAGGGTGATTTCGGCGTTTTCGACGATCCGGAACGCGGTCTTGCCCTGGATCTTCTCCGGCACGAAGCCCGGCGTGCCCTTTTCGACGACGAAGCCCTTGACGTGGTTGTCGTCGACGTCCCGCGCCCACACCACGACGTAGTCGGCGAAGGTCGCGTTCCCGATCCACTTCTTGGCGCCGTTGAGCACCCAGGTGCCGCCGTCGCGCTTGGCCGTGGTGCGCATGCCGCCCGCGACGTCCGAACCACCGAGCGGTTCGGTCATCGCGAACGCGCCGATCTTGTCCATCGCGGCCATCTCGGGCAGCCAGCGGTCCCGCTGCTCCTGGCTCCCTCCACTGTAGATCGAGTACATCGCGAGTCCGTTGTGGACGCCGAAGAACGTCGCCACGGACGCGTCGGTGCGGCTCATCTCCATCGCCATCATGCCGGTGAGCAGGTGGCTGACCGCGGGCTTGTGTTCGCCGTAGCCCTCGTACGGCAGGCCGGCGAGGCCGCTCTCGCGGAACATCCCGATCAGTTCCTTCGGGAAGGTGCCGGCTTCCCAGTTCTCGTTGACCAGCGGCTTGACGTCATCGGTCATGAACTCGCGCGCCTTGACCAGCAGCTTGCGCTCGTCGTCGGGCAGCAGCGCCTCGAAGTCGTAGAAGTCGGCGGTCAGCTTGTCTTCGAGCGGTTCCATGTCAGTTCTCCTCCACTGCGGTCAACACTGCGAGCTGCTTGCGGTCGCGCGTCTCGGCGAGATCCGAGTACGTGGAGGAGCCGTAAGCCTTTTCGACGGCTTCGATGAGCCGTTCCTGCTCTTCGGGGCTCTGGCTGGGGTTGCCAAGGCCGGCCCACATCTTCTTCATGGACTTGCCGATGTGCTCGGCCATGTGCCGGTAGCCGCCGGGGCCGCCACCGAGGTGCGAGCCGAGGAACGGCCCGACGGTCGCCCAGCGGATCCCGAGCGAATTCGTTATGACCTTGTCGAGCTCTTCCGGTGTCACGACCCCCTGCTCGACGAGGTAGATGGCCTCGCGGCTCAGCGCGTTCTGCAGCCGGTTGCCGACGAACCCGGGCATCTCCTTGCGCTCCACGACCGGGGTCCGGCCGAGGGCGGTGTAGAACTCGACGGCTTCCCGCACGGACTCGTCGCTGGTCTGTTCTCCGGGGACGACCTCGACCAGCGGGATCAGGTGCGGCGGGTTGAACGGGTGTCCGATGAGGACACGCGTGCCGTCGATCTCTTCGGTGAACGCCGTGGACGGGATGGCGCTCGACGAGCTGAGCAACAACGCGTGCTTCGGAGCTTCCGCGACGAGCTGCTTGAAGAGGTCCTTTTTGAACTCGACGTTCTCGGGACCGTTCTCCTGCACGACATCCGCGTCTCGCACGGCTTCGGTCACGTCGGCGGCGATGCGCACCCGGCTCGCCAGGTCCTCGGCGGTCGTGCCCAGGTGCGGGGCGAACTTCGCCAGGGCATCGGCGACGGCGTCGGCGAGGTCGGGACGGGGGTCGGTGACCCGGACGGTCAGGCCGTGGTGGGCGAACAACGCCGTCCAGGACAGGCCGATGGTGCCGGCGCCGATGACTGCCGCGTTCTTCATGATCGCGCTCCTTCCAAGTAGTCGAAGACCGGCTTGACCGGGGCGAGCGTCAGGTCGGTGCGGATGTGGCTCGCGGAGACGACCTCCAGCACCGGCAGGTCGGCCAGCGGCGCGAGGACGTGCTGGAACAGCTGCAGCCGCGCGGGGCCGGTGTGGGCCTGCTTGACCACGACGTCGGTGATCTCGGTGCGGACCAGCTCCTGGACGCGCGGGGCGCCGTCGTAGCCGGGGATCGTCTTGAGCATGAAGGTCGGGACGGTGATCTGGCGCTCGGCTTCGCGGACGTCGAGTTCGTGGTGCTTGTAGCCCATGGTCGCGGTCGCCACCCGGAGCGTCCCGTAGTCCAGCGTGCCGACGAGAACGCCGTTGTCGACATAGAGGTTCGGCGACCCGACGGTCTTCGGGTACGCGCTGACCTCGCGCCCGGACGCGGTCGCCGGGAAGTTGTCGAGGTACATCGCGTGCAGGTACTCGCCGCGCTCGCCGTCGAAGCTCACCTCGATCGCCTGGCCGGACTCGGTGTACGGGCCGTAGCCGGAGACGTCGCCCATCTTCATGACTTCGAAGCGCACCAATGGTTCTTCGACCTTCAGCGGCTCCGGCACGACGGCGCGCAGGGCGTCGGCGTCGGTGCGGTAGACGATGTTCAGGTACTCGCGGTCGGTGAACCTCGGGACGACCGGCGCGAACGCGGGGGCGGTCAGCGGGGTGGTCACGTGCCGCCGGACTTCTTCGATCTTCATTCGCCTGTCCACTTCGGAGCGCGGCGCTCGGCGAAGGCGGTCATGCCTTCGCGGACGTCGGCGGACTGCATCAGCTTTTTGATCTCTTCGCGCTGCGCGGCCGCGGGATCCGCGGCACGCACGATCTTCTTCACGGCGGCGAGGGCGAGGGGCGCGTTCTCCGCCAGCTTCTCGGCGAGACCGACCGCGACGGCGGCGGCGTCACCGGTCGGCGTCACGCGGTTGACCAGGCCCAGCTCGGCGGCGCGGCGGCCGGTGACGGGCTCGCCGGTGAGCAGGAACTCCATCGCCAGGTGGTGCGGGATCCGCTTCGGCAGCCGGATGACACCGCCACCGGCGGCGATCAGGCCGCGCTTCACTTCGGGAAGCCCGAACTCGGCGTCTTCGGCGGCGACGATGAGGTCGCAGCTCAGCGCCAGTTCGAACCCGCCGCCCATGGCGAAACCTTCGACGGCGGCGATGAGCGGCTTGGCCGGCTCGGCTTCGGTCAGGCCGCCGAACCCGCGTCCCGGGATCTCCGGGGACTCGCCCTTGAGCGCGGCCTTGAGGTCCATGCCGGCGCTGAAGGTGTTCTCGGCGCCGGTCAGGACACCCGCCCGCAGCGTGGGATCGGCTTCCAGCTCGTCGAGGGCGGCGGCCAGCTGCGTCGCGACGGCGGCGTTGACCGCGTTGCGGGCCTGCGGCCGGTCGATCGTGATCAGCAGGGTGCTGCCGACCCGTTCGGTGCGTACTTCGCTCATGGTCTTGCTTCTCTCAGTTCAATTCCGCGAGGACTTCGGCGGTGTCCTGACCGGCCAGCGGGGCCAGGCGGCGGATCGAGCCGGGCGTCGCGGAGAACTTCACCGGGATGCCGACCGTGCGGATGGTGCCCTCGCTCGGGTGCTCGACGGTGTCGAGCAGGTGGCCGTCGCGGACGTAGGCGTTCTCGTGGGCCCTGTCCAGCTCCAGCACCGGCGCCATCGGGATGCTGTGCTTCGCGCAGACCTCGGCCCACTCGTCGGTGGTCAGCGCCGGGGCGCAGGCGGCGATCTGCTCGGTCAGCCACTCGTTGTCGGCGCGGTCGATGGCCTCGCCGTTGACGCGCGGGTCCTCCGCGAGGTCGGGGCGCTCGGCGGCGGCGAAGAAGTCGCGGAAGTTCTTGGGGTTGTAGGGGATGACGCAGGCGAGGCCGTCCTTCGTGCGGACCGCGGCGTGGCCCTTCGTCATCGACAGCGCGAACCCGGTGGGGCCTTCGGCCGGCTCGTAGGTATGGCCGGCGAGGTGTTCGACCAGGTTGAACGCGAGCAGCGTGTCGGTCATCGGGATCTCGATCTGCTGGCCCTGCCCGGTCCGGTCGCGGTGGACCAGCGCGGCGAGCACGCTGTAGGCGATGGTCAGCGACGACACCTTGTCGCCGATGATCGTCGGCAGGTAGACCGGCTCGCCGAGCGCGCGGTGGGCGACGTCGACCAGGCCGGAGGAGGCCTGCACGGTCTCGTCGTAGGCGGCGTTGCCCGCCTGCGGCGAGTCGGCGCGGAAGCCCTGCGCGTGGGCGTAGACCAGGCGCGGGTTGCGCTCGGCGACGTCGGCGTAGTTCAGGCCGAGGCGGCTCAGCGCGCCGGGGCGCATGTTGGTGATCAGCACGTCCGCGGTGTCGATCAGCTTGAGGGCCTGTTCGCGCTCGGTCTCGTCCTTGAGGTTGAGGGCGACGCTGCGCTTGTTGCGGTTGACGTTGAGGTTCAGCGCCGTCATGCCCGGCGTGGTGCGGTACTGCCCGACACGGACGGTGTCCGCGGGGGACTCGATCTTGATCACGTCGGCGCCGAGGTCGCCCAGGATCTGGGCCGCGTACGGGCCCATCACCACGGTCGAGAGGTCGATCACGCGCACGCCGTCCAGCGGTCCGGTCGTCATCTTTCCGTCCTTTCGCGCCTGGGAAGTTTCGCTCTACTTACGAACGTAGGCGCGAGTGGCGTGAAAGGGAATGATCATGATACGAACAATGGTATGACCGCGGCGGTCATACCATTTCTCACGTGGTGATCGGGTCGCCGAAGACGTCTTTCGCGGCTTCGACGAGGTCGTGCAGGTCGCCGTCGGCGCGGTCGCGGCGCCAGAGCAGGCCGGTGTCCAGCTGGGGGTGGAAATCCGTGAAGGGGAGCACGATGACGTTGTCGAGCCGGTAGCCGTGCATCGGACTCTTCTCGTCGAGCATGGAAATGGAGAACGCCTCGCCGCTGGAAATGATTTCCGACGTCCCGCCGTAGCCGGTGTTGGTCAGCCGGATGCGTTTCTTGACGCCCAGTTCGGCCAAGTGGTGGTCGAGCTGGTCGAAATAGGCGGGCGTGATTTCCCCTGGTGAGGCCACGTACGGGAATCCGGTGAGCTCGGTGAGGCTGACGGAATCCCGCCCGGCGAAGAGCTCGGCCGGCACGACCGCGCCGAGCCGTTCCGACATGACGGGCAGCTGCTCCAGGGCCGGATCGCCGACGGGCAGCCGGGCCAGGGTGAGGGCGAGCTTGCCGTCGTGCACGCCCTGGACGAGGTCGGCGGTGGTTCCGGGCCACCGCTTGAGCTCGTAGGTGTCCCGGACGCGCCCGGCCAGTGCGTTGACGCGGTCCCGCAGGTCGGGGTGCACGCCGGCGGGCATGCCGAGGAAGACGGTGCTGCGCTGCGGCCGCGTCGCCTCCTGGACCTTCCACGGGATGGCGCCGACCCGTTCGAGGACGTCCCGCGCGAGCGGCAGCAACGCGGTCCCGGCGGCGGTGAGGGTGACGTGGTGGGTGCTGCGGTCGAAGAGCTGCCGGCCGAGCTCGTGTTCCAGGTCCTTGATCCGCTGGGAAAGGGGAGAGGCGGCCATGTGCAGCTTCCGCGCGGCGGCGGAGAAGTTCAGTTCTTCGGCGACCGCGACGAAGTAGCGCAGGTGCAGCATCTCCATGGTCCGACCCTACGTCCCGCCCGGGGCCGACACCCCGCGGCGGACCAGGTCCAGGAGGCGGCCCGCGCGGTCCGGCGCGCCGGCGAGGGCGATGCCGGTGGCGAGCAGGAGGAGGTCGAGGGCGTCGGTGTCGCCGGTGACGGCTCCGGCCGCCTTGGCGCGGTCCACCAGGTTCGCGGCCGTCTCGTTCACCGCCGCGTGCCACTGGGCGAACAGCGTTTCGTGGTCGCCGGCCGGGGTGGTCAGCGACCACGCGAGAGCGCGCTTGTCCCGGACGTGCTCGACGAACGCCGTCAGCCAGGTGAACAGCTCGGCGCCCGGGTCGGCCGTGTCGAGCCGCGCGGCGCTCGTCAGCGACTCGACTTCGCTCGCGTACACGGCGATGACCAGCTCGCGACGGCTGGGGAAGTGCCGGTACATCGTCGCGTTCCCGACGCCGGCCCGCCGGGCGACGCGGTCGAGCGGGGCGTCCGGGCCGTCCTCGGCGAACACCTCCTTCGCCGCGGCCAGCAGGAGCGCGTGGTTGTCGCGGGCGTCGGATCGGCGGGCTCGTGCGGGCATCGCGCTCCTTGCCAAGCGGGGAGTTCCCCGGTTACCTTAGCCGGACGCTAACCGGGGAACTCCCCACTTGAGGAGAGAGCATGGACGCCGCCGAAGTGCACCGCAGGCTGATCGCGTTGACGCCGTTCACCGCCGAGAGCGTCGCGGAGGGTCTGCGCTACATCGACCCCGAGGTCGTCGACCACCGCGGCGGTGCCGGTGGCGACCACCACGGCATCGACGCGTGGCGGGCGAAGTGGGAGGCCATGCTCGACGGCGGGATCTTCGCCGGCTTCCGCGACATCGGCGTACGGGTCGAGCAGAACGTCGCCGACGGCGAGTTCTCGGTGAACCGCTACACGAGCACGGGAACGCAGATCTCGACCGGCCGCAGCTACGCCGTGACCAGCATGGACATGATCCGGGTCCGCGACGGCCGGGTGGTCGAGCACTGGGCCCTGCTGGACGTCACCGACCGCGCGGCCCAGCTGGCGCCGGACGGACCGCCGGGAACGTCATCGTGAACGCCGCCCCGCCCTCCGGCGCCGGGCCGGCCGTCAACGTCCCGCCCATCCGCGTCACCAGCCCGTGCACCAGCGCCAGCCCGATCCCCGAGCCCACCGGCCGCCGGTCGCGGTACCGCTTGTTCAACACGCCCCGGTCGAACGCCACCGGGTAGTCCTCCGGTGCCAGCCCCGGCCCGCCGTCGCGCACCGACAACGCCGCCGAGGACCCGTCGGTGGAAAGCGCGAACACCATCGGCGCGCCGGCCGGGGTCACCCGCAGCGCGTTCTCCGCCAGCCCGTCCACCACCTGCCGCAGCCGCCGGGGATCCGCCACCACCGGGACCGGCCCGGACGGCGCCGAAACCCGCAGTTCCACGTCCTCCCGCGCGCACCGCAGCTGCCACACCTCCGCGCAGTCGCGGACCAGCGCGGCCAGATCCACCGGGGCCGGGTCCAGCCGGAACTCGTCGGCGCCCAGCCGCGCCAGCTCGAGCAGGTCCGTCACCAGCCGTTCCAGCCGCGAGGCCTCGCGCTGGATCGTCTGCCCCGCGCGCACGGCGTCGTCGCCCGAGGCGACGCCGTCGGCGATCGCCTCGGCGAAGCCGGTCACCGCGGTCAACGGCGTCCGCAGCTCGTGCGACACCGACAGCAGGAAGTCGCGCTGCCGCGCCTCGCTCACCGCGAGCGCGTCGGCCAGCGAGTTCAACGACCCCGCCACCTCCGCCACCTCGCGCGGCCCCTGGACCGGCACCCGCACGTCCCGCCGTCCCGCCCGCAACGACCCCGCCGCCGCGGCCGCCCGGCGCAGCGGGCGCCCCAGCAGGCGGCCGGAGACGAAGCCCGCCACCGCCGCCACGAGCAGCCCGATTCCCAGGGCCAGCGCGATGTTGCGCACCAGCGCCCGTTGCGTCGTCTCGGCGCTGCGAGCGGGCTGCACCAGCGCGAACGCCGCCCCGCGCGTGCCGACCACCCGCGTCTCGGCGAGGTACTGCGAGCCGCCGGCCGTGACGCGCCCCGAGTGGTTCGCGCCGAGCCCGAGCTTGGTCGCGGCCTGCACCGCGACCGCCTCGCCGAGCGCCTGCCCGCCCGCGCGCCGGACCACCACCGAAATGCCCTGCCCGCGCAGGACATCGGCCACCTTGCCCACGCCCAGCCGGTTGCCGATGCCGGTCTCGTCGAGCTGCGTCGCGACGACGTCGGCCTGCGCCGACAGCGACGACTGCAGCACGTTGTCCGCCGTCGTCCGGATCAGCCGGGCCGCGACGAGGCCGGCGACGATCACGGCCACCCCCGCCACCGCCAGGCACACCAGCGTGATCCGCCCGGCCAGCGTGCCCCTCACGCCGGGTCCGCCGCGTAGCCGATGCCCCGCACCGTCCTGATCGGACTGGCCGGGCCGAGTTTCGCCCGCAGCTGCGCCACGTGGACGTCGACCGTGCGCGTGCCCGCCGCCGCGGCGTAGCCCCAGACGGCGCTCAGCAGCTGGTCGCGCGAAAGCACCTGCCCCGGGTGCCGGAGCAGGTGCGTGAGGAGGTCGAACTCGGTCGACGTCAGGGAGATCTCGGCGTCGCCCGCCCAGGCCCGGCGGCTGGCGAGGTCGACGCGCGCGCCGCCGACGGCGAACGTCTCCGACGCCGGCGTCGCCCCGGAAGCGCGGCGCAGCACCGTCCGGACGCGGGCCGCCAGCTCGCGCGGGCTGAACGGCTTGGTCAGGTAGTCGTCGGCGCCGATCTCCAGGCCCAGCAACCGGTCCAGCTCGTCGTCGCGGGCGGTGACGAACAGCACCGGCGTCCAGTCCCCGGCCGCGCGCAGCGCCTTGCAGATCTCGATACCGTCCATTCCGGACAGTCCGATGTCGAGCACGATCGCGACCGGCTTGAGCCGCCGGACGGCGTCCAGCGCGCGGCCGCCGTCGGCCTCGACGTGCACGCCGAAGCCGTCGCGCTTGAGGTACATCGCCGCCAGTTCGGCGATCGCGGCCTCGTCCTCGACCACGAGGACGAGGCCGCGCCCCGGTGACCCCATACCCGCTCCCGTCTCCACCGTCATCGACGGGGAGACGCTAGCCGGTCAGGGTGAGCCATCGCTGTTCATGTCGGATTCGATGCCGTTGAGCGTCGACTCGATGCCGCTCAGCTCGGACGACGCGGGCGCGCTCCCGGAGTCCGGCGAGCCGACCAGGTTGTCCCGGCAGGCCGAGCAGCCGAGCGCGATGAGCGCGGCGGCCCCGACCGCCGCCGCGACCCTCGCGGCCCTCACTTGGCCGGCTTGCAGTGCGCGGACGCGAACGCGTCGAGCTTCTGCTTGGCTGTGTTCAGCTCGCCGATCCGGCCCTGCCGCTTGGTGGCGCGGTCGTCGAGCTTCTTGGCGCGGTCCTCGTGCCCCGCGGCGCGCTGGTCCTGGGCGCGCGCCTTCAGGTTCGCGACCGAGCCGGGCACCTCCGGGCCGCCGTTGATCCGCTTCTGGAGGTTGTCGGCCTTCTTCTGCAGCTTCGGCACCCAGTCGCCGCAGACCTGCTGGGACTCCTCGGGGCTGAGCGTGATCGGCGCGACCGGCGCCGGCGACGTGGTCTGGGCCGAGGCCAGCGGCGCCGCCACCAGCAGGCAGGCCGCGCTCGCGCCGCCCGCCAGCGCCAGCCGCGTCCAGGTGGTTCCTCGCATCGTGTCTCCCTCGTGTCGTGCTTGCGGGGAAGACTTTCGCGGGACGGTGTTCGGACGGCGTGCGCCTAGTGTTCGGGGTTTGTAAGGACCGGTGTTTCCGGCACCCCGAAGCTTGATTGTGACTACGGCTTCGGATCGGGGTGCGGGGGAGGTCTGGGTGCTCGTTTGCTCCCGTTCTCGGTGACCCTTGCGTCAAGTGCTGCGCTCGTACATCGCCAGGAACGCCGCCATCGCCGCGTTCACCGCGTCGCGGTCGCCTGTTGTGACCAGGTCGAGCAGCAGGCCCCGCGTCACGGCGAGGCCCAGCCGGGCGTGGGCGGGCCGGTCGGCTTCGGGGACCCCGCGCTCGGCGAGCAGCGCCTCGACCGGGCCCAGCCAGTCGTCGATGACGCCCTCCAGGAACCCGGTCGTGCCGGGCGTGCCGCCGAGGGCCTGGCCGTAGAGCTGGAAGAAGAGCTTCTCGTTGGCTCGCAGGTCGGCATCGGTGAGCCGGCGCCAGAAGTCCGCCGGGTCCAGGTCGGCGAGCGCCGCCCGCTGGCGGGCCTCGACCTCCCGCACCACCGCCGTGAGCAGGCCTTCCTTCGACCCGAAGTGGTAGATCAGCATGCGGTGGCTGGTGCCGAGGTCCGCGGCCAGGGCGCGCAGGCTCTGCCCGGCGCCGCCGTGGTGGGCGATGCGGTCGATCGCCGCGTCGAGCAGCTTCGCGCGCGGGCTTGCGTCGATCATGTACCAGATGGTACACGTACCAAATGGTACAGAGAATCTCGGTCCGCGCGGTGACCCCGGCCGGCGCCGACACCGTGTACGCGTTGCTGCGGGACGGCGCGAGCTGGCCGCGCTGGTCGCCGCTGGGGTCGTTCGAGCTGGTCCGCGAGGGGACGGACGAGCCGGAGGGACTCGGCGCGATCCGGCTGTTCCGGACCGGCGGAATCCGCTCGTACGAGGAGATCGTCGCGCTCGAGCCCGGCCGCCGGTTCGGCTACGCGCTCGACCACGGCCTGCCGCTGCGGGACTACGTCGCCTACGTCGACCTCACGCCCGTGGACGGCGGCACGGAGATCCACTGGCACTCGTCGTTCACGGCGAAGGTTCCCGGCACCGGCTGGTTCTACCGCCGGTTCCTCACCCGGTTCATCGGGCGGGTCGTGGCGGGGCTGGCCGAGGCGGCGCCGGTGGCCCCATAAAGTAGGCGCATGTCAGCGCCACGACGGGGACCGACCGGCCGCACCCAGGAGGAACGCAGCGCGGCGATGCGCGTCCGGCTGCTCGACGCGACGATCGACTGCCTCGTCGAGTACGGCTACGCGGGCACGACGACGACCCGGGTGGCCGACCGCGCCGGCGTCACGCGCGGCGCGCAGGTGCACCACTTCCCGACGAAGGCCGACCTGGTGACCTCGGCGGTCCGGCACCTCGCGGCCAAGCGCACCGAGGTCGCGATGGCCGAGCTCGACCGGCTCCGCGCGTCCGACGACCCGGTGGGCGACGCGCTGCAGCTGATGTGGGAGATGCACCAGGGGCCGGTGTTCTCGGCGACGGTCGAGCTGTGGGTCGCCGCCCGCACGGACGCGGACCTGCGGCGCCAGATGGCGGCGGTCGAGCCGATCGCGGCGGCCGCCCTGGTCGAGTTCGGCAAGGCATTGCTGCCGGAGCACGCGGCGCACCACGAGTTCCTGCACGCGGTGTACACCGCGATGGACGTCGTGCGCGGCATCCTGATCGCGAGCTGGGCGACGAAGGACCAGGAGGAGCTGGAAGCCCGCTGGGAGCGCGGCCGCCGCCACCTGCGCCTGCTGTTCACGACGTTGCTGGCCACTGTCTGAACGGCGTGTTACTCTCCCCGGGAAAGTGAGGTGCGCCGTGGGGCCGGACCCGTACGACCGCAACTGCCCGACCCGTCAGCTGCTCGACCGCATCGGCGACCAGTGGACGGTCCTGATCGTCGGCGCGCTGAAGGACGGCCCGCTGCGGTTCACCGAGATCGCCCACCGGGTCGACGGGATCTCCCAGAAGGTGCTGACGCAGACGCTGCGGAGCCTGGTCCGCGACGGGATCCTGACCCGCACGGCGTACGCGGTGATCCCGCCGAAGGTGGAGTACGAGCTGACGGCACTGGGCCGGAACCTGTCGGAGCCGCTGGACATGCTGGACCGCTGGGCCCGCCGGCACATGACGGCGGTCCAGGAGGCCCGCGACGCCTACGACGCGGAGCACACCCCCGCGTCGGCCTGAGTTCGGCGCTCGCCGAAGCGTCCGGCTCCTAGGTTCGGGGTCATGGACGAATTCCGCGCCCTCCACGTCCCCGGTTCCCCGCTGCTGCTGCCCAACGCCTGGGAGTTCGGCGTCGGCGCTTTCCTCGCCGCCCAGGGCTTCCGCGCCCTCGGGACCACCAGCCTCGGCGTGTCCGCGGCGGCCGGCGAACCCGACGGCGCCCCTTCGACGCGGGACGCCACCGTCGCCCTGGCGAAACGCCTGACCAGGCTGGACGTCCTCGTCAGCGTCGACATCGCCGACGGCTTCGGCGCCGATCCGGCCGCCGTCGCCGATCTCGCCGCGGAACTCCACGACGCCGGTGCCGTCGGCGTCAACCTCGAAGACGGCCTCACCCCGGTTGCCCACCAGACCGCCCTGATCGAAGCCGTCAAAGCCCGCGTGCCGGACCTCTTCCTCAACGCCCGCACCGACACCCACTGGGCGGGCGACCACTCCATCGGCGAAGCCGAGAACCGGGCGAAGGCCTATGCGGACGCCGGCGCGGACGGCATCTTCGTCCCCGGTCTGGCCGCGCCGGCGGACATCGGGAAGATCGTCGACCTGGGCCTCCCGCTCAACCTGCTGTTCCTCCCCGGGAAGGTCACCTTCGCGGGCCTGGCCGAACTGGGCGTCGCCCGCGTCAGCCTCGGCTCGCTCCCGTACCGCATGGCTTTGCGGGCCGCGGCCGGGACGGCGACCGCGATCCGCGACGGCCGGGACCTGCCGCTGAACCCACCGAGCTACGACGAAGTCGTCGCGCTGCTGCCGTAACCGGCTTGCCCGGTCTGCCAGCCTGGGGACCATGACCGATTTCGCCGTCCCGCCCGGTTACCTGAACACGCCCAGCGTCGGCATCCCGCCGGCCGCGGTGGCGGCGGCGGTCGCCGGGTCCGTCGAGCGGTGGCGCACCGGTGCGACGCGGCCGGGGGAGTTCGATCAGTACGTCGACCGGTCGCGGGCGGGGTTCGCGCGCCTGCTCGGCGTCGACCCCGGGCGGGTCGCGATCGGCGCGTCGGCCTCGCAGCTGGTCGCCAACGTCGCCGCCGCGCTGCCCGCCGGGACCCGCGTGCTCGCCGCCGAAGGGGACTTCACCAGCGTGACGTTCCCCTTCGCGGCCAACCCCGGCGTGACGGTGACCGAGGTGCCCCTGGAGTCGCTGCCGGAGCGGGTCGAGGGGCACGACGTCGTCGCGGTGAGCGTCGTCCAGTCCGCCGACGGCCGGCTCGCCGACCTCCCCGCGCTGCGGGCCGCCGCCGAGGCCGCCGGGGCGGCGGTGCTCCTCGACGCGACCCAGGCCGCCGGCTGGCTGCCGCTGGACGTCGCCTGGGCGGACTGGGTGGTCGCCGCGGGCTACAAGTGGCTGCTGTCCCCGCGCGGCTGCGCGTGGCTGTACGTGCGGCCGGACGCGCACGAGCGCACCCGGGCGGTCGCGGCGAACTGGTACGCGGGGGAGGACCCGTGGGCCACGGTCTACGGCCTTCCGCTGCGCCTGGCCGGCGACGCCCGCGCGTTCGACCTCTCGCCGGTCTGGCTCGCCCAGGTCGGCGCGGCCGCCGCGCTGGAGTACCTCGGCGGGCTCGACCTCGCACGGGTCGCGGCGCACAACACCGGCCTCGCCGACCTGCTGCTCGAGAAGCTGGGCCTGCCCCCGCGCGGCACCGCGATCGTCTCCCTCGACGCCGATCCGGAGCGGGTCGCGGCGGCGGGGATCGTCTCGAGCGTCCGCGGCGGCCGGGTGCGCGTCGGCTTCCACCTCTACAACACCGCTGACGACGTCGAACGCGTCTTACGCGCATTCGAGTGAACGCCCGTGGGGCGGTGAACTACCGTATGGCCTCGTGGTTGGTGCGCATTTCACCCCAGGCCCGTCCGACACGGCCCCGCTGGGCGCGGTGCCCCCGCAGCCGCGGCCGCCCGCCCCGGGCCCGCCGCCGAGGGACACCAAGGCCCTGGCGCTGCGCGGCGCCGGGCTGGTCGCGATCGCCGTCGTCGCCGGGCTGCTGTGGTACCTGATCCGGCACGACTCGACGCCGGAGGAGCCCGTCGCCCAGCCGCCCGCGCAGAACACCGGGCAGTACCAGTTCACCAAGGTCGCCGGGCCGGACCGCGTCAACGACTGCTCGGCCAAGTCCTACGGCGACACCCAGAAGTTCTTCGAAGACTCGCCGTGCCAGTCGCTGGCCCGCGCGCTGTACACGACGGAGACGGGCGGCGCGAAGGCGCTGGTGTCGGTGGTGCTGGTCGGCATGCCGGACTCGGTGAAGGCGAAGGCGCTCAAGAGCCTCACCGACAAGGACGACACCGGCAACGTCACGGACCTGGTCCGGGACAAGACGTTCGCGGGCACCGGCGTCCCGAGCCTGAGCGGCAAGAACTCGGCCTACGCGTCGAAGGTCGAGGGCACGAACACGACGATCGTGCTGGCCGACTTCTACGACAAGCACACGGACAAGGCGTTGATCAAGAAGATCGCGGACGACGCCCTGCGCCTCTCGGCCGACCTCAAGGGCTGACCCGGCGCCGAGCGCCCCAAGGCCGCCTTGGGGCGCTTGACCCGCGTTCAGCTCACCTGGCCGGGCATGGCGATCGCCGTCGGCTTCTCGCCCGCTTCCGAACGCCACGGCGTCCCGCGCCGCGAAGCCGCCACCAGCGCGTGCAACGCCGTGGTCCGCAGACCGGCGTCGTCGGTGTGGTTGACCACCGCCAGCCACGCGTTCGCGCAGTCGGCCTCGGCCGTCGCGACCACCAGCGACGCCGACTTCGCGTCCGTCACCGGCTTCTTCGGCACGTACGCCGCTTCGGGCGACACCGGGGTCGCCCCGGACGCCGAAAGCATCGTCTGCAGCAGGTCGCGGCGCACCGCGTGCTCCGCGGCGCCGGCCTTCTCGGCGTCGCCGAAGTCGCCCGGCAGGAACGCGCTGACCAGTCCGTACACCCAGACGGCGGCGTGCTCGGCGGCGAGCGCGGTCTGCAGCGGGTCCACCGCCTCCGCGGGCACGGCGCCGCCCGACGGCGCGGGTGCCGGCGCGTCTTCGCCGGGGCCCAGCGCCGGGGCCGTGCGCTGCAGCGCCGCGCAGCCCGCCGCCACCGCCGCGACCAGCCCGGCCCGGTAGCGCGGCAGCCCGCCGACGAGGTCTTCGGCCTGCTTGCGCGCGGTCGCCAGCCGCTCCTTCAGGTCACTCAGCGCGGCCGGGGCCGGTGGTGTCGCGGACGGCGACGGTTTCGGCCGGTTGAGCCGGTCCACTTCGGACTTCAGCGCGGCCGCGTGCGCCGCGCGCGCGTCGGCGAGCTGGCCGGCGGCGTCGGCGTCCTCGCCCTTGGCCAGCGCCCGCGCGGCGGCGGCGTCGGCCTCGGCGGCGGCCAGCAGGGGCTGCAGCGGGTCGGGGCTCTCGTCGTAGCCGGGCCCGCAGGCGGCCAGGGGAACGGCCAGCGCGGCCAGCGCCCCCGCGCGGAGGGCGGCACGACGGGTCAGGTCGGTCGGTCTTCCGGTCACGTCGGCCCATCCTGCCAGGCCCCGGGGCGGGCCCGCCGCTCGCGCGGAGGGAACGGGGGACCGGATAAGCTGGTCCACCACCGACCCGCGCAACTCCAGCCCGAAACAAGGAGAGCCCCACGTGCCAGGAGAACTCGCCAGCCGGCTTCAGCCGATAGTGGCCGAAGCCGTCACCGCCGCGGGTTTCGACCTCGACTCGTTCGAGGTGCAGCAGGCCGGCCGGCGGCAGCTGGTCAAGGTCGTCGTCGACGCCGACGACGGGGTCGGGCTGGACGAGGTCGCCGAGGTCAGCCGCAAGGTCTCGGCGGCGCTCGACGAGAACGAGCACGTGCTCGCGAGCGCCTACACGCTGGAGGTCACCTCGCCGGGCCTCGACCGCCCGCTCACCCAGCCGCGGCACTGGCGGCGCGCGCGGTTCCGCCTGGTGAAGATCACCCCGGCCGAGGGCGCGGCCTTCGTCGGCCGGGTCGGTCACGCGGGCGAACACGCCGCCCGCGTCCTCGAAGGCGGCAAGGTCCGCGACGTCCGCTACGCCGACGTGGCGAAGGCGGTCGTGGAGATCGAGTTCAAGCAGCCGCCCGCCGAGGACCTGAAACTGCTCGAAGACGACGCGTCCGGCATGATCGCGGCCGAGACGGAGAAGGGGTCGAAGTGAACGTCGACATCGCCGCGCTGCGGGCGATCGAACGGGACAAGGACATCCCCTTCGAAACGGTGATCGAGGCCATCGAGACGGCCTTGCTCACCGCGTACAAGCACACCGAGGGCCACCAGCCGCACGCCCGCATCGACATCGACCGCAAGACGGGCCTGGTGCGCGTGCTCGCGCACACGCTGACCCACGACGGCCAGGTCGACGAGGAGTGGGACGACACCCCCGAGGGTTTCGGCCGGATCGCCGCCACCACCGCCCGCCAGGTCATCCTGCAGCGGCTGCGCGACGCCGAGCACGAGAAGACCTTCGGCGAGTTCTCCACCAAGGAGGGCGAGATCGTCGCCGGCGTGATCCAGCGCGACGCGCGCGCGAACGCCCGCGGCATGGTCGTGGTCCAGGTGGGTGACACCGAGGGCGTGCTGCCGTCCGGCGAACAGGTGGCCGGGGAGTCCTACGAGCACGGCAGCCGGATCAAGGCGTACGTGCTGACGGTGTCGCGCAGCAACCGCGGCCCGCAGATCACGCTCTCGCGCTCGCACCCGAACCTGGTGCGCAAGCTGTTCGCGCTCGAGGTGCCGGAGATCGCCGACGGGACGGTCGAAATCGCCGCCGTCGCGCGCGAGCCGGGGCACCGCACGAAGATCGCCGTGAAGTCCACCGTGCCGGGCGTCAACGCCAAGGGCGCCTGCATCGGCCCGGTCGGCGCGCGCGTGCGCAACGTGATGAGCGAGCTGGCCGGCGAGAAGATCGACATCATCGACTACTCCGACGACCCGGCCCGCTTCGTCGGGAATGCGCTGTCGCCCGCGAAGGTTGTTTCGGTACGAGTCGTGGACGAGCGGGCGAAGACCGCCCGCGTCGTGGTGCCGGACTTCCAGCTGTCGCTGGCGATCGGCAAGGAGGGCCAGAACGCCCGCCTCGCCGCCCGCCTGACCGGCTGGCGGATCGACATCCGCAGCGACGCCGCGCCCGCGGACGACGAGGGTGATCAAGACCACGCCAGTCCGTCGCGGCCCGCCGCGACAACCGGTTCGGCTGAGTGAAGGTCGAAGCGCTAGACTCAGGAGTGGTTCAACGCCCGCGGCGGGTAGCCGAGCACCAGCCCCACCGGAATCTTCCGGTGCGGACTTGTGTCGGCTGCAAGCGGCGGGCATTGATCGGTGAGCTGCTGCGCGTGGTCGCGGTGGCCGGGCGGGTGGTCGTCGACGAGCG
Organism: Amycolatopsis sp. NPDC003865; assembly: GCF_053605345.1. Lineage (NCBI taxonomy): Bacteria > Bacillati > Actinomycetota > Actinomycetes > Pseudonocardiales > Pseudonocardiaceae > Amycolatopsis > Amycolatopsis sp. NPDC003865. Next base: position 219,522 of record NZ_JBSGJA010000010.1, on the reverse strand, counting down.
TCGGCGGCTGCCGGGCCGGGGGGCTTGGCTGCACCCCGACCCGGACTGCCTGGCCAAGGCCGAACGGCGGCGGGCCTTCCCCAGAGCCCTGCGGGCTCCGGGGGCGCTCGACGCCCGGGAGGTCCGCGAGCACGTCGAGCGCACCGCCCCGCACCACGACCCCGGGACGTCCCCGGGGCCGCGAGGAATCAAGGAAGCAGGTCGACCCGTCATGAGTCAGCCGTGAAGCTGAAGCCATGAGCGTCAGACAATAAGGACGAGGTCAGCGGGTTTTCCGCCTGGCCTCCCCTAGATGAGGAGAGTTGTGCCAGGCAAGGCCCGCGTACACGAGCTCGCGAAGGAGCTCGGCATCACCAGCAAGGACGTTCTCGCGAAGTTGAAGGAACAGGGCGAGTTCGTCAAGTCCGCGTCGTCCACGGTCGAGGCGCCCGTCGCCCGCCGTCTCCGCGACGCGTATGCGCCCAAGGGCGCCAAGAAGCCCACCCCCGGCCCGTCGGCGCGCCCCGGCCCGCCGGCCGCCAAGCCCGCCGCCCCGAAGCCCCCCGCGCCCGCTCAGCAGGCGCCGGCGGCCAAGGCGGCTCCCGCGCCGGCTCCGGCCGCGCCCCAGCAGCAGGCGCCCGCGGCGGCGAAGCCGGCCACCCCGGGGCAGCGCCCCGGCCCCCGGCCCGGCCCGCGTCCCGCGACGCCCGCACCCCAGCAGCAGGTCCCGGCCGCCAAAGCCGAGGCTCCGGCCGCGCCCAAGCAGGACACCCCGGCCGCGCCCGCCCAGGGCGGCACCGGCTCGGTCGTCCCGCCGAAGCCGCAGGGTCCCAAGCCCGGCGGTCCCAAGCCCGGTCCGCGCACCCCGCGGGTCGGCAACAACCCGTTCGGCGTCGGTTCCGGCGCCCCGGCTCCGCGTCCGCAGGCCCCGCGCCCCGGTGGCGGTCAGGGCGGCGACAACCGCCCGCCGCGTCCCGGTGGCGGTCAGGGCGGCGGTGACCGCCCGGCCCCGCGGCCCGGCGGCGGCGCCGGTGGCAACCGGCCGAGCCCGGGCAACATGCCCCCGCGGCCGAACCCCGGCATGATGCCGGGCCGCACGCAGCGTCCCGCCGGTCCCGGTGGCGGCGCCCGCGGTGGTCCCGGCGGCGGCGCCCGTGGCGGCCCCGGTGGCGGTGGCCGTCCCGGTGGCGGCGGCGGTTTCCGCGGCGGTCCCGGTGGCGGTGGCGGCGGCGGTGGCTTCCGCGGCGGTCCCGGTGGCGGTGGCGGTGGCGGCGGTTTCCGCCCGGGTGGCGGCACCGGTGCCCCGGCCGGCGGTGGCGGCTTCCGCGGTGGCGGCGGCGGTCGTGGCGGCCCCGGTGGCCGTGGCGGCACGGCGGGTGCCTTCGGGCGCCCGGGTGGTCCCTCGCGCAAGGGCCGCAAGTCGAAGCGGCAGAAGCGCCAGGAGTACATGGACAACATGCAGGCGCCCAGCGTCGGCGGCGTCCGCCTGCCCAAGGGGCAGGGCGAGACGATCCGGCTGCCGCGGGGTGCTTCGCTGACCGACTTCGCCGAGAAGATCGACGCCAACCCGGCTTCGCTGGTGCAGGTGCTCTTCCACCTCGGCGAGATGGTCACCGCGACGCAGTCCGTGTCGGACGACATCCTCGAGCTGCTCGGCGGCGAAATGAACTACACGGTTCAGGTCGTCAGCCCCGAGGAAGAAGACCGTGAGCTGCTGGAGACCTTCGACATCACCTACGGCGAAGACGCGGGTGAGGAAGAGGACCTCCAGGTCCGGCCGCCGGTCGTGACCATCATGGGTCACGTCGACCACGGTAAGACCCGCCTGCTCGACACGATCCGGAAGACGAAGGTCCGCGAGAGCGAGGCCGGCGGCATCACGCAGCACATCGGTGCGTACCAGATCGAGACCGAGCTCGAGGGCAACCCGCGCCTGATCACCTTCATCGACACCCCGGGTCACGAGGCGTTCACCGCCATGCGTGCCCGTGGTGCGAACTCGACCGACATCGCGGTGATCGTGGTGGCGGCCGACGACGGTGTGATGCCGCAGACGGTCGAGGCGATCAACCACGCGCAGGCCGCCAAGGCCCCGATCGTGGTCGCGATCAACAAGATCGACAAGGAAGGCGCGAACCCGGACAAGATCCGGCAGCAGCTGACCGAGTACGGCCTGGTCGCCGAGGAGTACGGCGGCGACACGATGTTCGTCGAGATCTCCGCGCGGCAGAACATCAACATCGACGGCCTGCTCGAAGCGATCCTGCTGACCGCCGACGCCGCTCTGGACCTCCGGGCCAACCCGGACATGGAGGCCCAGGGTGTCGCGATCGAGGCGCACCTCGACCGCGGCCGCGGCCCGGTGGCCACCGTCCTGGTCCAGCGCGGCACGCTGCGCGTCGGTGACTCGGTCGTGGCGGGTGACGCCTACGGCCGCGTCCGCCGGATGGTCGACGAGCACAACGTCGACGTCACCGAGGCGCTGCCGTCGCGGCCCGTCCAGGTCATCGGCTTCACGTCGGTGCCGGGTGCGGGTGACACCTTCCTGGTGGTCGACGAGGACCGCGTCGCCCGGCAGATCGCCGAGCGCCGGTCGGCTCGCACGCGCAACGCGCTCAACGCGTCGCGCCGCAAGCGGGTCAGCCTCGAGGACCTCGACTCCGCCTTGAAGGAGACGAACAGCCTCAACCTGATCATCAAGGGTGACAACTCGGGTACGGTCGAGGCCCTCGAAGCCTCGCTGCTCCAGCTGGACGTCGGCGACGAGGTCGAGCTGAACGTGGTCCACCGCGGTGTCGGTGGCGTGACCGAGTCGGACATCGACCTGGCGACCGCGTCCGACGCGATCGTCCTCGGGTTCAACGTCCGCGCCCAGGGCAAGGCGACCGAGCGGGCCACCCGCGAGGGCGTCGACGTCCGGTACTACACGGTCATCTATCAGGCGATCGACGAGATCGAGCAGGCCCTCAAGGGCATGCTCAAGCCGGAGTACGAAGAGGTCGAGCTGGGCCGCGCGGAGGTCCGCGAGGTCTTCAAGTCCTCCAAGATCGGCACGATCGCGGGTTGCCTGGTCATGTCCGGCGAGATCCGGCGCAACGCCCGGGCGCGTCTGCTGCGCGACGGCACCGTCGTGGCGGAGAACCTGCCGATCAGCTCGCTGCGGCGGTTCAAGGACGACGTGGTCGAGGTCCGCGAGGGCTACGAGTGCGGTCTGACGCTCGGTTCGTACGGCGACATCAAGGTCGACGACGTGATCGAGACGTACGAGCAGCGCGAGAAGCCGCGTTCCTGATGTTCGGGGCCGGGTGCGTGCGGGAAGTCCCGCACGCACCCGGCGCTTCCCTACTACACCACCACAACTGCCTATGTTCGTCGGAGCTCTCGAGCTCGACATCCTGCTCGGCGACGTCCATTCGCTGAAGCAGAAGCGATCCGTGGTCCGTCCCGTGCTGGCCGAGGTGCGCAAGCGCTTCGCCGTGTCGGTGGCCGAAGCCGGGCACACCGACCTGCACCGCCGGACCCTCATCGGGGTGGCCGTGGTCGCCGAAGGTGGCGAGCACGTCCGGGACGTGCTCGACTCGTGTGAGCGCTACGTGGCGAGCCGGCCGGAGTTCGAACTGCTCTCCGCCCGTCGCCGGCTACTCGGTCCAGACGATTAGACCTTTTCTAGGAGCAAGACATGGCTGATCCGGCTCGGGCTCGCAAGCTCGCGAAGCGGATCTCGCAGATCGTGGCGTCCGCGATCGAGCACGAGGTCAAGGACCCCCGGCTGAACTACGTGACGATCACGGACACGAAGGTCACCGGCGACCTGCACGACGCCACGGTGTACTACACGGTGCTCGGCGAGAAGCTGGACTCCGTCCCGGACTTCGCCGGTGCCGCGGCCGCGCTCGAGTCGGCGCGCGGCGTGCTGCGCACGAAGGTCGGCCAGGGCACCGGGGTCCGCTACACGCCGACGCTGACGTTCGTCGCGGACACCATCCCCGAGGAGTCGAAGCGGATCGAGGACCTCCTCGCCAAGGCCCGCGAGGCCGACGCGGAGGTCGCGCGCCGCGCGACCGGCGCCCAGCACGCGGGCGACGTCGACCCGTACAAGGCGCCGCGCGAAGACACCGAAGACGACGACGAGTTCGCGGAGGAGGAGAGCCGGGGCTGACCCGTGCTCTCCCGCCGCGGCCTGCTCGCCGGCGGCGCACTCGCGCTGCTGGCGGGCTGCTCGTCGCCCGAACCGGCTCCCGGCCCGCCCCCCGTGCCGGCGCCGGCCCGTCCGTCGGCGCCGCGTGACCCGGTGACGGTCCAGCGCATGCGCTCGGCCGCCCGCGGCACGGACGTCGACCTGGTTCTCATCACGCCCGAAGGCGTCCCGGCCTCGGGCCTGCCGGTGTGCCTGGCCCTGCACGGCCGCGGCGCCCGCGCGCGGACGTTCCTCGACCTGGGCGTCCCCGCGGCGTTGACGCAAGCCGTGCGCGCGGGCGTCCCGCCGTTCGCGGTGGCCGCGCTCGACGGCGACCACTACTGGGTCGACGTCGGCGGGGACGACGACCCGCAGCGCATGCTCAGCGACGAAGTCCCGGGCTGGCTGACGGCCCGCGACCTGCGTCCGGCCTCGGCGGTGTTCGGCATTTCCATGGGCGGCTTCGGCGCGTTGCGCTTCGCCCGCGCGCACCCGGACCTGAAGGCGGTCGCGACGGCGAGCGCGGCCCTGTTCGTCAGCTGGCCGGCTGCCCGCGGCCGCGAGGTGTTCTCCGGCGAAGCCGACTGGCGGGCCGAGGAACCGTTGCTGCACACGGGAGAACTGCGCCCGGACGCCCTCGGCGTCTGGTGCGGCGAGTCGGACCCGTTCCTGGCCGCGGACCGCAAGCTGGTGAAGGCGGTTTCGCCTGCCGTGTCGGTGTTTTCCCCGGGTGGCCACCAGGACGAGTACTGGCGCGGGATCCTGCCGGACGTCCTGAAGTTCGTGGGACAGCGGCTACGCTGACGCGCGCGCGAACAGGATTGCCTGCGACACTTCGTTCCCCGGGTCGAGCGCCCACTCCGCCTCGATCGTGAACCCGGCCGCGCGCACCCGTTTGGCCAGCCACCACGGCTGCCGCAGGTGGACGTTCACCCGCATCGGGTGCCCGCCGTAGCCCTGGGTCTTCAGGCGTGTTCCCACGCCGACGTGGTAGCCGATCACCAGCAGGCCGTCCGGCCGCAGCACGCGCCGGAAGTGGGCCAGCGCGACCGGCACCGACTCGTCCGGGATGTGGATCAGCGACCAGAACGCCAGCACCCCCGCCATCGACGCGTCCGGCAACGCCAGGTCCGTCATCGAACCCACGTCGAACCGCAGGTGCGGGTACTGCCGCCGGGCCACGTCGATCATCGCCGGGGAGAGGTCGATGCCGGAGGCGTCGACGCCGAGCGAAGCCAGGTACGCCGTGAACTGCCCGGGGCCGCACCCGATGTCGACCGCCGGGCCGTCGACCTCCGCCGCGAACAACGTCAGCGCCGCGCGCATGTGCGCGTGCTTCTCCAGGGCGTCGGAAACGAACTCGGCGTAGCTCGACGCCACCGTGTCGTACGACGTGCGGGTGTCCGCGAGCCAGGTCATCGCGCCCGCAGCCCGTCGAGGACCATGCCGAGCGCGCGCCGCCAGTCGGGGGTCGCCGTCGCCGCGGCGAACACGATCGCCAGGTCTTCCGCGCGGAAGTCCTTCCGCAACGCGCCGGCCTCCTGGGCCCGTGTGATGATCCGGTTCATCCGGGAAGCGTTGGCGTGCTTGGCTTTCTCCAGTCCCGACGCGGGATCGAAGGCCCGCGCGCACACCTCGGTGAAGCCGCGGTCGGAGACCTGCATCAGCACCGAACGTTCGAGGAAGTGCACGAAACCGGCCCAGGGGTCGGCCACGGCGAGGGCTTCTTCGGTGACGGCCTTGGCTTCTTCCAGCGTCGGCAGGAACGCGGCCTCGACCAGGTCGGCCCGGGTGGGGAACCGGTTGTAGAGCGTCCCGATCGCGACTTCGGCGCGGCGCGCGACCTCGTCCAGCGGCGCGTCGACACCCTTGGTGCCGAACACCTCCCGCGCGGCCGCCACCAGCGCTTCCCGGTTGCGGCGGGCGTCCGCGCGCAGAGGGCGTTGCTCGACAGTCACGGTCTGCGAGTATAGCCGCGGAGGTTGCCTTCTGATCGGAACCTCACAGTGCCCGCCGCCCGCGTCCGCCGGGAGCACAATGGGGGACAGCGGGGGTCATCCCCGCGTCGAGGCGGCCACCGAGGGAGGTCAGCGCCATCGTGCACTCCGATCTCTCCCCGGCCGGGCGCACCGGAGTCCTCCTGGTCGGCACCCGCGGGGAGCGGGGCCCCGGGGAGGTGCTGATCAGGATCAGGGGCGGTCTGGAAACCTTCCTTGCCTGGTCCGACGCGGAGCTGCCGAAGGGCACGACCGTCCTGGTCGTCGAAGCCCGGGGACGGCGCGCGGTCGACGTCGTGGCGTGGGACGCCTCGGAACCCGCTTCCTAGTGTGTGAAGAAGGACAGCCATGTTCGGGTACCGCGTTCCCGCGCCCAACGAGGCGATGCTGATCTCGGGGGGAAAGAACAGCAAAGGCACGTCACCGTTCCGGGTCGTCACCGGCCATGGCGCGTTCGTCATGCCGGTCTTCCGGAAGGTCCGGTTCCTCACGCTTTCCATGTGCGAGGCCGAAGTGACCGAAGTGTGCGTCACGAAACAGGCCATCGCCCTGACGGTCCGGGCGGTGATCGCGTTCAAGGTCGGCAACGACACCGAGAGCATCGTCAACGCCGGCCAGCGGTTCCTCTCCGACCAGGACCAGATGTCCGTGCTGACCGGCCGCATCTTCGCCGGGCACCTGCGGTCGATCATCGGGTCGATGACCGTCGAGGAGATCATCACCGAGCGGCAGAAGCTCGCGACCGAGGTGCTGGACGGTTCGGCGGTCGAGATGGCGAAGATCGGGCTCACCGTCGACGCGCTGCAGATCCAGTCGATCGACGACATGAAGCTCGGCTACATCGCCGCGATGGCCGCGCCGCACAACGCCGCCATCCAGCGGGACGCCCAGATCGCGCAGGCCGTGGCGAACCAGACCGCGGCCGAAGCCGAGCAGAAGTCCCAGCGGACGCAGGCCGAGTACGCCCGGCAGACCTCGATCGTGCAGGCGCAGTACCGCGCCGAGGTCGAGGCGGCGCAGGCCGAAGCCGCCCAGGCCGGGCCGCTCGCGCAGGCCAAGGCGCAGCAGGAGGTCATCGACGCGCGCACCGAGCTGGCCCAGCGCGAGGCCGAGCTGCGGCAGCAGCAGCTGGTGGCCGAGGTGATCAAACCGGCGGACGCGGAGGCCGAGCGGATCCGCATCCTCGCGCTGGCCGAGGCGGAGCGGATGCGCGTGCAGGCCGAGGCCGCCGCGTCGAACAACCGGGTGGCGCTCGACCGGATGCTGATCGACCAGCTGCCGCAGATCGTCAAGGAGGCCGGGCGCGGCCTGTCCGGGGCGAACGTGAACATCCTCAACGGCGCCGACGGCCTCGGTGAGATGGCCGCGGGGCTCGTGGGGCAGGGATTGTCCATTTTGGACTCGGTGAAGCGCGGCCTGAGCACGCCGCCCGCTGCCGCCTCCGCGCCGGAGGAGAACGGGCAGGTGACCAAGCCCGAGCTGACGCAGTCCTAGGACGCCGGCTTCACCGCGACGACCAGGTCACGCAGGATGGCCTGGTCGACCCGGTGGGTGAACTCCTCCCACGGCCCGCCTTCGCGGACGTCGAGCCCGGCCTTGCGCAGCACCTCGACGAGTTCTTCGCGCGGCAGCACGGTCGTGTTCCACGAGATGCCGAGCGCCCCGCCGGGCCGCAGCACCCGCGTCCACACCGGGACGGCCGCCGCGAGCAGGTCGCGGGGGCTCCGCTGCAGGCCCGCCTCGCGGTGGCTGCCGTGCTGGACGCCGTACGGCGCGTCGGTGACGATCACGTCGGTGGAGTTCGCCCGCAGCACCTCGTCGGTGGTCAGCGTGTCGGCCTGGAAGTAGGTGAGCTTGCGGGTGTCGCCCGCTTTGTAGGCTTCCTTGTCCAGCGCGTACTCGATGTCGAGGCGCCGGCCGAGCCGGACCTTGTTGCGCCGCAGCTGCCCCGAGTCGGCCGTGTGCTTGACGCGCTTGTTCCGCAGCCACGTCTTGATGAACGCCTCGTAGGCCTCGAAGTCCTTGGCGTCGACGTCGAGGCCGGTGGCGTGCAGGCCGTACATCATCGCCTGGTTCAGCGTCGTGCCGCGGCCGCACAGCGGGTCGAGCAGGTACTTCGGCCGGTCGGAGAACGGGTCCGCGGTGGCCAGCAGCGTGACGTTCAGCAGCAGCTTCGTGAACGACTCGTTCGTCTTGCCGGGGTACTTCTGGATGGTCAGCAGGTCCGAGTCCGCCTTCGCCAGCGGCGTCACGGTGACCGGGCGCAGAACGCCGTCGCCCAGTTCGAACAGCGCGTAGAGCGACGAAAGGTTCGACAGCAGCGCGAGATCGCGCTCGCCGAGGGGCGCCGAGCTGGTGAAGCGCACGTACCCGACGCCGCCGAGCTCGACCTCCTCGATCCCGGACAGCTCGGCCGGCAGCGCCGCGCCGAACACCGCCAGCTCGGCGCGCAGCAGCGCGGGGGAGGAGGCGGCGTAGACCCGGTTGGCTGACGGGTGGACCAGGATCACGTACTCAGGCATCCCGCAGAGCGTAGCGTGACGCACCGTGACCCCTACTTTGGCGCAGGACATCCGGGACGCGGCCGCGCTGCTCTCCTCGGCCACCGACGTGACGGTGCTCGGCCACGTCCGCCCGGACGCGGACGCCCTCGGCAGCGCGCTCGCCCTCGGCCGGGCGCTGGTGCAGCGCGGCGCCCGCGTCCGCGTCTCGTTCGGCGAGCCCGACGAGGCCCCGGAGACGCTGCGGTGGCTGGACGAGGACGGCCTGCTCACCCACCCGGACGACCTGCCGGAGAGCGAGGCGCTGCTGGTCTGCGTCGACACGCCGGTGCCGAAGCGGCTGGGCCGCCTCGCCGGGCGCGTCGGGCTCGCCGGCTCGGTGCTGGTGATCGACCACCACGCGACCAACACCTTCTACGGCAGTTGCCACGTCGTCGACGAGACCGCCGAGGCCAGCGCGATCCTCGTGTTCCGGATCCTGGACGCGATGGGTGTCGAGCTCGACGAGCCGATCGCGCGGGGGATCTACGCCGGGATCGTCACCGACACGAGCGGGTTCCGCCGGGCGAGCCCGGAGACGCACCGGATGGCCGCGCGGCTGCTGGAGGCGGGCGTCGACCCGGAGAAGGTGGTGCGGCGGATCGTCGACGAGCGGCCGTTCACGTGGCTGCCGATGCTGTCTTCGGTGCTGCGCGAGGCTTCGCTGGAGCCGGATGCGGCGCAGGGGCGGGGTTTCGTGCACGCGGTGGTGCGCATCGACGAGGCGCTGACGGTCCGCGGCGAAGAGGTCGAGTCGGTGATCGACGTCGTCCGGTCGGTGCGCGAGGCGGCCGTGGCGGCGGTGCTCAAGCAGGACGTGACGAACCCGGCCCAGTGGCAGATTTCGCTGCGGTCGGTGGGAATCGACGTTTCGGCGGTGGCGGCGGAGTTCGGCGGCGGCGGGCACCGGCAGGCCGCGGGCTGCACGATCGCCGGGACCGCGCCGGAGGTCCTCGCGGGGCTGCGGGCGGCGCTGGAGCGGGCGCCGCTGCTGTAGACACCCGGAGCGGCTCGAGCCGGCTGGCGGTTCCGCGCGGTTCAGCGCAGCCCGGCTCGCCTGGCCCGGCCCCGGCCTGGTGCGGCGCCGCGCGCGCGGCCCGGCCCACCCCGGCGCTGCTCGGTCCAGCGCAGCCCAGCGCGGCGAGGCGCGGCCCGGCCCACCCCGGCGCTCTCGGTCCAGCACGGCCCAGCGCGGCGGGGCCCACCCCGGCCCAGTGCAGCCCAGCGCGGCGGGGCGCGGCCCGGCCCACCCCGGCGCTGCCCAGCCCAGCACAGCCCAGCACGGCCCGGCCCACCCCGGCCCAGCGCAGCCCAGCGCGGTCCACCCCGGCCAGCGCAGCCCAGCGCGGCGCGCCCGGCCCAGCGCGGCCCGCCCGGCCCAGCGCGGCGGGGGCGGGGCGCGGCCCGGCCCACTCCGTCGCTGCTCGGTCCAGCGCGGCCCGGCGCGGCGGGGCCCACCCCTGCCCCGCCCCGGCGCTGCCCGGCCCGGCCCACCCCACCCCGCCCCAGCCCGGCGCGACCCGCGCTGCCCGGCTTGCCTCACCCCGCCGCCCGCGCCGGCCCACCCGCCCCCGCGTCGGACGGCGGGCCCGGAAAGTTCCCGCGTTCCCGCCGGTCAGAACTGTCGGTGGGGCCGGTTAGAGTCCGGTTCGTGGTGAACGTGGAGGAGACGGAGCGGATCCCGGCGAAGCGCGTGCTCGGCCTGGCCGTGCCCGCGCTGGGGGTGCTGGCCGCCGAGCCGTTGTACGTGCTGGTCGACACCGCTGTCGTCGGCCACCTGGGCGCGCTGCCGCTGGCCGGCCTCGCGCTCGGTGGCGTCGTGCTGGCCCAGGTGTCGAGCCAGCTGACGTTCCTGTCCTACGGCACGACGTCCCGCACGGCCCGGCTGCACGGGGCGGGCCGCCGGGCCGACGCGGTCCGCGAAGGCGTCCAAGCGACGTGGCTCGCGGTGCTCGTCGGGCTCGTGGTGCTGGTGGCCGGGCAGCTGCTGGCGTGGCCGATCGCGCGGGCGCTGTCGGGCAGCGACGAGGTCGCCGGCGCGGCCGTGTCGTGGGTGCGGATCGCGCTGTTCGGGGCGCCGCTGATCCTCGTCACGATGGCGGGCAACGGCTGGATGCGCGGGGTGCAGGACGCGGCGAAGCCGTTGCGGTACGTGCTTGCGGGCAACGGGATTTCGGCGGTGCTGTGCCCGGTGCTCGTCTACGGCGCGGACCTCGGGCTGGAGGGCTCGGCGATCGCGAACGTCGTGGCGCAGGTGATCTCGGCGGCGCTGTTCATCGTGGCGCTGGTGCGCGAGAAGGCGGGGCTGCGTCCGGACTTCAAGGTGATGCGCGCGCAGCTCGGCCTCGGCCGCGACCTGGTGCTGCGCAGCCTGGCGTTCCAGGCGTGCTTCATCTCGGCGGCGGCGGTGGCGGCCCGGACGTCGACGGAGGCGGTGGGCGCGCACCAGGTGGTGCTTCAGCTGTGGACGTTCCTGGCGCTGGTGCTGGACTCGGTGGCGATCGCGGCGCAGTCCCTGGTGGGGGCGGCGCTGGGCGCGAACTCGGCGCGGCAGGCGCGGGGAGTGGCGGCGCAGATCACCGGGTACGGGCTGCTGTTGGGGTGTTTCCTGTGCGTGCTGTTCGCGGCGCTGTCGTGGGTGCTGCCGCACGCGTTCACCTCCGACCCGGGGGTGCTGGCCGAGATCCCGCACGCATGGTGGTTCTTCGTGGCCCTGCAGCCGATCGCGGGCGTGGTGTTCGCGCTGGACGGCGTGCTGCTCGGCGCGGGAGACGCGGCCTTCCTGCGCAACGCGACCTTGGGGAGCGCCGCGCTGGGGTTCCTGCCGTTGATCTGGGCTTCGCTGGGGTTCGGGTGGGGGCTGACCGGGATCTGGACGGGGCTGTCGCTGTTCATGGTGCTGCGGCTGGTCTTCGTGGTGGTCCGCTGGCGGGGCGGCAACTGGGCGGTGACGGGCGCGATCCGCCCGGCCTGACCGGACCTCTCAAGCCCGGGCCCGCCGGATCCGCCGGTCCACCAGCCGCCTCAAGAACGGCGCCGCCAGCGGGCCCAGCGCCGCCAGCAGGGCCACCGACCGGTCCGGGTACACGGCGTACCGTTCCCGCTCGACGGCCCGCACGATCGCCGACGCCACCGCCTCGGCCGCCATCGGCCGGATCGTCCCGCTGATCGCCGCCGTCTCGACCGGCTTCCACCGGTTCTCCTCCGCCAGCTGCGGCGTGTCGACGTCCGGCGGGTACACGCAGGCCACGTGCACCCCCGCCGGGTTCAGCTCGTCGCGCAACGCCTCCATCAGCCCCCGCACGGCGAACTTCGCCGGCGCGTACGCCGTGTACCCGTAGATCCCCAGCACCGCGGCCGCCGACGAGATCGCCACGATCGACCCGCTCCGCCGCCGGACCATCGACGGCGCCACCTCCCGGACCGCGTGCAGCGTCCCGAAGTAGTCGACCTCGACCATCCGCCGGAACACCTCGTCGTCCAGCGCCAGGAACTCTCCCGGCCGCGCCTGGCCCGCGCACGTCACCAGCACGTCGCACGGCCCGGCCGTTTCCACCAACGAAGCGAACGCCGCCGCCACTTCCCCCTGCGAAGAGACGTCGGCCACCGCCGTCCGCACCGCGTACCCGCGTGACTTCAACGACACGGACGCCTTCCGCAGCCGGGATTCGTCCCGCGCCACCAGCGAGACCGCGGCGCCGCGCGCACCCAGCGCCGCCGCCGTCGCCAGGCCGATCCCGCTGGACCCGCCCGTGATCACCGCGTGTGCCCCGTGCAGCCCGGTCACCACACCACCCCCGAACATGAAGGAGATTCACATAAAACCATGTGGTGAACGCCACCGGGATAACAGCTATGTTTCGTCGTTGCTTAGGCGCTACAAGTAGTAAGGACGGCAGCGCAGGCGTCCGTGCCCTGAACCGCCGATTCCCTGGAGGACCTTGTGCCGCCCGCCGCCGGCCGCGCCACCGCCCGGTCCTGGCTCATCTGGCTCGCCGCCGTCACCGTCTACCTCCTCGCGGTCTTCCACCGCACCTCCTTCGGCGTCGCCGGGCTGCAGGCGGCCGAGCGCTTCGGCGTCGGCGCGGCCGCGCTCGGGACGTTCACCGTCCTGCAGGTCGGCGTCTACGCCGCGATGCAGATCCCGACCGGCGTCCTGGTCGACCGCTACGGTCCCCGCCGCGTCCTCACCGCCGCCGTGCTGATCCTCGGCGCCGGCCAGCTGCTCCTGGGCGTCGCCCACTCCTACGGCCTCGGCCTGCTCGCGCGCGGCGTCCTCGGCCTCGGCGACGCGCTCACCTTCGTCAGCGTCCTGCGCCTGGTCGCCGCCCACTTCCCGGGCCGCCAGTACGCGCTGCTGACGTCGTTCACCGCGGCCGTCGGCTACATCGGCAACCTCGCCGCCACCGTCCCGCTCTCGCTGGTGCTCGACGGCGCCGGCTGGACCCCGACCTTCCTCGCGGTCGGCGCCATCACCGTCCTCTACACGCTGGTCGTGGCCCTGCGCGTGCGCGACGTGCCGGCCGGCGAACAGCCGCCCGTCCGCGAAGAAGTCCGCCCGCGCCAGCTCGCCCACCAGGTCGCCGAGGCCTGGCGGACGCCGGGCACGCGGCTGGGCTTCTGGGTCCACTTCAGCACGATGTTCGCCCCCAACGCCCTCACGCTGCTGTGGGGCGTCCCGTGGCTGGTCCAGGGCCAAGGGCAGTCGAAGGCAACGGCCAGCGCGCTGCTCACCGTGTTCGTCTTCGGCTCGATGGCCGGCGGTCCGCTGCTCGGCGGCGTGATCGGCAGGCACCCGTCGCTGCGGATGCCGCTGGTCGGCGGCTACATCGGCGGCGCCGCGCTGATCTGGGCGGTGCTGCTGGGCTGGCCGGGCGCGGTGCCGGTGCCGGTGCTGGTGCCCGCGTTCGCCTTCCTCGCCCTCGGCGGGCCCGCGTCGATGATCGGCTTCGCGCTCGCCCGCGACTACAACCCGCTCAGCCGCGTCGGCACGGCGACCGGCGTGGTGAACGTCGGCGGTTTCGTGGCGACGACCCTCGCCGCCCTGCTCGTCGGCGTGCTGCTGCAGTGGACCGGCGGCAGCTTCCGGCTCTCGCTGCTGGCCATCGTCGCGATCCTGGCGCTGGGCACCTTCCGGATGCTCGTGTGGTGGCGCCGCACCCGGGCCCACCTGTTCCTGGCCGAGGCCCGCGGCGAGGAGCTGCCGGTCCGGATCACCCGCCGCCGCTGGGACGCCGCCCTGCCGGAGACACCGATCGTGGCCGCGTGACCGAAGCCTGCAGGAGCTTCGGCGCGACCGCGAACCCGCGCCGCTGGTAGGCCGGCACGGCCTGCCCGGAGGAGTGCACGGTGACGCGCTCCAGCCCCAGCTCCCCGGCCAGCCGCAGGACGGCCTCGATCAGCAGGCCACCGAGCCCTTCGCGGCGGGCTTCCGGCACGACGTAGACACTCTGCACGTCCCCGGCGGCCCGCGTGAACGCCGCCGGGGTCGGGACGCGCGGGGTGACCGCCAGGAACGCCATCCCCAGCACCCGCCCGTCGCGCACCACGACGAGGCAGTGGTGGGTGGCCGCGTTGTCCCGCACCCACCGGGCGAACTCGCGCACGAACTCCGCGCGGCCGCCGGCGGGCAGACGCTCCTGCCCGGCCACCCAGCGCCACCGCAGGCCGGCGACGGCGGCCAGCTCGCCGGGCCGGGCGGCCCGGACCTCGATCTCCGTCACGCCCCCATCCTGGCGGGTCCGAGCGGCCTGATCGACCCACTATCGGCGGCCGCTAGGGTTTGCCGCGTGTCGAGCCCCAAACCGCCCCGCCGTCCCGCCCCGCCGCCCGGTCTGCTGATCGTCGACAAGCCCGCCGGCATGACGTCGCACGACGTCGTCGCCCGCGCCCGCCGGATCATGGGCACCCGCAAGGTCGGGCACGCCGGCACGCTCGACCCGATGGCGACCGGCGTGCTGGTGCTCGGCATCGAGCGCGCCACCAAGCTGCTCGGTCACCTGGCGCTGGACCGCAAGACCTACCTCGCCACGCTCAGCCTCGGCAGCGCCACCACGACCGACGACGCCGAGGGCGAAGTCCTCACGACCGCGGACACGAAGGCCACCACGGACGACGACATCGCGAGCGGCGTCGAAAAGCTGACCGGCGACATCCAGCAGGTCCCCAGCGCGGTGAGCGCGGTCAAGATCGACGGCAAGCGCGCGTACGCCCGCGTCCGCGCCGGCGAGGACGTCGTGATCCCGGCCCGTCCGGTGACCGTGTACCGCTTCGACGTCCTGGGCGTCCGCCACGAGGAAGACCACATCGAGGTCGACGCCGTCGTCGAGTGCTCGTCCGGCACCTACGTCCGCGCGCTGGCCCGCGACCTCGGCGCGGACCTCGGCGTCGGCGGGCACCTGAAGGCGCTGCGGCGCACCACGGTCGGCCCGTTCACCCTGGCCAGGGCGCGCACCCTCGACCAGCTCGAGGAGCAGCCGGAACTGAGCCTGGACCTCGACGCCGCGGTCGCCGCGGCCTTCCCGCGCCGCGACCTCGACGCCGCCACGGCGAAGGCGGTCCGGCACGGCCAGCGCATCCCGGCCGCCGGGGTCGAAGGCACCTACGGGCTCTTCGGACCCGACGGCCGCGTGCTCGCGCTGGCCACCGACGAAGAAGGCGTGTCCCGGGCAGTGGTCGTGCTGCTGCCCGCCTAGGGTGGCCCTTGAGAGACGGGAGTCTGACGTGCTGCGGTGGCGTGGGCTGGGGGACCTCCCCGGCGGCTGGGGCCGGTGCGTGGTCACCATCGGCGTGTTCGACGGTGTGCACCGCGGGCACCAGGAGCTGGTCAACCGGACCGTCGCCGCGGCGGCCGAACGCGGCCTGCCGAGCGTCATGCTGACGTTCGACCCGCACCCGTCGGAGGTCCTGCGCCCGGGCAGCCACCCGGCGCAGCTGACCACGTTGCGGCGCAAGGCGGAGATCGTCGAAGGCCTCGGCATCGACGTCTTCTGCGTGCTGCCCTTCACCCTCGAGCTGTCCCGGCTGCTGCCGGAGGAGTTCGTGCACGAGGTGCTCGTCGACCGGCTGCACGCGGCCGCGGTGATCGTCGGCGACAACTTCACCTTCGGCGCCAAGGCCGCCGGTGACGTCGCGATGCTGCGCACCCTCGGCCGGCGCTTCGGGTTCGCCGCCTACGGCGCCGAACTCCAGGGCAAGGAACTGTCCGAAGAGGACCAGTCGGCGATCACCTTCTCCAGCACCTACGTCCGGTCGTGCATCGACGCCGGCGACGTCGTCGCCGCGGCCGAGGCGCTCGGCCGCCCGCACCGCCTGGAAGGCATCGTCGTGCGCGGCGACGGCCGCGGCCACGAGCTCGGCTACCCGACGGCGAACCTGTCGACGCCGCGCTTCGCCGCAGTCCCGGCCGACGGCGTCTACAGCGCCTGGTTCACCCGCTCGGCCGACCCGTCGCGCCGGCTGCGCGCCGCGGTCTCGGTCGGCACCAACCCGACGTTCTCCGGCCGCGAGCGGACCGTCGAGGCGTTCGTCCTCGACGTCGACGAGGACTTCTACGGCCAGCACGTGGCGATCGACTTCGTGACGCGGCTGCGCGACCAGGTCCGGTTCGCGGACTCGGCCGGGCTGGTGACGCAGATCGACGACGACGTGATCGAGACGAGAAAGGCACTGGAAGTGCCCCCGGACACCCCTACCGGGGGCGAATAGGGGATTTCGCGTTCACGCACGTGACAGCGATGGCAAAATGCTCACGGACGGTGTGCGCGAGCGGGGACAGGGGAGCGGAACTGGTGGAGGACCACAAGATCGTCCAGCGGAACATCGCGCTGCAGCGCGAGTGGTACGGGGAGCCGCTCGGCGACCGCGTGCGCCGGCTCGTGGTCGCGTTCGACGTTTCGCAGGCGTTCCTGGCCGAGGTCCTCGGGATCAGCGCCCCCATGCTCAGCCAGGTGATGAGCGGCCGGCGGGCCAAGATCGGCAACCCCGTCGTGCTGGCCAGGATGATCATGCTCGAGCGCAAGATCCTCGTGCCGGAGGTCGCCGCCGGCAACCGCGACGCGATGCTGGCCGCGATGGAGGACGTCCGCGACTCCCGCCCGACCGTCGGCCGCGACAACATCCCGGTGATCAACGAAGACCGCCGCGTGCTCGCCTACCTGCGTGACGTGGCCGAGGACGAGGACCTCGGCGAGGCCGCCAAGCGCCTCGACGACGACTTCCCGGCCATCGCCGACCTGCTGCGCCGGGCGGGCAACGGCTCCTGATGCCGGTCCTGTTCAGCGCGCTGCTCCCGCCGGACGACGTCGTCGAGCAGGTCGCCGCGGCGCTCGGGGAAACCGGCGGCGGCCTGCGGTGGGAGCCGCCGGAGCGCTGGCACGTCACCCTCGCCTACTACGGGCCCGACGACGTCGGGACCCGGGCGGCCTGGCTCGAAGACCGGCTGGCCGGGCGGCGTGCCGTCGACGTCCGGCTGGAAAAGGCCGCGACGTTCCCGGGGGTGCTGTGGTTGACTGCCGCCGGAGCGGAGCTGACGCCCCTCGCGCACGCCGCGGGTGCCGACGCCGAGGCGAGGCCGTACACGGCCCACCTGACGCTCGCGCGGTTCCCCCGGGAAGAACCCGGGCTCGACGCGCGTTGGACCGAAAAGTTGGCCCGTTTCACCAGCCGTCGCTGGACGGCGGGCGAGGTGGCGCTCATGACCAGCGAGCGCGAACGGGGTGGTCCCCGCTACCGGGTGGCCCGCGCGTTCGAGCTGGACCGCGCCTGAAGACGCTGTTCAGCGGGCTGGTAACCTCACGAGCGGGTCCGGCTGCAGTCCGTGGCGGCCGTGACCGTCTTCCCGGCGTGCATCCGGCGTCCGGGGCCGCACGGCACTGATTATTTCGAGGAGCAACACAAGTGGCGTTGTCCACCGAAGAGAAGAAGTCGATCCTGGCCGAGTACGGCGTGCACGACTCGGACACGGGATCCCCCGAGGCCCAGGTCGCGCTGCTGACCAAGCGCATCGTCGGCCTCACCGAGCACCTCAAGGCTCACAAGCACGACCACCACTCGCGTCGCGGGCTCCTGCTGCTGGTCGGCCGTCGCCGCCGGCTGCTGAACTACGTGATGAAGGTGGACATCGAGCGTTACCGTGCGCTGATCCAGCGCCTCGGCCTGCGCCGATAGCTTTACCCGAGGGGGAGTGACCACGCGGTCGCTCCCCCTCGCCACAAAAGACGGCGCGAGCGCGCACGAGGGTCCGTCCGCCGGTCCTCGGTAGTGGTTCCCGGGAAGAGTCCCGGGGGCTTCGATCGAAGACCGGCCTCATTCCTCGAGCGTCCTCAGGCGAAACGGGTCCCAGGGTGGGAGACTCGCGCCAGTAGAAGGAACCAAAGAGGAGAAACATCTATGACCGACTCCACCGGAGTCACCGTGCACGAGACCGAAGCCGTCATCGACAACGGCCGGTTCGGCACCCGCACCGTCCGCTTCGAGACGGGCCGGCTGGCCCGCCAGGCCGCCGGCGCCGTGGTCGCGTACCTCGACGAAGAGACCATGCTGCTCTCGGCGACGACCGCGTCGAAGCACCCGAAGGAGCACTTCGACTTCTTCCCGCTGACCGTCGACGTCGAAGAGCGCATGTACGCCGCGGGCCGCATCCCCGGCGCGTTCTTCCGCCGCGAGGGCCGCCCGTCGACCGACGCGATCCTCACCGCCCGCCTCATCGACCGCCCGCTGCGCCCGTCGTTCGCCGACGGTCTCCGCAACGAGATCCAGGTCGTCATCACCGTCCAGAGCCTCAACCCGGACGACCCGTACGACGTGCTGGCCATCAACGCCGCTTCGGCGTCGACCCAGATCGCCGGCCTGCCGTTCTCCGGCCCCGTTGGCGGCGTGCGCGTCGCGCTGATCGAGGACCAGTGGGTCGCGTTCCCGACCTGGTCGCAGCTGGAGAAGGCGACCTTCAACATGGTCGTCGCCGGCCGCATCGTGGGCGATGACGTCGCGATCATGATGGTCGAGGCCGAGGGCACCGAGCACACGCTCGACCTGATCGCCGCGGGCGGCAAGGCGCCGGACGAGACCTCGGTCGCCGAGGGCCTCGAGGCCGCCAAGCCGTTCATCAAGGTCCTGTGCGAGGCGCAGCAGCGCCTGGCCGCCGAGGCCGCCAAGCCGACCGGCGAGTTCCCGGTCTACCCGGCCTACCAGCAGGACGTCTACGAGGCCGTCGCCGCGATCGCGACCGACGACCTGGCCCGCGCGCTGCAGATCGCCGGCAAGCAGGACCGCGACGCCGCGACCGACGAGGTCAAGGCCGCCGTCATCGAGAAGGTCGGCCTGGGCGAGGGCGAAGCCTTCGAAGGCCGTGACAAGGAGATCGGCGGGGCGTTCAAGGCCCTGACGAAGAAGATCATGCGCCAGCGCGTCCTGACGGAGAAGATCCGGATGGACGGCCGTGGCCTCACCGACATCCGGTCGCTCTCGGCCGAGGTCGCCGTGATCCCGCGGGCGCACGGTTCGGCGCTGTTCGAGCGCGGCGAAACCCAGATCCTGGGCGTCACCACGCTGAACATGCTGCGCATGGAGCAGCAGATCGACTCGCTCTCCCCGGAGACGACGAAGCGCTACCTGCACCACTACAACTTCCCGCCCTTCTCCACCGGTGAGACCGGCCGCGTCGGTTCGCCGAAGCGCCGCGAAATCGGCCACGGCATGCTCGCCGAGCGCGCCCTGGTGCCGGTGCTGCCGAAGCGGGACGAGTTCCCGTACGCGATCCGCCAGGTCTCCGAGGCGCTGGGCTCCAACGGCTCGACGTCGATGGGCTCGGTCTGCGCGTCCACCATGGCGCTGTACAACGCCGGCGTGCCGCTGAAGGCGCCGGTCGCGGGCATCGCGATGGGCCTGGTGTCCGATGAAGTGGACGGGGAGACGCGGTACGTCGCGCTGACCGACATCCTCGGCGCCGAGGACGCCCTCGGTGACATGGACTTCAAGGTCGCCGGCACCAAGGACATCATCACCGCGCTGCAGCTCGACACGAAGCTCGACGGCATCCCGTCGGAGGTCCTCGCGGCCGCGCTGAAGCAGGCGAAGGACGCCCGCAGCACCATCCTCGAGGTCATCGCCGAGGCGATCGACGGCCCGGACGAGATGAGCCCGTTCGCGCCGCGCGTCACCTCCGTGAAGATCCCGGTCGACAAGATCGGCGAGGTCATCGGCCCGAAGGGCAAGATGATCAACTCGATCACCGAGGAGACCGGCGCCGACATCTCCATCGAGGACGACGGCACGATCTACGTGGGCGCGGCCGACGGCCCGTCGGCGGAGGCGGCGATCGACAAGATCAACGCCATCGCCAACCCGCAGCTGCCGAAGGTCGGCGAGCGCTTCCTCGGCACCGTGGTGAAGACGGCCGCGTTCGGCGCGTTCGTCTCGCTGCTGCCGGGCAAGGACGGCCTGGTGCACATCTCGAAGCTGGGCAACGGCAAGCGGATCGCCAAGGTCGAGGACGTGGTCAACGTGGGCGACAAGCTCCGCGTCGAGATCGCCGACATCGACAACCGCGGCAAGATCAGCCTGATCGTCGTCAAGGAGGACGAGGCCCCCGCCGCCGACGCGCCCGCCGCCGACGCCGAGAAGGCCGACGCCAAGTAAGACCCGGCTCGTCCGGTTCGAGACAGTTCCGTCGAAGGCCTCCTCGCCGATTCCGGTGGGGAGGCCTTCGCGGCATCGTGAGTAAGGACCCCATGGCACGGCAGGTTTCCGGGCACGAGCAGCCCGTCGGCACCACCCGCACGCTCGAGTCCACCCCGGACGGTGCGGTCGTCAAGCGCAGCGTCCTCCCCGGCGGCCTGCGCGTGATCACCGAGCACGTCCCCGCGTCCCGCTCGGCCACGGTCGGGCTGTGGGTCGGCATCGGCTCCCGCGACGAGCCGGTCGCCGTCGCCGGCGCCGCGCACTACCTCGAGCACCTGCTGTTCAAGGGCACGAAGCACCGCGACGCCACGCAGATCGCCGAGGAGATCGACGCCGTCGGCGGCGAGTTCAACGCCTTCACGGCGAAGGAGCACACCTGCTACTACGCGCAGGTGCTCGACGCCGACCTCCCGCTCGCCGTGGACCTGGTCACCGACGTCGTGTTCGAGGCGCTCTGCACCGACCGCGACATGGACATGGAACGCAGCGTCGTCCTCGAAGAGATTTCGATGCGTGACGACGACCCCGAGGACCTCCTGCACGAGACGTTCGTGACGGCGATCCTCGGCGACCACCCCCTCGGCCGCCCGGTGCTGGGCACCGAGAAGTCCATCATCGGGATGTCGCCCGCGGCGCTGCGGAACTTCTACAAGCGCCGCTACACGCTGCCGCGGATGGTGCTGTCCGTGGCCGGCAACATCGATCACAACCAGGTGCTCCGGCTGGTCCGCAAGGCCCTTCGCGAGAAGCTGACCGGGTCCGCGACGCCGATCGCGCCGCGCGAGGGCCGCGCGCGGATCAAGACCCTGCCCAAGCTCGCCCTGCACACCGACGACACCGAGCAGGCGCACGTCATGCTGGGCCTGCGGTCGCTGTCGCGCCACGACGACCGCCGCTTCGCGCTGTCGGTCCTGAACGCGGCGCTCGGCGGCGGCATGTCGTCGCGGCTGTTCCAGGAGATCCGGGAGCAGCGCGGGCTGGCCTACCAGGTGTACTCGTCGGTCGCGAGCTACGCCGACACCGGCCACCTGGCCGTGTACGCGGGCTGCCAGCCGGAGAAGCTCGGCGACGTCGCCGGCGTCATCCGCGAGGTGCTCGACAAGGTCGGCGTCGACGGCCTGACCGACGCCGAGGTGGCCCGCGCCAAGGGCCAGCTGCGCGGCGGGATCGTGCTGGGCCTGGAGGACACGTCGTCGCGGATGTCGCGGATCGGCAAGAACGAGCTCAACTACGGCCGGTACCTGGGCGTGGACGACACGATCGCCCGCATCGACGCCGTCACCACCGAAGACGTGTGTGCCCTCGCTCGCACTTTGTTCGCGCGGCCGGGCGGGGTCTCGGCGGCGGCGGTCGTGGGGCCGTACGCTCACGCCGACGACCTTCCTGACGACCTGCACGAGGTGATCGCTTCATGACCGTCAACGTCGGTGTGCTCGGTGCGCGCGGCCGGATGGGCGCGACGGTGGTGAACGCCGTCGAAGGCGCTTCCGACCTGAAGCTGGTGGCTGCCCTGGACGCGGGTGACGACTTCTCGGCGCTGGCCGATGCCCAGGTGGTCGTCGACTTCACCCACCCCGACGCCGTCATGGGCAACCTCGAGTACCTGGTCGAGCACGACATCCACGCGGTCGTCGGCACGACGGGCTTCAGCGAAGAGCGGTTGTCGTCGCTGCGCGCGTTGCTGGAGCCGAAGCCCTCGCTGGGCGTGCTGATCGCGCCGAACTTCGCGCTTGGCGCGGTGCTGGCGATGCGGTTCGCGGCCCAGGCGGCGAAGTTCTACGCCTCGGCGGAGATCATCGAGCTGCACCACAACCGCAAGGCCGACGCGCCTTCGGGCACCGCCGCGCACACGGCCCGGATGATCGCCGCGGCGCGCGCGGAGGCGGGCGTGACGCCGGGTCCGGACGCGACGACGGCCGAGCTGGACGGCGCCCGCGGAGCGACGGTCGAGCAGGTCCGCGTGCACTCGGTCCGCCTGCCGGGGCTGGTGGCGCACGAGGAGATCCTGTTCGGCGGCGAGGGGGAGACCCTGACGATCCGCCACGACTCCCTCGACCGGACGTCGTTCATGCCGGGCGTGCTGCTCGGCGTGCGTGAAGTGCTGAAGCGTCCCGGCCTGACGGTCGGCCTGGAGAACGTGCTCGACCTGTGAAGGCCCGCCCATGAAAGCGCGTAATGTGGCGCTGCTGCTGACGGTGGCGCTGGTCGTCTACCTGTTCCTGCTGGCCGATCGTGCGTTCGCCCTGTTCAAGACGGGCACGGGCGTCGGTATCGCGCTGGGCGTGGGTGTGTTCCTGCTGCCGCTGCTCGGCGTGTGGATCATCGTGATGACCTGGCGCAACGGAGTGCAGATCCAGCGCCTCTCGCGGCGCTTGGAGGCGGAGGGCGCGCTCCCGGACGTCTCGGACCTCCCGCGCCGGCCGTCGGGCCGCGTGGACCGCGACGCGGCCGACGCGTGGTTCGCCGAGCGCCGCGCGGAGGTCGAGGCCGACCAGGAGAACTGGCGGACGTGGTACAAGCTGGCGTACGCGTACGACATCGCGGGTGATCGTCGCCGGGCCCGCGAGACGATGAAGAAAGCTGTGGAGCTGGAGGCCGCCGACCGCTGACCCGGCGGTGTGGCATTTCGCTGACAGTTGTCGTTCATTCGGGAAATGGGCGGCGTTCGTACTATTCCCGGCATGAAACCGACTTCATCGTCACCGGGGTTGCGCGCGTTGTCCGCTTCGCTGCGCGAAGTGCGCGAGGGACGCAGATTCGGCTTGCGCGAGCTG
This sequence comes from Amycolatopsis sp. NPDC003865, assembly GCF_053605345.1. Taxonomy (NCBI): domain Bacteria; kingdom Bacillati; phylum Actinomycetota; class Actinomycetes; order Pseudonocardiales; family Pseudonocardiaceae; genus Amycolatopsis; species Amycolatopsis sp. NPDC003865. The sequence continues at coordinate 196,376 of NZ_JBSGJA010000010.1, read as the reverse complement.
GCGCGGGCGCTGGAGATCGACCCGAGGTTGTTGTCCCAGTGGGAACTGGGGATGCGGGTGCCGCCGGTGGAGGAGGTGGCCCGGATCCTCGGGTACCTGCGCGTGGATCGCGCGACGACCGAGCGAATCCTTTTCCTGGCAACGCATGCCAAGGAGCCCAACTGGCTGGACTCCAACCCGTCGGATCTCCCCGCGGCCCTCACGGCGGTCATGCAGTGCGAGCGCACGGCGAGCCAGATCACCAACTGGTCGCCGCTCGTGATCCCGGGCCTGCTCCAGACGCCCGACTACGCCCGCGCATTGCTGACCGCCTCCGAGATCACGCCAGCCGATGCGGATGCGCGGCTGGTGATTCGCTTGGAACGGCAGGGGATTCTTTCCCGGCGCGACCCCGTTCGCCTCCAGGCGATCATTTCCGAGTTGGCGATCCGCGAGGTGGTCGGCAACGAGGACATCATGTCCGACCAGATCGACCACCTGCTTGCCTTAGCTGTTACATCTAACATTTCAGTTCGTGTGGTGCCGGTCAATGTGGGCTACCACCACGGCAAGCTGGGCATGTTCACCCTCTATGACTTCCCGGCCGATCCATCCATCGTGCTGCTTGAGCACGTGCACGCCAGCGCCTTCCTCAACGAGTTGGAGGCTATCTCGGGCTACCGAAAGCTGGTAAAGCTCTTACAAGGCAAGGCATTGACCGAAGACGCCTCCCACACCCTGCTTCGGGAGGCGGCGAGATAGGGGGCAGCGTGTTCACCTGGCGGAAGTCGAGCTACAGCGCAACCGAAGGCGAGTGCGTGGAGGTGGGCTTCACCTGGCAGAAGTCGAGCTACAGCGTGCAGACAGAGTGCGTCGAGGTACTCCTCGCCGAAACCGTCGGCGTCCGGGACACGAAAGCCCGCCACCTGGGCCAGCTCACCGTCTCCCGCGCCGCCTGGACCGCCCTGACCTCAGTGGTGCAGCCACCCGGCGAACACCGCGGGTGAAGCCGCTATCAAACTGAAGCGGATCCACCTTCCGGCCAGCCCGGTCGTCAAGAACGTCGCCAGCCGCATGCGCACCACCCCGGCCAGCACGCTCGTCGCCATGAACGGCGGCAGCCCCACCAGGGAACTCACCCCGTAGGTGCCCGCCATCCAGTGCGGGTGCCGGTGGCAGCGCTCGCGCAGCGCCTCGACCCAGCCGCGCAGGCGCTTGGTGCGCAGCTGCCAGCGGACGCGTCGCTCGGTCAGCGGCCGTTCGCGGTGCAGACGGTCGTGCAATGCCTTGGGCAGCTTGATCGTCCCGCGCGCGGCCAGGAAGTACAGCGACTTGCCGGCGATCTGCCCGACGGCCACCGCCGCCCCGAGCCACAGCCAGTGCAGCCCCGGCTGGCTCGCGCACAGCCCGAGCAGGAACACCTCGGCGTTGATCAGCGGCACGATGGCCGAACCGAACGCGACGCCCAGCGTCAGCAGGATCCAACTCATCGTGTCACCTCCTCAAATTCGCTCGTGCACTCCAAGTTATCAGTCTGAAATCTCCGCGCACTGGGGTTAACCCCCCTCTTCGGCAGGTGGTTCGCACCAGAAGATCACCTGCGCGACGTGTTCCGGCCACCTCCCGCTGGAACGCTGACGGCGTGGCCGCCGAGCAACCCCGAACGCCCGCCGACCGATTCGGCGCCCTCTGCCAGGCGATCGTGCGCGTCCTTCCGCTGGGTCTGTCGCGGATCGTCGCGCCGACGTTTCTCGGCTTCTGCCTCATCAACGGTCTGACGTTCGGCGTCGACCTCGGGTTGCTGACGATCTTCCACGGCGTGCTCGGCTGGCCGGTGTGGCTTTCGATCACGCTGGCGTACTGCTGCGCGTTCGGGCTGAGCTTCGTGCTGAACCGGACGTTCAACTTCCATTCCCACGCGGCCGTGGGAATCCAGCTGGTGCTTTACATCGGTGCGATTGCTGTCAATTACGCGGCGTTTTTGCTGGGTGTGGGCGCGGGGTTGACGGCGCTGGGCGTCGAATACCACGTCTCGCGTCTGCTCGCGGGGGCGTGCGAGGGCGTGTTCATGTACGCCGTGATGCGGTGGGTGATCTTCCGGGACTCAGGCGAGGGCGAGGTCGAGGGTGCCGGTGAGCCGGACCTCGCGGACCATGCGGTCGCCGGTGTCGAGGGTGCGGACCGTGCCGTCGGGGTTCCAGCCGGCGCGGCGGTAGAAGCCGAGGGACGCGTGGTCGCCCTGGGCGACCCAGGCGATGCCGCGGGTGGCGCCGTCTGCCCGGAGGCCCGCGGCGGCCGTCGCGAGTAGCCGTCCGGCGTGGCCGCGCCGGCCCCACCGCGGCTCGACGAGCAGGGTGGCGACGAGGCCGGTGGTTCCTGCGTCTTCGGGCAGGCTGCCGTCGGCGGCGGCGACCTCGCCCTCGGGAGCCCGGCCGACGACGCAGAACCCGACCGTGAAGTCACCCTCGGTCGCGATGTAGACCTGGCTGCCGGGGTACTCGATGGTCTCGGTCCAGGTGCCGGCGAGGTCGGCGGCGTCCAGCTCGGCCAGGGCGTTCTTGCCCAGCAGGTCCTCGTAGGCGGCATGCCAGGTGTCGCGCTGGATGCGGGCGATCTCCGCGGCGTCGGACAGGTCTGCGGGGCGGACGGCGGCGTCGCTCATGCCTGAGAACTTAGTGGGCCGCGTTTTTGTCGGTGGTGGGTGGCACCATGCCGGCACCATGCAAACGATCAGCGTCTCGACGGCCCGGAAGACGTTCCTGGCCGCACAGGGCTTCGCCGACCCCCGTCCGTCCGGCCCGGTGTCCCGGCGGCACCTGAAACGGGTGCTCTCCCGGGTCCAGCTGCTGCAGCTGGACTCGGTGAACGTGGCGGTCCGGGCGCACTACATGCCGGTGTTCTCGCGCCTGGGCGCGTACGACCCGGCGGTGCTGGACGGCGCGGCGTGGGCGCACTCGGCGCGTCAGCCGCGGCTGCTGGTGGAGACGTGGGCGCACGAGGCGAGCCTGCTCCCGGTCGAAGACTGGCCGCTGATCCGGTCGGGCGCGAAGCGCGACGGCTGGTGGAAGCACTACGGGCCGCTGATCGAGAAGTCACCGGGCCTGGTCGACGAGATCCTGTCGGTGGTGAAGGAGCTGGGCCCGATCGGCGCGGGCGGCATCGAGCGCGAGGTGGAGGCGGACGCGCAACGCCGCGGCCCGGGTTCGTGGTGGGAGCGCTCGGAGGTCAAGCGCGTCTGCGAGTACCTGTTCGGCATCGGCCAGCTCACCACGGGCACGCGCCGGTCGTTCGAGCGGCTCTACGACCTGACGGAGCGCGTGGTGCCGCCGGAGATCCTGTCGGTTTCCGTGTCGCCGGAGGAGGGCGCGCGGGGCCTGATCGAGCGTTCGGCCCGTGCTCTGGGCGTCGCAACGGAGACGGACCTGCGCGACTACTACCGCCTGGGCCCGGCCCGGGCCCGCCAGGCGGTGGCGGAGCTGGTGGAGTCGGGAATCCTGGAGCCGGTGGCGGTCCGCGGCTGGAAAGCGGTGGCCTACCGCCACGTCGACGCCCGCACACCCCGGGCGGTACCGGGGCGGGCACTGCTGTGCCCGTTCGACCCGCTGATCTGGGAGCGGGCCCGCACGGAGCGGCTGTTCGGCTTCCACTACCGCATCGAGATCTACGTCCCGGAACCGAAGAGGGTGTACGGGTACTACGTGTTCCCGTTCCTCCTGGACGGTTCGCTGGTCGCGCGCGTAGACCTGAAATCCGATAGGACGGCGGGGGTCCTGCGAGTCCAGGGAGCGTTCGCGGAGGAGGGCGCCGACGTGGCCCGGGTGCTGCCAGAGCTGGCGGCGGAGCTGAAGCACATGGCGGAGTGGCTGGGCCTGTCCGGCGTGGCGGTGGGTGCGCGAGGTGACCTGGCCCGCCCATTGGCGAAGCTGGTGCGCTGAGCACCAAGATCCTTTGCGAGGGCGGAAAAAAAGCCCGTTCCGAAGCCGCCGGGAAGCTGCCAAGATAGTGGGTCGCCGAGCGTCGAGCGGGGGGTGGGATGGAGGCAGGGCGCGCGAAGCTGGCGGACGCTCTGCGTGCCGCCACCGTGCCACTGGTCGCGCCGTCCGGAGCACAGGGCACCGGCTTCTTCGTCGCCCCAGGTGTCCTGCTGACCTGCGCGCACGTCGTCACCGACGAGTCGGTCGGCGTCGCCGAGGTCGTCCACTCCACCGAGACGGCGCAGCTGCCCGCCACCGAGTTCCGCGTCATCCCAGGTACCTATCGCGCCAACGGCCCCGGCGGCTTGGACGTCGTGCTGCTGCAAGCCCAAGCCGACGTCGCCGACGCGCACGTACTGCTGCACCCGGCAGCCGAGCCCGATGACCGGCTCTGGGCGTACGGGTACCCGCAGGGCCGGTACCGCTCAGGCGATTCGGCGACGTTGACCTTGGCCGGACCGTCTCAGCGCACCGAAGGCGCGGAGCTGCTGAAGACCGTCCAGGGGCCCGTCGGGCCGGGCTACAGCGGCGGCCCGGTGCTCAACTGGCGGACCGGCGCCGTCTGCGGAGTGGTGCGCTACCGCGACACCGAGCACAGCGACACCGCACGCCTGGTTCCGGTCCACTCGCTCTTCGCCACCTACGCCGGGCTCGAGCCGATCCACCGCTCGGTGTCGCCGGGCAACCGCGGCTGGCTCGAACTGCTCGACGACGACCAGCTTTCCGCGTCCGGCATCCGGTTTCCCGGACCGCGGCTGCGCGCGTACCTCGAAGCGGCGCAGGTGGCCGACGACCGGCACCCGCACGCCGAGCTCGCCGGAACGGAGGTGACTCCGCCGCTGTGGAAGGTGTACCTGCGCCAGCAGACCAGCCGCTACGGAGCCCCGGCCGACGCCGAGCCTGCCCGGGTCGACGCCGACAGCCTGCTGTGGGCGTACCCGGGCGTGCAGATCCTCGGCGGTCCGGGTGCCGGGAAGTCGAGCCTCGTCCGGCACCTGACCGCCGAGATCGCCAAGCAGTGGCTGCGCGGCGAAGGCGGCGAATTCGTCCCGGTTCCGGTGCCCGCCGACGCGCTGCGCGGCCGGAAGGACATCGCGGAGCTGCTGGCCGAGGGGGCCCGCAGCTTCGACGTGGACCTCGACCGGGGCCGGCTGGAAGAGCTGTTCGCCGGCGAACCGGCACCGGGCGCGCGATGGCTCGTGCTGGCCGACGGCCTCGACGAGATCGTCGACCCGTCCGACCGCCGCGTCGTCGCCAAGCTGGTGCGACGGCTGCGCGACCGCGGCCGGTTCGGCTTCCTGCTCACGACCCGGCCGACCGGAGTCGACTACCACACCGAACTCGCCGAGGGCGACCGCTACCCGACGTTCGTGATCGAGCCCTTCGCCCGGCAGCAGCTCGGCGATTTCGCCAAGGCGTGGTTCGAAGCCCTCGACGTCCCGGACGCCGAAGCGGAGGCAGCGCGCTTCGTCGAGCGCGCCGACGAAGCCGAGCTGCGGGACCTCGGCACCATCCCGTTGATCGCCACGATGATGTGTGTGCTGTACGCGCAGGAGCCGGGGCGGCGGCTGCCGTCGAACCGCGTCGACCTGTACCGGCAGTTCGTCGAGCTGCTGCGCGAAAAGCGCCGGGCCACCACGCGCAAGCGGCTGCGGGAGTGGGCCGGGCGCAGCGGCGTGACGGCCGAGCGGGCCGTCGACGAGCTCTTCGACAACGCCCTCCCGGTGCTGCGCGAATGGGCACACGCGCACCACGAGGCCCCGGCCGTCCGGTTCCCGGGAGATTGTCCGGTACCCACCTTGGTCGAGGTCGCTTCGCGGCACGTGCCGAGGCCGGCCGACACGGTGTCGGAAGCGGAATGGACGAAGATCGTGCACGAGGTGCTCCTCGCGACCAGCCTGCTCATCAGCCGGCGCGGGGGTCCCGAATTCCTGCACCAGACCATCCTCTAGTTCCTCGCGGCGGAACACCTTGTGCGGAAGTACCCCAGGCCGGGACGGCGGCGGCTGCGACCTCGGCTGGAAGCCTGGAAGAACTGGGAAGTCGAGCTGTTCCTGGTCGGCTTGTGGGCGGCCGACGGCAAGGACGTCACGCGTGTGCTCACCCGGTTCCTCCGGCGGCGGCACTGGAAGCACAACCACGGGTTCGTCGTCGATGTGATCCGCCAAGGTCTCCAGGTGCCGGACAAGGTGCGCGACCGGCTCCGCCGCGGGCTGGTCGAGCAGGTCACCAACCCGCAGACCCTCGACGACTGGCGTGAGGCGGCCACCGCGCTGGTGCACGTCGATCCCGACGCCGCCGTGGAAAAGCTCGAAGCCGTCCTCCGCGACGACACCGGAAAGGTCGTGCGCATCGAGGCCCTGCGGCTGCTGCTCACACTGGACCGGCGCCGGGGGATCACCGCCGCGAACTACCTCATCTTCGCCGATCGCGCCGACCCCGAGGCGCGGCTGCGCGCGGCCAAGGTCGTCTTCGAGGCCGACCGGTCGCACGGGTTGCGCACCCTGGTCAGGTTGACGGCCACCGCCGAGCTGCGCGAACTCCGCGTCGACGCCGCGCAGCTGGTCTTCGGCGAAGACGCCGCGCGCGGCCGGGAAATCCTCCGCCGCCTGGTCGAAGACCCCCGCTGCCCGGACCAGGCCCGGCTGGTCGCCGCGGAGACGTTGTGCGCGCACGATCCCGACCAGATCTCCGCCCTGGCCCTGCTGAGCCGGGATCACGCCGCCGGCTTCGAGACGCGGCTCGCCGCGGCCGTGGCCGCAGTGGTCCACCGGCGCGCGACCGGCGCCGAGCTGCTGGCGGAACTCGCGCAGGATCTCCGGAATCCCGCTGGAGTCCGCCGCCGGGCGGCCCGCGCGCTGGGTGATGCCGACGTCCGGGCGATACCGCTGCTGCGCGAGCTGGCCATGGCCGGGCGGGACGAACCGGAGGACCGGTTCGACGCGGCGCTCGCTCTCGCGGAGGTCGATCCCGAAGCGGGCCTCGACGCGTTGCTCACCCTCGCCGACGACGAGCGGCTCGGACAGTGGCGGATAGACTCCGCGAAGGCCGCCGGCCAGTATCCCGCGGGCCGCGACCGGGCACTCGACCGGCTGACGGAGCTCGCCGGGCACACCGGTGTCGAATTCGCGGTCCGCCGGTTCGCCGCGCACTCGCTCCACGAGCTCGACCCGGACCGGGGGATCGGTGCGCTGACCAGGCTGGTCACCGGACCGGGAAACCCGTCCGACCGGCTGGACGTCATCGAGGACCTCGCCGATTTAAGCTCCGAAAACCGAGCCGTCGATCTTCTTCGGACGATCGTGGACACTGACGGGGAGACGGTGTCGATGCGGGGCAAGGCGGCGGCCCGGTTGAAATCGATGCGGCCGGCTGTCGGCGCGCGGGCCTATCGCGCGCTCGCCAAGGATGGCCGAATACCCGCTCACCAGCGCGCCGAGTTCGCGACCCAGGTGGGCGACAAGGCCGAGGCCGTCGCGCTCCTCGGTCAGATCGCGGCGGGTCTGCCGAGTGATCAAGCGGTCGCGGTGATCAAGCAGATGGAGTCGCTCGACCCGGCCGGCGCGGCGGCCGCGTACCGGCGCGTCGCCGGCCGGGCCGGCGTCGGGTACCGGACCCGGACGAGCGCGATGAGCAGGGCCATGAGGCTGGACCCGCCCGCCCAGAACCGTTCGGAAACCTCTGGGCGCCAGGAGCCGAAGGAAAACGAGGCTCCACGGCTCACCAAGAAGCAGCAGCTGCGCGCGCAGGTCGAGCAGGCCGGGAACAAGAAGCTCAAGCCGGAGGAGCGGTTCACCGCCGCCGAAGCGGTGGCGAAGCGCGATCCTCGGCAGGGCAAGGAAGTCCTGCAGGCTCTGGTCGACGATCGCAAGATCCCGAAAGCCGTCCGCGTCAAAGCTGAAAAGGCGATGAAAAGGTTTCGCTGACCGTCAGTCGCCGCCGCCGGGTTTCCACTCCATCGTCACCTTGAGGTTGGCTTTCGCGGTGCCCTTCACCAGGATCGCGGTCAGCTGGCCGCTTTCCATGCCGACCTCGCACCCGAACTCGACGGTCACCTTGGCGGGCTTGACCTTCGTCAGCCCGGCCTGCACGGCGTCGGTCACCGTGTTCGCGACCTTGCTCAGTGTCTCGGTGAACCCGTCGAACTTGAGCAGCCGTCCCGCGACCTCTTCGTCGCCGCCGCCCACCGGGCGGGCCTCGACGTAGAGCGTGCGGTCGTCCAGCTGCACCGGAATGACGTGCGTCGCGGCCGGATGCGGGGTCCCCAGGTAGTCGTCCACGCGATCATCCTGGTGGGTCGGCGGCCCGGGACACCAGCGTCCGGCGCCACTTTCGCCGGGACGGCGGCAGCGAAGAACGGGCCGTCCCCGGAGATCCCCGCCGGGAACGGCCCGTCACCCCCTTGACCGGACGGCCGCGGGAAGCCCCGTCCGGTCGTGCGGGTCGCTCCCGGCCCCCGCCGGGAACGACCCGCTTCCCTCAGCCGGCCGCGCGGGTCACGACCGCGTTGCCGGAGCCCGTCCGGGCGCGCACCTTCAACTGCACGCCGCCCTCGGGGGCGCTGTCGGCGATGTCCAGCTCGCTGGACACCCGGCCGCCGCTCGACGTCAGCTCGACCTCCGCCGCCGTGCCGCCGCGGATGCCCACCCGGACCTCGCCCGAGCCCGTGATCAGGTCCAGCGACCCCGAACCCGCGTCGGCCACCGACAGGTCGCCGCTGCCCGTGCGGGCCATCACCTCGCCCGACACCGCTCCGAGCCACACGTCGCCCGTTCCCGTCGCCAGCGTCGCCGACCCCGCGATCGAGGACGCCTCGACGTGGCCGCTGCCGCTGCGCAGCTGCAACCCGCCCAGCGTCGGGCCGAGCTTGATCGCGCCGCTGCCCGTGCGGATCGTCGCCGAGCCGTCGGCGCGGTCGAGCTTGACCTCGCCGGAGCCCGTCAGGAGGTCGACGCGCCCGGCCGAGCCGGTCACCGTCACGTCCGCCGCGCCCGCCCGCACGTCCACGTGGGAACCGGCCGGAGCGCGGACGACCACCGACAGCGCCACGTTCCGCAGCTGCCACGCCTTCGGCGCCTGCACGACCAGGCGGTTGCCCAGCTTCTCGATCCGGCTCTGCCGCACCGCCTCGGCGGGGTTGGCCCCCGACGGGTCGACGCCCAGCTGGTCGCCGAACCGCTCGCCCACCCAGGACAGCAGGCTGTTGACCCCGGCCACCCACGGCTGCTGCTCGCCCTGGTCGTGCCGCAGCTCGACGCGGGCACCCGACTCGCCCTCCAGGACGATCTCCACGCGGCCGATCGTCACGCCGACGTCCAGGTCCAGCGGGCCGTCCGTCTCGAACTCGTCGATGCGGACCAGTTCGTCGTTCGGAACAGTCTCTTCGTCACTCATCGCAAAATCCCCTCAGCCCTCGACCCAGCCGTGCAGGTGCGACCCGGGCCGGTCGCCCTTGCCGTGGTGCTTGGGGCCCCCGCCGAGCGAGCCGTGCCCCAGCGCCCCCTGCACCGCCTGGGAGACGAATGTGTTCAGCGAGACGCCCTGTGCCGCCGCCGCGCGCTCGGCCTGGCCCTTGATCTGCTCGACCAGGCGCAGCGTGATGCGCGAGATGTCGCCGCCGTCGATCGGCGGTGGTGGCGGAGTGGTGTCACGTGGTGTCGCTCGTGACGTCGGCTCCTCGGCGGCGCCGGTGACGACCACGCGGACGTCCCGGCCGTCCAGCCGCACGTCGACCACCTGGCCCGGCAATGCGGCCGTGACCTCGGCGGCGAGGTCGGCGAGGGCGTTCATCAGCGTCAGGCGGACGGCGGGTTCGAGCGCGGAAGACAGCAGCGCGGCCGCCCGCCGGGTGTGCTCGTCCCCGGCGGCAGCCGTGTTCGCGAGGTCCTCGCGAAGGTTGGCGATGTACGGCGTCAGGTCCATGACACCACTATGACGTCACTCGTGGTGTCAGTCAAGCGAGCGGTTAGGCTCACGGGGGAGCCCGCGGAAGGGAGTGCGAACGTGGCCGTGTCACCCCGGGTGCAGCTGATCGCGAAGACCGAGTTCTTCCCGCCGGAGGACGTGCCCTGGTCGACCGACGCCGAAGGCGGCGAAGCGCTCGCCGAGTTCGCCGGCCGCGCCTGCTACCAGGCGTGGGACAAGCCGAACCCGGCCACCGCGACCAACGCCGGCTACGTCGAGCACGTCATCGACGTCGGTCACCTCGCGGTGCTCGAGCACGGTTCGGTGACCTTCTACATCACCGGGATCTCGCGCTCGCTGACCCACGAACTGGTCCGGCACCGCCACTTTTCCTACTCGCAGCTTTCCCGCCGGTACGCGCCGGAGCGCGACGCCGCCTTCGTCGAGCCCGACGTCATCGCGAACGACCCCGTGCTGCACGAGAAGTTCCTCGCCGCGACCCAGGCGAGCGTCGACGCTTACAGCGAGCTGCTGGCCGGTCTCGAAGAAAAGTTCGCCGACGTCCCGAGCGCGACCCTGCGCCGCAAGCAGGCGCGCCAGGCCGCCCGCGCGGTGCTGCCGAACGCGACCGAGACCCGCATCGTCGTCACCGGGAACTACCGGGCCTGGCGCCACTTCATCGCGATGCGCGCGACCGAGCACGCCGACGTCGAAATCCGGCAACTGGCCGTGGAGTGCCTCCGGCACCTGCAGAAGGCCGCGGCGAACGTGTTCGCCGACTTCACCATCTCGACGCTGCCGGACGGCACCGAGATCGCGACGAGCCCGAAGGTGTTCGAAGGCTGATGAAACGACTGGCGATCGACGTCCGGCCCGGCGACTACGCCGTGGTCCGGCTGCCCGCGGACGCCCCGGTGCCCGCCGAGCTCCTCGCACCCGGCGAACCCGCGTTCGTCTCGGTGACGCGGACGCCCGAAGAACTGTCCGTCATCTGCCCGGCCGGGCGGCAACCGGCGGGCGGCACGGCGGAGGACGGCTGGCGGCTGCTCTCGGTCCGCGGGCCGCTGGAGTTCACGCTCACCGGCATCATCGCCGCGCTGGCCTCGGAGCTGGCCGCGGCCGGGGTCGCGCTGTTCTCCATGTCCACCTTCGACACCGACCACATCCTGGTCCGCGGCGCCGATCTCGGGCACGCCGTGAAGGCGCTGCGCGAGTCCGGGCACGAAGTCGCCGGCGCCTGACGCTTTTCGGCGGGTGATTCACGGGTACTCGCTCCCGCGAGGGTGGGAGCCGTCACCCTTGAAATCGAAAGTTCGGCATGCCTAAACTTCGGTTTGGGATCCCCGACACCCGGTTGAGAGGCAGGCGACATGGCGGTCACCGAGGCTGTCCGGCCGAGACTCGCGGCGCGGCTGCGCACCGGGTCGGCCCTGCTCGGCCCGGCGTTCGTCGCCGCGATCGCCTACGTCGACCCGGGCAACGTCGCCTCCAACATCAGCGCCGGCGCGCGCTACGGCTACCTGCTGGTCTGGGTGATCGTCGCGGCGAACCTGATGGCCGTGCTCGTGCAGTACCTGTCCGCGAAACTCGGCCTGGTCAGCGGGATGTCGCTGCCGGAGGCCCTGCGCGCCCGGCTGTCCCGGCCCGCGCGGCTGGCCTACTGGCTGCAGGCTGAAGTCGTCGCCATCGCCACCGACCTCGCCGAGGTCGTCGGCGGCGCGATCGCGCTGTACCTGCTGTTCGACCTGCCGCTGATCGTCGGCGGCCTGATCACCGGCGCGGTCTCGCTGACGCTGCTCGCGGTCCAGGACCGCGGCGGCCAGCGGACGTTCGAGCGCGTCGTCACCGGCCTGCTGCTGGTCATCGCGGTCGGCTTCCTGGCGAGCCTGTTCGTCGAACCGCCGTCCGCGGCGGACACGCTCGGCGGGCTGGTGCCGAAGTTCGACGGCGCGGGCAGCATCCTCATCGCCGCCGCGATGCTGGGCGCGACCGTCATGCCGCACGCGGTCTACCTGCACTCCGGTCTGGTCCGCGACCGCCACGGCCGCGTCGAGGGCGCCGGCAAGCGCCGGCTGCTGCGCGCCACCCGCGCCGACGTCGGCCTGGCGATGCTGCTCGCGGGCGCGGTGAACCTCGGCATGCTGCTGCTCGCCGCGACGAACCTGCAGGGCCAGGCCGGCGTCGACAGCATCGAAGGCGCGCACCACGCGGTCTCGCTGGCGCTCGGCCCCGGCATCGCGCTGATGTTCGCCATCGGCCTGCTGGCCTCCGGTCTCGCGTCGACGTCGGTCGGCGCGTACGCCGGCGCGATGATCATGCAGGGGTTGCTGCACAAGCGGATCCCGCTCGTCCTGCGCCGGCTCGTCACCCTCACCCCGGCGATCGCGGTGCTCGCACTGGGCGCCGACCCGAGCGCGGCCCTGGTCGTCTCGCAGGTGGTGCTGTCGTTCGGGATTCCGTTCGCGCTGGTGCCGCTGATCCGGTTGACGGCGGACCGGCAGCTGATGGGCGAAGACGCCAACCGGCGGCTGACGACGGTCGCGGCGTCGGTCGTCGCGGGCGTTATCATCGCGTTGAACCTCGTCCTGATCTACCTGACTGTCACCGGCTGACTATGGCTTGGCGCTACGGCTTGAACGCCGAATGCGGAGATCGCGAGAACCACGCCCGGGATCTCGCGCAGCACTTCGGCGGGTGGCCGTCGCGCGTCTTCACCGACGGCTCGGGCTGGTGGTGCGGCGTGGCGCCCGAAGCGGTGTCGGCCGACCCGGTGGCCATGACCGAGGCCGGCCGCCGGCTGTACTGGCTGCTGCGGACCGCCCCGCCCGTCTACCGCTACGCGCTCGCCGGCGTCGAGACCGACGAGTTCCGCACGTACGCCGAGCTGATGGCCGAGAAGGACCTGACGGTGTTCCCGGGGCTGGTCGTCAGCGAGGACATCTGGGCCGCCACCGGCGAACGCGCCGAGTTCAGCGACTTCGCGCCGGGCTACCGGTGGATCCCGTACCGCGGCGAAACACACCGCTGAGTCACAATTCCGCGGAACCCCGAACGCTCCGAAGCGGTCCGACTAGCATCTGCGCGACCGCCGCCAAAAGGAGCACCGTGACCGACGAACAGACCCGGCCGTATCCACCGCAGGCGCCCGCCACGCCTGGTCAGCGGGTGGTCGCGGGCCGTTACGCGCTGCTCGGCGAGCTCGGCCGGGGTGGCATGGGCGTCGTGTGGCGGGCGCAGGACCAGGTCATCGGCCGTCAGGTCGCCGTCAAGGAGCTGCGGCTGCCCGACGCCGAGTCGGCCGCCGTCTTCTCCGAGCGCGCGCTGCGCGAGGTGCGCACCGGCGGGCGGCTCAACGACCCCGCCGTCGTCACGGTCTACGACGTCGTCACCGACGGCGGCACCACGTTCATCGTCATGGAGCTCGTCGAAGCGCCGTCGCTGGCCGACCTCGTACGCCAGCGGGGCCCGATGCCCGCCGCGCAGGCCGCGCAGCTGGGGGAGCGGGTGCTGGCCGCGCTGCAGGCCGCCCACGCCGCCGGGATCGTGCACCGGGACGTCAAGCCGGCGAACATCCTCGTCGCGCCGGACGGCCGCGTGAAGCTCACCGACTTCGGCATCGCCCACGCCGTCGACGACCCGCGCCTGACCACCAGCGGCATGATCGTCGGCTCGCCCGCGTTCATGGCGCCGGAGCGCGTCGAAGGCCGCGAAGCGCTGCCCGCGTCCGACCTGTGGTCCCTCGGCGCGACGCTGTTCTTCGCCGTCGAAGGCACGATCCCGTTCGAGCGCGCGACCACGGCCGCGACACTGCACGCGATCATGACCGAGATCCCGTACCTGACCCGCGGCCAGGGCCCGCTCGCCGCGGCCATCCTCGGCCTGCTCGTCGCCAACCCCGACGCGCGGCTCACCGCGGCCCAGGCGCAGAACCTGCTGACCACGGCGCAGGGCATGCGGCCGACCCCGCCGAACGGCACCGCCATGCTGCAGCAGGGCGGCCCGATGACGCGGGTCGCGCCCCAGCCGCCGAAGAAGAACCTGCGCGCGTTGTGGGTTTCGCTGGCCGCGGTGCTCGTCGTCGGCGCGCTGGTCGGCGGGTTCTTCGCCGGCAAGGCGTTCGAGGCCCCCGCTGTCGACGAGCAGAAGCTGCCGACGATGACCTTCGGCCTCGGCGGGCAGATGCGCGTGGACGCCACCTCCAGCTACCCCTGCTACAACGCGCCCGTCCAGGACGGCGGCGAGATCAGCAACGCCAACGACGGCGACTGCAAGGAGAGTCACACGCTCGAGATCTACGACGCCGGGGACGTCATCGGCACCACGAACTGGTCCGACAGCGACGCCACGATCGCCGACTACCCGGGCCTGGGCGCCGTCACCGCGGCCGCCGAAGCCCGCTGCGCGGCCTCGTTCCGCTCGTCGCTCGTGCCCGAGGCCAAGCGCGACGGGCTGAAGTACCGGGCGCTCGTGCCGACCCAGGCGCAGTGGCAGAGCGTGCCGACCGAGAGCGGCGAATACCCGACGCGCGAGTTCTACTGCGTGCTGGCCAAGGCCGACGGCGGCCCGATCTCCGCGCCGATCGTGACCAAGGTCAAGTAGAAGTTCCGCGACGAACGGCCGGGGCCCGGAAATCCTACGCACTTCGCCGCTGGTGACCAGGTCGGCGCGGTTTTGTCGGTGCGACGGGGTACCGTCTGGGCATGTCCAACCCACCTACCGCAGCGCCCGGACGGCCGTTCGGGCGCGTGCTCACCGCGATGGTCACCCCCTTCGACGCCGACGGCGCGCTGGACCTGAAGCGGGCGCAGGAGCTGGCCGAGCACCTCGTGGAGCTGGGGAACGACGGCCTCGTGGTCAACGGCACCACCGGCGAGAGCCCGACCACGAGCGACACGGAGAAGCAGGAGCTCGTCCGCGCCGTGGTCGAGGCCGTCGGCGACCGCGCGACCGTCGTGGCCGGCGCGGGCACCAACAACACCGCGCACAGCATCGAGCAGGCGAAGCAGGCCGAAGCGGCCGGCGCGCACGGCCTGCTCGTCGTCACCCCGTACTACTCGCGGCCCAGCCAGGCCGGCCTGCACGCGCACTTCACGGCCGTCGCCGACAGCACCGGGCTGCCGGTGATGCTCTACGACATCCCGCCGCGCTCGGTCGTGCCGATCGAGGTCGACACGCTGCTGCGGCTGGCCGAGCACCCGCGGATCGTCGCGGTCAAGGACGCCAAGGGCGACCTGATCGCCGGCTCCGAGGTCATCGCCAACACCCACCTCGCCTACTACTCCGGCGACGACGGCCTGAACCTGCCGTGGATCTCCGTCGGCGGCACCGGCGTGGTGAGTGTGATCGGTCACGTCGTCGCGGGCCGGATCCGCGCCATGATCGACGCCTACGAGAACGGCGACACGTCCACCGCGCGCACCAACCACCGCGGCATGCTGCCGGTGCTGCGCGCGATGTCGCGGGTCGGCGGGGTCGCGTTCAGCAAGACGGCGCTGCGGCTGCGCGGCTTCGACGTCGGCGAACCGCGGCTGCCGATCGTCGCCCCGACCGCCGAGCAGACGGCCCTGATCGCCGCCGATCTCGGCCAGGGCGGCGTGCCGCTGGGCGACACGGCGGCCCAGGACTGGCATGGTGAGCGGGTGGCACAAGCAGACTCGAGGGCCGCCTACGTGGCGCCGACCTCGCACACCAGCGTTGGGACCCTGCCTCGGTGAGCTCACTTCCCCCAGGTCCAGGCCCCACCAACGCCCCGCCCAAGCTTCCCGAGGGAGCCCTGCGAGTAGTCGCGCTGGGCGGCATCGGCGAGGTCGGGCGCAACATGACCGTCTTCGAGTTCGGCGGCCGGCTGCTCATCGTCGACTGCGGGGTGCTCTTCCCCGAGGACGACCAGCCCGGCGTCGACCTGATCCTGCCCGACTTCCGCGCGATCGAGGACCGCCTCGACGAGATCGACGGACTGGTGCTCACCCACGGGCACGAGGACCACATCGGTGCCGTCCCGTTCCTCCTGCGCCTGCGGCCGGACCTGCCGATCTACGGCTCGAAGTTCACCAACGCGCTGCTCGCGGCGAAGGCCAAGGAGCACCGGCAGCGGCCGAACCTGATCACGGTCCGCGAGGGCGAGCGCCGCGACGTCGGCGCGTTCAACCTCGAGTTCTTCGCGGTCAACCACTCGATCCCGGACGCGCTCGCGGTCGCGATCCGCACCCCGGCGGGCGTCGTCCTGCACACCGGCGACATCAAGCTCGACCAGCTCCCGCTGGACGGGCGCCTCACCGACCTGGCCGGCTTCTCCCGGCTGGGCGACGAGGGGGTCGACCTGTTCTGCGTCGACTCGACCAACGCCGAGGTGCCCGGGTTCGTCATGCCCGAGCGCGACATCGGCCCGGTCCTCGACGACGTCATCCGCCGCGTCGACCAGCGCGTGATCGTGGCGTGCTTCGCCAGCCACGTCCACCGCGTCCAGCAGGTCCTCGACGCCGCCGAGCGGCACGGCCGCCGGATCGCGTTCGTCGGCCGGTCGATGGTCCGCAACATGGGGATCGCGGCCGAGCTGGGCCTGCTGAACGTGCCGGACGGCCTGCTCGTCGACCTCGACCAGGCCAGCACCCTGCCGGAGAGCAAGGTCCTGTTCGTCTCGACGGGGTCGCAGGGCGAGCCGCTCTCGGCGCTGTCGCGGATGGCGCGCGGCGAGCACCGGCAGATCTCGATCCGCGCGGGCGACACGGTCGTGCTGGCCAGCTCGATGATCCCGGGCAACGAGACCGCGGTGTTCGGCGTGGTCAACGGCCTGACCCGGCTGGGCGCGAACGTCGTCCACCAGGGCAACGCGAAGGTGCACGTGTCCGGCCACGCGTCGGCGGGGGAGCTGCTGTACCTGTACAACGCGGTGCGCCCGAGCAACGTGATGCCGGTCCACGGCGAGTGGAAGCACCTGCGCGCGAACGGCGAGCTGGCGATCCGCACGGGTGTCGCGCCGGAGAACGTGGTCATCGCCGAAGACGGCGTGGTGGTGGACCTCGTGGACGGCAAGGCGTCCCGCACCGGCCGCGTCGAGGTGGGCCACGTGTACGTCGACGGCCTGTCGGTCGGTGACGTCGGCGAGTCGACGCTGTCGGACCGGCTCGTCCTCGGCGAGGGCGGGTTCATCGCGATCAACGTCGCGGTGGACTCGAACACCGGCCGCGCGGTCAGCAGCCCGACGGTCGCGGGCCGCGGCTTCTCCGACGACCCGAAGGCGCTCGACGCCGTCGTGCCGCTGGTGGAGATGGAGCTGGCGCGCACGGAAGCCGAGGGCATCACGGACACGCACCGGATCGCCCAGGCGGTCCGCCGGGTGGTGGGCCGCTGGGTGGCCGACACCTACCGCCGCCGCCCGATGATCGTCCCGACGGTCATCCCGGTCTAGCGCCCCAAGGCGGCCTTGGTTGCGTCTCGCGCACCCGAGGCCGCCTTCGGTGCTCCCTCTTAGCGCGCCACCTTCGCCAGTCCCAACGCGAAGGCGAGCGTGGCGATCTGGCGCAGGAGCGCCCGTCTCGCATGCCGCTGTTCGGTCCTCGTCGGCTTCATGTTTTACCCCCAAGCGGTAGGCATCCAGTGTCGCGCGTGCCCGGGCCCTGGACATCCCGCTGCGGGACGACGGTCGCCTCCCTCCCCGGTATGAGGCGTTGTTACGCCGTCCGGACCACGAACCGGTGCTTTGCCCGGCGCTAACCTTGGTCCCAGCCCGCCTCCCCCGAAGAGAGGCCGCCGATGGGACGTCACTCCGACGGAAGACGCCGGTTGCTGGTGCCCGTCCTCGCGACCGGCCTCGTGGTCGTCCTCGGGGCCGCCGCCTGGGTGACCGTTTCGGCGGTGCGGTCCCGGCCCACCTGCGTGCAGCCGGCGAAGGTCCTGGTCACCGCGTCCCCCGATGTGGCGCCGGCGCTCACGCTCGTCGCCAGGGGGCTCGACCTGCGGTGCGGCTCCATCGAGGTCCAGGCCAGGGAGGCGGCGTCGGCCGCCGAGCGGCTCGCGATGTCCGACGGCAGCCCGCGGTCACAAGTGTGGGTGCCGGACTCGACCCTCGCGCTGCGGCGCGCTCACCGGCTCGGCGCCGGCGACGTCCCCGAGTCCGGCGCGTCGGTGGCCAGCTCGCCGATCGTGCTGGCCACCGCGGAGGATGTCGTCAAGGGCATCGGCTGGCCCGAGCGCAGCCCCACGTGGGCCGACGTGCTGGGCGCGCCGGGCGCCGTCCCGGGGATGTCCGACCCGGCCCGCGACGCGGTCGGCGCGCTGGCCCTGCTCGGGCTGAAGGAGAGCGTCCGCGCGGCCCCCGAGCCCGCGGGGGCGTACGTGGCGCTGCTGCGGCGGGTCTCGGCGAACACGCTCGGCGCGGAGACGGACCTGATCGCGCGGCTGCCGGGGTCGAGCGGCAGCGGCGGGACGGCGGCTTCGGTGACGGTGTTCCCCGCGTCGGAGAACTCGGTGCTGCGCCACAACATCGAGGACCGGACGTCCCCGCTCGTCGCCGTCTACGCGACGGCAGTGCCCACATTGGACTACCCGTTCGCGGAGCTGGGCGGGATCACACCGCAGCAGCGCCCGATCGTCGACGCGCTGCGCGACGCGGTCCTCGGCGACGCGGGCTCGGACGCGATCGCGAAGACGGGCTTGCGCGCGGCGGGCGGCCAGGCGCTGCGCGACCACGCCGACGACCCGCGGGTGTCGCCGCCGGGCATCCGCACGGCGAACCTCCCGGCCGCGGGGGCGGTCGACGAGCTGCTCAACCAGTGGGCCGGGGTCAACCTGAGCGCGCGGGTGCAGGTGCTCGTCGACGTGTCGGGGTCGATGAACGCGCAGGTGCCGGGGACGGGACTGAACCGCATGCAGGTGACCGTGCAGGCCACGGAGAAGGCACTGCACCTGTTCAAGCCGGCGACCCAGCTGCGCATGCTGGCGTTTTCGACCCGCCTGGGCGGCGACAAGGACTACCGCGAGCTGCTGCCGATGGCCCCGGTGGCCCAGCACCTGACGAGCGGCGCGCTGGAGCGGCTGGCCCAGCTGAAGGCGAGCCCGGACGGCGGAACGGGGTTGTACGACAGCGTGGTGGACACGTACCGGACGGCCCGCCGGGAGTGGGAGCCCGGCCGCCTCAACCTGGTGATCGTCCTGACGGACGGCCGCAACGAGGACGCGCACAGCATGTCCCGCGCGGAAGCGCTGGCGCAGCTGGCCGAGCTGCAGGACCCCCACCGCCCGATCCCCCTGATCGGAGTGGGCATAGGCCCGGACGCGGACAAGGCGGAACTGGACCAGCTGACGGCGGCGACCGGCGGCCAGGCGTTCGTGGCCCCGGACCCGGCGAAGATCACGGACGTGTTTTTCGCGGCACTGAGCCGGATCGCCGGTGGATGAGGGCGTACACCCCCAAGATCACCGCCAAGCTGATCAAACTCAAGTACAGCTGGGAACGCGCGTCCTCGTCCACGAACAGCATCGACGCCACCACCACCAACGTCAGCACCAGCGTCAGCCAGCTCAACCACGGATACCCCCACATCCGCAGCTTCAACGACTCGGGCGACGACGCCTCCAGCCGCCGCCGCATCCGCAACTGTGATCCGCAAATGATCGCGTACACGAACAGCGCCACCGCGCCCGCCGAATTGATGATGAAGTAGAAGATCTTGTCCGGGGACACGTAGCTCATCACCACCGCCACGTAGCCGACCGAAGTGGACACCAGGATCGCCTTCCACGGCACCCCGCGCGCGTTCGTGTCCGCTACCCACGCCGGTGCCCACCCGTGGCGGCGCAGCGCGAACAGCATGCGGGAGGCCGTGTACAGTCCCGAATTCAGCACCGACAGCGCCGCCGTCAGGACGACCGCACTGACCACTGTGGACGCCGCCGGGACGCCGAAGCGGCCGAACGCCGCCGCGAACGGGCTTGTCTCGCTCGGGATCCCGCGCCACGGTGTGATCATCACCAGCAGTGCCACCGATCCCACGTAGAACACGATCACGCGCCACACGATCGTCGACGTCGCCTTGCGGACCGCCGTCTCCGGCTGGTCGGACTCCGCCGCCGCGATCGTCACGATTTCCGCGCCGAAATAGGAAAAGATCACGATCACCACGCCGTGGACGACCGAAAAACCGCCGTTCGGCACGAAGCCGTCGAGGCCGATGTTGCCCACCGAGAAGTGCGCGCCCGGCCAGAGCCCGAGCACGAACAGCAAGCCCAGCGCCAGGAACACCACGATGGTCGCGACCTTGATCGACGCCAGCCAGAACTCCGTCTCGCCGAACGACCGCGCCGACGCCAGGTTCGTCGCCGTCAGCAGCAGCATCAGCGCCAGCGAGAACACCCACTGCGGCACGCCGGGAATCCAGCCCTGGAGGATCTTCGCGCCGGCCACGGCCTCGAATGCCACCACGCCGACCCAGAAGTACCAGTACAGCCAGCCGATCGTGAAACCCGCCCAGCCGCCGAGCGAGTCCCGCGCGTACTCCATGAACGAGCCGAGCGCCGGCGCGGCCGTCGCCATCTCGCCCAGCATCCGCATGACGAGCACGACCAGCAGCCCGCCCAGCGCGTAGGACAGCACGGCCGCCGGGCCGACGGTGTGGATCACCGCGCCGCTGCCGATGAACAGGCTCGCGCCGATGATGCCGCCGAGGGCGATCATCCGGACGTGCCGCTGCCGCAGTTCGGGTCGCAGCCCCGTCGTCGTCATGGTGGGGGATTCTCGCACCTCGGCGACACCCCGTGAAGAACTCAGCTCGTCAGGATCTCGGACTTCCGCTGCACCAGGTACGCACCGGCCAGCAGGATCGCCGAGCCGAGCAGCTGCAGCCGGGTGAGCTCCTCGCCGAGCAGCGCCCACGCCGTGACGGTGACGATCACCGGCTCGACCAGACCCACCACGCTCGCGACCGACGCCGGCAGGTGCCGCAGCGACGAAATCCCGAAGACGTAGGCGAACACGGTCGCCACCAGCACCAGCAGGACCAGCAGCAGCCACACCGGCGGGCGCCACGCGCCGAACGCGACGTCGGTGCCGAGCAGCCCGACCGGCCACGTCCACGGCGGCGAGACGACGCCGACCAGCACCGCGCCGATCACCATGCCCCAGGTGACCAGGCCCAGCGGGTCGATGTCGGCGACCGCGCGCTCGCCGAGCAGGAAGTACCCGGCCGAACACAGCGCCGCGCCGAAGCCGGCGAGCAGCCCGAGGCCGTTCAACGTGACGCCCTGCCACACCTGGGCGACCAGCGACAACCCGAGCATGGCCAGCGCGATGCCGCCCCACACCGACCGCGGCAGCCGGTGGCGCCGCACGAACCGGACCCAGAGCGCGATGAGCACCGGCGAGACGAACTCGAGCAGGATCGCGATGCCGACCGGGATCCGGCCCGCCGCGACGAAGTAGAGCAGCTGCACCCCGGCCACGCCGAGCAGGCCGTAGCCGGCCAGCACCGGCAGTTCGGCCCGGCGCACCCGCAGCTTCCGCGGCGCGACCAGCGCCACCCCGGCGAGCAGCACGAGCCCGGCGACGCCGATCCGCATCGCGGCCACCTGCTCCGGGCTGAACCCGGCGGCCATCGCGGACTTGCCCAGCGTGCCCGACGTGCTGAAGAACAGCGCGGCGAGCAGGACGAGGGTGGTCCCGCGGCCGCGGTGGGCCACCCGGGGCGGGGCGAGGACGGGCAGCTCGGTGGTCACCACCGCGACTGTAGGGCCCGCCGCGTCACTGCCAAAGCGCTTTTCCCGGTTACTCGGCCCGCTTGAGGCCGGTGGCGACGTGCGTCGTGATCGTCGCGAGCCGGCGCCCCTGGACGCGCAGCGCACCGAGCGCGAGGTCGTCCGGCGCCGCCGACTTCCGGGACACGAACGAGCCGCCGTACGGGTTGCCGGACTCCATCAGGTGCGGGTCGGTGTAGCCGAGCGGGACGACGATCGCGCCCCAGTGGTAGAAGACGTTGTTGATCGCCAGCAGCGTCGACTCCAGGCCGCCGTGCCGGGTGGACGCCGTCGTGAACGACGTCGCGACCTTGTCGGCGAGCTTCCCCTGCGCCCACAAGCCGCCCGTGCTGTCCAAATAGGACTTGAGCTGGGCCGCGGGGCCGCCGAAGCGGGTCGGGCTGCCGAACGCGAGCCCGTCCGCCCATTCGAGGTCGGCGAGGGTGGCGAGCTCGTGGTGCGGTCCCGCGTCGACCCACGCCTGCCAGCGCGGGTTCTTGGCGATGGCCTCGGCGGGGACGGTCTCCGGCACGGTCCGCACGCGCACTTCGGCCCCGGTTTCGCGGGCTCCCGCGGCGAGCGATTCGGCGAGGGCGGCGGTGTTCCCGGTCGAGCTGTAGTAGACGACGAGTATCCGTGTGCTCACGTGTCCCGACTCTAGGCGAACCGGGCGTGCGTCTCAGGATCCGGGCTTCGGCTTCCAGGGACTGACCGTGTCGGTGGGGCGCGTCGGGTCGTGGAAGCGCGGCCGGTCCGGTTCGCTCGCGCGCAGCGGGACGAGACCGTCGGTGATCGCCTGCATGATCTTCGCGTGCGCGCGCACGCCGGCGCCGGGGCGCTCCGGCTCGACGTCCGACAGGTCGACGGGGTCGCCGAAGTGCACCCGGAACTTGGGCCGGCGCAGGGGAGCGCTGAGCCCGGAGCGGGCGAGGGGGACCAGGTCGGCCGGGCCGTTGACGGTCTCGGTGCCCCAGTAGACGGCCTCGTGCGCGCCCCACTGGCTGATCGGGATCACCGGCACGCCCGAGGCCAGCGCCAGCCGGGCCGCGCCCGTCTTGCCGCGCTCCGGCCACAGGCCCGGGTCGTGGCTGATCCGGCCCTCGGGGTAGACGATGATCGGCTCGCGCGTGGTCTTCAGCGCTTCGACGGCCTCGGCGAACTGCCCGACGGCCGTGCCCGCGTGCTTGCGGTCGACGCGCAGGTGGCCGCTGACCCGCAGCGCCGGGCCGATGACCGGGGCGTCCAGGATGCCGCCCGCCAGCATGAACCGCGGGTTGATGCCGATCCGCTTGCACGCCGCCATCAGCACGAACGCGTCGAACACGCCGATGTGGTTCGCCGTCATCAGCAGCGGCTTGCCGCGCAGCTGGGCGGGGATCCGCCCGGTCACGGTCAGCTTGCCGACGAGGTTCACCAGCCCGCGGTCGATGTTCAGCATGGTCCGCCAGATGGCGGGGGCCCGGCGGGAGGTGTTGTCCGAGTGCAGCGCGACCATGGGGCAGAGCATGGCAGACGCCGTTTTTCACCCGAATGCGCCGTCGGTGGGCCGGGGCGACTGGTCGTTCCCAAGGCAGAATGACCGGTCTTTCGCCCGCCCAGCCGCCCGCCCCGCCATTCACCCGGACGGCCGCTCAAGCTCGCTGTGAGGCAGAAGTTCACCCTGAGCCGAGAGTGGCGCATGGGACGAACGCCGACGGCCGGTTACCGTAAAAGGCATGGCTGGGTCGGCGACGAGAAAGCGAAGCACGAGTAGCGGCGCGAAGGGAGCAGCGGCGCGTAAGCCGCGTACACCCGCGAAGTCCCGCCCGGCAGCCCGCAAGCCGGCCCCCCGAGCCCGCCGCAAGACGCCCGGGATCTTCGGCAAGGGCGTCCGCGGCACCTGGAACCTCCTGGCCAAGGGCATCGGCACCCTGGCCCGCACGGTCGGCCGCACCCGCGAACTGGAACCCGAACACCGCCGCGACGGCGTCGCGCTGGGCCTGATCGCCCTGGCCATCGTCGCGGCCGTCGGCGTCTGGTGGCGGGCCGCCGGGCCGATCGGGGCCGGGGTCGAGATCGCCACCCGGACCGTCCTCGGCGCCGGGGCCGTCACGCTGCCCCTGGTCCTCGTGGTCGTCGCCGTCGCGCTCATGCGGTCCGAGCCACACCCGGAAACCCGGCCGCGGATGGTCATCGGGACGATCATGGTCGTCCTGTCCGTGCTCGGGATGCTGCACATCTTCACCGCGCTCCCGGAAACCAACGACGGCCGCATGTATGCCGGCGGCATCATCGGCGCCTTCTCCGGCGGCCTGCTCACCATGGGTGTCACGACCTGGGTCGCCGTCCCGCTCCTGATCCTCGCGCTCGTCTTCGGCGTGCTCGTCTTCACCGGCACCCCCGTCCGCGAGATCCCGACGCGGCTGCGCAACTGGGGCCTCGACGAAGACGAGCTCGCCGAAGCCGAGCAGCAGAAGTCCGGCTTCGCCACCGACGAGGACAAGGTCACCGAGGCCGACCCGAAGTCCGCCCGCCTGCGCAAGCCGTCGCGCCGCCGCCAGGCCGCCGACGCCGAGGCCGAGCAGCTCGACCTCGACGCGATGCTGGCCGAGGCGCCGACGCCGATCAAGCCGCCGAAGGCCGTGCCCAAGCCGGCCGAAGTGCCTGAAAAGAAGCCGAAGAAGGCGCCGGAGCCGCCGCTGGCCGTCACGCGGACCGTCGAGGGCGACTACCAGCTCCCGCCGCCCGACCTGCTGAAGCTCGGCGACGCGCCGAAGTCCCGCAGCAAGGCCAACGACGCCATGATCGAGGCGATCACCGGCGTGCTGGAGCAGTTCAACGTCGACGCGCAGGTCACCGGCTTCACCCGCGGCCCGACCGTCACCCGCTACGAGGTCGAGCTCGGCCCGGGCGTGAAGGTCGAGAAGATCACCGCGCTGACCAAGAACATCGCCTACGCCGTCGCGACCGACAACGTCCGGCTGCTGGCGCCGATCCCCGGCAAGTCCGCGGTCGGCATCGAGGTGCCGAACTCCGACCGCGAGATGGTCCGCCTCGGCGACGTCCTGCGGGCGCCGTCCACGGTCAAGGACAACCACCCGATGGTGATCGGCCTCGGGAAGGACATCGAGGGCCACTTCGTCACCGCGAACCTGACGAAGATGCCGCACCTGCTGGTCGCCGGTTCCACCGGTTCCGGTAAGTCGAGCTTCGTCAACTCGATGCTGGTGTCGCTGCTCGCGCGCTCGACGCCGGACGAGTGCCGGATGATCCTCATCGACCCGAAGATGGTCGAGCTGACGCCGTACGAAGGCATCCCGCACCTGATCACGCCCATCATCACCCAGCCGAAGAAGGCCGCCGCCGCGCTGGCCTGGCTGGTGGAGGAGATGGAGCAGCGCTACCAGGACATGCAGGTCAACAAGGTCCGGCACATCGACGACTACAACAAGAAGGTCAAGTCGGGCGAGATCACCGCGCCGCCGGGCTCGGAGCGCGAGTACCGGCCGTACCCGTACATCATGGCGATCGTCGACGAGCTCGCCGACCTGATGATGACCGCCCCGCGCGACGTCGAGGACGCGATCGTCCGGATCACCCAGAAGGCCCGTGCCGCCGGGATCCACCTGGTGCTGGCCACGCAGCGGCCGTCGGTCGACGTCGTGACCGGCCTGATCAAGACCAACGTGCCCTCGCGGCTGGCGTTCGCGACGTCGTCGCTGACCGACTCGCGGGTCATCCTCGACCAGCCGGGCGCGGAGAAGCTGATCGGCATGGGCGACGCGCTCTACCTGCCGATGGGCGCCGGGAAGCCGGTCCGCATCCAGGGCGCGTTCGTCGGCGACGAAGAGATCGCCGCCGTCGTCAACTACGCCAAGGAACAGGCACAGCCGGACTACCAGGACGGCGTCACCGCGCAGAAGGCAGGCGAGAAGAAGGAGATCGACCCGGACATCGGCGACGACCTCGACGTCCTGCTGCAGGCGGCGGAGCTGATCGTGACGTCCCAGTTCGGCTCGACGTCGATGCTGCAGCGCAAGCTGCGGGTCGGGTTCGCGAAGGCGGGCCGCCTGATGGACCTGCTGGAGAGCCGCGGGATCGTCGGCCCGTCCGAGGGTTCGAAGGCCCGTGACGTGCTGATCAAGCCGGAGGAGCTGGACTCGGTGCTGTACCTGATCCGCGGCGGCGACCCGTCGCCGTCGGACTCCGACGACGAGTAGTGCAACCCGCCGCCGGGGCCGTTCCGTCCTGAGCGCATGGACCCGCAGCGCATCGCAGCCGGACTGTTCGCCTTCGTCGTCGTCGCGGTGGGCGCCGGGAGCACGGCGGCCGCCCAGCAGGCCGCCCCCGTGCGGCCCTCGGCGCCGTCGACCGTCAGCACCGCTCCGCGGGGTGACGTCACGCTGCGCACCGGTCAGGAGGCCGCGATCCAGGGCAAGGACCTGGTGGTCCGCTACCTGCGCGTCGTCTCGGACTCGCGCTGCCGCCCGAACATGACGTGCATCTGGCAGGGCGAGGCGACGCTGGCGTTCCTGCTGAGCGAGCCCGGCCGCGGCGAGAGCACGACGGCCGAGCTGCACAGCGGGCCCCGGACCGGGCCCCAGGCGACCTCGTTCGCCGCCAGCCGGGTCGAGCTGGTCTCGGTGAGCGAGGACGGCCAGGAGGCCACGATCCGGGTCGGCTGAGGCTCAGCCGCCGAACTTGCGGACCGCCTGGTAGTACGTCCAGGCCGCGCCCTTGCAGGCGATGTTCGAGCCGCAGACGCTCTTGAGGTCCGAGTACAGGTTGTCGTCGATCTTCAGCCGGTTCGCTTCGGTGAACCGGCCCTGCTTCTTGTAGTTGCGGTACCCGAAGTCGTGCCGGTGGCAGCCGGGGAGGAACTTCCAGCCGAACGGGTTGTCCGGGGCCCACGAGCAGCCGTCGGACGACCAGTCGAGCTGGCCGTTGTACGGCGCCTGGCCCCGGATCGTCTCGAAGTTCGAGAGCGAGGTGCTGAAGAGGTACTGGTCGGTCACGGTCGGGATGTCGACCGCCGCCGCCGTGCCGGCGCCCAGCAGGGCACCTCCGCCGACAGTCGCGGCCACCGCGATGGTGGCCCCCAGGTTCCGCAGAGTCGTGCGCATCTTGTGCGTTCCTTGCTGATCAGGTGAGGAATTGACCTGATCATCCTGGGACACCCGGGTGGCGTGCGTCACCGCCCGGAAGGAGGTTAAGGGGAAATCTTCAGACTTAGGGGTCCCGGAGTTCCAGCAGCATTCGCGAATTGCCCAGGGTGTTCGGCTTGACGTAGGGGAGGTCGAGGAACTCGGCGACGCCGGTGTCGTGGGAGCGCCGCATCTCCTCGTAGACCTCGTGCGACACCGGGGTGCCCTGGATCTCCACGAAGCCGTGGCCCTGGAAGAAGCTCGTCTCGAACGTCAGCACGAACAGCCGCTTGAGACCCAGCTCACGGGCCTCGTCGACCAGCCGGGCGACGAGCACCCGCCCGACGCCCTGCCCGCGGACGGCCTTGTCGACCACGACGGTCCGCAGCTCGGCGATGTCCTCCCAGAGCACGTGCAGCGCGGCCGCGCCGACGACCTCGCCGCCCACCTCGGCGACCCAGAACTCCTGGACCGCTTCGTACAGCGTGACCAGGTCCTTCTCGAGCAGGACGCGGCCGGCGTCGGAATCGACGAGGGCCTTGATCTTGCGGACGTCGGCGATCCGCGCGCGGCGGACGGCGGGGGAGGCGGACGGCACGATCGTCAACACTGCCACACCACCGGGCCACGCCGTCGTCAACCTGCCCGGGACCGGCGGCTACCCTGAACGTCGTGCCTTCTCCTGCCGTTGACCCTGCCGCCACCCGACGCGTCTCCCTGCTGACCCTGGGCTGCGCCCGCAACGAGGTCGACTCGGAGGAGCTGGCGGGCCGGCTGGCGGCCGGCGGCTGGGAGCTGGCGGCCGATCCGGAGGACTCCGACGTCGTGGTGGTCAACACCTGCGGCTTCGTCGAGTCGGCCAAGAAGGACTCCGTCGACACGCTGCTGGCGGCCTCGGACACGGGCAAGAAGGTCGTCGCCGTCGGGTGCATGGCCGAGCGCTACGGCCACGAGCTCGCCGACAGCCTGCCCGAGGCCGACGCCGTGCTGGGCTTCGACCACTACGCCGACCTCTCCGACCGGCTCGACGACGTCGTCGCGGGCCGCAAGGTCGCCTCGCACACCCCCGGCGACCGCCGCAAGCTGCTGCCGATCAGCCCGGTCCAGCGGCCCGCCGCCGCGGAGAACGTCGAGGTCCCGGGCCACGCGCAGCACGGCTGGGGCCCGCGGGTGCTGCGCACGCGCCTCGACGACTCGCCGGTGGCCGCGCTGAAGATCGCCTCCGGGTGCGACCGGCGCTGCTCGTTCTGCGCGATCCCGTCGTTCCGCGGCTCGTTCGTCTCGCGGCAGCCCGACGAGGTCGTGGCCGAGGCCATGTGGCTGGCCGAGCACGGCGTCAAGGAGCTGTTCCTGGTCAGCGAGAACTCGACGTCCTACGGCAAGGACTTCGGCCGCGACGGCGCCACCGCGCTGGAGCGGCTGCTGCCGCGGCTGGCGGAGATCGACGGGATCGAGCGCGTCCGCGTCTCCTACCTGCAGCCGGCCGAGACGCGCCCGCAGCTGGTCAAGGCCATCGCGACCACGCCGGGTGTCGCCGAGTACTTCGACCTGTCCTTCCAGCACTCCAGCGAGCAGGTGCTGCGCCGGATGCGCCGGTTCGGCTCGACCGACTCGTTCCTCGCGCTGTGCGAGCAGATCCGCGAGTACGCGCCCGAGGCGGGCATCCGCACCAACGTCATCGTCGGCTTCCCCGGCGAGACCGAGCACGACCTGAGCGAGCTGGAACGGTTCCTGACCGGCGCGCGCCTCGACGCGGTCGGCGTCTTCGGCTACTCCGACGAGGACGGCACCGAGGCCGAGGGCTTCGACGGCAAGCTGGACGCCGAAGAGGTGGCCAAGCGCGTCACCCGGATTTCGGCGCTGGTCGAGGAGCTGACCGCGCAGCGCGCCGAGGACCGCATCGGCACGTTCGTCGACGTCCTGGTCGAGCTGGACGACGACGGCGAGCTCACCGGCCGCGCCGCGCACCAGGCGCCGGAGGTCGACGGCGAGTGCGTCATTCTCGACGCGCCGGAGAAGGCCCAGGTGGGTGACTTCCTGCGCTGCGAGGTCGTGGACTCGGCGGGCGTGGACCTGATCGTCCGCGCGGTACCGGACGCCGACCGGTGAGTGCGCTCCCCAGCGACGCCGCCGACGAGGGCACGGCCCACGACGGCCCCGCCCAGGTCCCGGTGGCGACCCCGGTCCCGACGCTCAACGTCGCCAACCTGCTGACGCTCTCGCGGCTGGTCCTGGTCCCGCTGTTCGTGGTCGCGCTGTTCGTCGGCGACGGCCACGACACGACCTGGCGGGCCCTCGCGACCGGGCTGTTCGCGATCGCCTCGGCGACCGACCAGCTCGACGGCTGGGTGGCCCGCAAGTACGGCCTGATCACCGACTTCGGCAAGATCGCCGACCCGATCGCGGACAAGGCGCTGACCGGCGCCGCGCTGGTCGGGCTCAGCGTCCTCGGCGAGCTGGGCTGGTGGGTGACGATCGTCATCGCCGTCCGTGAGATCGGGGTCACGCTGCTGCGGTTCTGGGTGATCCGCCACGGCGTGATCCCGGCCAGCCGGGGCGGCAAGGCCAAGACGATGGCCCAGATCGCCGCGATCGTGGCTTATCTGCTGCCGCTGCCGGCCGGTGCCGACCCGGTGCGGTGGGCGCTGATGGGGCTGGCCCTGGTGCTGACGGTCGTGACGGGCGTCGACTACCTGGTGCGGGCGGTGCGGCTGCGGGCCGCCGGGCGCCGGGTCACCGGGAGCTGACGGCTTGGACGCACGGGAGCTGGTCGCGGCCCTGACCGCGCGCGGCGAGACCGTCGCCGCCGCCGAGTCGCTGACCGCCGGGCTGGTCTGCGCGACCCTCGCGACGGTGCCGGGGGCGAGCGCGGTCCTGCGCGGTGGCCTGGTCGTCTACGCCACGGAGCTGAAGACGGCGCTGGCCGGGGTCGACGCGGACCTGCTGGCCGAGCACGGCGCCGTCCACCCCGAGGTCGCCGCGCAGCTGGCGACGGGCGCGCGCGACCGGTGCGGGGCGACGTGGGGTCTCGGCCTCACCGGCGTGGCCGGGCCGTCGGCCCAGGACGGCGTGGCGCCCGGCACGGTGCACCTCGGGCTCGCGGGGCTGGGAATACGTACAGTCCGTACGCTGGCCTTGACAGGCGATCGGGACTTGATCAGGACCGAGTCGGTCTTGGCCGCGTTTGCCCTGCTCGGGGAACATCTGGGGTGAAACGGGCGTTCGCCCTTGGCGTACGGGCACACCAACTCCTGCGCCCGGGGCGCCGCTCTGGGTAACGTAGGGGGTACTTGTTCGGAAGGGAGGCGCGTGATGACCGTGCTGTTGCGTGAGGCGATCGGTGATCGGCTCCGTCATGCCCGCACCAACCAGCGTCGTACGCTGCGCGACATCTCCCGCGCCGCCAGGGTCAGCCTCGGCTACCTCTCGGAGGTCGAGCGGGGCCAGAAGGAGGCGTCGAGCGAGCTGCTCGCGTCCATCTGCCAGGCCCTGGACCTTCCGCTCGGCGAGCTGCTGCACAACGTGGCGGCGGACGTTTCGGCCCTCGACAACGTCGAGGTCGCACCGGTCGACGAGCGGATCGTGGAAGGCGCGCCCCGGGAGAAGCGGGGCGCCGAGGCCTCGGCGGCCGGCATCGAAGGCGGTCGCCTGATGTCCGAGCTGATCGGGAACGACCTCGCCGACCTGCGGGTTTCCCCGGCACCGAGGATGAACACGACGTTGCGCACGACGATCGGGCAGCCCAAGCTGGCCTCGACGATCGCTGCGTAGTTCGGATCGCGAAGCGAACGGCCCCGGGCGACGCGCCCGGGGCCGTTCGCGTCCGGCCCTGACTCCCGGCCCCGGGGCAACCTCCCCGGTTCCGGCCGCGTGGTCTACGGGTGGTGATCGGGGCGATCCCTGAATTCCGCCGGGTCGCCTGGAACGGACGTGGCCGACCTGACACGATGGAACCCAACGCCGGGGTCGGTGCGTTGCACATGCAGGGGAGCGACGCCCCACACCCCGAGTACCTAGGCCCGTGGGACGCAAGAAGGCAGGCGGAGGAGATGGCCAACCCGTTCGTGAAGTTCTGGAAGTACATGATGGCGGCGTTCTCGTCGAAGATCGACGAGCACGCCGACCCGAAGGTACAGATCCAGCAGGCCATCGAGGAGGCGCAGCGCAACCACCAGGCGCTGACGCAGCAGGCCGCCTCCGTGATCGGCAACCAGCGGCAGCTGGAGATGAAGCTCAACCGGCAGCTCGGCGACGTCGAGAAGCTGCAGGCCTCGACCCGGCAGGCGCTCGTCCTCGCGGACGAAGCCCGGTCGAAGGGTGACGAGCAGAAGGCGACCGAGTTCGAGAACGCCGCGGAGAGCTTCGCGACGCAGCTCGTCACGGCCGAGCAGAACATCGAGGACCTGAAGACGCTGCACGACCAGTCGCTGCAGGCCGCGGCGCAGGCCAAGCAGGCCGTCGAGCGCAACTCGCAGATGCTGCAGCAGAAGCTCGCCGAGCGCACCAAGCTGCTGTCGCAGCTGGAGCAGGCGAAGATGCAGGAGCAGGTCTCCGCTTCGCTGAACCAGATGAGCCAGCTGGCCGCGCCGGGCAACACGCCGTCGCTGGAAGAGGTCCGCGACAAGATCGAGAAGCGCTACACCACGGCTCTCGGCCAGGCGGAGCTCGCCCAGAACTCGGTCCAGGGCCGGATGATGGAGGTCCAGGCCTCCACGACGCAGCTGGCCGGCCACTCGCGGCTGGAGCAGATCCGCTCGTCGATGCGCGGTGAGTCGGTCGCCCAGGTGACCGACGGCGGCAAGACGGCGGCCCAGAAGCCGGCCAGCAGCTCGGCCGACATCCAGCGCGAGATCCAGGCGCGCGTGCAGGCCGAGCAGGGCAAGAACCCGGCCTGACGCCGGCAGTCCGAAGGGGGCGAGCATGGGGCAGCAGGGCAGGCGACGCGACTTCAGCGAGTTCGGTGCGAAGCTGGAGAAGCACATCGAGAAGCTGCCCGACTACGCCGTGCGCGCCCAGGAGAAGCTCCAGAAGGTGCAGAGGTACTTCCCGCCGGCCGATCAGGCCGGCGGGAAGCCCGCGCCCCAGCGGCCCCGGCCGAACCCGCTGCAGCGGCCGCCGGTGCGCCGGCCCGACGTGGCGGCGACGTTCTCGACGATGGCGAACCAGGTGCCCGCCTTCGCCGAGGCCCGCGCGAAGTGGGACCGCTGGAACCACCCGGCCGCGAAGCTGGAGCGCCGCAAGCGCCGGGCGTCGCGGGCGATGACCCTGTGGATCATGCTGACGATCCTGTGCGGTGTCCTCACCGTGGCGGCCGGCATGGGCTGGATGAGCGCCACCGGCGCCGCGATGATGCCGCAGGCGATCACGGCGTTCGCCGGCGCCGTCGTCTTCGGCACGTTCGGCGTCCGAAGCGGACTCAAGCTCCGCGAACTCAAGAACACCCCGCTGCCGTCCGCGCCGGCGGGTCCGCCGCCGCTGCCGCCCGCCGGCTCCGCCGCGCGCGAGCCGATGGAACGGCTGGCGGAGTGCGAAGCGTCGCTGGCCGAACTGCTGCGCCAGCTCTCGGTACCGTCCTCGGTGGGCACGACACCGGTGTCCGAAGTGTCCGTCGCGGATGCCCGGCAGACCGCGACCGAAGCCGCGGCCGCCCTGCGCGGTCTCGCCGGCCGGATCCAGGCGATCGAACGCGGCCGCAACTCCGCGCCGGCCCGCGAACAGGCGGCTCTGGACGCGGCCGTCGGCAAGCTCCGCGAACAGCTCGACGACGGCCTCGAGGGCTACCGCGGCCTGGTCGCCGCGGCCGGCCACACGGTCGCCGCCTCGAGCGACGGCCTCGGCACGTCCAAACAGGCCCTCACCGACGCCACCGACCGCTTGGCCGGCCTCGCGATGGCGCTGCGCGAGCTTTCCTGACCCGCTGAACCCTCGAAACGCCGCCCGATCACGCGAATCGGGCCTTCGTTGCGCCGCCCGGATTTCAAACTCGGCCGTTCGGGTGCCGCCGACCGGCCCGATCCGGGCTTCGTCACCCGGCGTGCGTGATCGTGCGTTTCACGCGGGCGTCGCGCCCTGTTCACCTCCTGGCTCCGAAACACTCGCGTAATCGGAAACTGATCGCGACGGAAACGTAAGCCAGCTAACGTTTCCGCTATGCAGGTAGAGGTGTCACTAGCCGGAAGGACCGCCGTGGGCTGAAGTTCGGCGGCGCCGACCGTACACAGTGGACTTTCTCGACCGCCGAGGAAAGGACGCCCCGTGAACACGCTCCCGCCGGATCCGGACCCCGTCCCCACCACCCCGCCCACCGCCTCCCAGCGCGTCATCGCGGCCTTCGAGCGCATCACCGAAGCCGACCGCCCCGATCTCTGGTCCACCCTGCGCGCCGTCGAAGACGTCCTCGTCGACGCCAAGGCCGTCGACGAGCGCGTCAAGGCGGGGGAGGACCTGCCGCTCGCGGGCACCGTCTTCGCCGTGCCGGAGCTGATCGACGTCGCCGGGCAGCCCTCCGGCCGCTCGGTCCCCGAAACGAGCGCCACGGTCGTCTCGCGGCTCACCGCGGCCGGCGCCGTCGTGCTCGGCAAGACCGGCGCGGGCACCGTGGCCTCGGCCTGGGACCGCACCAAGACCGGCGGCCGCGGCGCGGCGGTGGCCGTCGCGCTCGGGATCGTCGACCTCGCCCTGAGCACGGCGGGCGCGGTCCCGGCCGCGTTGAACGCCGTCGTCGCGCTGAAGCCGACCCGCGGCCTGCTGCCGATGACCGGCGTCCGCTCGTCCGACGCCGTCTCGGTGTACGCGACGGGCCTGGTCGCCGCTCGCCGCGCGCTCGCCCTGATGACGGGCCCGGACGGCGTCTCCCCGACCCGCACCTGGCCCGCCGACGTCCGCCTCGGCGCCGGCGAGCACCCGCGCATCGCCTACCCGAAGAACCTGCCCCTGAGCGCCGCCGCGGCGATGGCCTTCGACGGCGTCGTGAAGCGGCTGACGGCGGCCGGCGCCGTCCTGGAACCGGTCGTGCTCGGCGAGCGGGACTTCGAGGACGCGCTCCTGCTGCCCACCGTGCCCGACCACCCGGACCTGGTCGAAGCCCTGGCCGACCCGGCGGCCGTGCAGCACCGGCTGGCTTCCTGCACCGCGTTCGCCAACCTCCTCGACCTGGCGGCGGTCACCGTTCCGGTGCTGCCGGGGGACAAACGCCCCTTCGGCGTCACGTTCCTGACGCGGGCGTTCGAGGACCAGATCGGTCTGGACCTCGCGACCGTCTGCACCGACGAGCCCATGACGCCCTACCCGGAGCCGGGCGAGGACGTCGTCGTGTTCGGCGCGCACCTGCGGGGCCAGCCGCTCAACGCCGACCTCACCGCGCTCGGCGCCCGGTTCACCGGACCGGTCCGGACCACCGAGGGCTACCGGATGGTGCTGCTGGACACCGAACCGCCGCAGCCGGGTGTCCTCGAAGGCGCCACCACCCTCGACGGGGAACGCTGGCGCCTCTCCCCGGCGGCGTTCGAGCGGTTCGCCGCCACGCTGAAGGAGCCGTTCGTGCTCGACCGCGTCGTGCTGGACGACGGCAGCGCGCCGCTGGCCGTCCGGTGCCTGGCGGCCGAGGGGCCCGGTCTGGACCGCTACGAGTCCTGGCGCGGGTACGTCCGGTTCACCTCGACGGCCGGGCTGCGAGACCCCGGCTGACCCGGCGCACCAGGCCAGGGCCGTGCAGCGCGAAACCGGTGTAGAGCTGCACGAGCGACGCTCCGGCGTCCACCAGCCGGACGGCGTCGCCGGGTCCCATGATCCCGCCGACGCCGATGATCGGCAGGCTCCCGCCGGTGTGGTCGTGCACGAACCGCACGACCTGCGCCGCGCGGGCGGTCAGCGGCCGGCCGGACAGTCCTCCCGCCTGTCCGGCCAGGCTGCTCTCCGACGGCGCGATGCCGTCGCGCGACAGCGTGGTGTTGGTGGCGATGATCCCGGCGACGCCGTGCTCGAGCGCGACCTCCAGCAGCTCGGCGAGGGCGTCGTCGGTCAGGTCCGGCGCGACCTTCACCAGCACCGGCGTGGGGGCGGCGCCGCCGGCGAGTTCCGCGGACGTCGTGCGCAGCTCGCCGAGCAGCTCGGCGAGCGCGGCGCGGTCCTGCAGCTGCCGCAGTCCCGGCGTGTTCGGGGAGCTGACGTTGATCGCGAAGTAGTCGGCGTACGGGTGGAGCGCACGCAGCGAGAAGCGGTAGTCCTCGACGGCCTCGTCGAGGGGCGTCACCTTCGACTTGCCGATGCTGATCCCGAGCGGCACGCCGGGTTTCCCGTCGCGGGCGAGCCTGGCGGCGAGCGCCTCGGCGCCGTCGTTGTTGAAGCCCATGCGGTTGATGACGGCGTCACTGGCGGGGAGGCTGAACAGCCGCGGCTTCGGGTTGCCCGGCTGCGCCAGCCGGGTCACGGTGCCGACCTCGACGAACCCGAAGCCGAGCGCGGCCCACGCGGGCAGCGCGCGCCCGTTCTTGTCCATCCCGGCGGCCAGGCCGACGCGGTTGGGGAAGCGAAGGCCCAGCACGGTGACCGGATCGTCGACGCGGAGGGCACCCCCGAGGGCGGGCGCGACCTTCCCGAGCCCGGCCAGGACGCGGACCGTGCGCTCGTGCACCAGTTCGGGATCGTGGTAGGACAGCCGGTACAGCGCCGGGCGGACGATCTTGTCGAAGAACACGCCCCCATGCTGCCAAACCGCCCGGATACCGCTACCGGAGCGTCACCTCGGCGTGAAAGCGACCACTAGTCGCGGTCCTTCCACTCGTCTTCGAGCATCGCGTAGACGAGCTCGTCGGTCCACTCGCCCTTGACGATCTCGTTCTCCCTCAGGTGCGCTTCCCGGCGCATCCCGAGGCGTTCCATCAGCGCGGCGGAGGCTTCGTTGCGGCCGTCGCACCGGCCGATGATGCGGTGCAGCCCCAGGTCCTCGAAGCCGAGCCGCAGCAGCTCGGTCGCCGCCTCGGCGGCCAGGCCCTTGCCGTGGTGGTCCGGGTGGAAGACGAACCCGATCTCGCCCTGCCGGTGCTCGCTGCTGAGCCACTCGAGGTTCAGGTCGCCGATCAGCTGCCCGGTCGAAGCCAGCTCCACCGCGACGGCCAGGAACTGCCCTTCCTTCGTCAACGTCGAGCTGTGCACCCGTTTCGCGAGCGCAGCGGCCGATTCCGCGCGGCTGCGCGGGCCCCAGTAGAGGTAGCGGGCGACGTCGGCGCGGGACTGGAAGGAGTTCAGCGCGTCGAGGTCGTCGGGCGTGAACGGGCGCAGGAGCAGGCGTTCCGTGGTGATCGGGTAGTCGGGCCTGAGCATGGCTCCAGGCTAACGAGTGACAGTCGTCAGCGGGACGGAACAGCGCAACGGGTTCGTCGAATCCCGCGGTCGGATCGCCGGACGGTCGTTCGCCGCCGCTCGGCGGCCTGACCTGCACAAATGAGCGCATGAAGGAACCCCCGGGGTGCCTCTCGGACGCCGTCAAACGCCTGAGCCCGAGCCGGACTGGTGCTCGGGAACCCCGGGGGCACGGTGACTGCCTGGTATTCGCTATCAGGCACCACGTGAAGCAGGCGATGAGCCGAAGGTGGCTCAGTTGTATCGCTGCTCAAAGTCCTCCACGTGCCATCCGCTAGCGGACAGCCACCTCACGAGTCCTGTTGGAATACAACTTAGGACCACCTCCTTTCTCGTGTACTGCCACGCTAGGCGAAGATCCCGGTGTCCGGCAACGTCATTTCTGTGATTTCGGTCCGCAGGACGGCTTTCCGCCGCTCGTCGAGGAAGGACGCGTCGACGGCGTTCTCCGCCAGCCGCGCCAGTTCGGCCGCGGTCAGCCCGAGCGCCTCGGCGACGGCGACGTATTCGCCGGTCAGCGTGGTGCCGAACATCGGCGGGTCGTCGGTGTTGAGCGTGACGACGACGCCGTGGTCGAGCATCCGCCGCACGGGGTGCGCGGCGATGGTGGGCACCTGCCCGGTGCGCACGTTCGACGTCGGGCACACTTCGAGCGGGATCCGTTGCGCCGCAAGGTGTTCCAGCAGTGCCGGGTCGGCGGTGCAGCTGGTGCCGTGGCCGATCCGCTCGGCGCCGAGGTCGTGCAGCGCCGACCAGATCGTGGCCGGGCCGGTGGTTTCGCCGGCGTGCGGGACGCTGTGCAGCCCGGCTTCCCTGGCCCGCGTGAAGAACGGCTCGAACAGCGCGCGCCCGACGCCGAGCTCCGGGCCGCCCAAGCCGAACGACACCAGGCCTTCGGGACGTTCGCGCAACGCGAACACGAGCGTCTCGCGCCCGGCCGCGACGCCCTTTTCGCCGGGAATGTCGAAACACCACGCCAGTTCCACGCCCAGTTCGGCCGCGCGGGCGCGGCCGGTTTCCAGGCCGGTCAGGAGTTCGTCGCCGGGCACGCCGTCGAGCAGGTGGTTGTACGGCGTCACGGTGACTTCGGCGTAGCGGCAGTTCTGCGCGGCCAGCTCCGCGGCCAGGCCGGTCACCAGCGTGTGGATGTCGTGGCGGTCGCGCACGAGCGAGGTGACCGCGAGGTAGCCGGTGAGGAAGTGGTCGAAGTCGCGGAAGGTGAAGAACTCCGCGAGCTCGCGTTCGCCGGTGGGGACGCCGGCGGACGGGCGCCGCCGGGCCAGTTCGAGCACGGTCGACAGGCTCGCCGAGCCGACGAGGTGGACGTGCAGTTCGACCTTGGGCAGGGCGTGCGCGAAGGCGCGCAGGGCCTGCCCGGCCGGGATTCCGGGCATGACTGAGCTCCCTGGGGTGTTCGGAAGGGTGACGGGTGGCGCGGGCGGCTCAGGGAGCGAGGTCGCCGCGTTCGGTGTCGGCCCCGTAGAGCGGGAGCTTGAACGTCGTCACCGCGTCAGCATACTGCGGCGGGTACGGCCCGTGCTGGTCCTTCGGGCAGAACCACGTCGGCCGCCGCTGGACGTCGTGGCCCTGCGTGCGCACCAGGAGCTTGCCGCCGCAGCGGAAGCAGCCCTGGCGGGTGCGCTCGTAGACCCAGTTCTTGCGGTTGCGGTCGAGATGGCCGGTGGTGCTCTGGTCGAAGCGGCCGGAGAGGGCATTGGCCAGCAGCAGCTTCCGGGCGAGCGCGACCGTGCGGCCGGCGTCCACTTCGGACACCGGGGTCCACGGCGTGACGCCGAGCAGGAAGGCGATCTCGCACTTGTAGAGGTTGCCGACCCCGGCCATGACGCGCTGGTCGAGCAGTGCGAGGCCGAGCTCGCGCTCGGGCTTGTCCGCCAGGTTCGCGATCGCGCGGTCCGCGTGCGCTTCGGTCCACTGTGGATCGAGCAGGTCCGGGCCGAGGTGGGCGACGAGGTCGGTTTCCTTCGGCGTGGCCACGAGCTTGAGGTCGTGCACGCGGAAGCCGATCACCTGCGTGTCGGCCGCGGTGAGGATCACGCGGGCGTGGTGGCCGGGCCGGCGCCACTTCGCGCCGGCCGGGTAGACGTCCCACATCCCGTCCATCATCAGGTGCGAGTGCAGCGTCAGGTCGCCGGAGAAGCGGGTGAACAGGTGCTTGCCGACCGTCCCGACCCCGAGCACCGCGCGCCCGGCGAGGTCCACCGTGGCCAGTTGCGGCACGCGGAACTCGCCGCGCAGCAGCGTTTTGCCCGCCAGCGCCTTGTCGAAGCGCTTTCCGACGAGGTAGACGGTGTCACCCTCGGGCACGGCTCACCCCGCGGATTCGGACACCTCGGCGGGCGCCTCCGGGGTCTCCGGCGCCGGGCCTTCGGGCCAGTCCGGGCCCTCGGGCTCCTCGCCGGCGATGCGGTGGCGCCCCGCGCGGTTGGACCGCAGGATCTTCGCGAGCACCATGTTGAACGTCAGCGCGATCTCCTGCGCGCCGGGCGAGTGCCACTCGTGGATCGGGCTGCACGCGCCCTGGGCCTGCTGCACGGCGAGCCGGTCGGTGATCGCCGTCGGCATCACCAGCGAGCCGAAGTTCTCGCGCAGCTCGGCGATCCGGAACTGGTGCTCGTAGGACCGCACGCGCAGCTTGTTGACGAGCACGCCGATCGGGCGCAGGTCCGGGTTGAGCTCCTTGCGGATCTTCTCGATCGCTTCGAGGGCCCGGTGCGCGCCGGCGACGGCGTACATCGTCGGCTCGGTGACGATCAGCGCGCTGTCCGCGCCGACCAGCGCGGACTTCGTCAGCCGGCCCAGCGACGGCGGGCAGTCGAGGATCACCAGCTCGTACGGCGTTTCGCGCAGCGGCTCGCGGTGCAGCTCGTCGAGCGCGCGGGAGAAGTTCGCGAGGCGCTCGGGGTCGGCGTCGGGGTCGTTGAGCAGCTCGAGCTCTTCGGCGCCGACCAGGACGTCGACGTCCTCGCTCCAGACGCTCGGCGCGATCGCGCGTTCGAGCATCTCCCGGGTGGGGGTTTCGAGCACGTCGGCGAGGGTCGCGTC
Organism: Amycolatopsis sp. NPDC003865; assembly: GCF_053605345.1. Classification (NCBI taxonomy): domain Bacteria; kingdom Bacillati; phylum Actinomycetota; class Actinomycetes; order Pseudonocardiales; family Pseudonocardiaceae; genus Amycolatopsis; species Amycolatopsis sp. NPDC003865. Next base: position 157,246 of record NZ_JBSGJA010000010.1, on the reverse strand, counting down.
GGTGTACGGCGGGTCGAGCGAGGTCGTGGCGTTGCCCTGCGGGTCGAGGTCCACGACCAGCGTCCGCGTGCCCCTACGCAGGGCGGCGGACGCGATACCGAGAGCGACCGTCGTCTTGCCGACGCCTCCCTTGAGGCTGAGTACGGCGACCGTGTGCACGTTCACCAGCCTACGGGTGTGCGCGAGGGGCGCCGCCGGGCAAGGGCCGTTCACTCGAAGGGAGGAGCTCGGGAGCCCGCCCGGAGCGGGCACTACCCTGTGCGGCATGAAGACGGAGACCGTGGCGGCCCGGGGTGCGGGCGCCGTCCGCCGGGTGCTCGAGGCCGAGATCCAGGCGGCCCGCGCCCGGGGCGCCGAGCAGCCCCGCGTCGTCGACGTGGGCGGCGGCAGCGGCGGCTGGGCGGTGCCGTTCGCGGCGGCGGGCTGCCGGGTGACCGTCGTCGAGCCGAGCCCGAACGCCCTCGCGACGCTGCAGCGGCGCGCCGAGGAGGAGGGTGTCTCCGAGCTGATCACGGTCGTCGCGGACGACTCCGACGCGCTGGGCCGCCACGTCGAGGCCGGCTCGGCCGACCTGGTGCTGGCGCATGGGCTGCTGGAGATCGTCGACGACCCGGCCGCGGTGCTCACCGCGCTGGCCACGGCGGTCGCTCCGGGTGGCGCGGTGTCGGTGCTGGTCGCGAACCGGCACGCGGCGGTCCTGAACCGCGCGCTGGCGGGCCGCGTGGCGGAGGCGAAGCAGCTGCTCGAGAGCGCCGGCGGCGTCGTCCCGGGCGACACGGTCCTGCGCCGGTACTCCGCGGTCGGCCTGCACGCCGACCTCGAGGCCGCGGGCCTGGAGGTCACGCTGCTGCAGGGCGACCGGGTGATCGCCGACCTGGTGGGCGGCGACGTCCGCGACGACGAGCTGGCGGAGTTCGAGCGGGTGGCGGCGGGGTCGCCGGCGCTGCGGGACATCGCGGCCCGGCTGCACGCCGTCGCGCGGCCCGCCTGACCCCTTCCGGCGCTCGCTCCGAAACTGTCGGTGGTGGCCGGTAGCGTCCTCGGGGTGGGGCGAAATGCTGAGCTGCCGGGCGGGATGGCCCGGTTCCGGGTCCGGCCGGGAGAACCGCCGCCGGACGACACCGGGTGCGGAATGCTGCACGTCGACATGGACGCGTTCTTCGTGTCGGTCGAGCTGCGGACCCGGCCCGAGCTGGCGGACCGGCCGGTCGTCGTGTCCGGCGGCGGGCCGCGCGCGGTCGTGGCGGCGGCCAACTACCCGGCGCGAAAGTTCGGCGTGCGCTCGGCGATGCCGTTCTCGACGGCGAAGCGGCTGTGCCCGCACCTGATCAACATCCCGCCGACCGGCGGGCTCTACAGCGAGGTCTCCCGCGGGGTGATGGGGATCTTCCGCGAGCTGACGCCGCTGGTCGAGCCGTTGAGCCTGGACGAGGCGTTCCTGGACGTCAGCGGGGCGTTGCGGCGCCTGGGCGCGACGCCGGCGTCGCTGGGCGCGGAGATCCGTTCCCGGGTAGCGGCGGAGCACGGGATCACGTGCTCGGTCGGCGTGGCGAAGGTCAAGTTCGTGGCGAAGCTGGCGTCGGGGATGGCGAAGCCGGACGGCATGGTCGTGGTGCCGGCGGCGGAGACGCTGGCGTTCCTGCACCCGCTGCCGGTGTCGGCGCTGTGGGGCGTGGGCGCGCGCACGGAGGAAAGCCTGCGCAGGCTGGGGCTGGCGACGATCGCCGACGTGGCGGCGTTCCCGCCGCAGCGGCTGAAGAAGTCGCTGGGGGTGGCGGTGGGCGAGCACCTGCACCGGCTCGCGCACGGCGTCGACGAGCGCGCGGTGGTGGTCGACTCCCCGGAGAAGTCGATCGGCGCGGAGCACACGTTCGACGTCGACCGCCATTCCCGCGCGGAGCTGGGCGTGGAACTGCTCCGCCTGTCTTCCCGCGTGGCGGCGACGTTGCGGGCGCGCGGGGTGCGCGGGCGGACGGTCTCGATCAAGGTGCGGTTCGCGGACTTCCGCACGATCACGCGAGCCCGCACGCTGGTGTCGGCAACGGACGTGGCGCGCGAGATCCACGCGGTGGCGGTGTCGTTGCTCACGGAGCACGCCCCGACGGGAGCGGTCCGCCTGATCGGGGTGCGCGTGGAGGGGCTGGACACGGGGGAGGCGGGGGAGCAGCTGGTGTTCGAGTCCCCGGCACCGCGCTGGCGGGACGCGGAGGTGGCGGCGGACGTGGCGAGGTCGAAGTTCGGGTCGGCGGCCGTGCGGCCGGCTTCGCTGCTCGGGCCGCGGGAGGGGTGAGGGTTTTCGATCGAGGGGATTTCCTCGGGGCAGGGATGTGTGGCCGGGAGGCCGGGCCCGCGGGTTCTCTTGGCTGGCCGGTCCTGCGGCTGGCTTGTGCTTTGCTGGGGCGAGGCCTGGATTGGCTTGGGCTGGCCTGGCCGGGGCAGGCTGGCGCTTTGCTGCGCCGAGGGCCCGATTCTCTTGGCCGGGCGGTCCTGCGGCTGGTTGGCGCTTTGCTGCGCCGAGGCCCGGATTCCCTTGGCCGGCCGGGCCGGCGACAAACCCCGCGCCCTCCCACTCGAGCCAGACACGCGAGCCGGAACCCCGCCCCTTCCGCTCCCGCGCCGCCCCTCACCGAGGCTCGTCCTCAGCCGCGCACAGCGGGTGATCTTCGCCCCCGGCAGCCGTCCCCCACATTGCCGCTGACCTCGTCAACCGGTCACAACCCGCGACGGTGACCGTCCGCAACCCCGATCCGGAAGGATTTAGCCCAATTCGATCCCTTCTGGATGCGGGATCGGGTAGTCGTCCGGGCGCGGGCCTCGTATCCTGGACAGTGCCACCCCGCCTGGGGTTGGCTGTTGGGTCCAGGACGTTGCGCGGCCCGGCGCCCGCGACAGCTGTGCCGGAGGAGGAAAGATGCCACTCTCCGAGCATGAGCAGCGGCTGCTCGATCAAATCGAGCGCGAGCTCTATGCCGAGGACCCCAAGTTCGCATCCACGGTGCGTGGCACCCGGTTGCGTCGCCCCGCTCGCCGACGGCGTATCCAGGGCATCGCCCTGTTCGTAGTGGGCGTGGCCCTGCTGGTGCTGGGCGTGGTGGTGCCGCAGTTCCGGGTGGCCGACATCCCGCTGATCAGCGTGCTCGGGTTCCTCGTGATGTTCTTCGGGGTCATGATGGCCGTCACATCGATTCGGCACGGCGCCGACGGGGACGGCAAGGGCGGTGGATCGGGATCTCGCGGGGCCAAGCAATCGGGCCGCCGGAGCTCGTTCACCCAGCGGATGGAAGAGCGCTTCCGCCAGCGCTTCGAGGAGCAGTAGCGCCGCAAGACCACAAGATCCGCGTCCCGGGTGCGGGACGCGGATCTTCTTGTGTGCTCAAGTGACGAGCCCCACCCGCGGTGACAGCGGGTGACGCCCGACCGGGTGACCCCGGCCCCAGCCCAGACGTCGTGAATGAGTCGTTCACGACACCGGGACGGGCGGCCGGCCTCAGTCCCGGCTGCGGAACAGGGACCTCGGGAACAGCCGGCCCTTCCAGGACAGCGGCGCGTTCCGGTGCAGGCTCCGCCTCAGGTGATCGAACGCCGAGGGCAGCGTCGGGTCCGGGTGACCGTCTTCGCCGTACCAGGACTTCTCGACCACGCCGATCACCGTGCGGAGACCGTCGCGGCCCTCGTCGTCCAGGTGGTGCTTCGCCGCCAGCTTCTGGCCCGCCACGCGGACCGTGTCGCTCGGCGGGATCGGCAGCCCGCGGTCCGCGCACTCGGCCCGCAGCTCGGACCACGCCGCGTCCGCCGCGCCCGGGCGCTGCGCCACGATCTCCTGCAGCCGGCGGCGCCGTCCGACGTCGCGCGCCGCCGACGGGCCCAGCAGGCCCGCCAGCAGCAGCACCACGATCAGGCTGAACCACCAGGCCACGAGCCAGGTCAGCACGCCCAGCACCGCCACCCACAACGCGGCCGCGATCAGTGGCAGCCAGTTCTTGAGCACCGCGCCGAGCCCGGTCGCCGCGGGTTCGCGGTCCGGCCTTCTGCGGCGCCCGCCGACGACCACCAGCACCGTCGCCAGCACCGCGAGCGCCACCAGCACTCCCACGAGCACCCACACGAAGGCCGGCGTGCCCTCGTCGGTGGTCTGCGGGCCCTGCGCCTGCTGGTTCTGCTCGGTGTCGCGGGGCGCCCCGGTCGGCGCCGCGCTCGACTGGACCGTGCTCGGCGCCACCTGCGTGTCGTCGGGCTGGTTGCCGTCCTGGGTACCGGCCTGCAGGTACGACGGGGTGATGCCGCGGCCGTCGGACAGCGGCGTCGGGTCGAACGTCACCCAGCCCTTGCCGCCGAAGTACGCCTCGACCCACGCGTGCGCGTCCTGGGTGGTGATCGACAGGTAGTCGTTGACCTGCACGCCCGGGGTGAACCCGATGGCCACCCGAGACGGGATGCCCGCCACCCGCAGCATCACGGCCATCGCCGAGGCGAACTGCTCGCAGAAGCCGCGCTTGCCGTTGAGGATGAAGTCGGCCAGCGCGTCGGCGTCGTTCGCCGGCGCGGTCTTCGTGTCGTACACGAACCCGTTCTGCGCCGTGAAGTACCGCCAGATCGCCGACGCCCGGTCGAAGTCGTTGGACTCGCCGGCGATGAGCTGCTCGGTCTTCGCGCGGACGCGCTCGTCGACGCGGTCGAGCTGCGTGTACCGCGGCGGCAGGTCGTCGACGCGTGGCGTCGCGCGCAGTTCCGGTGCCGTGGGCTCCTTCAGCGACGCGTACTCGGTGTAGGCCGGCGGAGCTTCGCTGCGCGTGGTGAAGACCGTGCCGCTGACCTGGTCGTAGAGGTAGCCGTTGGCGGCGCCGTCGATCACCCGCGGCGCGCCGTACACCGGCAGCCAGTTGTCGCGCCAGCTCGCCGGTTCGACGTCGATGCGGCGCGCGGCTCCGGTGCCGTCGTCGCCCGGCGCGGGCGGCAGTTGCGGACCGACCGGGACGCCCTGCTGCGAACGGCCTTCGTCGTGCAGGCCCCAGCCCTTGTTGGGGTAGTAGGTGTCCAGCGTCATCGCGCGCAGCAGCCGCCGGTCGGTGCCGAGGCCGCGGACCTTGAACAGCTCGCGGTTGGCGCCCTGGTCGAGCATGCCGCGCAGCTCGGTGAACGGCTGGATGCCGAACCCGCCGGAGCCGGCGCCGGGGCCGTCGCCGCCGTTGCCGAACGGGATCCGCCCGACCGTGCCGACCCACGTGATCGCGCCGCCGAACAGGCCGAGCACGATCGCCGCGGCCACGACCGCGACGGGTGCGGACAGCACGCCCTGCTTGCCGCTGCGCCCGGGCGCTTCGCGGGTCCGCCAGCGCCGGTGCCGGTGGTTGCCGTCGACCGCGAGCAGGCCGGCGAACGCCGCCCCGCCGAGCAGGAACGTCCACCACGGCAGCATTTCCTCGGAGAGCGCGGCCGGCACGGCGTAAACGCAGAGCAGGACGAGCCCGGTGGCGGCGGGCGCCGCGGCGGCGACGGTCAGCGTGTCGACCAGGACGGCGACCAGGCCGATCAGGATCGTGACGAGGCAGAGGATCGGCTGGCTGCCCTCGACCGGTGGCAGGCCGACGCGGATCTGCTCGGCGGCGGCCGAAAGCGTGTTCCCGATCTCGCCGAACGCTTCGGGGCCGGGGATGACCTGCAGGATCCCGTGCGTGGTGAAGGCGCCGGTGATGAGGAAGAGCAGGACCACGAGCTGGCCGAGGCCGACGAGCACGGTCGGCACCTGCAGCGAGCGCAGCGCGAGCCCGGTGGCGGCGATCAGGAGCACGGCGACGAAGAGGTAGCCGAACCAGGCGAGGCCGGAGACGACGCTGGTCACGGAGGTGGCGGCGCAGAGGGTGGCGATCCCGGCGGCGGCGGGCGCGAGCAGGCTGCCGCGCCAGGCGGAGAGGGGGTGCTGCGACGCGGGCCGCCGGGGCGGGGTCGCGGCGGAACCGGACGGCCGGGGCGGTGCGGTGGTGCTCATCGCGGACCGCCGATCGGGGAGGAGGGAGTGGCTGGGCGGCGGGCCCCCGGCTTGATGGCGCTCATCGCCGACCGCGGGTCGCCGAGCGGGTTGCGGTGGCGAGGCGGTCGGGGGTGGGCGGTGGTGGCTTCGGTGGACCGCGGGTTGCGGTGGCGAGGTGGTCGGGGCTGGGTGGCGGTGGCTTCGGTGGAGCGCGGGTTGCCGTGGCGAGCGTCGAGGGGTTGCCTCACCAGGCGGGGCTGGGCGGTGGTGGCTTCGGCGGACCGCGGGTCGCCGAGCGGGCTGCGGTGGCAAGGGCGTGGCTCCACAGCGGTGCTCATCGCGGGCCGCCGATCAGCGTGCCGCGGCGGGCGCCGCTGCGGCACAGCTCGGCCCACACCTGCGGCATCGGCGATCCCGGTCCGGCGATCACCACACCCCAGCCCGCCGCGCGCAGCAACGCCGCCGAGTCCTCGGTCGCCGCGGCGCGCTGCTCCGGTGCGGTCACCCCCGCCGACCACGTCGGCGTGTCGAGCAGGACCGCGAGGCTCCTGATCCCGCGCGGCCGGAACTGCGCCAGCTCGTGCACCGCTTCCGTGCTGACCGTGCCGAGCACGGCGATCAGCTCCTGCCCCTCGCCGGGGTCGCCGGCCAGCGTGATGTCCCGCTGGTGCGCCGGCTGCAACGCGGCCAGCGCGTCGAGCACCACGTTGTCGTAGTGGTCGCCGCCCTCGCCCGGGGTGTCGGCGAGCGTCACGCCGTGCTCGCTGACCAGCCGGACGCGGTGCCCGGACCGGCGCAGGTGCACCGCCGCCGACGCCGCGAACGACACCGCCCACTCCAGGCTGGCGGCCGGGCCGCTGCCGTGGTGGGCGGCCGCGCGGTGGTCGAGCAGCACCGTCGTGCCGCCGCGCCACGGCCGTTCCTCGACGCGGACCATGATCTCGTCGCGGCGGGCGGTCGAGCGCCAGTGGACCTTGCGCAGGTCGTCGCCTTGGCGGTACTGGCGGACGATGACGTCGGCCTCGCCCTGGCCGGCGTGCAGCCGGACCGTGCCGTCGTCGCCGACGCCGATGCCCGCGCCGCTCGGCAGGCCCCACAGCGGGACCACGCGCGGCACGACGACCAGCCGCGAGTGCCCGATCAGCTCGCGCTCGAACTCGCACAGCCCGAACGGGTCGGTGATGGTCGCGCGCAGCGGCCCGACCTGCTGGATCCCGCGCAGCACGGGCTGCAGCGGGTAGCGCAGGGCGACGCGCCGGTCGTGCGGGAGCCGTTCGACGACGAACCGCGGCCGCGAGCCCAGCGCGTACGGCACCCCGTCTTCCAGCAGGATTTCGCCGGCCGGCAGGCGTCCGCTGCGCCACAGCTCCAGCTGCACCTCGCCGGCGCCGCCGACCGCGACGCGCTGCGGGTGCAGCGCGCGGGTCGCGTCGATGCGCAGCCGGGTCGCCGAGATGAACACGGCGACCAGCAGCGGCAGCGCCACCACGAAGACGGCGACCCGCAGCAGGTCGCGTTCGTTGAGCACGAACGAGCACACCGCGGCCGCCAGCCCCGCGGCCAGCAGGCAGCGGCCGCGGGTGGTCAGGCCGGACAGGGCACGCAGCACGTCGTTGTTCTCCCCTTCGCCGGTGCGTCTACTGGGGCCGGGAGCCCTGCGGCACCGGCACCCGGTGCAGCACCGCCCGCACGACGTCGGTCGCCGACCGGCGCGCCGCGTGGGCCTCGGTGGTCAGCACCAGGCGGTGCGCGAGCACCGGCACCGCGACCGTGTGCAGGTCGTCCGGCACCACGTAGTCGCGCCCGGACAGCGCCGCCTGCGCCCGCGCCGCGCGGACGAGGTGCAGCGTCGCGCGCGGGGACGCGCCGAGCCGGATCTCCGGGACCTGGCGGGTGGCCGCGACGAGGTCGACGGCGTACCGGCGGACCTCCGGGGCGATGTGGACGCCGCGGACGGTCTCGATCAGCCGGTGCACGGTCTGGCCGTCGGACACCGGCTGCAGCTCTTCGAGCGGGTTGTGGCCGGCGTGCTCGTCGACCATGGCCAGCTCGGCCTGCTGGTCGGGGTAGCCGATGGAGACGCGCGCGGTGAACCGGTCGCGCTGGGCCTCAGGAAGGGCGTAGGTGCCTTCCATCTCGATCGGGTTCTGCGTGGCGATCACCATGAACGGCTGCTCGAGCCGGTACGTCGAGGTGTCGACGGTGACCTGGTGCTCTTCCATGCACTCCAGCAGCGCCGACTGCGTCTTCGGCGAAGCGCGGTTGATCTCGTCGCCCACCACGATGTTCGCGAACACCGGGCCGGGGCGGAAGTCGAACTCGCCGGACTGGCGGTTGTAGATGGAGACGCCGGTGACGTCGCTCGGCAGCAGGTCCGGGGTGAACTGGATGCGGCTGACCGTGCAGTCGATCGACCGGGCCAGCGCCTTGGCCAGCGAGGTCTTCCCGACGCCGGGCACGTCCTCGACCAGGAGGTGGCCTTCGGCGAGCAGTGTGACCAGCGCGATCCGGATGACGTCGGGCTTGCCGACCAGGACCCGTTCGACGTTGGCGGCGATGCGCCGCGCGGTTTCGTGCAGTTCGTCCAGCGACACTCTGGCGGGGCGGCCGTGCGCCCGGCCGTTGCCCGTGGACTCCGCCGGATAAGGCGGCCGTCCGGATGCCTGCTCGCCCGATCCGGGCGCCGCAGACTGGATTCTCGACGTCACTCGACCTCCTGGTGGCGCATGGCCGCGCGCACTGTGCGCACCGCCGGGCCGAACGGCCCCCATCGCTGCTGTCCGCGCGCAGCGACCAGCCTTCCATCCAGTGTGTCAAACCCGGGCGAACCTGGGGGCGGAACCCCGGGAAGCCCCGGCGAGCACGCCCGGCACGACTGTTGATGACACTGCGCAAGCAGGGACGATACCCCGAACGGGTGTGTTGTCACCCGATTCTGGGCGCTCCCGCTGACAGCCCGCGCTGTTCTATGCTCCGATACGAGTTCGCCCGGCTACGGAGAGGCGTAACCGCTCATGAGCGAGGTGCGGGGGCAAACGTACGACGTCCGCGGGTTCGCGGTCGCGCCCGAGCTGGCCACGGACGCCTACGCGAAGCTCGGCGCGCTGCAGGACCTCGTCGGCGAGATGGTGCGCGAGGCCAAGGTCCTCGGCCGGACGGTGCCGCTCGGCGGCGGCTACGCGGGGGAGATCGGCAAGTTCATGGCCGAGTACGGCATCGGCGGGCAGGGCTCGGCCGTCCAGCAGCTGACCGCGTTCGGCAAGGAGCTCGAGACGCTGAAGCACCGGATCGGCCAGGCGCTGGCGAAGTACCAGCACGCCGACGAGCAGGCCGCGGACGGAGTGGACTGCACGGGTGGCTGAGCGGGTGCGCGAGAAACCGGGGGTGCGCCGGCGGCGGACGGTCCGGTGCCTCACGCCTGTCCTCCTCCTCTTCCTCTTGCTCGGCGGTTGCGGGCAGCAGCCCGCGGCCGAGCCCGCCACCGCGGGGCACACGTCGGCTTCCGCTTCCGCCACCGCCGCGCCCCCGCCGGTGGCCTGGACCGGTCTCGCCGCGATGGACCCGTGCGCGCTGCTCACCCCGCAGGACCGGTCGAGCGCCGGGATCAGCGTCCTCGGCAAGCCCAAGGACATCGCCGGTGCCCGCGCGTGCGACTGGAGCGTGCCCGGCACCTTCGGCGTCACCGTGACCCTCAGCGACACCGACGGGCTGGCCGACCTCGAGGTCGCGAAGAAGACGGCCACGAAGACCAAGGTCGGCGCCCACCCGGCGCTGCAGGTGGCGGACAAGAAGGCCGCCGACGGCACCTGCGCCGTCCTGCTCGCGGTGGGCGACGCGGCCAGCGTCCAGATCGACGTCAGCAACACCGGCTTCTCGGACACCCCGCTCGCCTGCCGCCGCGCGGGCACGGTGGCCGGGCTGGTCGAACCGAAGCTGCCCTGAGAGAGGTGCACCGTGCCCGAACCCCCCGTTCCGACCGCGCGGTACGAGTCCTACAGCCACGAGGCCATGGCCGCGGAGGTCGAGCGGGACAACGACCCGGTCGCCGCGGGCGAGGCGGGCGCGCGCTGGGACGGGCTGGCGAAACGGCTGCACGAGTCGACCGCCGACCTCGCCGCGCTGGTCTCGTCCTCGGAGGAGAACTGGCGCGGGCAGGCGGGGGACGCGGCGCGGGCGGCGCTGGGCCGGGCTGCGCGGTGGCTCTCGCACTCGGCCGCCGTCTCGGCGTCGGTGGGCAGCGCGGTCGGCGCGCAGGCGGACGCGGCCGCGCGGGCCCGCGCCGACATGCCGCCGCCGGTGGACTACGACCCGGCGGCGATGATCCGGGACGCCGCCTCGTCCGGGAACGTGCTCGTCCTGGCCGGGCTGGCCGACGAGATGGCGGCCCGCCGCGCCGAGGCGGAAGCGGCGCGCCAGAAGGCGATCGACGTGCTCCGCACCCGCGACGCGGCCCTGCGCGGCCACGTCCCGGCCCAGTCGTTCGAGGCGCCGCCGACGCTGGGGCCGGCTTGATCCGCGTTTCCGCGTCGGCGTTCGACATCCTCTGGACCGACCTGGGCCACGACCGCCCGCCGGAGCCGCTGACGGTGCGCAGCGTCGGCGGCACGGAGGAGGAGCGCGCCGAGGTGCGGAAGGCGGTGTACGAGAACCTCGCCGGCCGCGGCCTGTACGACGGGTCCCGCATCGAGCCGGCGCTGGCCGCGCGGCTGGAGATCCTCGCCGGCGGCGAGGTGTACGTGGCGTGCGAAGCACTGGCGGACATGACGGCGCTCTCGCCGTTCCGCGCGGTGACGGCGGTTCGCGGGCGCCGTGGCGTGCTGGCGACCCAGCCGGAGCAGACGATCGCGCTGGATTCGATCGGCCCGGGCGAGCTGTGCACGGCGATCGTGGACGTCCTGCCGGAGCTGACGGCCGGCCCGGGGTACGGCATCAACCTGTCGGCTTCGGCACTGGCGGACCCGTCGGCCGCTTCGGGGGCGGCGTCCGCCCAGCTGCAGGAAGTGCTGGCGATCCAGGCACGGCCGGTTTACGCGGCGGGACAGTTCAGCGTGTCCCGGCGGGAGGCGTCGGGGCGGGTCGTGCGGGTGGGCGGGCTGACGTGGTTCGACACCGACGTGGGCGCGTACTGCGCGACCAAGACGCCGGGGCGTGGTGGGGCGGAGTGGGTCAGCGTGAGCCCGGTCGACAGCGCGCGGTTGACGTCGCGCATCGCGGCCTTGGTGACTCCGGAGGACTGACGTCCGAGCCGGGCCGCCGGTATCCCCACCGGCCCCCACCCGAGGCCCCCACCAAGCCCCACCCGCGGCCCCCACTCGACCCCACAACCCTGCCCCCGGGTTCTTTCGCGGCCGTTATGCGGACGCATGAGAAACAGCTGAGGTTGCTCCGGCCCCCGGCATGGGGGATCTTGGCCACCGTCCCCCACGCCACCCCCCACCTGCCCCCACCCTGCTGACCTGCGCAAACGGACCACACGACGGAGTGAGCCGCCGGTTTCCCGCGTTGACTGTGGTGAAAAGTGGGGTACGGTGGTGGCCAGTGGGGCGGAAGGGAGGCCCCGGAGCCGTAGCCGGTGGTTCGCCGCCGGATGCGGTAGGGAGGTGGAGGCCGTGTTCCTCGGCACCCACACCCCGAAGCTGGACGACAAGGGGCGGCTCGCGCTGCCCGCGAAGTTCCGTGACGCCTTGGCGGGTGGGCTGATGCTTACCAAGGGGCAGGACCACTGCCTCTTCGTCTTCCCCCGCGCCGAGTTCGAGCAGATGGCGCGCAAGGTCGCCGAGGCCCCGTTCACCAACGAGGCCGTCCGGGCCTACCAGCGCTACCTGTTCGCGGGCACGGACGAGCAACGGCCGGACGGCCAGGGGCGCATCAGCATCGCGCCCGAGCTCCGCCGCTACGCGGGGCTCAGCAAGGAGTGCGTGGTGATCGGGGCGATCACCAGGCTGGAGATCTGGGACGCCCAAGCGTGGCAGGGCTACCTGGAGGAACACGAAGACAGCTACGCGAAGGCTCGAGAGGAAGTACTGCCGGGCGTCTTCTAGACGCGCGGACGCGGTGCACCGTCGTCGTCGGGGGACGAGGGGTTCGCCGCCCGCGCGAGGAGGAGAAGCCCACCCGGATGCCGTGAGGCCTCTGTCCGCTCAACAGCCCTGGTGCACCTTCCCCGGTACCAGGTCCGCAGCGGGCGGACAGGGACCTGACGGCATCCGCCATATTTCCCCCGGGCCGCCCAGGCGAGAAAGGGGGAGGGGAACATGACGGCACCCGAGCACGTCCCGGTGCTGCTCGACCGGATCGTCGAGCTGTTCACTCCCGTGTTCGCCGACCGCGACGGCGTCCTCGTGGACGCGACCGTCGGCCTCGGCGGCCACTCCGACGCCCTCCTCGACGCCTTCCCGCGGCTGCGTCTTGTCGCGCTCGACCGCGACCCCGCCGCGCTCGAGAAGTCGGCGGAGCGCCTCGCCCGCCACGGCGACCGCGTCGACTTCGTGCACACCGTCTACGACGGACTCCCGGAAGCCCTCGAAAGCGTCGGCATCGAGAAGGCCGACGGCATCCTGTTCGACCTCGGCGTCTCGTCGATGCAGCTGGACCGCGCCGAGCGCGGGTTCGCCTACGCCAAGGACTCGCCGCTGGACATGCGGATGGACCCGACCACCGGGTTCACCGCCGCCGACGTGCTCAACACCTACGCACCGGGCGAGCTGGTCCGCATCCTGCGCGACTACGGCGAAGAACGCTTCGCGCAGCGGATCGTCAAGGCGGTCGTGAAAGCCCGCGAACAGGAGCCGTTCACGACCAGCGGGCGCCTGGTCGAGCTGCTCTACGACGCCGTCCCGGCCGCCACCCGCCGCACCGGCGGGCACCCGGCCAAGCGCACCTTCCAGGCGCTGCGGATCGAGGTCAACGGCGAGCTGGAGGTGCTGCGCCGCGCCCTGCCCGCCGCGCTCGGGGCCCTGCCGGTCGGCGGGCGGATCGTCGTCGAGTCCTACCAGTCACTGGAAGACCGGCTCGTCAAGCAGGCGCTGACCGAGCTCGCGAAGTCCCGCACCCCGGAGGGGCTCCCGGTCGAGCTGCCGGGACACGGACCGGAGCTGAAGCTCCTGACCCGGGGCGCCGAAAAGGCCGGCGAAGAGGAGATCGAACGGAACCCGCGCGCCGCCTCGGTGCGGCTGCGGGCCGCAGAGAGGATCGGAGAGCCGCGATGACCGCTCCCGCGAAGTCCCGCCGCCCGGCCGCGCCGGCGACGCGAGGCCGCAGCGAGGCCGCCCGCACCTCGACCACCGTCGAGCCGGACCCGCGGACCACCCAGCCGGGCAAGGCCGCGCCGCGCCGCGCGTCGCGGGGCCGCACGTCCGCGGCCGAGCGCGCCTACGCACGCCGCGCCCAGCGGGCCGACCTGCTCAAGGAGCGCGAGCCGCGGCCGCGGCCGAAGGCCGAGCCGGTGGAGCCGAAGCCGAAGTTCAAGCTGCGGCTGCCGAAGTCGCGCGCGTCGTTCGTGCTGATGATGATGGCGCTGCTGGCCGCCGGCGTGGCGACCACGCTGTGGCTGACCACCCAGGCGATCGCCGACTCCTACCGGCTCGAGCAGCTGCGCACCACGAACGCGAGCCTGGCCGAGACGAAGGAGCAGCTGCAGCGCGACGTCGCCAAGGCGGAGTCGCCCGCGTCGCTGGCCCCCGCGGCCCAGCAGCTGGGCATGGTGCCGGGTGGCGACCCGGCGCGCATCGTCGTCGGCCCGGACGGGAAGACCTCACTCGTCGGCGAGCCCAAGAAGGCCAAGGCGGACACGCCGGCGGCGCCGGTCGCGCCGCCCGCCGCGCCCGCCGCGGGCACGCAGTCGCAGCAGGGCGCGCCGATCGAGGGCGACCAGCCCGCCGTGCCGGCCGACGCGCAGCCGCCCGCCCAGCCGGGGGCCGGCCAGTGATGGCTTCCGGCCGGGGACAGGCCCGGGCGCGCACCAGGGGCAGCGCGCGACGGACCTATGCCGCCGGGACGCGCAGCGCGGCCGCGCGGCGGGGCAACGGCGGCCACCGCGGCCGGTTCTCCGCCGTGCGCCTGATCCTGGTCGCCATCCTGCTCGTCGCGGGCGTGAAGCTGGTGCAGGTGCAGTGGTTCGACGCCGCGGCGCTGTCGGCCGCGGCCGAGCGGCAGCGCACCCAGACCATCGACATCCCGGCCCAGCGCGGGTCCATTGTGGACCGCAACGGCGCCAAGCTGGCGTTCAGCGTCGAGGTGCGCTCGCTGTCGGTGAACCTCAAGGCGTTCCACAAGAGCATGGACGACTTCGCCGCGAAGAACCCCGGCACGAAGAAGACGTTCGACAACGAAACCGCGGCGGCCGCGAAGTACATCGCCGCCAAGGTGCCGACGCTCACCGAGCAGCAGCTGCTCGACCTCTTCCACAAGCCGGTGTCGTTCACCTACCTGGAACACAACGTCGAGCCGTCGGTCGCCGCCGACATCGTCAAGAACTACCCGTGGATCGGGATCGAGAAGCGCGCGCTGCGCGAATACCCGGGCGGCAGCCTGGCGTCCAACATCGTCGGCGCCGCGAACTGGCGCTCCGACGACCCGGACGTGTCCAAGCACAACCTGCACGGCCTGGTCGGGCTGGAACTCGTGCGCGACAACGACCTGGCGGGCACGCCGGGCCGGATGCTGGTCAACACGAAGAACGGCAGCGACAACGTCGTCATCCCGGGCACCGAGCGCGACCTGCAGGCCGCCGTGCCGGGGTCGGACCTCGAGCTGACCATCGACTCCGACCTGCAGTACGAGGTCCAGCGGCAGCTGTCGGACTACGTCCAGCAGTCGCACGCCAAGGGCGGGCAGGCGGTCGTCCTCGACGCCAAGACCGGCGAGGTCTACGCGCTGGCCAACGACACCACGTTCGACCCCAACGACCAGAGCACGTGGACCCCCGACGACCTCAACAACCCGGCGGTCACCACGCCGTTCGAGCCGGGGTCGGTCAACAAGGTCGTCACCGCCACCGGGGCGATCGACTACGGCATCGCGACGCCGGAGTCGACGATCCAGGTGCCCGGCGCGCTGCAGGTGGCCGACAAGACCGTGCACGACGCCTGGACCCACGGCACGCAGAACTTCACCACCGCCGGGATCTTCGCCAAGTCGTCCAACATCGGGACGCTGCTGCTGGCGCAGAAGATCGGCGAGGAGCGCTACTCGGACCTGCTCAAGAAGTTCGGGCTCGGCCAGCGCACCGGCGTCGGCCTGCCCGGCGAGAGCGCCGGGGTCGTGCCGGCGCGCAGCCAGTGGTCGGCGACGACGTTCGGCAACCTGCCCATCGGGCAGGGCCTGTCGATGACCGTGCTGCAGATGGCCGGGATGTACCAGGCGATCGCGAACGACGGCCTGCGCGTCGAACCCCGGATCGTCAAGGCGAAGGTGAACTCCGACGGCACGACCGTGCCGGAGCCGGCGCCGAAGCAGGTCCAGGTGGTCAGCCCGCAGACGGCGAAGACGGTGCGCGACATGATGCGCGCCGTCGCGCAGAACGGCAAGGGCCTGCAGAAGGGCACCGCGCCGTCGGCGGCCGTCGAGGGCTACCAGATCTCCGGCAAGACGGGCACCGGCCAGCAGGTCGACCCGCGGACCAAGGCCTACAGCGACCACCTCTACAACATCACCTTCGCCGGCATCCTGCCCGCCGACCACCCGCGGTTCGTGGTCGGGATCCGGCTGGACGCGCCCGACACGACGCTGCCGGTCGGGCACTCCGCCGCGCCGCTGTTCCACACGATCGCGTCGTACCTGACGCAGCGGTACCAGATCCCGCTGTCGGACGGCCCGTCGCCGGAAGTCCCGCTGATCATCCCGTAAGCACAGTCTGTGAAGGCCCCCTCACCTGCGTGAGGGGGCTTCTTCGCGTCCACAGTGCACAACGGGAGGGAAAGCGTTGCGGTGCAACGGAGTGCGGGCCGCCGTCTAGCACATGTGCCTCAGCCGCGCGCAATCGCCGTACCGCGTGACGGGCCTCCGGACGGCCGCCGGTAGCCTCTTGGCCGTGTCCGTGTCCTCGTCCAGTTCCCAGGTGCCGGAAAGCCCGGTGAAAGCGGTGCCCGCGCCGCCCCGCCCGGCGCGCATCGACCCGGTCCCGCTGGCGACGCTGCTCGCCAGGGCGGACGCGCGGCTGATCGCCGACAGTCCCGACGCCGCCGACCTCACCGTCACCGGCACCACCCTGCGGGCCCAGCACGTGCTGCCCGGCGACCTGTTCGCCGCCCTGCCCGGCGCCCGCGCGCACGGCGCCGACTTCAGCGACCAGGCGGTCGCGGCCGGGGCCGTCGCGGTGCTCACCGACGCCGAAGGCGCCGAGCGCCCCGCCCTGCGCGACGCCGGCGTCCCGATCCTCGTGCACGCCGACCCGCGCGCCGCCCTCGGCGAGATCGCCGCCTGGATCTACGGCGAGCCCTCGCTGCGGCTGGCCGTCCTCGGCGTCACCGGCACGTCCGGCAAGACCACGACGTCCTACCTGGTCGACGCCGGCCTGCAGGCCGCGGGCCTGACCACCGGCCTGATCGGCACGGTCGAGACCCGGATCGCCGGCGAACGGCTGGTCAGCGGGTTCACCACCCCCGAAGCGCCGGACCTGCAGGCGCTGCTCGCGGTGATGCTCGAACGCGGCGTCACGCACGTGCCGATGGAGGTCTCCAGCCACGCGCTCGCGCTCGGCCGGGTCAACGGCACCCGGTTCGCGGTCGGCGCGTTCACCAACCTCTCCCAGGACCACCTGGACTTCCACAAGGACATGCAGGAGTACTTCGCCGCGAAGTCGCTGCTGTTCGACGGCCGCTCGACCACCGAGGTCGTCGTGGTCGACAGCGCCTGGGGCCAGGCCCTGCTCACGCCGCGGACGATCACCGTCACCACGGACCCGGGCACCGACGCCGCGTGGAAGGCCACCGACATCGAGGCCACCCCGCACGGCGAGCAGACGTTCACGCTGCACGGCCCGGACGGCGTCAGCGCGGCCGCCCGGATCCCGCTGCCCGGCGAGTTCAACGTCGCCAACGCCGTGCTCGCCGCCGCCATCCTCGGCAGCGCGGGCATCGCGCTGGAGCACATCGTCACCGGGCTCGCCGAGGTGCAGGTGCCGGGCCGGATGGAGCGGGTCTACGTCGGCCAGGAGTTCACCGCCGTCGTCGACTACGCCCACAAGCCGGCCGCGGTCGCCCAGGGCCTGGACGCGCTGCGGGCCCGTGCCGAGGGCCGGATCATCACCGTCCTGGGCTGCGGCGGGGACCGCGACACCGCCAAGCGCCCGATGATGGGCGAGGCGGCGGCCCGGCGCAGCGAGGTCCTGATCGTCACCGACGACAACCCGCGCTCCGAAGACCCCGCGGCGATCCGCGCCGCGATGCTCGCCGGCGCCCGCGCCGTCGGGCCCGCCGAAGGCGGCGAAGTCATCGAAATCGGCGACCGCCGCGAAGCCATCGAGCACGCCGTCGCGCTGGCCGGGCCGGGCGACATCGTCTTCCTCGCCGGCAAGGGGCACGAGTCCGGCCAGGAGGCCGGCGGTGTCGTGCACCCGTTCTCCGACCGCGACGAGCTGGCCGCGGCCATCCGCAACAAACTCGAGGTGAGTGTGTGATCGTGCTCAGCCTGGCCGAGATCGCCGACGTCGTCGGCGGCCGGCTGCACCGCGCCGACCCGGGCGCGCAGGTGACCGGCACCGTGGAGTTCGACACCCGGAAGCTCACGCCCGGCGGCCTGTTCGTCGCTCTGCCGGGGGAGAAGGTCGACGGCCACGACTTCGCCGCGCAGGCGGTCGAGGCCGGCGCGGTGGCCGTGCTGGCCGCCCGCGAGGTCGACGCTCCCGCGATCGTCGTCCCGCCGATCGGCGCGGGCGAGGCCCACGAGCGGTCGGTCGCGCTGACCGGCGACAAGGACGGCTCCGGCGCCGCCGTGCTGGCCGCGCTGGCCAAGCTCGCCCGGTTCGTCGTCCAGCGCCTGGCCGAGGGCACCCTGACGGTCGTGGGCGTCACCGGCTCGTCCGGCAAGACCTCGACGAAGGACCTGATCGCGCAGCTGCTGGAGCCGCTGGGCCCGACGGTCGCGCCGCCCGGGTCGTTCAACAACGAGCTGGGCCACCCGTGGACGGCGTTGCGCGCCGACGCCGAGACCCGCCACCTGGTGCTGGAGCTGTCCGCGCGCGGGCCCGGCCACATCGCCCACCTCGCCGAGATCGCCCCGCCGCGGATCGGCGCGGTGCTCAACGTCGGCAGCGCGCACGTCGGCGAGTTCGGCTCCCGCGAGGGCATCGCGAAGACCAAGGGCGAGCTGGTCGAGGCCCTGCCCGAGGACGGCGTCGCGGTGCTCAACCTCGACGACCCGCTGGTCGCGGCCATGGCGAGCCGCACGAAGGCCCGCGTGGTGTTCTTCGGCGAGAGCGCGTCCGCGCAGGTCCGCGCCGAGAACATCACGCTCGACGAGCAGGCCCGCGCGTCCTTCCGGCTGGTCACCCCGGCCGGGGCGGCGGACGTGGCGCTGCCGCTGCACGGCGAGCACCACGTGAGCAACGCCCTCGCGGCCGCCGCGATCGCCCTGGAGCTGGGGTCCTCGCCGGACGAGGTCGCCGCGCGGCTGTCGGCCGTGCAGCGGCGCTCGGCGCGGCGGATGGAGGTCGTCACCCGCGAAGACGGCGTCACGATCCTCAACGACTCCTTCAACGCCAACCCCGAGTCGATGCGGGCCGGCCTGAAGGCCCTCGCGGCGATGACGCGGGACTCCGGCCGCCGGTCCTGGGCCGTGCTCGGCGTGATGGGCGAGCTCGGCGCGGACGCGGTCACCGCGCACGACGAGATCGGGCGCCTGGTCGTCCGGCTCAACATCGCCAAGCTCGTCGTGATCGGCCCCGAGGCGGCGGCCATGCACCAGGGCGCGCACCAGGAGGGTTCCTGGGGCGAGGAGTCGGCACTGGTACCCGACGTCGAGGCCGCGATCGCCCTGCTGCATGATCAGCTCCGCCCGGGGGACGTGGTGCTGGTGAAGGCCTCCAAGGCCGCCGGCCTCTGGCGGGTCGCCGAGGCCCTCCTCGAACCCCGGGAAACCGACAACTCCGAGAATCGCTCGAACGGTGGTGACGCGTGATCAGCATCCTGATCGCGGCCGCGGCGGGCCTGCTGATCTCCATCCTGCTCACGCCCTACCTGATCCGGGTGTTCTCCCGGCAGGGCTTCGGCCAGGAGATCCGCGAGGAAGGCCCGCAGGGACACAAGTCCAAGCGCGGTACCCCGACCATGGGCGGGGTCGCGATCATCGTCGCGATGGTCGTCGGGTACTTCGCCGCGCACTTGATCAACTGGATGTTCAACTCCCGCAGCGGCGCGCCGACGGCCTCCGGGCTGCTGGTCCTGATGCTCGCGGTGGGCCTGGGGATCGTCGGGTTCCTCGACGACTTCATCAAGATCCGCAAGCAGCGCAACCTGGGGCTGAACAAGACCGCGAAGCTGGTCGGCCAGCTGGTCGTCACGGTCGCGTTCGCGGTGCTGGCGCTGAACTTCGCGGACTCGCGCGGCATCACGCCGGCGTCGGAGAGCCTCTCCTACGTCCGCGACCTGGCGCTGATCACGTTCCCCGCGGTGTTCTTCGTGATCTTCTGCTACATCGTGATCTCCGGCTGGTCGAACGCGGTGAACTTCACCGACGGCCTCGACGGCCTGGCCGGCGGCTCGGCGGCGATGGTGCTGGCCACCTACGTCGTCATCGCGTTCTGGCAGGAGCGGCTGAACTGCGCGAACGGCCCGGCGCCCGCCTGCTACGACGTCCGCGACCCGCTGGACCTGGCCGTGGTCGCCGCGGCGGCCACCGGCGCCTGCGTCGGGTTCCTCTGGTGGAACGCGGCCCCGGCGAAGATCTTCATGGGCGACACCGGCTCGCTGGCCCTCGGCGGCCTGGTCGCCGGCCTGTCCATGACGACCCGCACCGAGCTGCTCGCCATCGTCATCGGCGGCCTGTTCATGGTCGAGATGATCTCGGTGGTCGCGCAGATCGCGGTGTTCCGGACGACCCGGCGAAGGCTCTTCCGGATGGCCCCGTTCCACCACCACTTCGAACTCGCCGGGTGGGCGGAAACCACGGTCATCATCCGGTTCTGGCTGCTCTCGGCGATCTGCTGCATGTTCGGCCTGGGCCTGTTCTACAGCGAGCAGCTCGGCTTCGGCGGCTGACGTGGAGATCTCCGGTCGTCACGTGCTCGTCGCCGGTGCGGGGGTCACCGGCAAGTCGATCGTGCCCGTGCTGGTCGACCTCGGCGCGCGCGTCACGGTCACCGACGGCAACGCCGAACGCCTGGCCGAGCTGGAGGGCCTGGGCGCCGAGCTGGTGCCGGGCCTGACCGAGCCGCCGTCCGACGTCGTCCTCGTCGTCACCAGCCCCGGCTGGCGGCCGACGTCGCCGCTGCTGGTGGCCGCGGCCGAGGCCGGCGTCGAGGTGATCGGCGACGTCGAGCTGGCCTGGCGGGTCGGGCAGCTGCGCGAGCACCCGCCGGCGTGGCTGGTGGTCACCGGCACGAACGGCAAGACGACCACCGCCGGCATGCTGGAGTCGATCCTCAAGGCGGCCGGCAGCAACGCCGTGGCCTGCGGGAACATCGGCTACGCGGCGCTCGACGCGGTCCGGGCGGGCTACGACGTGCTGGCCGTCGAGCTGTCGAGCTTCCAGCTGCACTGGTCCTCGACGCTGGCCCCGGACGCGGCCGTGGTGCTCAACCTGGCCGAGGACCACATCGACTGGCACGGCTCGATGGAGGAGTACGCGGCCGCGAAGGGACGCGTCTACACCCGGGCCAAGGTCGCGGTGCACAACGCCGACGACGAGTGGTCCACCCGGATCGCCGAAGCGCACGCGGCCGAAGGCGCCCGCCGGATCGGCTTCCGGCTGGACACCCCGCGCGCCGGCGAGCTGGGCCTGGTCGAAGACCTGCTGGTCGACCGCGCCTTCGTCGCCGACCCGGCGACCAGCGCCGAGGAGCTGGCCACGCTGTCGGACGTCCGCCCGGCCGGCCCGCACAACGTCTCGAACGCCCTGGCCGCGGCCGCGCTGGCCCGCGCCCACGGCGTCTCGCCGGAGGCCGTGCTGAAGGGCCTGCGCGAGTACCAGCCGGCCCCGCACCGGGCCGTCGAGGTGGCCGAGGTCGGCGGCGTTCGGTACGTCAACGACTCGAAGGCGACCAACCCCCACGCGGCCGCCGGGTCGCTGCGGGCGCACGAGTCGATCGTGTGGATCGCCGGGGGCCAGCTCAAGGGCGCTTCGGTCGACGAACTGGTGAGCAGCATCGCCGGCCGCCTGCGCGGGGTTGTGCTACTCGGTGTCGATTCACCCGTGATCGCCGCCGCGGTCGCGCGACACGCGCCGGATGTCCCGGTGAACAGCCTCCGTCCGGGTGACCATGAACCCATGACTGCGGCGGTGAGTGCGGCCAGCGCGATGGCCCGGCCAGGTGACGTGGTGCTGCTGGCACCCGCCGCGGCGTCGTTGGACATGTTCTCGAGCTACGGCGAGCGCGGCGACGCGTTCACCGCGGCCGTGCACGTCCTTCGCGACGACGCAGCGGGGGAGCCGAGTGACGGTCACTGAGCCCAAGACGCCCCGGCCCCGGGAGACGCCGAAGCGGCCGCGCCGCGAGCGCAAGGAAAGCGGGTTCGTCGCCTTCCGCACCGCGCTGACCGCATGGCTCTCGCGCCCGCTGGCGTCGTTCCACCTCGTGCTCGCCCTCACCGGCGTGCTCACCGTGATCGGCGCCGTCATGGTGCTCTCGGCGTCGTCGGTCGCCTCCTACAACCCGAAGACCGGCAGCGGCGTGTACTCGCTGTTCGTCAAGCACCTGGTGTTCGTGGCCATCGGCTCGGTCGTGTTCTGGCTGGGCCTGCGGGTCAAGCTGGAGCGGATCCGCGCGATGTCGGCCACCGCGACGGTGATCTGCCTCGGCCTGCTGGTGCTGGTGCTGACCCCGCTCGGCTCGACGGTCAACGGCTCGCAGGGCTGGTTCAAGCTCGGCGACTTCACCTTCCAGCCGGTCGAGGCCGCGAAGGTCGCGCTCGCCTTCTGGGGCGCCCACATCCTGGTGATCAAGTACAACGTGATCCACCAGTGGCGGCACCTGCTGGTGCCCGTGGTGCCGATCGCGCTGCTGATGTTCGCCCTGGTCATGCTGCAGCCGGACCTCGGCGGCACGGTCACCCTCGCCGTCGTGCTGCTCGCGCTGCTGTGGTTCGCCGGCGCCCCGAAACGGCTGTTCGGCGTCATCCTCGCGGGCGGCCTGGCCGGCGTGCTCGTGCTCGCCCTCATCGCGCCCTACCGGCTCGCCCGGGTCATGTCGTTCCTCTCGCCGGACGCCGACACGACCGCCGAGGGCTTCCAGGCCAACCAGGCCAAGCTGGCGCTGGCCGACGGCGGGTTCCTCGGCAAGGGCCTCGGCCAGGGCGCGTCCAACTGGGGCTACCTGCCGAACGTGCAGAACGACTTCATCTTCGCCCTGATCGGCGAGGAACTCGGGCTGATCGGCTGCGTCGTCGTGCTCGCGCTGTTCGCCGGGGTCGCGATCGTCGGCCTGCGGATCGCCACCCGCAACATCGACCCGTGGATCCGGATCGTCTCCGGCACGCTGACGGTGTTCCTGGTGGCCCAGGCCGGCATCAACATCGGCTACGTCGTCGGCCTGCTGCCGGTCACCGGCGTCACGCTGCCGCTGATCTCCTACGGCGGGACGTCGCTGGTGATCACCATGCTCATCATGGGGGTGCTCGCGAACGCCGCCCGGCACGAACCGGAGGCGGTGGCCGCGCTGCGCACACAGGGGCCGGGTAAATTCGGACGCCTGCTGCGGCTGCCCGCGCCCGATCCGTACCGCCCGCCCGCCACCCGCAAGGGGGCGGCGCGCGCCGGGGCGAAGGCGGCCAGGCCCGCGCCCCGTGCGGCGCGGCCCGCCCCGGCGCAGGAACGACGCAGGTCGGTCCGCGAACCGGTGCGCCGCAGCGCGGCACGGACGAGCACGGCCACGTCTCGCGGCGGGGCCGCGCGGTCAACAGCGAGCCGTGGTACCCGGAGTACCGCGAACCGGAGAGGTCATTGGTGAGTAAGCCCGTCAAGGGAACCGAGCGAGCCGCCGCGGGCAAGGCGCCCGTGGTCGTGGTCGCCGGTGGTGGCACCGCAGGACACATCGAACCCGCCCTCGCCCTGGCCGACGCCGTCAAGCGGCTGCGCCCGGACGCGACGGTGATCGCCCTCGGCACCGAGCGCGGCCTGGAGAACAAGCTCGTCCCGGCCCGCGGGTACGACCTCGAGCTGATCCCGCCGGTGCCGCTCCCGCGCAAGCCGACCCCGGAGCTGCTGCGGCTGCCGCTGAAGGTCCGCGACTCGGTCCGCAGGACCCGTGAGGTGCTGGACCGGGTCGGCGCGGACGTCGTCGTCGGCTTCGGCGGCTACGTCGCCCTGCCCGCCTACCTCGCCGCGCGCGGGCGCGTCCCGATCGTCGTGCACGAGGCCAACAAGTCGGCCGGCCTGGCGAACAAGGTCGGCGCCCGGTTCGCGAAGCGCGTCGCCGTGGCGGTGGCGGGCACCCCGCTGCCGAACGCCGAGGTCGTCGGGATCCCGCTGCGGCGGTCGATCACGTCGCTGGACCGCGCCGCGTTGCGCGCCGAGGCCCGCGCGCACTTCGGGCTGGACCCGGACGCGCCGACGCTGCTAGTGTTCGGCGGTTCCCAGGGGGCCCAGTCGATCAACGCCGCGGTGTCCGGCGCGGCGAAGGACCTGGCCGACGCCGGCGTCGGCGTGCTGCACGCGCACGGCCCGAAGAACACGCTGGTCGTGCAGGAGTTCCCGGGCAAGCCGGCCTACGTGCCGGTGCCGTACCTGGAGCGGATGGACCTGGCCTACGCGGCCGCCGACGTCGCGATCTGCCGCTCGGGCGCGATGACGGTCGCCGAGGTGACCTCGGTCGGGCTGCCCGCGGTGTTCGTCCCGCTGCCGATCGGCAACGGCGAGCAGGCGTCCAACGGCCGGCCCGCCGTCGACGCCGGCGCGGCGCTGATGGTCGAAGACGCCGACTTGAGCCCGGCCAAGGTCGCCGAGCTGGTCGTCCCGCTGGTCACCGACGCCGACCGCGTCGCGAAGATGGGCGCGGCCGCGGTCGGCATGGGTCACCGCGAGGCCGACGAGACCCTCGCCCGCATGGTTTTGGAGGCCGCCGGTGCCTGAGTTGCCTGAAGAACTGCGCCGGGCGCACCTGATCGGGATCGGCGGGGCCGGCATGTCCGGCATCGCGCGGATCCTGCTGGCCCGCGGGGCATTCGTGTCGGGCTCGGACGCCAAGGAGTCGCGCGCGCTGCTGTCGCTGCGGGCCCAGGGTGCCGAGCTCTTCGTCGGCCAGAGCGCGTCGAACATTTCGGCGCTGGCGCAGCCGCCGTCCGCGGTGGTCGTCTCGACGGCGATCAAGGAGACCAACCCGGAGCTGGCCGCGGCCCGCGCCGCGGGGATCCCGGTGCTGCACCGGGCGCAGGCGCTGGCCGGGCTGATGGAAGGCCACCGCGTCGCCTGCATCGCGGGCACGCACGGCAAGACGTCGACGACGTCGATGCTGACCGTGGCGCTGCAGCACTGCCGGCTCGACCCGTCGTTCGCCATCGGCGGCGACCTCAACGAGTCCGGTGCCAACGCCCACCACGGCGAGGGCGGCATCTTCGTCGCGGAGGCCGACGAGAGCGACGGCTCGTTCCTGACGTATTCGCCGTCGGTCGCGGTCGTGACGAACGTCGAGCCGGACCACCTGGACCACCACGGCACCGCCGAGGCGTACACGAAGGTGTTCACCGAGTTCGTCGGCCGGATCGTGCCGGGCGGGCTGCTCATCGTCTGCGGTGACGACGCCGCGGCGGACGAGCTGGGGTCGCAGGCCGAGGAGATGGGCGTGCGCGTGCGCCGGTACGGCCGCACGGCGACGGACGCCCGGGTCCTGGACTACACCCCGGCGCCGGACGGCGGCGTCGTGCGGCTGCTGCTGGACGGCTCGGAGCTGTCGGTGCGGGTCGCCGTGCCGGGTGAGCACATGGCGTTGAACGCGGTCGCGGCGCTGCTGGCCGGAATCGAGCTGGGCGCGCCCGCTGCCGAGCTGGCGGACGGGCTCGCGGCGTTCGGCGGCGTCCGGCGGCGCTTCGAATTCAAGGGGCGGGCGGGCGACGTCCGCGTGTACGACGACTACGCCCACCACCCGACCGAGGTGGCCGCGCAGCTGCGCGCGGTCCGGACGGCGGCCGGGTCCGGCCGGGTCGTCGTCGTGTTCCAGCCGCACCTGTACTCGCGGACCAAGCTGTTCTCGGCGGAGTTCGCGGCGGCGTTGTCGCTGGCGGACGAGGTCGTCGTGCTGGACGTCTACGGGGCTCGTGAGGAGCCCGAGCCGGGCGTCACCGGCGCGCTGATCGCGGACCGGGTGACGGTGCCGGTGCACTACGAGCCGGCCTTCGACGTGGCTGCTCCGCTGGTGGCGGGCCTCGCTCGCGCGGGCGACCTCGTGGTCACCATGGGCGCGGGGGACGTGACGCAGCTGGGTCCGGAGATCCTCGCCGAGCTGGACAAGCGCTGAGCCGATGAGTCCGACCAGGGAACGCCGCCGTCCGCCCTCCGCCGAGGAGGAGACCCCGGATCGCGCCGCCCTGGCCCGGCAACGGCGCGGGCGGCGTTCCGAGGAGGAGCGCCGCCGCACCCGGGTCGCGCGTTCGTCGCCGCGCAACCGGCCGAACCGGCGGGTCGAGATCCGCCGCCGGTGGGTGGCGCTGCTGTCGGTGCTGACCGTGATCGCCTTGGTGTACCTGCTGTTCTTCAGCTCGATGCTGGGTGCGCAGGAGGTCTCGGTCAGCGGCTCGCGGACGGTGTCCGCCGACGCGATCCGCGGGGTCGCGGCGGTGCCGATGGACAAGCCGCTGCTGCGGCTGAGCACGGACGAGATCCGCGACCGGGTGGCGGCGATGCCGGGCATCGCGACGGTCGAGGTGTCGCGCTCGTGGCCGAACACGGTCGAGATCACGGTGACCGAGCGGACGGCGATCGCGTTCTTCGACAGCGGCCCGGGCGGCGACGGAGTCCACCTGGTCGACGGCGGCGGCGTGGTGTTCAAGACGGTGCCCGCGCGACCTTCGGGCTTGCCGGAGCTCAAGTTGCCGAAGGTGTCGGCCGACGACCCGGTGACCCGAGCGGTGACGGCGGTGCTGGGCGTGATCCCGGAGCAGCTGCTGAAGCAGGTCACGACGGCGACGGCCAAGACCCCGGCGAGTGTCGAGTTCACGTTGTCGAGCGGGAAGATCGTCCGCTGGGGAACGGCGGAGCAGACGGACCGCAAGGCCAAGGTCCTCGCGGCGCTGCTGACCCAGGAGGGCAAGATCTACGACGTCGCGGCGCCCGAGCTGCCGACCATCACTTCCTGAGAACTTATTCGCGTGCACCGTGGTTGTCGTATGCCGTACGATCTCGTACGGCATACGAGAACGAGGAGGGTGTTCATGACGATCCTGGTGACGGGAGCGACCGGCAGCGTCGGCCGCCTGGTGGTCGACGAGCTGCTGGCCGCGGGCGCCTCGGTGCGGGCGTTGACCGTGGATCCCGAGCGCGCGAAGCTGCCACCCGAGGCCGAGGTGGTCGTCGGGTCGCTCGCGCGGCCGTCGACCCTGCCGCTGGACGGCGTCGACGCGGTCTACCTCGCGCCCATGGCGCGGACCGTCCGGCGGTTCTGCGAGCTGGCCACCGACGCGGGGATCAAGCGGGTCGTCGCCTTGTCGGGGAGCAGCGTCGGCGACGACCACGAAGGCTCCAGTGGCAACGAGTACGGCGCCGTCGAGGCCGCCGTCCGGGAGGCCGGGTTCGCCTGGACGTTCCTGCGGCCCGGCGCGTTCATGAACAACACGCTCGACTGGGCGGACATGGTGCGCGCGGGCGAGGTCGCGGCGGCCTTCGGCGACGCGACGCAGACCCCGATCGACCTCGGCGACGTCGCCGCGGTCGCCGCCCGGGTGCTGACGACCGAAGGCCACATCGGCGGGACGTACGTCCTCAGTGGACCCGAGGCGATCAGCCTGCGCGGCCAGGTCGGAACGCTGAGTGCGGTGCTGGGCAAGGAAATCCGCTTCCGCGAGCTGACCAGGGACGAGCAGCGCGCGCAGTGGGTCGGCTTCGGCGTCCCGGAGCAGGCCGTCGACTGGATCCTCGAGGGCTTCGAGGAAACGCTGCGGCACCCGCAGGTGTCGACCGGCGTCGTCGAAGAGCTGCTGGGCCGCCCCGGCACGACATACGCGGAGTGGGTCGACGCGAACCGGGAGGTGTTCGCCTAGACCTCGGTGCGCGTCATCCCGGCCAGCCCGAGCAGCGGCAGCGCGCCCGCGAAGACGACCACCGCCGTCCACCCGCCCAGGTGGTAGGCGATCGAGCCCGCCTGCGAACCGATCGCGCCGCCGATGAAGAACGTTCCCAGGTACACGCTGTTCACGCGGGCCCTGGCCGACGGGTCCAGCTGGTAGATCACGTGCTGGCCGGTCACCAGCGTCGCCTGGACCGCCATGTCCACCGCGATCGCCGCGAGCGCCAGCAGGACGACGCTGTGCGCGCCGAACCCGGCCAGCGCGAAGGCCGCCGCGCACAGCGCGAACGCGCCCGCCGTGAGGCGGCGGCCGTGGCCGTGGTCGGACCAGCGGCCGGCCAGCGGGGCCACCAGCGCGCCGGCCGCGCCCGCCAGCGCGAACAGGCCGACGCCCAGCTGGCTGTAGCCGAACGGCGGTGCCGTCAGCACGAACGCGATCGTCGTCCAGAACGCGCTGAACGCCCCGAACATCGCCGACTGGTACAGCGCCCGGTGGCGCAGCGCGGGGTGCTTCTTCCACATGGCGAACGTCGAGCGCAACAGCTGTCCGTAGCGGACGTCCGTCTTGGGCGCCCGCGGCGGCAGGATGAACCGCAGCACGACGGCGAGCGCGGCCATCGCGGCCGCCGAGATCAGGAACACCACGCGCCAGCCGGTCACCTCGGCCAGCAGGCTCGCGACCACCCGGGACAGCAGGATGCCGAACAACAGCCCGCTCACCACGCGCCCGACGATGCGGCCGCGGATGGCGTCGGGGGAGATGTCGGCGGCGAACGGGATGAGGATCTGCACGACGACCGACGCCGCCCCGACGACCAGCGAAGCGATCAGCAGCACGGCGAACCCGGGCGCGACACCGGTGACGACGAGGGCGGCGCAGGCGACCGCGAGCAGCGTCGCGACGAGCCCGCGGTTCTCGAGCCGGTCACCGAGCGGGACGAGCAGCAGCATCCCGGCGGCGTAGCCGAGCTGGGTGGCGGTGACGACCCCGCCGGCGGCGGCCTCGCCGACGCCGAAGGTCTGCCGCAGCTCCGCGAGCAGCGGCTGGGCATAGTAGAGGTTCGCGACGGTCAGTCCACAGGAGACGGCCAGCAGCAGCACGAGCCACCCGGGCGGGGCCTTCTGCTCGGTCTCGGTCATGCGCGCCCCCCGAATGTGGAACCGGTTTGATCGGTTCCCGACGGTACCAGTCAAACCGGTTCCGGAGTACTGTGACCCCTATGACGGACCGATTCCGCGAAGGGGCGGGCAGGTTGTGCCTCGACTTCGTCCGCACGCTGCGCTACCGGGGGATGCCGTCGGAGTCGGAGGAGCTTCCGGACGCCGAGGCGTGGGGAGCGTGGATCGACCAGCTGGGCCCGTTCGCGACACCGGTCCGCCCGGCTTCGAGCGCGGACGCGCGGGCGTTGCGGGAGGCGATCCACGAGCTGCTCACCGGTGAAGTGCGCGAGGCGGCGCGCCGCCGGGTGAACCGGTTCGCGGCGCTGCCGGTACCCGCGCCTTCCCTGACGACGGCGGGCGAACTCCGCTGGCAGGCGGGGGATCCCGCGCAGGCGATGCTGGCTCTGCTGGCCCGGGACGCGCTGGACCTGGTGACGTCCCGGGAGTTCGGCCGGGTCCGGCGGTGCGCGGGGGAGAAGTGCGGCGCGCTGTTCCTGGACACGTCGAGACCGGGCACGCGCCGGTGGTGCTCGATGGAAATCTGCGGCAACCAGGCGAAGAAGTCGACTTATCGAGCCAAGGCGGCGGCCTCCTGACGTGCGACGGCCCCCTCGGAAACCCGAGGGGGCCGCCCGTGAACCGGACCTCAGTTGAGCGCCGCGTCCAGGGTGATCGTCGTGCCGGCCAACGCCTTCGACACCGGGCACGTCTTCTCGGCCGTTTCCGCGTACTCCGCGAACTGCTCCGCCGTCACGCCCTCGATGGACGCCCGCAACGTGATCGCGATGCCGCTGATCTCGAAGCCGCCGCCGGCGGCCGGGCCCAGCGTCACCTCCGCGCTCACGTCGATCGAGTCCGCTGTGAGCTTCTGGGCCTCCAGCACGCCCGACAGGTTCATCGCCAGGCACGACGAGTGCGCCGCCGCGATGAGCTCCTCGGGGCTCGTCTGGCCGTCCGGGTTGCCCGCCCGGGTCGGGAACGACACGCTGAACGTGCCGGCGTTGGACGAGTCCAGCGTGACCTCGCCCTTCCCGTTCTGCAGTCCGCCGACCCAGTGGGTGGTCGCGTCACGGCTGGGCATCAGGGCCTCCATGTGTGTAGGCGGTGGCCGACGCCGTCAGCCGCCGCAGGGTCGCTATCAGTTCCCGCCGGGAAGCGTCGTCGAGGCCCAGTGCGCAGCCGATCGCCGACGGGACGCCCGCCGCGCGGGTGCGCGTGGACCGGCCCTCCTCGGTCAGGCTGACCACCACGGTGCGTTCGTCCTCGGGCAGCCGCGCCCGGGTGACCAGCCCGTTGGCCTCGAGCCGCTTGAGCAGCGGGGAAAGCGTGCCGTAGTCCAGGTGCAGCGCCTCGCCGATCTCCTTGACCGGCCGGGCGTCGGACTCCCACAGCACCAGCAGCACGAGGTACTGCGGGTAGGTGAGCCCCAGTTCGCCGAGCAGGGGACGGTAGGTGTCCGTCACCGCGCGCGACGCCGCGTACAGCGCGAAGCAGGCTTGCTCGTCCAAGAGGAACTCATCCGGCACGCCCATTAACCTAGCCCACGATTACATCGTGCGCAAGGTATTCGGAACTGTCGGACCCCTCTGGCACAGTCCCGGGCATGACCAGACCCGACCGCCCGCAGGTCCCGCTCACCGGCGGCGAGCGCGAAATCCTGACCACCCTGCTCGACTACCACCGCGCCACGGTCGCCTGGAAGGCCGGCGGGCTCACCGGAGAGCAAGCCCGCCGGTCACACCTGCCGAGCGAACTGACGACCGTCGCCGGCCTGGTCGCCCACCTCACCCTCGACGAGTGGTTCTGGTTCGCCGTGGTCATCGCGGGCGAAGAGGACACCTGGGAGGAGAAGCTCGAGCGGGACCCGGACGCGGAGTTCCGGGTCCCGCCCGGGACCACGGTCGAGCAGCTCCTCGACGGCTACGCGAAGCAGTGCGCCCGTAGCCGCGAAATCGTGGCGGAGCACGGCTTCGACGACCGGGTGACGCACAAGGACGAGACCTTCACCGTCCGGTGGGTCCTCACGCACATGATCGAGGAGACCGCGCGGCACGTCGGCCACCTCGACGTGCTGCGCGAGCTCACCGACGGTCTCACCGGGGAGTGACCTTCTTGGGCGGCAACGGGAAGAACCCGCTGGTGCGCTCGACGTAGTGCGCGTACGCCGGGCGCGTGCGGGCCATTCCCTTCTCCAGCATGGGTTTGCCCGTCCCGCGGGCCAGCGTGAACGTCATCGCCACGGGGGAGAGGATCGTCGCCGCGCCCGGCCACGTCGAGCACGCCAGCAGGTAGAGGCCCCACCACACGCACGCGTCGCCGAAGTAGTTCGGGTGCCGCGTGTAGCGCCACAACCCCGTGTCGAGCACCTTGCCCTTGTTCCCCGGGTCGGCCTTGAACCGGCGCAGCTGGTCGTCGCCGATCGTCTCGAACGCGAAGCCGACCGCCCACACGGCCACCCCGAGCCAGCCCAGGACGCCGATCCCGGTGCCGTCCACCGCGAACTGCACCGGAAGGGAGACGAAGTACAGCACCACGGCCTGGAACAGGTAGATGCGCACGAACATCTTGAGCGGCCCGTAGCCCATCCGCGCGTACCGGGGGTCCTCGGGCAGGTTGTGGTTGCGCAGGTGCAGGTGCACCGAGAGCCGCACACCCCAGACGACGGTCAGGAGCACCACGACGAGCCGCAGGTACAGCGGGCCGTCGCCGAACGGGAACGCCGCGACCGCGACGATCGCGAACCCGAGCCCCCAGAACGTGTCGATCGTGTCGTAGCGCTTGCGCGCCCGCGCGATCCCGAAGGTCACGACGACCGCCACGAGCGTGACGGCGGCGGTGACGAGCAGCTGCGGCATCAGCACCACTCCCGCGTCGCCGGCATCCCGCTGCGGCCGTGCTCGTCCGGCCGCACGGAAAGGATCTGGTCCACGCCCATCCGGTTCTCCTCGAACGCCAGTGCCCCGCCCACCAGGTACAGCCGCCAGACCCGCGCGCCGGTCTCGCCGATCAGCGCGACGACGTCGGCCCAGTTCTCCTCCAGCGTGGCGGCCCAGGCGCGGACCGTCCAGACGTAGTGCTCGCGCATCGCGTGCACGTCCCGCACCTCGAGGCCCGCGGTCTCCAGGTGGTCGATGGTCCGGCCCACCGGCCGCATCGTCATGTCCGGGGCGATGTACCGCTCGATGAACGCGCCGCCGCCGGGGGCGACGTTCCCGCGCGACATCTGCTGGATGAGCACCCGGCCGCCGGGCTGCACCATGCGATGCAGCGTCGCGGCGTACGTCGGGTAGTTGATCTCGCCGACGTGCTCGCCCATCTCGATGGACGCGACCGCGTCGAACGGCGCGTCCGGCAGCTCGCGGTAGTCCTGGCGCCGCACATCGACGCGGTCTTCGAGGTCGTGCTGGGCGAGCCGGCCGCGGATGTGCTGCAGCTGCTCGGCCGAGAGCGTGATGCCGACGGCGTGCACGCCGTGGTGCTTGGCCGCGTGGACCAGCAGCGAGCCCCAGCCGCAGCCGATGTCCAGCAGCCGCATGCCCGGCCGCAGGCCCAGCTTGCGGCAGATCATCTCCAGCTTGTCGTGCTGGGCCTGTTCGAGGCTCTGGGACTCCGAGGTGAAGTACGCGCTCGAGTAGGCCATCGACTCGTCCATGAGCAGCTGGTAGAAGGCGTTGCTCAGGTCGTAGTGGTGGGCGATGGCGGACTTGTCCCGCAGCAGGCTGTGCAGCTTGCCGGTGAGCCGGGCCTCCTCGGCGGGCGGCTTCGGCGGCGGTCCGACCACCCCCAGCGCGGCGGCGAGCCGGACGGCTTCGGCCCATTCGCGCGGGCCGAGTTTCGCCCGCTTCAGCTCCCCCGAGCGGGTGAGGGCCCAGATCCGGCGGAAGCCGTCCGCCAGATCCCCTTCGACGTCGAGGTCACCGGTGACGTAGGCGCGGGCGAGCCCCAGCTCGCCCGGCGCGTAGAGGAGGCGGCGCAGGGCACGGCGGTTGCGCAGGACGACGGTGGGCGCGTCCACTGGGCCCACGCGGGTTCCGTCCCAGGTCCGCAGGCCGACGGGGAGCTGCCCGCCGAGGAGCTTTTCGGCGAACGAGGCGAGGCGGTGCGCGGTGCTGTTCGGCATGTCCGGGATTCGCTCTCCGTGGCGACGTGGATTGGTCCGGTCCCGATCCAATCCGAACCCGGACCGGCCGCGAAGGACCGGTGTGGAGATCACGGGAGAACGCATCGCCGTCATCGGCAGCGGGGTGGCCGGGCTGACGGCGGCATACCTGCTGCAACGCAAGTACGAGGTGCTGCTCTTCGAGGCGGACGACCGCCTCGGCGGGCACGCGCACACGCACGACGTGCCGAGCTCGCACGGGGGCACGATCGGCGTGGACTCCGGCTTCATCGTCCACAACGAGCGCACCTACCCGACGCTGTTGCGGCTGTTCGCCGAGCTCGGGGTGCGCACGCGCGACACCGAGATGTCGATGAGCATCCGGTGCGACGGCTGCGGCCTGCAGTACGCCGGCGCGAAGGGGCTGTCCGGGCTGTTCGCCCAGCGCGGCAACCTCGCGCGGCCCCGCTACCTGCGGATGCTCGCGGAGGTCAAGCGGTTCCACCGGCACGCCAAACGGCTGCTGGCGGCGAACGACGCCGGCGACGTCACGCTCGGCGCGTTCCTGGCCATCGGCGGCTACACCCGCTACTTCGTCGACCACTTCATGCTGCCGCTGGTGTCGACGGTCTGGTCGGCCGACCGCAGCGACACCCTCCGCTACCCGGCGCGCTACCTGTTCGAGTTCCTGCGCAACCACGGCATGCTGAGCGTCAAGAACTCGCCGACGTGGCGGACGGTCGCCGGTGGCTCGCGCGAATACGTCGAACGCGCGGCGAAGCAGCTCACCGCCGTCCACCTGTCGACGCCGGTGCGCTCGGTGCTGCGGACCGCGGGCGGTGCCGAGGTCCGCGACGACGCCGACACCCCCCACCGCGTCGACAAGGTCGTCATCGCCACCCACGCCGACCAGGCCCTGTCCCTGCTGGCCAACCCGACCGAGGCCGAGCGCGAGGTGCTCGGCGCGTTCCGCTACTCGGCCAACGAAGCCTGGCTGCACACCGACACGAGCGTCCTGCCCTCACTGGCCGACGCGCGCGCGGGGTGGAACTACCGCGCGCCCGTCTGCGGCGCGCCGACCGGGGCGGTCCAGGTCAGCTACGACATGAACCGCCTGATGCGCCTCGACGAGCCGACCGGGTACGTCGTCACGCTCAACCCCGGCGACGGCCCCGAAAAGGAGCACCTCGTCGCGCGGATGGAGTACGAGCACCCGGTCTACACGCCGGAATCCGTTGCGGCGCAACGACGGCTGCCCGAGCTCAACGACGGCGTGCTCGCCTACGCCGGCGCCTACCACGGCTGGGGCTTCCACGAAGACGGCTGCTCGTCGGGGGCCCGCGCCGCCGAAAGCCTGGGAGTCACCTGGTGACGAACGCGCTCTACGACGCCACGGTCGCGCACGTGCGGCGGATCGACCCGCCGCACGCCTTCGCGCACCGCGTGTATCTGTGGCGGGTCGACCTGGACGACCTGCCGCGGCTGCCGCGGTGGCTGCGCCCGTTCGCCCGGTTCGACGCCCGCGACCACTTCGTCGCGGGCGATCCGCGCGGGATCCGGGAGAAGCTGGACGCGTGGCTCGCCGAACGCGGGGTCGACCTGCGCGGCGGGCGGGTCGTCATGCTCGCCGCCGCGCGCGTGCTCGGGTACGTGTTCAACCCGATCAGCGTCTACTGGTGCCACGACCCGGACGGCCGCCTCGAGTGCGTCGTCGCCGAGGTCCACAATACCTACGGCGGCCGGCACGCCTACCTGCTGCGCCCGGACGAAGCCGGGCTCGCCCGCGCGGCCAAGGAGTTCTACGTCTCGCCGTTCCAGGAGATGGACGGCGAGTACCGGATGCGGCTGCCCCGCCCGGAAGCGCTGCTCGACCTCACCGTGGCGTTGCGCCGCGGGACCTCGACCCCGTTGGTCGCTACGCTGCGGGGAGTTCGCCGCCCGGTGAACCCGCGGTGGCTGGCCCGGCTCGTCCTGGCCCGGCCGCTGCTCCCGCAGCGGGTGTCCGCGCTGATCCGCCGCCACGGCGTCGCGTTGTGGCTGCGGAAGGCCGCGGTCGTGCCGCGCACCCCGCAGACCGCCGGAGGACAGCTGCATGGATGAGCAGGCCCGCCCGCGCCCCCTGGCGCCGGTGCCCGCCGAAGTCCCGGCCGGCCCGACGGCGGAGGAGCTGATGGTCCGCGTCGCGAAGGGCGACGAGCGGGCCTTCGAGCTGCTCTACGACCAGCTCGCCGGGCCGATCTTCGGGCTCGTCCGGCGGATCGTGCGCGACGCGGCGCAGTCCGAAGAGGTCGCCCAGGAGGTGCTCGTCGAACTGTGGCGCACCGCGACGCGGTACGCCCCCGACAAGGGCTCGGCGCTGAACTGGGCGATGACCCTGGCGCACCGCCGCGCGGTCGACCGCGTCCGCTCGGCGCGCGCCAGCACCGAGCGCGAGCAGAAGGCGACCTTCGAGGCCGCCCGCGGCCGCCCGTTCGACGAGGTCGCCGAGTCCGTCACGGCGCGGCTCGAACGCTCCCAGGTGCGCCGGTGCCTGTCCTTCCTGACCGATCTGCAGCGCGAGTCCGTGCTGCTCGCCTACTACCAGGGCTATACGTATCGCGAGGTGGCCGAAGTGCTGTCGACGCCGCAGGGAACCATCAAGACGCGGCTGCGGGACGGGCTGATCCGCCTGCGGGACTGCCTGGGGGTGACCGCTTGAGCACGCCCGAAATGCACACCCTGGCCGGCGCCTTCGCCCTCGACGCGGTCAACGACGTCGAGCGCGCGGAGTTCGCCCGCCACCTCGAGCAGTGCGACTCCTGCGCGCAGGAGGTCGCCGAGCTGCGCGCGACCGCGGCCCGGCTCGGCGCGGCGATGGCCGAGGAGCCGCCGCCGGAGTTCAAGGACCGCGTGCTGGCGGCCATGCACGCCACCCGCCAGCTGCCGCCGCGGACCCGGCCCGGCCCCCACGAGCGGTCGCGCCGCTCGGCGCGGGCGCCGCGCTGGGCGGTCGTCGTGGCGGCCGCGGCCGCCGTCGTCGGGCTCGCCGCGGGCGGGGTCTTCGGCGGCATCGCGCTCACGCAGCAGCAGGAGCTGCAGTCCGCGCAGAGCCGGCTCGACCAGGCGAAGCAGCGCTACGAGCCGGTGGCGGCACTGCTGTCGGCCCCCGACGCGAAGACCGTGCACGGCGAGGCACCCATCGGCGGCGGGGTCACCGTCATCGCCTCGAAGTCGCTGGACCGCGTCATGGTGATGGACACCGGGCTGCCGTCCCAGCCGGGCGGCAAGGTCTACGAGGCCTGGCTGATCACCGGTGGGAACGCGCCGCGCTCGGCCGGGGTGATCGCCGCGTCCGACGACGGCGGCCTGGTCGTGGCCGACGGCGTCGGGCCGGTGGACCGGCTCGCGGTGAGCGTCGAGCAGGCCGGCGGTTCGCCCACCGGCGCGCCCACCGAGGTGCTCATGAGCATGCCCGCACCGGCCTGAGCGGCGCGCCATAGCAGATCGGGCCGGAGCGGTGTTCCCGGCTCCTCGCTCTTGCGCGCTCGAACGTGTTGTGGCAAAACACCTTTGCGACACACGGCGTGCCTACTGGATTAGAGCCTGCCTGGTGCCTACCGTCCTGCCTAACGTCGGCGGTTGACATAACTCTCGATCTGGGGTTGAGGTCGAGGGTTTGATCTTCGGCCGGCGGGCTGTACGGGCACAACGATCAGGAAGGCGGACTTCGATGACGCCCCCGCACAACTACCTTGCGGTGATCAAGGTGGTCGGCATCGGCGGTGGCGGCGTGAACGCCGTGAACCGCATGATCGAGGTCGGCCTCAAGGGTGTCGAGTTCATCGCGGTGAACACCGACGCACAGGCACTGCTCATGTCCGACGCCGACGTCAAGCTCGACATCGGCCGGGAACTGACCCGCGGCCTCGGCGCGGGCGCCGCCCCCGAGGTCGGCCAGAAGGCCGCCGAAGACCACCGCGAAGAGATCGAAGAGGTCATCAAGGGCGCCGACATGGTGTTCGTGACGGCCGGCGAAGGCGGCGGCACCGGCACCGGTGGCGCCCCGGTCGTGGCGCAGATCGCCCGCAAGCTGGGCGCGTTGACCATCGGCGTCGTGACCCGCCCGTTCACCTTCGAGGGCAAGCGCCGCGGCAAGCAGGCCGAAGACGGCATCCAGCAGCTGCGCAACGAGTGCGACACGCTGATCGTGATCCCGAACGACCGGCTGCTGCAGCTCGGCGACATCGGCGTGTCGCTGATGGACGCGTTCCGCTCCGCGGACGAGGTGCTGCTGTCCGGTGTCCAGGGCATCACCGACCTGATCACCACGCCGGGCCTGATCAACCTCGACTTCGCCGACGTCAAGAGCGTCATGTCCGGCGCGGGCTCCGCGCTGATGGGCATCGGGTCGGCCAGGGGAGAGGGCCGGGCCATCCAGGCGGCGGAGAAGGCGATCAACTCGCCGCTGCTGGAGGCGTCGATGGACGGCGCCCACGGTGCGCTGCTGTCCATCGCGGGCGGCTCCGACCTGGGCCTGTTCGAGATCAACGAGGCCGCGTCGCTGGTGCAGGAGTCCGCGCACCCGGACGCCAACATCATCTTCGGCACGATCATCGACGACTCCCTCGGCGACGAGGTCCGCGTCACGGTGATCGCGGCCGGGTTCGACGCGGGCGCGCCGACCCACAAGAAGCTCGACCCGCCGGCGTTCGGCTCGCGGACGTCGGGGACCACCGCGTCGGCGTCGGCCGGCCAGGTCTCGAACCCGCCGACGCCGCCGTCGGGGGCGACCCCGGTGCCGCCGGCGGGCAGCTCCGGCTACCCGGTCGCGCCGCCGCGGTCACACTCGCCGCTGCCCTCGGCCA
This sequence comes from Amycolatopsis sp. NPDC003865, assembly GCF_053605345.1. Lineage (NCBI taxonomy): Bacteria > Bacillati > Actinomycetota > Actinomycetes > Pseudonocardiales > Pseudonocardiaceae > Amycolatopsis > Amycolatopsis sp. NPDC003865. The sequence continues at coordinate 119,807 of NZ_JBSGJA010000010.1, read as the reverse complement.
CCGGTAACCCGCCGTCGGGCGGGCTCCCGCAGCCGGGCGGCGGCTCGCGCGGCTACTCGCCGCTCGGCTCGAACGCCACGCAGGGCAGCCTGCCGGGCCGCGCGATGCCGGTGCACGACGACCCGTCCGACGACGAGGTCGACGTCCCGCCGTTCATGCGGCGCTAGCCACACCTGCTGAAGGCCACCGCCCGCGAACTAGAGTCGTGGGTGGTGGCCTTCATCGATGTTCAGGAGGATTCGTGCGGGTTCGGCGAGTGGTCACGACCAGGGCGGGCGGCGCGTCACGGCCGCCGTACGACACCTTCAACCTGGGCGACCACGTCGGCGACGACGAGGGGAACGTCTTCGCCAACCGCAAGCGGCTGGCGGGCGAGCTGGGACTCGCCGAGGACAAGCTGGCCTGGATGGAGCAGGTCCACGGCCGCACCGCGACCTTGGTGGACGGCTCGGAGACGAAGGCCGCGGAAGCGACCGACGCCCTGGTGACCGCGACCCCGGGCGTGGCGCTCGTGGTGCTGGTCGCCGACTGCGTCCCGATCCTGCTGGCCGACGCCGAGGCCGGGGTGGTCTCGGCGGTGCACGCCGGGCGTGTCGGCGCACGCGTCGGCGTCGTCCCCGCGGCCGTCGAGGCGATGCGCGAGGCGGGCGCCGAGGTGGGCCGCATCGAAGCCCTGCTCGGCCCGGCCATCTGCGGCGACTGCTACGAGGTCCCGGCCGCGATGGCCGCCGACGTCGAGAAGCACGTCCCGGGCAGCGCCTGCAAGACCCGCAAGGGCACGCCCGGCCTCGACCTGCGCGCCGGGCTCTGGCAGCAGCTCGCGGACCTGGGCGTGGGCAAGATCGGCGTCGACCCGCGGTGCACGAACGAGGACAAGACGCTCTTCAGCTACCGCCGGGACGGGACCACCGGGCGGATCGCGGGCATCACCTGGGTCGAGGAATGACCGACCGCAAGGCCGAGCTGGCCGCGAACCTCGCCGAGGTCGAAGCCCGGATCGCCGCCGCCTGCCGGGCCGCCGGACGCACCCGCGACGAGGTCAAGCTGATCGCGATCACCAAGACGTTCCCTGCGTCCGACGTCGCGCTGCTGGCCGAGCTCGGGATCACGGACGTCGGCGAGAACCGCGACCAGGAGGCCGGCCCGAAGGCCGCCGAAGTCCCCGGGCTGCGCTGGCACATGGTCGGCCGGCTCCAGCGCAACAAGGCACGGTCCGTGGTCGGGTGGGCACACGAAGTGCAGTCCCTGGATTCGGCGCGGCTCGCCGACGCGCTGGCGAAGGCGGTGCGTGCGGCTCGGGACGCCCAGATACGTGACGAACCCCTCGACGTGCTGATCCAGGCGAGCCTCGACGACGACCCGGAACGCGGCGGCTGCCCGCTGGACGAGCTCGGCGCGCTCGCCGAGCACGTCACTCACACGGGTGAACTGCGGCTTCGCGGCCTGATGGCCGTCGCACCGCTCGGCGCCGACCCCGCCGCCGCCTTCGAACGGCTCGCCCGCGCCGGTGAGAGCCTCCGCAAAGATCACCCGAATGCCGCAGACGTCTCCGCCGGGATGAGCCATGATCTCGAGCAGGCGATCACGCACGGCTCGACCTGTGTGCGTGTCGGAACCGCGTTGCTCGGTGGACGCGGTTTAGCCTCGCCGTAGGGAGCTCGTCCGGTCGTCACGTTTAGTGGTCGCCCGGGCGGGGCACTGACGGCGTGGAACATGAGTCAGTGCGGGAGCGGCTAGGGCTAGGGAGAGGCATGAGCGCGCTGCAGAAGCTGAAGGCCTACTTCGGGATGGTGCCCGCGGACGACGACGGCTACGACGACGGGGACGACTACCGGCGCGGTTACGACGACGACTACGACTCCTACGAGGAGCCGGCGCCGCGGCCGTCCCGCTCACGGTACCGCGACGTCGACGACACGTACGACGAGCCCGTCAGCCGTAGCAGGTCACGCTCCGTGGCCACAGCCGAGCCCACCGTTCACGGCGCGCTCGCGGTCGACCGGCAGCCGGAGCCCGTGGCGCGCCTGCGCCCGGTCACCGAGCCCGTCCGGCCACCGCTGCGTGATCCGCTCAGCCGGATCACGACGCTGCACCCGACGAGCTACGTCGAGGCGCGGGCGATCGGCGAGCACTACCGCGAGGGCATCCCGGTGATCATCAACCTCACCGAGATGGAGAACGCGGACGCCAAGCGGCTCGTCGACTTCGCCGCCGGGCTCGCGTTCGCGCTCCGCGGGTCGATGGACAAGGTCACCAACAAGGTGTTCCTTCTCTCACCGCCCGATGTGGACGTGACGGCGGAAGACCGCCGGCGGATTGCCGAAGGCGGATTGTTCCTGCGCGGCTGAAGTCGCGGTTACCGCTGAGCGCAAGCAGACGTGATTTTGTCGACCCGATGCGGCGTCGACCCCCTCAGGCAGCGTCTTCTGCGGGGATGCATGGTTAGAGTAGGTGCGTGGAAGCTGTGTGGCTGGTCGTCTGGTACGTGCTGTTCGCCTTCTGGCTGCTGCTGACGGCGCGGATCGTGATCGAACTCGTCCGGACCTTCGCGCGTGAGTGGCATCCGGCCGGGGGGGTTGCGGTGACGCTCGAGACCATCTACACAGTGACGGACCCGCCGGTTCGGCTGTTCAGGCGAATCATTCCGATGGTTCGAATCGGCGGCGTCGGACTGGACTTGTCGATTATGGTTCTGCTGCTGGTTGTGTTCTTCGCGATGCAACTGGCGACTCCAAGTTGATCGGGGAAGAACTTGGATGGACCTGCAGGCCATGGAGTGCGTGAGGTGATCTGATGTCGTTGACCCCCGCTGACGTGCACAACGTCGCGTTCAGCAAGCCGCCCATCGGCAAGAGGGGCTACAACGAGGACGAGGTGGACGCGTTCCTCGACCTGGTGGAGACCGAGCTGGCCCGCTTGATCGAGGACAACAACGAGCTGCGCCAGCAGATGGAGCAGCTCGACGCCGAGCTCGAGTCGACTCGTTCCGAGCTCGAGAACGCCAAGGCGAACGTCGGCGCGCCCCCGATGCGCGAAGAGCCGTCCCGGCGCCTCGCGCCGGTGCCGCCGCCGCAGTCCGCCATGGAGCAGACCCAGGCGCACTCGATGGTCGGCGACAGCGCCGAGCCGAACGTGCAGGCCGCCAAGGTCCTGGGCCTGGCCCAGGAGATGGCCGACCGGCTGACCGCCGAGGCGAAGACCGAGTCCGACGGGATGCTGGCCGAGGCCCGCACCAAGTCCGAGCAGCTGCTCTCGGACGCCCGGGCGAAGTCCGACTCGATGGTCAACGAAGCCCGTACCCGCGTCGACACGATGCTGAACGACGCGCGGACCCGGGCCGAGACCCTGGAGCGCCAGGCGCGCGACAAGGCGACCACGCTGGAGCGCGAGTCCCAGCGGAAGTACACCGAGACGATGAACAGCCTCAACGCCGAGAAGGGCGGGCTGGGCAAGAAGATCGAAGAGCTGCGCACGATCGAGCGGGAGTACCGCACGCGGTTGCGCGGGTTCCTCGAGTCGCAGCTGCGCGAGCTCGACGACCGCGGCTCCGCGGCCCCGGCGTCGGCCTCGTCCGGCTCCGGCCAGTCGTCCGGTTCGTCCAGCGGCGGCCAGGGCTACTCGTTCGGCCCGCGGGCCGAAGCCGGCTGAGTTTCGTCCCGAACCTGCCCCGCCGACCCGGTCGGCGGGGCAGGCCACGGTTCGGAGTCGATCCGGTACCGCACGTGGGCGGGTCGGCCGACGATCTTGCCCTGTTCGTGCTGTAATTCAGCGTGCTTTACATCGTGCTGGTACTGGTACTGGCGGCTCTGGGGTTGCTCGTCACCGCGCTCATCACGGCGTCTTCGCTGTGGGCGTGGGTTTCCATCGGCCTCTCGGTGCTGGCGGGGCTGATCCTCGTCGCCGACTGGCTGCGCCGCCGTCGCCGGTCCACGGCGTCGACGCCGGCCGAACCCGAGCCGGCTCCCGCCGACGAACCCGAACCCGCCGCGGCCGAGCCCGCGGAGAAGCCGGCCGAGGAAGAGCAGACGGTCCTCATCCCGGCGGCCGGTGACCTGGGTGACCCGGCCGACACGCCCGAGCCCGAGCCCGAGCCCGAGGCCGAACCGGCTCCGGCGGAGGAACCGGCCGAGGCCGAAGCGGAGACCGGCGCCGAAGGCGAGCCGGGCGAAGAAGAGACACCGGCGGCCGACGTCGCCGTCCTGGACGACCTCGAGGACGAGGTCGTCGTGGTCGACGAACACCCCCGGTACCACCTGAGAACGTGCATCTGGCTGGGCAGCCGCGACACGATCCCGATCGGCGTCGGCGAAGCCCGCCAGCTCGGCTTCACCCCGTGCGACCGCTGCAGTCCCGACGCGACGCTGGTGGCCGCGCACCGCTAAACGGCAAGATCTCCCAGGCCGAGGTGGGCCGCCAGGGCCCGGGTTCCTTCCGGTGTCAGCCGGAGCGCCCGATGTGCTCGCCCGCGCCGTCGCACCCAGCCCGCGTCCACGAACCGCGTCGCGACCGCCGCGCCCAGCGCGCCCGCCAGGTGGTGGCGCTGCTCGCTCCAGTCCAGGCAGAACCTCAGCAGCGGACGACGTCCCGCCGCCACCGCGGCCAGGTCCACCCCCAGCTTGCCGAACACCGCCTCCGCCGCCGGGCCCAGCGTGTAGGGGTGTTCCCGCAGCGGAGCCGAAATCCGGTCACCCGGACGCCGTCGCGTGTCCGCGGCGCCGGACAGCGCCCGCCGGTCGAGCAACGCCGACGTCACCGCCACCCCGAGCCGGCCGGCCAGGTGGTCGTAGCACGTCCGGGCCGTCCGCAACGCCTCCGCGCGCGTCCCCTCGCGCAACGACGACACCGGTCGTGACGGCGAGAACCGCGCCAGCGTCTCCATCAGCTCCGCGGTGTCCGGGCCGGCCAGCCGGTAGAACCGGTGCCGCCCCGACTTCTCCGCGACGACCAGCCCGGCGTCCCGCAGCTTGGCCAGGTGCGCGCTGGCGCCCTGCGCGGACAGCCGGGCCTCGGCCGCCAGCACGGACGCCGCCAGCGCCCGGCCGTCGGCCAGCGCGAGCAGCACGCGGACCCGCGCCGGGTCCGCGAACAGCGCGGCGGTGCGGGCGATGTCGGCGTCGCCTTCCACCACCCCAGGATGCCCCCGGCACACTTCCACCGCGACGGAAGCGTCCGCGCGGTCTGCTGGGGACATGCTCCTGCTGACCATGTGCGCCGGGATGTTCCTGGTGCAGCTGGACGTCACGGTCGTCAACGTCGCCCTGCCCGCCATCGGCACCGGCCTCGGCGCGGACCTCGCCGCGCTGCAGTGGGTGGTCGACGGCTACGCGGTCGTCCTGGCCGCCCTGCTGCTCACCGGCGGCGCCCTCGGCGACGTCATCGGGCACCGCCGGGTCGTCGTGGCGGGCTTCGCGCTGTTCGGTGCGGCGTCGGCCGCGTGCGGGCTCGCCGGGTCGGCACCGTGGCTCGTCGCCGCGCGGGCCGGCCAGGGCCTGGGTGCCGCGCTGCTGCTGCCGGGCACACTGGCCGTGATCACGAACGCCCACCCGGGCCACGCCGAGCGCGCGCGAGCCTTCGGGATCTGGGCCGGGGTGTCGGCGCTGGCGCTGGCGGCGGGCCCGGTGCTCGGCGGCGCGATCGTCGCGGCGGCGGGCTGGCGGCCGGTGTTCTGGCTCAACGTCCCGATCGTGGCGGCGGCCGTCTTCGCGACCCGGCGGCTCGTGCCGCGCGGCGGCCGCGGGCCGGGGCGGGTCGACGTCGCGGGCATCGCGGCGGCGGCGCCCGCGCTCGGGGCCGGGGTCTACGCGGTCATCGGCGGGAGCGTGCTCGCCGGGGTGCTCGCGGTCGTCCTGCTGGGGGTGTTCCTGGTCGTCGAACGCCGGTCGGCGCACCCGATGCTGCCGCCGGCCGTCGCCCGGCGGACGGCGGCCGCCAACTTCGTCGCGGCGGCGATGAACTTCGTCGGCATCGGCACGATCCTCGTGCTGACGCTGTACCTGCAGGGCGCGCGGCACGCATCGCCGTTCGAAGCCTGCCTGGAAGTGCTGCCGCTGTTCCTCCCGCTGTCGCTGCTGGCCCCGGTCGCGGGCCGGCTGACCGGCCGGTTCGGCCCGCGGCCCCTGATGGTCGCCGGGCTGGCGCTGGGCGCGCTCGGGATGCTGAACCTGCTGCTGGTGAACGGAAACAGCGGCTACCCGGCGCTGGTGCCGACGTTGCTCGGGCTCGGCACCGGGATGGGCGTGCTGACGACGGCGGTCGTGACCGCCGCGCTCGCCGGGGTCCCGGCGGGGCGCGCGGGCGTCGCCAGTGGCATCAACAACACGGCCCGCCAAGCCGGTGGCGCGTTCGGGGTGGCCGTGCTCGGCGCGGGCGGGCCGCACCGGGCGGGCCTGATCGCCGCGGTGCTGTGGCTGGTCGCGATCGGCGTGACGCTGGCGTGGGTACGTGCCCCTCGTGACAACCCGGTTGCGCGGGCCGGTTAACCTGGTACCAGCAAGGCGTCGATCCGGCCATCACCGGGGAGCCTCCGGAAGAACCGAGCTTCACGGCTCTCAGTAGAACCGGACGGGTGCGGCCCGTGACAGCCGTTCAACGAGCGGCCCGCTCCGGCGGGCAAGCGGGGTGGTACCGCGGTGCGCCGCCAGGCGTTTCGTCCCCGTGTGGGTGACCGGGAGCCGGTCGTCCGTACGAGAGCGACGAACCGAGGAGCACCGGGATGTACCCCCAGGCCCAACTGGACGACGGCGAGGGCGTTCCGTCGCAGCCGTCCTTCCCCGCGCTGGAGAAGCAGGTCCTCGCCTACTGGGAGACGGACCGGACGTTCCAGGCGACCATCGACGCCCGCCCGGCCGGCGAGCACGGCGACAACGAGTACGTCTTCTACGACGGCCCGCCCTTCGCCAACGGCCTGCCGCACTACGGTCACCTGCTCACCGGGTACGTCAAGGACCTGGTGCCGCGGTACCAGACCATGAAGGGCCGCAAGGTCGAGCGCCGCTTCGGCTGGGACACCCACGGCCTGCCCGCCGAGCTCGAAGCCATGCGCCAGCTCGGGATCACGGAGAAGTCCGAGATCGAAGAGATGGGCATCGCGAAGTTCAACGAGGCTTCGCGCGAGTCCGTGCTGCGCTACACGAACGAGTGGCGCGAGTACGTCACCCGCCAGGCCCGCTGGGTCGACTTCGACAACGACTACAAGACGCTCGACGTCACGTACATGGAGTCGGTGCTCTGGGCGTTCAAGCGCCTGTGGGACAAGGGACTCGTCTACGAGGGCTACCGCGTCCTGCCCTACTGCTGGCGCGACGAGACGCCGCTGTCCAACCACGAGCTGCGGATGGACGACGACGTCTACCAGAACCGGCAGGACCCGGCCGTCACGGTCGGGTTCCGCTTGCAGGACAACGGGAACGACCTCGACGGGACCTACCTCCTGATCTGGACGACGACGCCGTGGACGCTGCCGTCGAACCTCGCCACGGCCGTCCACCCCGAGGTGGCCTACGTAGTCGTCGAGAGCGAGAACTTCCCGGGCAAGCGGTTCCTGCTCGCCGAAGCGCGCGTCGCCGCGTACGCGCGTGAACTCGGCGAAGAGCCGACGGTCGTCGCGCACTACACCGGCACCGAGCTGCTCGGAACCCGTTACGCGCCACCGTTCCCGTACTTCACCGGCACCGAGAACGCGCACCGCGTGCTGGCCGCGGACTACGTCACCACCGAAGACGGCACCGGCGTCGTGCACATCGCGCCCGCCTACGGTGAAGAGGACAAGGTCGTCACCGACGCCGCCGGCATCACGCCGGTGACGCCGGTCGACGCGCAGGGCAAGTTCGATGCCACCGTGCCGGACTACGCCGGGCAGCAGGTGTTCGACGCCAACCCGAACATCATCCGCGACCTCAAGAACGGCACGGGTTCCGCGGCCGAGCAGGGCGCGTTGCTGCTGCGCCACGAGACCTACGACCACCCGTACCCGCACTGCTGGCGCTGCCGCAACCCGCTGATCTACCGCGCGGTGTCGTCGTGGTTCGTCGCGGTGACGCAGTTCAAGGACCGGATGGTCGAGCTCAACCAGCAGATCACCTGGTACCCGGAGAACGTCAAGGACGGCCAGTTCGGCAAGTGGCTGGAGAACGCGCGCGACTGGTCGGTCTCGCGCAACCGCTACTTCGGCACGCCGATCCCGGTGTGGCAGTCGGACGACCCGGCGTACCCGCGCACCGACGTCTACGGCTCGCTCGACGAGCTGGAGGCGGACTTCGGCGTGCGGCTGGACAACCTGCACCGGCCGTTCATCGACGAGCTGACCCGGCCGAACCCGGACGACCCGACCGGGAAGTCGACGATGCGCCGCGTGCCGGACGTCCTGGACGTCTGGTTCGACTCCGGATCGATGCCCTACGCCCAGGTGCACTACCCGTTCGAGAACGCCGACTGGTTCGAGCACCACTACCCGAGCGACTTCATCGTCGAGTACATCGGGCAGACCCGCGGCTGGTTCTACCTGCTGCACGTGCTCGCGACGGCGCTGTTCGACCGGCCGGCGTTCCGCGCCTGCGTGTCGCACGGCATCGTGCTGGGCTCGGACGGCGCGAAGATGTCCAAGTCGCTGCGCAACTACCCGGACGTCAACGAGGTCTTCGAGCGCGACGGCTCCGACGCCATGCGCTGGTACCTGATGGCGAGCCCGATCCTGCGCGGCGGCAACCTGGTCGTCACCGACAAGGGCATCCGCGACGCCGTCCGCCAGGCCGTGCTGCCGCTGTGGAACTCGTACTACTTCCTCGCGCTGTACGCGAACGCCGAAGGCGTGGAAGGCAAGTGGCGCACGGATTCGCCGAACGTGCTCGACCGGTACGTCCTGGCGAAGACGCACGAGCTGGTCACCGACGTCGAGTACGCGATGGACCACTACGACGTCGCCGGCGCGTGCCAGACCGTCCGGGACTTCCTCGAGGTCCTGACGAACTGGTACGTGCGCCGCTCGCGGGACCGCTTCTGGGCCGGCGACCAGGACGCGATCGACACGCTGCACACCGTGCTGGAGGTGACTTCGCGGGTCGCGGCGCCGCTGCTGCCGCTGACCACCGAGGTCGTCTGGCGCGGCCTGACCGGCGGCCGCTCGGTGCACCTGACCGACTGGCCGAACGCGAACGACCTGCCCGCGGACGCGGCGCTGGTCACCGCGATGGACCGGGTGCGGCAGGTGGCGTCGTCGGCGCTGTCGCTGCGCAAGGCGAACAAGCTGCGCGTGCGGCTGCCGCTGTCGTCGCTGGTCGTGGCGGCCGAGGACGCCGAGTCGCTGGCGCCCTTCGCCGACATCCTGCGCGACGAGGTGAACGTCAAGGCGGTCGAGCTGACCACCGACGTCGCCGCGCACGGCGGGTTCGAGGTCGCGGTCAACGCCCGTGCGGCGGGCCCGCGGCTGGGCAAGGACGTCCAGACCGTGATCAAGGCCGTCAAGGCGGGCGACTGGTCGTTCCAGGGCGGCGCCGTGGTCGCGGCCGGCCTCACGCTGCGGGAAGGCGAGTTCGAGCGGCGGCTGGTCGCCAAGGGCGGCGGCGCGGCGGCCGAGCTGCCCGGCGGGTCCGGGCTGGTCCTCGTCGACACCGAGGTGACGCCGGAGCTGGCGGCCGAAGGCGTGGTCCGCGACCTGATCCGGGTCGTGCAGCAGGCCCGCCGCGACGCCGGGCTGGACGTCGCCGACCGGATCGCGCTCACCGTGGACGCGCCCGGCGACGTCGTCGAGGCGGCCCGGGTGCACGAGCAGTTCCTGGCTTCGGAGACCCTCTCCACGTCGGTGACCTACGGCTCGGTGGCCGACGGCTCCGCCGGGACGGTCGGCGACGGCACGAAGGTCACGGTCGCGGTCGAAAAGGCCTGACTTGTCGGGGGTGGCCGGTAAGGTGAGCGCCTGACCGGCCACCCCGACGCTTCGTGGGCGGCTTCCTTGGGGGAGGGGATCGCGGAAATGAGTCCTGCCAGAAGACGCGGCATCCTGATCGGCGGCGCGCTGCTCGTCGTGGTGGTGGTCGTCGCGGCGTTCTTCGTGCTGAACGGCGGGTCGGCGCCCGAGGCGGAAGCCGGCGCGACGAGCGTCGAGAGCCCGGGCGCGGCCGACCCGCACTCGGCGATCACGGAGTACCTGCAGGACGTGGCCGAGAACAACCCGGACGCCGCGGCCAGGCTGACCGACGCCGCGCCCGCGGCCGGGGTGGCGCTGCGGGACGCGCGGAACACGCTGAACCCGAGGTCGGTCGTGGCCAAGCTGACCGTGCTCCAGCCGACCCCGGCCGGGGCGAAGCGGACCGGCGGCACGTTCAGCGTGTCGTGGGCGTTGAAGCCGGGCAACTGGACCTACGACGTGCCGTTCGAGCTGACCCAGGCCGACGGGAAGTGGCTCGTGCACTGGGCGCCGTCGCTGCTGCACCCGAAGCTGGAGGCGGGCCAGCGGCTGGTGGTCAGCACCGCGGTGCAGGACACGACGGCGGTCGCCGACCGCGACGGCAAGCCGCTGCTGATCAACGGGGCCGGCGGCCTGCGCGTGGTCGACGGCGACCCGGCGCCGCTGCTGAAGTCGGCGCTCGGCGGGCAGGTCACGGCGGCGAGCGGGAGCGGCTTCGCCGTCCAGCGCGTCGACACCAGCGGGAAGAGCGTGGAGACGCTGTTCGGGAAGGCCGACGGCGAGGCGAAGGCGCTGACGTCGAGCCTGAGCCTGTCCGCGCAGAACTCCGCGCAGGCCGCGGTGGACAGCTTCAAGGGCTCGGCCATGATGGTCGCCATCGACACCGGCTCGGGCGACATCCTGGCCGTCGCGCAGAACTCGGCCGCCGGGAACCAGCCGAAGGCGCTGCACGGCTTGTACGAGCCCGGTTCGTCGTTCAAGATCGCGACTTCGGTCGCCGCGATCCAGCAGAGCGGCCTGAACGCGCAGTCGCCGGTCGACTGCCCCGGCGTCGCGACGGTCGGGACGCGGACGGTCAAGAACGAGGGCTTCGAGCTGGGCGCGACGAACCTGCAGACGGCGTTCGCGCGCTCCTGCAACACGACGTTCGGGCAGCTGGCGCTGGACCTGCCGGCCGACGGGCTGGTGAAGGCCGCGAACGAGCTGGGCCTCAACGCCGACTACGAGATCCCGGGGATCGACACCGAGCTGGGCAAGGTCGAGCCGGCGGCGAGCAAGGACGAGCAGGTCGAGGACGGGTTCGGCCAGGGCCGGATCCAGGCGAGCTGCCTCGGGGGAGCGGTGATGGCGGCGACGGTCGCGTCCGGCAAGGCCATCACGCCGCGCCTGTGGCACGACCTCGACACGACGGTCGTCAAGGGCTACTCGCCGCCGCCCGCGGCGGTGCTCGCCCAGGTGCGGAAGATGATGCGGGCCGTCGTGACCAGCGGGACCGGTCGCGGCGCCGGCGTCGCGGGGGAGGTCTACGGCAAGACCGGCACCGCGCAGTTCGGCGACGGCTCGGACGCCACGGGCTGGTTCGTCGGGTACCGGGGGAACGTGGCCTTCGCGGTGCTCCTGGAGGAGTCCAACGACTCGGGCCCGGCGGTCACCCTGGCGGCGAAGTTCCTGAAGGGCATCTGACGCTTCGGCCGCGGACGAAGTGCTGCCGCCGTAGCGTGGGGGCATGGAGACGATCGCCCTCGCCGAAGTCGCGGCGGTGCTCGCCGACCCGAGCCGGGCCACCATGTGCCTCGCCCTGCTCGACGGGCGCGCCTGGACCGTCGGCGAGCTGGCCAAAGCGGCCGGGATCGCGCTCTCCACGGCCAGTGAGCACGTCGCCCGGCTGGTCGACGCCGCGTTCGTCGTCCGGGTCAAGCAGGGCCGCGCCAGCTACGTCCGGATCGCCGACCCGCACGTGGCCGAGCTGATCGAGCACCTGGCCCAGCACGCGGTGACATCCGGGGCGCTGCCCCGGGCCGGGGGCTCCGCCACCCGGAGCCCCCGGCAAACCGTCGGGCACCGCCCAGTGACCGGGCTGAAGTCGTCTTTGCGGGTGAAGCGGCTCGGCTTCGCGCGGACCTGCTACGACCACCTCGCCGGCGTGCTCGGCGTCGCCGTCCGCGACGGCATGCTCGCCACCGGCCTGCTCGAAACCGCCGACGGGCTGGCGCTGACCGGCCGCGGCCGCGAGGTGCTGGCCGAGCTCGGCGTGCCCGTGGCCGCCGGGCGGCGGCCGCTGCTGCGCGACTGTCTGGATTGGACGGAACGCCGCGACCACCTCGCCGGCGCGCTGCCCGCGGCGCTGCTCGAGCGAGCGGTCGAGGCGGGCTGGGTGGGCCGCGACGGCCACCGCGCCGTGAAGGTGCATCCCAGTGCCGTCAAGCCGTTCGCGGCGCTCGGTGTCGATCTCGCTGCGCTCGGTAGGCCTTAACACACCGAGTGCCCGACCCGGGCCGGCGGTACACGAACGAGTTAACCCACCCGCTTCACTATTCTGAGTGCCCACGGCACTCGGAGGGAGGCGGCATGGACCAGCTCCCCGTGTTGCTCGGCGTCGGCGGCGTCGTGCTGCTCGCGTCCGTGCTCGCCGTGCGCGTCTCCATCCGGCTCGGCCTGCCCTCGCTGCTGCTGTACCTCGGGATCGGCGTGGTGCTCGGCGAAGCCGGCTTCGGCATCCGGTTCGACAACCCGGAGCTGACCCAGTCGCTCGGCCTCGCCGCGCTCGTCATGATCCTCGCCGAAGGCGGGCTGACCACGCGCTGGTCGGCGGTGAAACCCGCGCTGGGACTGGGAATCGTACTGTCCACAGTGGCCGTCGTGGTGAGCATCGCGGTCACCGGCGCGGCGCTGCACTTCCTGCTCGGCCTCGACTGGCGGTTCGCCCTGCTGTGGGGTGCGGTGCTCGCCTCGACCGACGCGGCGGCGGTCTTCTCGGTGCTGCGCACGGCCGGCATCGGCAAGCGCCTGGTCGGGGCGCTGGAGCTGGAGTCCGGCATCAACGACGCGCCGGCGTACATTGCGGTCGTCGTGCTGGCCGAAGGCACCACTGTGGACTGGACGCTGCCGCTGCTGGTGGTCTACGAACTGGGCGCGGGCCTGGCGATCGGGCTCGGCTTCGGCTGGCTCGGCGGGATCGCGCTGCGCCGGGCGGCGTTGCCGGCGACCGGGCTCTACCCGCTCGCGACGGTCGCGGTCTGCGTGGTGGCGTACTCGTCCGGGCAGCTGGCGCACGCGTCCGGGCTGCTCGCGACCTACGTCGCCGCGCTGGTGCTGGGCAATTCGCGGCTGCCGCACCGGTCGGACACGCTGTCGTTCGCCGAGGGGCTCGGCTGGCTGGCGCAGATCGGGCTGTTCGTGCTGCTCGGGCTGTTCGCGTCGCCGAGCCGGCTGTTCGAGACGCTGGTCCCGGGCCTGGTCGCCGGCGCCGTCGTGCTGTTGCTGGCCCGGCCGATCTCGGTGGTGCTGTCGGTGCTGCCGTTCCGGTTGCCGTGGCGGGAGCAGGCGTTCCTGTCGTGGGCCGGGCTGCGCGGCGCGGTGCCGATCGTGCTGGCGATGATCCCGCTGTCGCAGGGGCTGCCGGGCGCGCAACGGCTGGTCGACGCGGTGTTCGTGCTGGTGATCGTGCTGACGCTGGTCCAGGGCGCGACGCTCGGGCCCCTCGGGCGCAAGCTCGGGCTGGCGAAGAAGTCCGAGGCGCACGAGGTCGAGGTCGACTCCGCACCGCTGGACGAGCTGGGCGCCGAGCTGCTGCAGGTCCGCATCCAGCCGGGGTCGAAGCTGCACGGCGTGTACCTGTCGGAGCTGCGCCTCCCGACGGGCGCGACGGTCAGCTTGGTGGTCCGCGAGGGCGCCGGCTTCACCCCGCAGAAGACGAGCCGGCTGCAGGAGAACGACCAGCTGCTGGTGGTGACGACAACGACGGTCCGCGACGCGGTCGAGCGCCGGTTGCGCGCGGTGGACCGAGCCGGCCGGCTGGCCCGGTGGCGGGGCGAGTCGGGGCGGTAACCCGCTTCCGGCGGTGGCCGCGCGAGCCGGGCGGCAACCCGTTCGTGGTCGCGGCCGGTCCGATTCAACGGCAGCTCGGGGCGGGCGAGCGCCCTGCCTGTTCTCGAGTGCCCCACCTGCGCCGGCACTGTCGGCGCGCCCGGCAATCCCCGCCCGCAGCCGCCTGAACCCTGCGTTGTCCGGTCTCTGTCCACTCTCCGGGCCGACGTGGTGATCTTTTCTCGCCAGGGTGATCTTTCGCGTCCGGAACCTTCCCCGGGATCCGCCTTTTGGCCTACTCTGTGCCCGATCGAGTTAGTTCGAATGGGTGAGCATTAGGTCAAAGGGGTACGCACGGTGACAAAACTTCGCAGGACCGCCCTCGCCCTCGTGATGACCGTGGTCCTCGGCCTGCTCGCCACCCCGGCCGCGATCGCGGAAGTGGCACCGTTCCCGGCCCTCGCCCTCCCGTTCAAGGCCGGCCAGCAGGTCTACTCGGCCGGCATCCATTCCGACGACGGCAGCACCGGCGTCGAGAACGCCATCGACTTCAGCCCGGCCGACCGGACCGTGCGCGCGCCGCTGGCCGGGACCGTGCACCTGCGGCACTGCGCCGGCGGGGACTGGGTCACCGTCGACCACGCCGGCGGCTGGCGGACCGGCTACTATCACCTGGAGGCCATCGCGGTCACCGACGGTGAGCACGTCGACGCCGGAGCCGTCCTCGGTTCGACCGGCAACGCGCTCCCGTGCGGCGGCACCAGCACCGGCGCCCACGTGCACTTCACGCTCTGGACCGTGCGCGGGGATGTCCAATCCGCCGAGCCCGTCGACGGCAAGACCCTCGGCGGCTGGCGCTTCACCGCCGGAGCCGGGCAGTACGCGGGCACCGCGACCCACCTCGCGGACAACACCGTGACGCAGCTCCCCGGCCATTTCCGGGCGAAGCTCTGACCGCTCACGGTGTGTGAGCGGCGTCTCAGAATGTGAGGCGGGGGTTGGCCGCCGGCCGCGTTCTCGGTTACCTTCTGGCTCAGGTCATGAGTGCCAGCGCGAAGCCCCGGCTTGCTGGCCGGCAACCCTCCTACCGCGGTGGGGTGCCCCGGGTGAAGACCGGGCCGGTCGCGCCGTGCGACGGGCAAGCGCGGGCCCCTCGCCGGGGTCCCCCGGACCGCCGAGGAGGCACCGATGACTCTCGCCATCGACCGCACCAGCACGATCACCCCGCTCGAAACCGTTGCCGCGCAAGCCATCCCGACCGTCGCCGGCGCCGCGCTGCGCGTCCCGCTGGTCACCGGCGAGACCATCGGCTACGCCAACCTCGACCACGCCGCGAGCGCCCCCAGTCTCGACGCCGTCCGCGCGAAGGTCGACGAGTTCCTGCCCTGGTACGCCAGCGTCCACCGCGGTGCCGGCTTCGCGTCCCAGGTCTCCACCAAGCTCTACGAGCGCACCCGCGACGTCCTGCGCCGCTTCGTCGACGCCCGGCGGACCGACACCGTCGTGTTCACCCGCAACACCACCGATTCCTTCAACCTCCTCGCCCGCAGCCTGCCCCGGCACACCACGGTGATCGTCTTCGACACCGAGCACCACGCCGCGCTGCTGCCGTGGCAGGGCCCGAACGTCCGGCGGATCCCGACCCCGCGCACCCGCCTCGCCGCGGTGTCCGCTGTGGACGAAGCGCTCGCGGATGCCCCGCAGGGACCGCGATTGGTCGTCGTCACCGGAGCGTCCAATGTGACCGGTGAGCTGCTCCCCGTCGCCGAGATCGCGGCCGTCGCGCGCAAGCACGGCGCGCGCATCGCGCTCGACGCCGCCCAGCTCGCCCCGCACCGCCGCGTCTCGATCAAGGAACTGGACGTCGACTACGTCGCACTGTCCGGCCACAAGCTCTACGCGCCCTTCGGCGCCGGCGCGCTGATCGGCCGCGCCGACTGGCTGCGCGCCGCCCGGCCCTACCTCGCCGGTGGCGGCGCGACCAAGCTCGTCACCGAGGACGCCGTCGTCTGGAACACCGGGCCCGAGCGCCACGAAGCCGGTTCGCCCAACACCGTCGGCGTGTACGCGCTCGGCGTCGCGTGCGAAACCCTGTCCGAAAACTGGGCCGCGATCGCCCACCACGAGCAGGCCCTGCTGACCCGGCTGCGCAAGGGGCTCGAAGGCATCCCGGGCTGCGCCGAACTGCGACTGTTCGACGCGCCGGTCGACCGCGTCGGCACGGTCAGCTTCGTCGTCGACGGCTTCGACCCGGGCTGGCTCGCCGCGGTGCTGTCGGCCGAGTACGGCATCGGTGTCCGCGACGGCGCTTTCTGCGCCCACATCGCGGCCGAGCGCCTCATCGGCACCACGGGGGGCACCGGCCGGCAGGCGATCCGCGTCAGCCTCGGCCTGGGCAGCACCGAGGAGCACGTCGACCGGGTGGTCCGGGCGCTGCGCCAGATCGTCGCGCGCGGGGCCCGCTGGGAGTACGCGAAGGTGGACGGCCGCTGGGCCCCGGCCGGCGACCCGCGGGAGCTGCCGCCGTTCTGCTGAGCGCTAGCCTGGGCCGATGGGGAGACGGCGGCGTTCCTGGTTCCCGTTGGCCGCGCTGGGGTTCGCCCAGCTCGTGATGGTGGCGGTCGCGCTGGTCCCGGCGGACGGCATCGGCCGGTTCGCCGGCCTCCAGGCGCTGCCGATGACCCGCGAGAACCGGATGCTGGTGGGCACCGGTGGCCTCGGCGGCACGGGCCTGCCCGACAACCAGCTCTCGGGCGTCGCGATCGCCACCGCGACCGACGTGGTCCCGTCGGCGACGCTCGGCTGGCTCACCGGCCTCGCCTGCGTGGTGCTCGCCGTGGCCGGCTGGTACTGGCTGTCGCTGCGCCGGGCCGGCACGCCGCCGCGGCCCGTCCGGTTCGTGCTGGGCACCCTGGGCGCGCTGGTGGCCGTCCCGCTGCTCGACCTGGTCGGCGCCCTCGAGCTGCGGCTGCCCGGGGACGTGCGCGGTCCGCTCCTGGCCGCGCTGGGCCTGCTGGTGCTGGCCGCGTACGAGCGCAGCTGGTTCGTGGTGGCGGTCGCCGCGGTGTTCGTCCTGGTCACGGTGGTCTTTTCGACTGCGCCGGCCGGGGTTTTGGTGGCGGCGGGCGTGCTGTTCGCCGCCGCGTTCGCGGTGCTCCTGCGCGGGGCGGTCACCGCCGCCGACACGGCCTGACCAGCACCGTGGAGAATGGAGCGGTGAGCACCGAGCCCAGCCACTCCGAACCCGACACCGAAGCCGCCGCCGAGGTGGCGCCCGAGACCGTGCAGGAGACGCCGGAAGAGCCGGCGAAGCCGCTGCCGAAGCGCCGCGTGGGCTGGGTTTTCGCCGTCGCCGTCGTGTTCTGGGCGATCGACCTGGTGACGAAGAACCTGGTCGCCGCCAACCTCGAGGGCAAGGAGCCGGTCCGGATCCTCGGCGGGCTGATCTACCTGCAGGTGATCCGCAACCCGGGTGCCGCGTTCTCGATGGCCACCGGCATGACGTGGGTGCTCGCGCTGGTCGCCCTCGCCGTCGTCATCGCGATCATCTGGCTGTCCCGGCGGCTGCGCTCGATCGGCTGGGCCATCGGCCTCGGCCTCGTGCTCGCCGGCGCCACCGGCAACCTCACCGACCGCATCTTCCGCGCGCCCGGCGGGCTGCAGGGGCACGTCGTCGACTTCATCTCGGCGTTCGCCCCGAACGGCAAGGGCTTCGCGATCTTCAACATCGCCGACTCGGCCATCTGCGTCGGCGGCGCGCTGATCGTGCTGCTGTCCCTGCTGGGCAAGGACTACGACGGCACGTCCACCAAGGACAAGAAGAAGGCCGAAGCGCAGCAGGAGGAGCAGGCGTGAGCTCGCGGATGCTCCCGGTGCCCGACGGGCTCGACGGGATGCGGGTCGACGCCGGCCTCGCGAAACTGCTCGGCCTGTCGCGGACCGTCGTCGCGGAACTGGCCGAAGCCGGCGACGTGCTGCTCGACGGCCGTCCGGCGGGCAAGTCCGACCGGCTCTCCGGCGGCGGCCTCCTGGAGATCACCCTGCCGGAGCCGGCGAACCCCGTCGAGGTCGTCGCCGAGCCGGTCGAAGGCATGCAGATCCTCCACGACGACGACGACATCGTCGTGATCTCCAAGCCGGTCGGCGTCGCCGTGCACCCGAGCCCGGGCTGGACCGGCCCGACGGTCGTCGGCGGCCTCGCCGCGGCCGGCCTGCGCATCGCGACCTCGGGCGCGGCCGAGCGCCAGGGCGTCGTCCACCGGCTCGACGCGGGCACCACCGGCGTGATGGTCGTGGCCAAGAGCGAACACGCCTACACCGTGCTGAAGCGCGCGTTCAAGGAACGCACGGTCGACAAGGGCTACCACGCGATCGTCCAGGGCCACCCCGACCCGACGCGCGGCACGATCGACGCCCCGATCGACCGCCACCCGCGCCACGACTACAAGTTCGCGGTCGTCCAGGGCGGCCGCCCGAGCGTCACGCACTACGAGGTCGTCGAGGCGTTCCGGGCGGCGTCGCTGGCGCACATCAAGCTGGAAACCGGGCGGACGCACCAGATCCGCGTCCACTTCTCGGCGCTGCGCCACCCCTGCGTCGGCGACCTGACCTACGGCGCGGACCCGGTACTGGCCCGCCACCTCGGCCTGAGCCGCCAGTGGCTGCACGCGAAGACCCTCGCGTTCGCGCACCCGGCGGACGGCCGGTGGGTCGAGTTCGAGTCCGAGTACCCGGACGACCTGGCGAAGGCTCTCGAGATCCTGCGCGAGGAAAGCTACTAGTCCTCGATCGACCAGGTCAGCGTGCGCTCGTCCGGCTCCGGCCGCGGGCTCCAGCGGACCGAGACCACGCGCGTCGCGTCCGGCAGGACGTACACCGTGTGGCCGCCGAGGGTCTCGCCCGGCTTGACGCCGATCTTGTGCGGCGGCCGGGACGTCAGCGACACCGGCGCCTTGCCGACCGCGGTGCCGTCGGCGGCGAGCAGCTCGAGGTAGTTGTCCGGCAGCGACGCGAACGGGATCGACCCGCGGTTGGTGATCTCGGTGTGCACGACGACCGCACGTTCACCCGCCTCCAGGCGGTAGCCCGCCGCGCTGAACAGGTAGTCCGCCGGGTCCTGGACCTCCAGCAGCTGCACGGACAGCTGCTCGCCCTCCAGGCCCTGGGTCTCCATGACCTCGCCGAGCTTGCCCTGCTTGCCGGTGCCGGCCGGGCGGGCCGGCTCGTCGCCGCGGGCCCACGAGGCCGTCTGCGGCAGGCCCCACGTGCTCACGGCGGGGTCGAGCGGTACCGGCGGCGGGACGAACGGCGGCCGCTGCTGCGGCGGTGGTGGCGGGCCCGGGTACCGCCCGGACGGCGTGCCCTGGACGGTGTACGGCCCCGAGGGCGCGCCTTGCACGGTGTACGGCCCCGAGGGCGCGCCTTGCGGGCCGGGGCCGGGCGGCATCGGCGGGGCGGGCTGCTGGGGCACGGGGTGCGAGGGCGGCGCGAACTGCTGCGGCGGCCGGTTCGCCCATGACGGCGGCGCGCCCGCGATGGCCGCGCGCAGTCCTTGCGGGTCGCTCTCGACGCCGACGAGCAGCGGCAGCCCGCTGCCGGACAGCGCGACCAGCCGGTAGGCGACCTCGCGGGGATCCATGCCGACCTTGGCCGCCAGCTCGTGCACCGCGGTCTTGCCGAGGTCGGCGAGCGCGGCGAGCAGGCGGATGTCCACGGGATCGGTCACGGCCACCCGCAGAACGCTACCGCCTCGCGGATTCGCCCGCGCCGGCCCCGCCTCGCCGATCGGCCCGCGCCGGCCGTGCCTGGCGAGGCCGCCCCGCCGATCCGTGTGCGCCGCCCGCGCCCGATCGGCCCGCGCCCGATCCGGCTGCGTCCGCCCCGACCGGCGGCTCACCGTTCTTGTCGGGGATCTCCGTTAGGGTCGCCTCAGGAGCACAACACCGAAGCTGGGGGTCCTGCCCATGACCGCGGTCACCGAACTCGCCGACGAGTTCGTCGAAGCGCTGTTCGCCGCCGATCCGCTCACGCCTGCCCTGCTGGGCGTCCGGCCGGCCGAGCCCGGCCTGCCGGACCTGTCCGCCGAGGCCGAGCAGTCGTACCGGGCCACCCTCGTGGGCTTCGCCGAGCGGGCCCGCGCCCTGGACGCCGCGGCGCTGTCGGCCGAGGACCGCGTCACCCGCGACGTCCTCGTCGCCACGGCGGAAGACCGCGTCGCCGCGATCGACAGCCGGATGGCCGAGTTCACCGTCACCGACATCATGGTCGCGCCCGCCGCGTCCCTGCTGATGGTGCTGCCGATGACGACCGTGACCGCAGGCGAGGCCGCGGAGGCCCAGCTCGGCCGGCTGGCCGCCGTCCCGGAGTACCTGCGCCAGGCCGCCCGGCGGCACGCCGAGGGCATCGCCGCCGGGCGCACCCCGGTGGCGCACCTGGTCGAGGCCGCCATCGCGCACCTCGACCGCTACCTCGCCGCCCCCGACGCGGATCCGCTGCGCCGCCAGCCCGCGCCCGACGAGGAGTTCGGCCGGCGCCGGGACGAGCTGCTGGCCGAGGTCGTCCGCCCGGCCTTCGCCGAGTACCGCGCGTTCCTCGACACCGAGGTGCGGCCGCACGGCCGGCCCGCCGACCGGCCCGGCGTGAAGTGGCTGCCCGGCGGCGAAGAGGCGTACGCGCGGTTGGCGAAGGTGCACACGACCACCGACCGCACGCCCGAGGAACTGCACCGGACCGGCCTCGACGTCATCGACTCCCTCTCCGCCGAGTACCGCGAGCTGGGGCAGAAGGTGTTCGGCACCGACGACCTGGCCGAGATCTTCGAGCGGCTGCGCACCGACCCGGCCCTGCGCTGGAACGACGCCGAAGAACTGCTGGAAACCGCGCGCACGGCGGTCGCCCGCGCGACCGCCGAGGCACCGAAGTGGTTCGGCACCGTGCCGTCGCAGCCCTGCCTGGTCGAGGCGGTGCCGGAGGAGGCCGCGCCCGGCGCGCCCCCGGCGTACTACCTGCGCCCGGCCGCCGACGGCTCCCGTCCGGGCATCTACTTCGCGAACACCTACGAAGCCACCGAGCGCTTCCGCCACTCCGCCGAGTCGGTCGCCTTCCACGAAGCCGTGCCGGGCCACCACTTCCAGCTGAGCGTCGCGACGGGCCTGACGGATCTGCCGCTGCTGCGCCGCATCGGCACCTTCACCGCCTACACCGAAGGCTGGGGCCTCTACAGCGAGCGCCTCGCCGAAGAGATGGGCCTGTACTTCGACGACGTCGCGCGGCTGGGCATGCTGACCGCCGACTCGATGCGGGCGGGCCGGCTGGTCGTCGACACGGGCCTGCACGCCCTCGGCTGGAGCCGGCAGCAGGCCGTCGACTACCTGGCCGACAACACGCCGATGGCCAGGGTGGAGATCGAGGCCGAGGTCGACCGGTACATCGCGTGGCCCGGCCAGGCGCTGGCGTACATGGTGGGGCGGCTGGAGATCCAGCGGATCCGCGCGCGTGCCGAGGAGCGGCTCGGGTCCCGGTTCGATGTCCGCGCGTTCCACGACCTCGTGCTCGCCGGCGGTGCGCTGCCGCTCTCGGCGCTCGCGTCCGTGGTCGACGACTGGGTGGCCGGCCACGGCGACACCGTCAACGGCCTGGCCGCCGAGCTGGTCGAGCTGACCTTCGAGCACGAGCCGCTGTACCCGTCGGTCTTCGGGCTGCCCGGCGACCACGACCGGCTCGCCGACCAGAGCCGGGCCGCGCAGGAGCGGTTCCGCACCGCCTACCGGGAGCTCGCCGCCCGCGCCCGCGCGCTGCCCGGCGAGGGGCTGAGCGCGGAAGAGGCCGTGACACGCGAAGTCGTGATCGCCTCCGCCGAGGGCGAGGCCGACAAGCTCGGCGCGCGCAGCGCCGACATCGCGGTCAGCGACGGGCTGACCGCCCCCGCGCTGGGGCTGCTGCTGTACCTGCCGTACTACAAGCTGGACGACGAGAAGAAGGCGCGCGGCTACCTGGCCCGGCTCGCGGCGAGCGCGACGTTCCTCGAGCAGCTGACCGAGCGGCAGCGCGAAAGCCTGGCCGACGGGCTCGTGCCGGCGGCCTACCTCGCGCGTGTCGGCGTCGAGTACATCGAGCGGTACCTGGCGGCGCCGGAGTCCGACCCGCTGAAGGTGGGCACGACGGCGGAGGTCGAGGGTTTCGAGGCCGAGCGCGACCGGTTGCTCGCCGAGGTCGTGCACCCGGCGTACGCCCGCTACCGCGACTTCCTGCGCACCGAGGTCGAGCCGGCCGGGCGGCCCGACACCGCGCCCGGGATCGGCCACGTGCCGGGCGGCGCGGAGCGGTACGCGGCGCTGATCCGCGCGGAGACGACGACCGAGCGCACGGCCCAGGACCTGCACGACACCGGGCTGGCGCTGATCGCGCAGCTCGCGGACGAGTACCGCGAGCTGGGGCAGAAGGTGTTCGGCACCACCGAGCTCACCGAGATCTTCGAGCGGCTGCGCACCGATCCGGCGCTGCGCTGGCGCGACGGCGAGGAGCTGCTGGCCGCGGCCCGCGACGCCATCGCCCGCGCGGAAGCCGTGGCACCGCGGTGGTTCTCGACCATCCCGGCGGAGAAGTGCGAAGTGGCACCGGTGCCGGAGGCGGACGCGGCGAGCGGCACGATCGCGTACTACCTGCAGCCGTCGCTGGACGGCACGCGGCCGGGGACCTACTACGCCAACACCTACGAAGCCGACAAGCGCCCGCGCTTCACGAGCGAGGCGATCGCGTTCCACGAAGCCGTGCCGGGGCACCACTTCCAGCTCAGCCTGGCCCAGGAGCTGACCGACCTGCCGCTGCTGCGGCGGATCGGCATGTTCAACGCCTACGCCGAGGGCTGGGGGCTCTACGCGGAGCGGCTGGCCGACGAGATGGGCCTCTACTCCGACGACGTGGCCCGGCTGGGCATGCTGACGCAGGACTCGATGCGGGCGGGCCGGCTCGTGGTCGACACCGGGATGCACGCGCTGGGCTGGAGCCGGCAGCAGGCGATCGACTACCTCGTCGACAACACCCCGATGGCGCGGCTGGAGATCGAGGCGGAGATCGACCGGTACGCCGGCTGGCCGGCCCAGGCCCTCGGGTACATGGTGGGGCGGCTGGAGATCCAGCGGCTGCGGGCCGAGGCCGAGGCGGCGCTCGGCGACCGCTTCGACATCCGCGCGTTCCACGAAGTCGTGCTGGGCCACGGCATGCTGCCGCTGCCGGCGCTGGCCAAGGTCGTCACGGACTGGGTCGCGGCCCAGTGCGACACCGCCGACGGGCTGGCCGATGAGTGCCTGGAGCTGATGTTCGAGGCGCAGCCGCTGCTGCCGTCGCTCTACGGGCTGCCGGGCACGCACGACAAGCTCGCCGACCAGTCCGCCGAAGCGATCGCCCGGCAGCGCGCCGGGTTCGCCGCCCTGATCGAGCGGGCCGAGGCGCTCGGCGAGCTGCCGCCCGCCGAGCGCGTCACGAGGGACGTCGTGGTCTGGCAGGCCCGCACGCTGATCGACACGCTGGACTCGGGCCGCGCGGACATCGCGGTCAGCGACGGGCTGGCCGCCCCGGCGCTGGAACTGCTGATGATGCTGCCGCAGACGGTCCTCGACGACGAGGCCAAGGCCCGCGGCTACCTGAGCCGGCTCGGCGCGATCGGCACGTACCTGGACCAGCTGATCGAGCGGCAGCGGGCCGCGCTCGCCGAGGGGCTGACACCGCCGCAGTTCCTGGCGCGCATCGGCGTCGGCTACGTCGAGCGGTACCTCGCCGCCCCGGACAGCGATCCGCTGAAGGTGCCGGTCCACGGGCTCGAGGCCGAGCGCGACCGCCTGCTGGAAGAGATCGTGCGGCCCGCGTACGCGCGCTACCGCGACTTCCTGGCCGGCGAGGTGGTCCCGGCCGCGCGGCCGGAGACGTCGCCGGGCATCGGCGACCTGCCGGGCGGTGCCGAGCGGTACGCGGCGCTGATCCGCGCGGAGACGACGACCGAGCGCACGGCGCAGGACCTGCACGACACCGGGCTGGCGATCATCGAGCGGCTGGCGGGGGAGTACCGCGAGCTGGGTGAGAAGGTCTTCGGCACCACGGACCTCGCGCAGATCTTCGACCGGATCCGCACGGACCCGGCGCTGCGCTGGCGCGACGGCGACGAGCTGCTGAACGCGGCGCGGGAGACGATCGCGCGGGCGGAAGCCGTGGCGCCGCAGTGGTTCCTGCGGGTGCCGGAGCAGAAGTGCGAGGTCGCGCCGGTGCCGCCCGCCGAGGCCGAAAGCGGCTCGATCGCGTACTACATCGACGCGTCGCTGGACGGCTCGCGCCCGGGCACCTACTACGCGAACACGCACGAGGCCGACCAGCGGCAGCGGACGCTCGGGGAGGCGGTGGCGTTCCACGAAGCCGTGCCGGGGCACCACTTCCAGCTGACGCTCGCGCAACAGCTGACCGGAGTCCCGCTCCTGCGCCGGATCGGCATGTTCAACGCCTACGCCGAGGGCTGGGGGCTGTACGCGGAACGGCTGGCCGACGAAATGGGCCTGTACTCGGACGACGTGGCCCGGATCGGCCTGCTGACGCAGGATTCCATGCGCGCGGCGCGCCTGGTGGTCGACACCGGCCTGCACGCGCTGGGCTGGAGCCGGCAGCGGGCGGTGGACTACCTGGTCGAGAACACGCCGATGGCGCGGATCGAGATCGAGGCGGAGATCGACCGCTACGCGGGCCACCCGGGCCAGGCGCTGGGCTACATGGTGGGCCGCCTGGAGATCGAGCGGCTGCGGGCCGAGGCGGAGCAGGCCCTGGGCGACCGGTTCGACATCCGCGAGTTCCACGACACGGTGCTGGGCAGCGGAACGGTCCCGCTCCCGGTGCTGGCGGACGTGGTGGCGGAGTGGGTGGCGACGCGCAAGAAGTGAGGGCGGCCGGGCCCGGCGGCGGTGACCCGTCGCCGGGCCCGGTCCACCGACCCGAGGAGTACACGTGACCTGGCTCGACCTCGCCGAAGACACCCCGTTCGGCCTGGACAACCTGCCCTACGGCGCCTTTTCCGTCGGCGGCGCGCCCGAGCGGCGGATCGGCGTCGCCGTCGGTGAGCACGTCCTCGACCTGACCGCCGCGGCCGAAGAGACCGCCGCCTCCTTCGCTCCGCTGCTCGGCGACGGCGTCCTCAACCCCCTGCTCGCCGCCGGGCCGGGCACCTGGCGGGAAGTCCGGGAAACCCTCGGGCACTGGCTCACCGAGCCCCGCTACGCCGACCAGCTGCGGCCGCACCTGCACCCGCTGACCGAGGTCGCCACGCACCTCGCCTTCGAGGTCGCCGACTACGTCGACTTCTACTCCAGCGAGCAGCACGCGCTCAACGCCGGGCGGATCTTCCAGCCCGGCCTCGCCGAGCTGCCGCCCAACTGGAAGCACCTGCCCATCGCCTACCACGGCCGGGCGGGCACCGTCTTCGCGTCCGGCACGCCGGTCGTCCGCCCGCACGGGCAGCGCAAGCCGCGCAACGCCGAGGCCCCGTCCTTCGGGCCGTCGCGGCTCCTCGACATCGAAGCGGAAGTCGGGTTCGTGGTCGGCACCCCGTCGGCGCCGGGCACGCGGGTGTCCACTTCGGACTTCGCCGGGCACGTCTTCGGCGTCTGCCTGGTCAACGACTGGTCGGCCCGCGACATCCAGGGCTGGGAAATGCAGCCGCTGGGCCCGTTCCTCGGCAAGTCGTTCGCGACGTCGGTCTCGCCGTGGATCGTCCCGCTCGCCGCGCTCGAGCACGCACGCGTCGACGGCCCGCCGCAGGACCCGGAACCGTTCGACTACCTGCGCACCACCGAAAAGTGGGGGCTCGACCTGGCCATCGAGATCCGGCTCAACGGCCACCTCGTGTCGAGCCCGCCGTTCGCGACGCAGTACTGGACCGCGCCCCAGCAGCTCGCGCACCTGACCGTCAACGGCGCGAGCCTGCGCACCGGCGACCTGTTCGCCTCGGGCACCGTCACCGGCCCGGAGCGCGACCAGCGCGGCTCGTTCCTCGAACTGTCCTGGGGCGGCCGGGAACCGCTCGAGCTCCCCGGCGGTCGGACCCGCACGTTCCTGGAGGACGGCGACGAGGTCGTGATCAGCGCGACGGCCCCCGGGCCGGGCGGCACGCGGATCGGCTTCGGGGAGGTGCGCGGCACGGTCGTCCCCGGCTGACGCGTGCGGATCCCCCTGCCACCGGGTCCGTACTGCGGAACACAGGTGCGGATGAGAGGGTCGGCCGGTGGGCAAAGCCGTCGTGAGGAAACCGCTGCGGCGGGTCGGGGCGACGCTCGCCCGGTACCGCGAACGCGACGGCGACCACTACGCCGCCGCGGTCACCTTCTTCAGCCTGCTCGCGCTCGTGCCGCTGGTCATGGTCGCCGTCTCGGTGGCCGGGTTCGTGCTGGCCGGCGACCAGCTGCTGGCCACCGAGCTCGACCGCGTCATCGACGGCGCGCTGCCGCCCGAGATCGCCGGACGGGTCAACGACGTCGTGCACACCGTCGTCGGGGAACGCGGGCGGATCGGGCTGCTCGCGCTGACCGTCGCCGCCTACTCCGGCTGGAGCTGGATCAGCAATGTCCGCGACGCCGTCACCGCGATGCTCGGCCAGGAGCGCACCGCGCGGCCGCTGCTGCGCGGGATCGCCGCGGACGTCCTGGCGCTGATCGGCGTGGGCCTCGCGATGGCCGTGTCCTTCGGGCTGGCGGC
Organism: Amycolatopsis sp. NPDC003865; assembly: GCF_053605345.1. Taxonomy (NCBI): domain Bacteria; kingdom Bacillati; phylum Actinomycetota; class Actinomycetes; order Pseudonocardiales; family Pseudonocardiaceae; genus Amycolatopsis; species Amycolatopsis sp. NPDC003865. The sequence goes on along the minus strand of NZ_JBSGJA010000010.1, from coordinate 93,154 downwards.
GCTCACCGGCGCGGCCGGGACGTGGCTGCTCGGCCTGACCGGGCTGACCGGCGGGTTCGCGCACTTCGTCCTCGTCGCGGGCTCGCTGCTGCTCGGCCTGGCGGCGAACTGGCTGGTCATCGCCTGGTGCCTGGCCCGCCTGCCGCGCCGTCCGCTGCCGCTGCGTTCGACGCTGCGCCCGGCCGGGGCCGCCGCCGTCGGGCTCGCCGCGCTCCAGCAGGCCGGCGGCCTGTACCTGCACCTGCTCGGCCGGTCGCCCGCGGTCGCGGCGTTCGGCACTCTGGTCGGCGTGCTGTTGTTCGTCTACCTGGTGGTCCGCTGGCTGCTGATGGTGACGGTGTGGCTCACGGTCCGCGACGAGCCGCCGCCCGGCACGCTCGCCGCCGACGTCCGCTACGCCGGGACGACGCTGGGCGCCGGGGCGTCGGCGGAGCTGGTGGTCCGCACCCTGACCGGCCGCTGACCGGCGGTGCCCGATCGGGTGTGATCCGGGCCACCGGCCGTTCGCGTTGACTTCAAGTGCTTGAAGTTCTGCATGCTTGCGCCCATGGCGACCGGAGTCGAGCAGGTGTGGCTGACGATCCTCGAGGCGTCCCGGCGCAGCGGGCTCAGCGAGCCGACGTTGCGCTACTACGAGCAGATCGGGCTGATCGGCCCGGTGCCGCGGGACCCGAGCAGCGGGCACCGCAGGTACGACGCGGCGACGATGGACGTCCTGGATTCGCTCGGGTGCCTGCGTTCGGCCGGGATGCGGGTCGAGGACCTGCGGAAGTACCTCGGCCTGCTGGCCCGGGGCGACGCGGCCGCCGCCGAGCAGCGTGACCTGTTCGACCACCACGCCGACCGGCTGGAAGCCGAGATCGAGCGGTTGCGGCTGCGGCTGGAGTACCTCCGGCTCAAGGCGCGCCTCTGGGACGCCCGCGACCGCGGCGACACCGGCGCGGCGCGGCGGCTCGTGCCGCGGCTCCGGGCGCTGATCGACCGATTCTGACTATCCACAAAGGACTCACAGTGAACGACGAACGAGCGCTCGTCCTGGTCACCGGTGGCACCGGGTACCTCGGCGGCCACACCATCCGGCGGCTGCTTGCCGACGGCCACCGGGTCCGCACCACCGTCCGCGATGCGGGCCGGACCGCCGAAGTCCGCGCCGTCGCCGGGGCCGGCGAGCTGGAGGTGGTGGTCGCCGATCTCGGCGCCGACGCCGGCTGGGCGGCGGCGGTCGAGGGGGTGGACCACGTCCTCCACGTCGCCTCCCCGTTCCCGCCCGCCGCGCCCGAAAACGACGACGACGTGATCCGCCCGGCCCGCGACGGCGCCGTGCGGGTCCTGGCCGCGGCCCGCGAAGCCGGTGTCCGGCGGGTCGTGCTGACGTCGTCGTTCGCCGCGGTCGGGTACAGCGCGACGCCGCGCGAGGAGTACACCGAAGCCGACTGGACGGACCTCGCCGATCCGAACAGCGCCTACGTCCGGTCGAAGGTCGTCGCCGAACGCGCCGCGTGGGAGCAGGTGCGGGCGGCGGGCGGCCCGGAGCTGGCGGTGGTCAACCCGGCCGGCATCTTCGGCCCGGTCCTCGGCGGGCGCCTGTCGTCGTCGGTCGCGCTGGTGCGGGCGATGCTCGACGGGGCGATGCCGGTGGTGCCGCCGCTGTACTTCGGCGTGGCCGACGTCCGCGACGTCGCCGATCTGCACGTGCAGGCGATGACCCATCCGCGGGCCGCGGGGGAGCGGTTCCTCGCCGCGGCCGGGGAGTCGATCAGTTTCCTGGACATCGCGCGGATCCTGACCGAGCGCGGGCACGACGTCACCACGACCGAGCTGACCGCGGAGCAGGTGCGGGCCGCGGCCGAAACCGATCCGGCGATGCGGGAAGCGGCGGCTCGCCTCGGCCGCGTGCCCGTCATCCGCACCGAGAAGGCGAGGACGGTACTCGGCTGGCGGACCCGCCCGATCGAGGAAACACTGGCCGACACCGCCCGCACCCTCCTGGCCGTCGAACCGGCGGGCCGCCGAGTGGCGGCGCGCACATCGTCCCGGCACGGGCAGCCCGGTCCCGTTAGGATCCGCGACTAAGCGCTTGCTCAGCAACGGAGGTGGCCATGCGGATCGGGACCGCGATCAACTACGCCGGAGGTTTCGCCGACAGCGTCGCGGACATCGTCGAGCTGGAGAAGGTGGGGCTCGACGTCGCGTTCGTTCCCGAGGCCTACTCCTTCGACGCCGTCAGCCAGCTCGGCTACCTGGCGGCGAAGACCGAGCGCGTCCAGCTCGCGTCGGGCATCTTCCAGATCTACACGCGCACGCCGACGCTGACCGCGATGACCGCCGCCGGGCTCGACTTCGTCTCCGACGGGCGGTTCATCCTCGGGCTCGGCGCCTCCGGGCCGCAGGTCATCGAGGGCTTCCACGGTGTGAAGTACGACGCGCCGCTGGCCCGCACCCGCGAGATCGTCGAGATCTGCCGCCAGGTGTGGCGCCGCGAACGCGTGGTCCACGACGGCAAGCACTACACGATCCCGCTGCCGCCGGAGCAGGGCACCGGCCTCGGCAAGCCGCTCAAGCTGATCAACCACCCGGTGCGCGAGCGCATCCCGGTGCTGCTGGCCTCGCTCGGGCCGAAGAACGTCGCGCTCACCGCGGAAATCGCCGAGGGCTGGCAGCCGATCTTCTTCCACCCGGAGAAGGCGGCCGACGTCTGGGGCGAGTCCCTGGCGGCGGGCAAGGCGAAGCGCGACCCGGCGCTGGGCGAGCTGGACACCTTCGTCAGCGCGGCGCTGGCGATCGGCGACGACATCGAGCCGCTGCTCGACCACCTGCGCCCGATCGTGGCGCTCTACGTCGGCGGCATGGGCGCGCGGGGCAAGAACTTCTACAACGACCTCGCCTGCCGCTACGGCTACGAGGCCGAGGCGAAGCTGATCCAGGACCTGTACCTCGACGGCAAGAAGGAGGAGGCCGCGGCGGCGGTGCCGGTCGAGCTGCTGCGCTCGATCTCGCTGGTCGGCCCGGCGGGGTACGTGCAGGAGCGGCTGGCCGCGTTCGAGGAAGCGGGCGCGACGACGCTGGTGGTCAACCCGCTGCTGCCGGGCCGCGAGGCGCGCGTGGCCGCGGTGTCCCAGCTGCGCGAACTGATCGGCTGAGCCGCCCCGGTCGTGAGTGGTGGTTCGGGGTGGAACCCGGCACCGGTGTCACACCGGGGTGGCGTACACCGCCACGCGCGGCGTGTCCTCGCCGGCGAAGTCGTGGGTCCCGTCGCTCGTGATGAGCCGCAGCTCCGGGCCCGCGCCCTCCGGGGCGACCAGCGAGCTGTCCGGCTCGTCCGGCGCGAACGTCTCCGTCCGGCGGACCGTGAACCGGGCCTCGCGGCCGTCGTCGTCGCGGACCAGCACCGCCGCGCCCGGCTGCAGCGTGCCGAGCCGGGCGAACGCGCCCCGCGAGAACCCGAACCCCGCGTGGCCGGACAGCACCGCGACGCCGGGGGCGCCCGGTGCCGGCCCGTCGGCGAACCAGCCGACGCCCAGGGCCGTGCCGGGCTGCTCGCGGCGGCCGGCGATGTGGCCCAGCTCGACGAGGTGGCTCACGGCGAGACCCAGGTCGGGGATCACCAGCGCGGTGGGCACGACACCGGTCGCGGGCCGCTCCTCGGCCGCCGCGCCGGCGGTCATCGAGGCGCCCGGCGCGAGCACTGTCGTGACGCCGAGCAGGACACAACCGAGCCCGGCCACCACCGCGAGCACGGCGGCGGCCGGCCCGACGAGCTTCCCCTGCCGCACGCCGGTAAGTCGGGAAGGCCGGAGCGTGCGTTACCGAATCGTGTCCAGACGTGGCGGGGTTCACTCAATCGGGTTATCTCACTGTGACCTTCGCGTCAACAAAGCACATCCGGACGAGGTAAATCCGACAATTCCCGGCGAACGGCCGCGAACTCCGGTTAAATTGCCGGTTTCGGACTGTCGAACTGGGGTTATCCACCGGGGCGGAAGTGAGGTGCGCCGAGTCGTGCGAAAAATCGAAGAACCCGCGGTGGGCGTACTGGACGTCGGATCGTTCAGCGCCCGCCTGGTCGTGGTCCCGGTGGACGGCTCGCCGCGCGAGCCCGTGCTGAACCACCAGACCCGGCTGCGCCTCGACCGCGCGCTCGACGACCGCGGCCGGCTCACCGAACGCGGCATCGCCGAGGTCACGACCGCCGTCGCCGCGGGCATGACGGCCGCCTACCGCCACGGCGTCACCGACGTCTTCCCGTTCGCGACGTCCTCGATCCGCGACGCCGCCAACGCGGCCGCCGTCGTCCGGCACGTCGCCGGCGAAACCGGCGTCGAGCTGAAGTTCCTCTCCGGCCGCCGCGAAGCCGAGCTGACCTACCTGGCCACCCGCCGCTGGTACGGCGCCGAAGCCGGCCCGCTGCTGGTGCTCGACATCGGCGGCGGCACGGTCGAGCTCGCCGCCGGCCGCGGCGACCGGGCCACCTTCGCGCGGTCGTTGCCGCTGGGAGCGCGGTCGATGACCCGCGACTGGCTGCCCGGCGAGCGCGTTTCGGCCAAGCGGGTCAAGGCGCTGCGCGCGCACGCCCTCGACGTCGTGACCACCACGCTCGGCGCCGCCGACGTCGAAGACCCGACGGTCGTCGGCTGCTCGAAGGTGCTGCAGCAGCTGGCGCGGCTGGCCGGGGTCCGGCCCACCAAGTGCAAGGAGCTGCGGCTCGAGGACCTGCGCGCCTGGATCCCGCGGCTGGCCGCGCTGCCGCCGTCGAAGCGCGCGAAGCTGCCCGGCATTTCCCGCAGCCGGGCGCACCAGGCTCTCGCGGGCGCGATCGTGGCGGAGGCGCTGCTGACGGTCGCCGGTGGCAAGGTGGCGATCTGCCCCTGGTCGACCCGCGACGGCCTGCTGCTCACGCTGCAGGACCGCGCGCGGGAGAAGGCGGCCGACGGCGTCGCCGCCTGACCCCTGGCCGTGGCCGGGAAAACCGGGTATTCCGGAAAGCATGAGCGAGCAGCAGCGCATCCACGCCCTGGACGACGAAGACGACGAACTCCCGAAGCTGCCCACGCCCGGCCAGCTGACGCACGACGTGCCGACCGCGCCCGATCCCGACGTCAACCCGGGTGGGACCGAAGAGATCCCGGCCCCACCCGGGCGGGAGGCCGCGAACGACCTCCCGCAGTGACGGCTCAGCCGTAGTAGACCTCGCTGATCGGGTTCGCCGGTTCCGCGTACTGGCGCACCTTCTCCGAGTCGCGCCGCATGGGCGCGCGGCCCGGCGGCTGCACCGGCGGGTCGCCCGCGTCGATCTTCGGGATCGCGAAGCGCTGCAGCTCCGCGGTGAGCGTGATGCGCTCGCCGTGGTGCAGCACTTCCAGCGGGTCGCCGTCCAGCACGTGGTAGGTCGCCTGGTCGCGGTCGATCTCGACCTGGAACCGCGTGCCGCGGAACATCAGCCGGAAGGTGATCCGGTCCAGCTGCGCCGGCAGCCGCGGCGCAAACGCCAGCGTCCCGCCGTGGTCACGCAGGCCGCCGAACCCGGCCACCGCGCCCTGCCAGGCCCCGGCCAGCGACGCCATGTGCAGCCCGTTGCGCACGTTGTTGTGCACGTCGTGCAGGTCGGTCAGCGCCGCTTCGGCGAGGTAGTCGTAGGCCAGGTCGAGGTGCCCGACCTCGGCCGCGACCACCGCCTGCGTCCCCGCCGACAGCGAGGAGTCGCGCACGGTCCTCGCTTCGTAGTAGGCGAAGTCGCGGGCCTTCTCCTCGGGGCTGAACGAGTCGCCGCACAGGTGCAGCGCCAGCACCAGGTCCGCCTGCTTCACGACCTGTTTGCGGTAGAGGTCGAAGTACGGGAAGTGCAGCAGCAGCGGGTAGTGCGCCAGGTCGGTGTTCTCGTAGTCCCACTCGTCGTGGTCGAGGAACCCCTCCGACTGCGGGTGCACGCCGAGTTCTTCGTCGTAGGGCAGGTACATCGCCGCGGCGGCCGCGCGCCACGAGTCCAGCTCGACAGTGTCGACGCCGAAGCGCGCCGCCACCTCCGGGTGCCGTTCGCACGACTCCGCGGCCGCCAGCAGGTTCCGGCGCGCCATCAGGTTCGTGTAGACGTTGTTGTCCGCCACGGCGGAGTACTCGTCGGGCCCGGTGACGCCGTCGATGCGGAAGTCGCCGTGCCGGTCGTGGTGCCCCAGCGATGCCCACAGCCGCGCGGTTTCCAGCAGCAGCTCGGTGCCGTAGTCGCGTTCGAACTCCTCGTCGCCGGTCGCGTTGAGGTACCGCAGGACGGCGTCGGCGATGTCCGCGCTGACGTGGAACGCGGCCGTGCCCGCCGGCCAGTACGCCGAGCACTCGGCGCCGTTGATCGACCGCCACGGGAACGCCGCGCCGCGCAACCCCAGCTGGTGCGCGCGTTCCCGCGCTTTGTCCATTGTGGAATGACGCCAGCGCAGGGCGTCGCGCGCCGCGTCCGGCATCGTGTAGGTCAGCACCGGCAGGACGAACGATTCGGTGTCCCAGAAGGCGTGCCCGTCGTAGCCCGGGCCGGTCAGGCCCTTGCCGGCGATCGCGCGGCTTTCGCCGCGGGCCCCGGCCTGCAGGAGGTGGAACAGCGCGAAGCGGACCGCTTGCTGCAGCTCGGGATCGCCCTCGATCTCGATGTCCGAGGTGGCCCAGAAGTCGTCGAGGAACTGGCGCTGCTCGGTGACCAGGCCCTTCCAGCCGGTCTGGCGCGCGCCCGCGAGCGCGGCTTCGACCTGCGACCGCAGGGCGGGCACCGAGCGCTGCGCGGACCAGCCGTAGGCGAGGAACTTGGTGATGCGCAGCCGGCCGCCCTTCGGTACGTCGACCGCGACGGTGAGCCGCGCGAGGTCCTCCTCGGAGTGGATACGGGCGCGGATCCCGTCGTCCACCTCGATCTTGTGGTCCATCGCCGCGGCCATCCGCAGCCCGGAGCGGCGGGTCTGGTGCACCAGCACGGCGTTGTAGTCCGACGCGCGGTGGAATTCGCCGACCAGCGGCGAGTTCAGCGCGGCGGCCACCCGCGGGTCGCTGGTGTCGGACTCGATCGGCTCGTTGGCCAGCAGGTCGGACTGGACGACCAGCTGCAGGTCCTCGTCGAGCGGCTCGACCTCGTACCGGATCGCGGCGATCGCGCGCTGGGTGAACGACACCAGCCGCTCGGTGCGCACGCGCACGCGCCGCCCGGTCGGCGACGACCACTCGGTGGTCCGGCTCAGCGTGCCCTTGCGGAAGTCGAGCACGCGGTCGTGCGCCGTGGCCGCGCCGTAGCGCATGTCCAGCGGCTCGTCCTCGACCAGCAGCCGGATGATCTTGCCGTCGGTCACGTTGACGACGGTCTGGCCTTCTTCGGGGTAGCCGTAGCCGGCTTCGGCGTACGGGAGTTCGTGCTGCTCGTAGAAGCCGTTGAGGTAAGTGCCGGGCAGCCCGCGCGGCTCGGCTTCCTCGAGCGTGCCGCGCAGCCCGATGTGCCCGTTCGACACCGCGAACGCGGACTCGGTGCGCTGCAGCGCGTCGACGTCCATGCCGCGCCAGCGCAGCTCCCACGGCGAGCACTCGTAGCCGCGGGGTTCTTCTTCGGTCATCAATCCTCCAGCAGGTCGGCGAGGTCGTCGACGACGATGTCGGCCCCGTGCGCCTTCAGCTCGGCGGCCTGGTCGGCCCGGTTCACGCCCACGACGTACCCGAAGTGGCCGGCCTTGCCGGCCTGGACGCCGGACTGGGCGTCCTCGAACACCGCCGCGTGCGCGGGTTCGACGCCGAGCGCCGCGGCGCCGGCCAGGAACGAGTCCGGCGCGGGCTTGCCCTTGAGCCCGCGTTCGCGGATGACGAGCCCGTCGACGCGGGCTTCGACGTACTTGCTCAGGTCACCGGCGTCGAGCACCTTCGCGCCGTTCGCGGACGACGTCACGACGGCGATCCGCAGGCCCGCGGCCTTGACCGCCTCGAGGTAGCGGATCGAGCCGGGGTAGGGGCTGACGCCCCGCTCGTCGATGATCTTCAGGACGAGTTCGTTCTTGCGGTTGCCGACGCCGTTGACGGTCGGGGCGTCCGGCGGGTCGTCGGGGGTGCCTTCCGGCAGCTCGATCCCGCGCGAGCGCAGGAATTCGCGGACTCCGTCGGCGCGCGGGCGCCCATCCACGTAGGTCGCGTAGTCCTGCGCGGTGAACTCGCGGAAGTCTTCGCCGTCGCGGGCGCGCAGAAACTCGTCGAAAGTCCGTTTCCAGGCTTCGCTGTGGAGTACGGCCGTACCGGTGAGCACTCCGTCGAGATCGAACAGGCAGGCGGTGATGGTCTCGGGCAATCCCGTCATGCGAGCACGCTACCGGTCACCCTGATCGGGCGAGGACTCCTGGGGGTGCGGGCGCACCCGATGGATGAGTTCGTGCACGGTCGCGTCGGCGAGCCGGTAGCGCACGACGCGCCCGCTTCGCTGCGTGGTGACCAGTCCGTGCGCGCGCAGCAGCCGCAGAGCCTGCGAAACCGCGGTGTCGGTCATCCCGGTGACCGCGGCGAGGTCGGTGACGCTGATTTCGCGGGCGTAGTGGATCGAGACCAGCAGCGCCAGCCGGGACGGGTCGGCGACGACGGAGAAGCGCTGGGCCCATTCGTCGATGACGGCGCGGTCGCCCAGCCCGTCGACCGCGGCCGCGACGCGTTCCGGGTCGATCAGCTTGCGGTCGGTGCTCACCCCCGGATGATTCCACCCGCTCCGCGGGCGGACCACCGGTGGCCTGGGTCACGCGCGGCTTGACGGCGGCGGGCGCGCGGGTGAAGCTGCGATTAAGACAGTTGTCATAATCGAGGAGCCGGGATGACCGACGTCGAAGCGCAGGTCCGTTCGAAGACCATCACGTGGCAGGACCCCCTGGCGACGGCCCGGCTCGGCGCCACCATGTCGGGGTTCGACTACCTGACGGCCGTCGCCGAGGGGCGCGTCCCGGGCCCGCCGATCGCCGCGCACTTCGGGCTGCGCTGGGAGCACATCGGCCACGGTGAGGTCGTCGCGGTGGCCGAGCCGGACGAGTCGCTGTACAACCCGATCGGGATGGTCCACGGCGGTGTCGCGGCGACGATGCTGGACTCGGTGGTCGGCTGCGCGGTGCACACGACGCTGCCGGTCGGCGTCGGCTACTCGTCGGTGGAGCTGAAGGTGAGCTACCTGCGCGCCATCCACGCGGGCCGCGGCGAAATCCGCGCGACCGGCCGCGTCGTGAAGGAGGGTTCGCGGATCGCGTTCGCCGAAGGGGAGATCCGCGACGCCGAGGGCAAGCTGCTGGCCACGGCGTCGGGGACCTGCGTGATCACCCGGGCTGCTTGACGTCCCAGTGCTCGACGAGCAGGCCGTCCTCGACGCGCAGGATGTCGACGACCGCGGTCCCGGCGACGTCCAGGTGCACCATGACGAGGTCACCCTCGGCGGCGATGTGCCGGATCTCGGCGGTGGCACCGGCGAGCGGCGAGTTCCTGACGGCGTCGGCGAAGGCGTCGCGGCCGTCGGGCAGGCCCGGGCTGTGGGTGACGAACCCGGGGTGCAGGGCGGCCTTGGCGGCGTCGAAGTCCTTGTGCACGAAGAGGTTTTCCAGGCAGCCGACGACGATCTTCCGGTTCTCGTTCATGGGGTTCATGGTCGGCGGCGCGGGCGCTGCGGTCGATTACGCGCGAGGTAATCACCGCGGCGGCCGAACCCGTCGCCCGCGGATCGCGTCATCGCCGCCGAAGCGGCTGATGATCGCCGCGAGCAAGGCTTGCGCGTCCTCGACCCGGCTCGCGCCGAACTCCGCCTCCAGTTCGTCCTGGAGTGCTTTTCTGAGCGTCCGGGTGGCTTCGACCGCGCGGTGAGCGTGCGGAGTGAGGTGCAGCAGCTTGGTGCGCGCGTCCTCCGGGTCGGGTTCGCGGCTCAGCAGCCCCCGGCGTTCGAGGTCGGCGACGGCCTTCGACGCGGCCTGCTGGGTCACGCCCATCCGCTCGGCCAGCGCGGTGATCGACAGCGGCGCGGCCAGGACGTGCTGGATCACGACGCCGTCGTTGAACCGGAGGTCGCCGAAGCCGTGGCCGGTGAGCCGCCGCTGGACCTCGTCGGTCATCGCCCAGCCCGCGAAGAGCGCGGTGAGGGAGAGGTCGAGGGTGCTAGGATGCACAACCATGGTTGTGGAATCTAGCAGGGTGCCGGCCGAGCTGGCCGGAGCGTTCGTCCGCGTGGCGCACCGGATCGTCTGGTGCACGCTGGTGACCGTCGACGGCCGGGGCCGGCCGCGGTCGCGGGTGGTCCACCCGATCTGGGACCACGGCCCGGACGGGCTGACGGGGTGGCTGTTCACCCGCCCGACGCCGCTGAAGGTGGCGCACCTGGCGGCGTCGCCGTACGTGTCGTGCTCGTATTGGGACCCGCGGCACGAGGTGGCGGTGGCGGAGTGCCGGGCGGAGTTCGCCGACGACGAGCCGGCGCGGAAGTACCTGTGGGAGCTGTTCGCGTCGACGCCGGAGCCGCTGGGCTACGACCCGAAGATCCTGGGCGGCGAAGACTTCCGGGACCCGAAGATCACGGTGCTGAAGCTGACCCCGTGGCGGATCTCGACGGGCGGCGAAGCCTGGCGCGCGGCGGCTTAGAACAGGCGGCTCAGAACAAGCGCAGCTGTCCCGGGGGAGGCAGCGCCCTGGCGGCGCGGGCCGCGCACCGGCCGCAAGTCACCTCGTCTTCGGTCGGCTGGAGCCCGCGGTAGTCCCAGCTGTTCAAGCCGGTCCCGCAGGCGGGCAGCCACTCGCCGGTGACGAGGTGCACCGTTCCCGCGGCGGTGCGGCCCCGCTCGCCGGCGTGGGCCTGACGCCAAGCCGGTGGCGGCCCCGGAGGGCCGTCGGCGGGGCGGTGGTGGGTGAGGCGGCTTCGGAACGCCCCCAACGGTTCGCGCCGCGCGGGCGGCGCGAACAGCGCGGGCGGATCGGCCTCCGGATCCATGACCTCCACGGTCGCAGGCGGCCTCGCCGATCGGCTACCGCCATCCCGGGCACCGCGGCCGGCGGTGCGGCCCGGCGGGGCGAGGTCCCGCTCGGCGGCGAGCCGGCCGGCGAGGCGGCGAGGTCGCTTGGGCGGCGGAGCACGGCCACGGCGTCGTCCGGCGGCGCGTCGATTGCGCGCTGGGGAGCGGTCGCCCGCGCGGCCTAAGCCGCTCCGACCCGGCGGTCGAAGACCAGCCCTTCGGCCGCCCGCAGCCCCACGCTGATCGCCCCCGTCAGCACCGCGTCCTCGCCCAGCTCGCCCTGGACCACCTTCGGCACCAACGGCGTGAACGCCCGCAGCGCCCGGTCCAGCGGCTCCAGCAGCAGATCCGCCGCCGTCCCCATCCCGCCGCCCAGGACGATCAGCTCCGGGTCGATCACCGCCGCCACCGAGGCCACCGTGTACGCCAGCCGGTCCGCTTCCGCCTCCAGCGCCTGCTTCGCCAGTTCGTCGCCCTCGCGGGCCAGGCGGAACACCTCGCGGGCCGATTTCGCCGTGCCCAGGCCGAGTTCGCGGGCGCCGCGGACCACCGACTGGGCCGCCGTCGCCTCCTCCAGGTGGCCGCGGGCCGGTGGCGCGCCGTCCTCGGACGACGACCGGGTGCGGCCGTACGGGAGGTAGCCGATCTCGCCCGCCGCGCCCGTCGCGCCGCGGAACACCCGGCCGTCGACCATCATGCCCATGCCGACGCCCGTGCCGATCGTGATGCAGCCGAACACCGACGCCCCGCGCGCGGCGCCGCTCTCGCCCTCGCCGACCGCCGTCAGGTTCGCGTCGTTCTCCACCATCAGATCCGGGCCCAGCGCGGCCTCGAGGTCGTCGATCAGCCCGGGCCGGCCCCAGCCCGGCAGGTTGGGCGCGTGCCGGAAGCAGCGCTTCTCCGGGTCGGCGACCCCGGGGGAGCCGACCACGCGGACAACGATGTCGGAGGCCGACAGCCGAGCTTCCGCGACCGCCGAAGCCGCGATCTTGCCGACCGCCGTCACCAGCGCCGCGCCGGAACGGGCGCTGTTGCGCTCGTCGCGGCGGGCCACGATCGTGCGGCCCAGGTCCGACACCGCGACGCGGATGTGCTCGCGCCCGATGTCGACGCCGAGCACGTACCCCGCGGTCGGATCGGCCTCGTACAGCACGGCCGAGCGGCCGGTGCCGGTCGACGTCTGCCCGGTCGGGCGCGCCAGCCCGGCGGCTTCGAGCGCCAGCAGGGCCTGGCTCACCGTCGGCTTCGACAGCCCGGTTTCCTTCGCCACCTGCGGCCGGGTCGCGGCCCCGCTGCGCCGCAGCAGGTCCAGCACCGCCCGCTGGTTGATCTTGCGCATCCCGGCGGGGGTCCCGACCGTTGGAGCATCTACGCCGGCCACCCGTGCCCGCCTCCACTCGTCCTCGTGCTTCCTGCCACGCTAGCCGCCCGGCCCCCGGTTTCGCCGGAATACGCCCGCTTCGGGACCCGTTGACCGGGGCATGAGCACTCCGGTACGCGGCCGGGTCCGCGTGGCACAAGGCGCGAAGCGGGTGCGGGTGTTCCTCGGCGGGCAGGTCGTCGCGGACACGGTGCACCCCCTTCTGGTGTGGGAAGTTCCCTACTACCCCACGTACTACATCCCGCGCGCGGACGTCGTGAGCGGCGTTCTCGCCCCCTCCGGCCGGACGTCGCACTCGCCCAGCCGCGGAGAAGGTGTTCTGTCGACGATAAAGGTCGGCCGGGCCGAGGCGGTGGACGGCGCGCTGGAATACCCGGATTCGCCGATCGAACAGCTGCGGGACCACGTCCGCTTCGAGTTCGGCGCCTTCGACTGGTTCGAAGAGGACGAACAGATCTTCACGCACCCGCGCGACCCCGGCGTCCGGGTCGACATCCTGCCCAGCTCGCGCCACGTCCGGATCGAGGTCGACGGCGTCACCGTCGCCGACACCGTGCGGCCGCACCTGCTGTTCGAGACCGGCCTGCCGACGCGCTACTACCTGCCCCGCGTGGACGTCCGGATGGACCTGCTGGAGAAGATCGACACGGTGACGCACTGCCCGTACAAGGGCGCCGCGGAACACTTCGACGTGAACGGGCACGCCGATCTCGCGTGGAGCTACCCGACGCCGCTGCCGGAAAGCACCCGCGCGGCCGGTCTGGTGGCGTTCCTCGACGAGAAGGTCGACGTGTACGTCGACGACGTCCGGCAGGAGCGGCCGAAGACGAAGTTCGCCTGAGCCTTCAGGCGTCCGGCAGCCAGTTCCCGTGGAAGCCCGCGGGAACGCGGTGCGGGAGGTGGACGGTGGCGACCGGTGCCGCGGCGACGGTGCCGGCGTCGAGCACGACGAGGTCGCTGCGGTCTTCCGCCGCGTCGTAGACGTAGGTGAGCAGCCAGCCTTCGCCGTGCTCCGCCGGGACGAACACCGCTTCGCCGGGAACGCGGCCGGCCCCGAAGACGTGCTCGGCCGAGGTGCCCGCGTGCAGGTCGTGGCGACGCAGGACTCCGCGGCCGGTGACGTGGCCGAAGCGCGTGTCGGACCCGGTGAGCCGGTCGTCGATGCGGGGGAACTCGCCCGGCCGGTCGTCGAGCCGGTCTTCGGTCACCGTGCCGGCGGCGAGGTCGAGGGTCCACCGGTGGAGGAACGCCGGCGGGTCTTCGTGGCCGGGCCACCACTGGTGGTCGTAGCGCAGGACGTGCACGACGATTCGCCCGTCCGCGGTGTCGAACGCGTTGAGTGTGTGGAAGACGTAGCACGGCTCGACCGCCAGCCAGCGCACGCCGGCGCCGGGCCGGTCGCGGCGCAGCACGCCGAGCCGGGCGCCGTAGCCGGCGTCCCAGCGGTAGGGCATGCCCTGGCCGACCGACGCCCGGTCGAACACGACGGGCAGGTCGTAGAACACCGCGTGCTCGTTCGTCAGCGCGAAGTCGTGCATCATCGTCAGCCCCGGCACGTCGATCGGCTGCTGGGCGACGAGCTTCCCGGCCGCGTCGGCGCGGTAGTAGCTGACGTGCGGCGCGGTGATGCTGCCGTAGCCGAAGAAGTGCAGCTCCCCGGTCACCGGGCAGATCTTCGGGTGCGCGGTCATCGAGTCGGCCAGCTCGCCGCCGAAGTCGTAGGCGCCGACGGTCTCGAGGTCCGTCGTGATCTCGTACGGCAGCGACGACTCGACGAGCGCGAGCGTGCGGCCGGCGTGGTTGACGACGTGGGTGTTCGCGACGCTCGCGTGCAGGTTCCGCGTGCCGTTTTCGTCGTACAGCTCGAGATCCGGGTCCGCGAAGCTGTCGGTGCGCACCCACCGGTTGCGGTACCAGGCGGCCCGGCCGGCTTCGAGGCGGACGCCGTGGACCATGCCGTCGCCGGTGAACCAGTGCTTGCTGTCCCCGCGCGGGTTGGGTCCGTTGCGCAGGTACCAGCCGGTCAGCTCGGGCGGCAGCGCGCCGGTCACCGGGAGGTCGAACGTGGTCAGCTCGTCGTGGACGGGTGCGTAGGCGCCGGTGAGGTGGAACGCGGAGGTCGTCATGCGGCTTCCTGGGCGCGGGCGCGCAGGCTGCGCGGGTAGCGGATGGTGAAGGCGACGGGGGCCGCGAAGCAGACGACCTTGAGCGCGATCAATGCCGCCGTCGCGTGCGGCGCGTAGTTCAGCAGCGCGATGCCGGCCAGGCCGCCGACGGTGAAGCTGATCGCCCAGACGAGCGTGATGATCACGTTGACCCGCTTGAAGATCGGGTTGTCCCAGAACTTCTCCGGCGTCGTCGTGCGGGCGATGCCGAGGGTGAACGGCTGTCCGATGGCGAGCGAGCCCCAGGCGGTGAGCGCCAGCCAGGCATCGGTGAGCGCGCCGGTGTAGGTCTTCAGCGGCGACGACGGGAAGGCGAACGCGACCGCGGTGAGCAGCGCGAAGAAGGTGAGGCCGCTCCACTCGAGGATCAGCGTGTCGGCTTTGCGGCCGTCGCGGCGGGCCAGCAGCAAGAGAGCGGCGGAGATCGCCAGGCCGGTGAGCCCGGACCAGCGCCAGTCGAACTGCGTCGCGACCACGGCGAACGCTATCCACGGCAGCAGGCTTTTCAGGTAGTTCACGGCGGGATCCTTCCGGCATTCCAACTTTGACATGTCGAAACTAGAAGCTGCGGAGTCGACATGTCAAGAGTGGAATGTCATGATGGTGGCATGAGCCTTCGACACGCGGTGCTCGGAATGCTGGCCGACGAGCCGGGAAGCGGCTACGACCTGCTGAAACGCTTCGAGCGGGCGATGGCCAGCGTCTGGCCGGCGACGCAGAGCCAGCTCTACGGCGAGCTCGGCAAGCTGGAGAGCGCCGGCATGATCCGCGTCCAGGCCGAGGGCCCGCGCGGGCGCAAGGAGTACGAGATCACCGACGCCGGGCTCGCCGAGCTGCGGCACTGGCTGATCGAGGTCGGACCGGGCGGCCCGCCGCGCAGTGCCGCCCTGCTGCGCGTGTACTTCCTCGGCTCGGTCTCACCGGAGCAGGCCCGCGGCTACGTGGCGACGATGGGCGAGGCGGGGAGCGAGCGCGAGAAGCGGCTGGAGGAGCTGGAGGGCTCGATCGACTGGGGGGACGACAACCAGTCGGTCTACGGCCGGCTCGTCCTGGAGTGGGGCAAGCGCTTCTCGGTCATGCAGAAGGAGTGGGCGGAGTGGGCCGTCAAGCAGATCGAGTGACCGGCGTATAACGTCCTATTCGGCGATTCTCTCAGGCCGCGTGCCGGCCGTGGGCCTGGCGGCGGAAGGGCCGCGGCCGCGGCCGTCCGGCCGGGGTGTCCACAGTGGATCCGGAGACCGTCGGACCGCCGTCGTCGGCCGTTGCCGCCGGAAGTGGTGCGCCGCCGTGGTCGCGGTGACCGCGGTGCACCACCCACAGCAGCACCAGTCCCAAGACCACCAGGACGTGGGTCGCGAGCCGGGCGAGCGTCACCTGGCCCGCCGCCAGGTCGCCCGCCGACAGCACCAGCAGCACCCCGACGAACCCGGCCAGCACCGGCAGCTGGCCGCCCGCCGTCTTCGGGCGGAGGACCGCGGTCAGCAGGCCGATGCCCACCGCCAGGTTCCACGCGCCGCTCTCGTGGCCGAGGTGGGCGACGCCGTGCCCGCCGTCGGTGCCCAGCAGCTGCGCGAACGCTAGGCCGAGCTGCCCGATGGCCACGAGGGCCAGCGCGATCCGCGGCCCCAGCCCTCGCCGGACGGCGCCGGCGTCCGCTCGAGGATCGCCGCCGTGAGGTCCGGGACCGGCGGCGCCGGGCGCAGCACCATCGCCCGGCGCAGACCGGCCGCGGCCGCGAACCACTCGCGGCACGCCGCGCAGCCGTCCAGGTGCCGGTCGACGCCCGCCGGCTCGTCCTCGCCGTCCAGCCGCGCCGAAAGCCCTTCGCGGCACTCCTCGCACTTCACCTCCCAGTAGTCGGACGGCGGGTCCCGGAGGTTCCCGGTGACTGCTAGGTTCCGGACCATGACCCGCGGTGAGGACGACGAACGCGTCACCAGCCTGGCCATGGCCGCCGGCCGCGGCGACCGGCGCGCCCTCGACGAGTGGGTCCGCGCGACGCAGGCCGACGTCTGGCGCTTCCTCGCCCACCTCACCGACCCCGCTGCGGCCGACGACCTGACGCAGGAGACCTACCTCCGCGCGTTCGGCAGCCTCCGCCGCTTCGCCGGGCGCTCGTCGTCCCGGACGTGGCTGCTGTCGATCGCGCGCCGGGTGGTCGTCGACCAGATCCGCGCCGCCGGTGCCCGCCCCAAGATCGCCGACACCGACTGGGAAGCCGCCGCCGAGCGCACCCGCGACCCCGCGGCCGGCTTCGAGGAGCTCGTCGAGCTGGGCCTGCTGCTCGACGGCCTCGAGCCGGAGCGGCGCGAAGTCCTCGTCCTGACCCAGGTCCTCGGCCTGTCCTACGCCGAGGCCGCCGACGTCTGCGGCTGCCCGGTCGGCACGGTCCGCTCCCGCGTCGCCCGCGCCCGCGACGACCTGATCCAGGCCCGGCGCGCCCGCGGCGCCGGTTAGCGGACGCCCGGCCCGTAGCGGCGCGCCATCCCGACGAGCCACTCCCGGCCCACCGGGTTCGCGGTGTGGACCCGCACTTCCGGCGGCCAGCGGTCGTTTTCGCACAGCCACAAGACCACCGGGCGGGTCGTGTCGTCGCCGCCCAGGTCGTGGTCGAGGGAGATCGCGGTGAACTCCTCGCGGCCGAGGAGCTCGATCGCCGCCGCGCTCGTCTTCGCCCACGTCCAGCCCGGCGGGGCCGGCCGCAGGTCGTCCACCCAGAGGCCGGTCACGGCGCCGGCAGTTCGCGGGTGCGGGCCTGGCCGGTCACCACCCGCCGGCCGGTGCCGAGCGCCGGCACCACGAACTCGCCGATCGCCCGCGGGCCGGCCCACGTCGTGATCACGCCGTCGGCCAGCTCGCCCGCCGCCGTCAGGGAATCGCCGTGGACGTCCGCCTTATCCCCGCGCAGCAACGGGTTCAGGGCTTCGAGGTACTCGCGCAGGCGCCGCAGCGGGCGGTCGTAGGAGTACCCGAACTCCCGCTCGACGATGTACCGGTGGCTCAGCCCGACGCCGAGGTGGACCGGAACGCCGGTCGCGGGCAACGCCGTGAGCGCGTCCCAGCCGCCGCGTTGCTTCCGGTCGAGCGCGGCGGATTCGGTGAAGAGCGCGACCACCCGCGGCGCGATCGCCCGCAGCCGCATCGTCGAGACGGCGACCGGCTCGAAGGCGTGCGCGACGGTGTCGGCGATCAGGGCGGGCGGCGGCGGGGGAGTCCCGACGAGGAACCCGTGCAGCACCGCCCGGTAGGCGACGGCGAGGTCCCGGGCGGGCCGGTCGGTGCGCAGCAGGTCGTTCGCCGCCAGCAGTTCGAGGTACTCGACGAACGCCTCGTCGTGGCGCGGGTCGAGCTTGGCGTGCAGCTTCGGCAGGAGCTTCCCGAGCGTGCCGGCGTCGTCGGCGTGCCCCGCGCGCAGCAGCGGCCGCCCCAGCACGTTGGCGTACTGGAGCTCGGTCAGCGTCGACAGCCGCGCGGCGAGCGGATCGGCGTCGACCGCCCGGACGAGGTCCTCGATGCCGCGCACGGACTCCCGGAGCAGGACGGCGAGGAACAGCTCCTCGCGGTTCTTCCAGTGCAGGTAGACGGTCAAACGTCAGGCCGAGAAACGGCGGGACGCGCGCCGCGTCCCGCCGCCGGGTCTCAGGCGTCCGAGGACCGCTTCCAGAGGTTGATGTCCGCGTCGGTGGCGTGGCCGTCGATCTCGGTCAGCTCCTCGGACGAGAACTCCAGGTTGCCGAGCGCGCCGACGTTGTCCTCCAGCTGCTTGACGCTGCTGGCGCCGATCAGCACCGACGTCACGCGGCTGTCGCGCAACGCCCACGCCAGCGCCAGCTGCGCCAGCGACTGGCCGCGGCGGCCCGCGATGTCGTTGAGCGCGCGGACGCGGTTCAGGCGGTTCTCGTCCAGGGTGTCCGGGTCGAGCGACTTCCCCTGCGCCGCCCGCGAATCCGCCGGGACGCCCTTCAGGTACTTGTCGGTCAGCAGCCCCTGCGCGAGCGGCGAGAACGCGATGCAGCCCGCGCCCGCCTCCTCGAGGGTGTCGAGGAGCCCGTCCTCTTCGATCCAGCGGTTCAGCATCGAGTACGACGGCTGGTGGATCAGCAGCGGCGTGCCGAGCTCGCGCAGCAGCCGCGCGGCCTCGGCGGTCCGCTCCGAGCTGTACGACGAAATCCCGACGTAAAGCGCTTTCCCGGCGCGGACGGCGGAGTCGAGCGCGCCGACCGTCTCCTCCAGGGGAGTCTCGGGGTCGAACCGGTGGGAGTAGAAGATGTCGACGTAGTCCAGGCCCATCCGCCCGAGCGACTGGTCCAGTGAGGACAGCAGGTACTTGCGGGAGCCCCACTCGCCGTACGGGCCGGGCCACATGTCGTAGCCGGCCTTGGTCGAGATCACCAGCTCGTCGCGGTAGGGCTTGAAGTCGGTGGCCAGCAGCCGCCCGAAGTTCTCCTCCGCCGAGCCGTAGGGCGGGCCGTAGTTGTTGGCCAGGTCGAAGTGCGTGATGCCGAGGTCGAACGCGCGGCGGGTGATGTCGCGCTGGGTCTGCAGCGGCCGGTCGTGGCCGAAGTTGTGCCACAGCCCGAGCGAGATCGCGGGCAGCTTGAGCCCGGAACGCCCGCAGCGGCGGTAGGGGATCGTTTCGTATCGGCCGGAAGCGGCAACGTAGGTCACGCGGCCGATGCTAGCCCGCTCGTCGGGTACGCTCCTGGTGAGCGACCGCTTAGGAGGCACGTGGTGGGCACCGGATTCTTCACCTCCGTCGACGACGTGTCGGCCAAGCTGGCCGAAGCCGGTTACCTGGCGTCGACGGCCGTGGCGACCACGGTGTTCCTCGCCGACCGGCTCGGCAAGCCGCTGCTGGTCGAGGGCCCAGCCGGCGTCGGCAAGACCGAGCTCGCCAAGGCCGTCGCGCAGGTCAGCGGCTCGCGGCTGGTGCGCCTGCAGTGCTACGAAGGCATCGACGAGGCCCGCGCGCTGTACGAGTGGAACCACGCGAAGCAGCTGCTGCGGATCACCGCCGGCCGCGACGAGACGTGGGAGGCCGCGCGCACCGACATCTTCGGCGAGGAGTTCCTGCTGCGCCGCCCGCTGCTGACGGCGATCTCGTCGGACGAGCCGACCGTGCTGCTGATCGACGAGACCGACAAGGCCGACATGGAGGTCGAGGGCCTGTTGCTGGAGGTGCTCGGCGACTTCCAGGTCACCGTGCCGGAGCTGGGCACGATCACCGCCACGCGCGCGCCGTTCGCCGTGCTGACCTCCAACGCGACGCGCGAGCTGTCCGAGGCCCTGCGCCGCCGCTGCCTGTTCCTGCACATCGACTTCCCGGACGAAGAGCTCGAGCGGGACATCGTCCGGCTCAAGGTGCCCGGCATCGACGCCGCGCTCGCGGATTCCGTCGTCCGGGTGATCGCCGCCCTGCGCGCGATGGACCTGCGCAAGCTGCCTTCGGTCGCCGAGACCATCGACTGGGCGCGCACGCTCCTCGCGCTGGGCGCCTCGGCCCTCGACGAGCACGTCGTGCGGGAGAGCCTCGGCGTCGTCCTGAAGCACCAGGACGACATCGCGAAGGCCGGCGCCGGCCTGAAGCTCGAACAGGTCCTGGACGCGTCGTGACCGGCGGCGTGCCGGAGCGGCTCGCGTCGTTCGTGCGGGCCCTGCGGGCCCAGGGCATCCCGGCCGGCCCCGCCGAGACGGTCGACGCCGCGGCCGCGCTGGAAGTCCTCGGCATGGACGACCGTTCGCTGGTCCGGGAGGGCCTGGCCGCGGCGCTGGTCCGGCGCGGCGGGCAGCGCGCGGTCTTCGACGCCGCGTTCGACCTGTACTTCCCGGCCGGGGTCGGCGCGCCCGAGCGGGCCCGCGAAGAGCCGTCGACGCTGGAAGAACTGCGCGAAGAGCTGGCCGCCGCGCTGGCGGACGGCGACCAGCAGGCGCTGGCCCAGCTCGCCGGGCTCGCGGTCGACATGCTGGGCCAGTACGGCTCGGCGTCCGGACCCGGCGGCGGCTTTTCGGCCCACCAGACGCTGGAGCGGCTCCAGCCCCAGACGCTCATCGCGCGGGTGCTGGCCGCGGTGCGCGGCGGGGGCGCGCGCGGCGAGTTCACCGACCGGCTCGACCGCGACGAGATCCGCCGCCGCGTCGAAGGCTTCCGCGGCCGGGTCCGCACCGAGGCCCGCCGCCGCGCGGCCGAGGTCCGCGGCCGCGAGCGCGTCGCCAAGCACGCGATCGCGCCGTCGCCGGACCGCGTCGACTTCCTCATCGCCAGCCGCACCCAGCTCGCCGAGCTGCGGCGCACGATCCAGCCGCTGTCCCGCAAGCTGGCGACCCGGTTGGCCGCGCGCCGCCGCCGGATGACGCGCGGGCAGATCGACCTGCGCCGCACGCTGCGGCGGTCGCTGTCGACCGGTGGGGTCCCGGTGCGCCCGGCCTACCGCCACCGGCGGCCCGGCCGGCCGGAGATCGTGCTGCTGTGCGACCTGTCCGGCTCGGTGGCCGGGTTCGCGAACTTCACGATGCTGCTGGTGCAGGCGCTGCGCGACCAGTTCAGCAAAATCCGCGTGTTCGCGTTCGTCGACAGCGCGGACGAGGTCACCCACCTGGTCACGACCGGCGCGGCCGACCCCGAGCACCTGGGCGCGCGCATGCTGTCCGAAGCGGCGCTGGTGCGCTGGGACGGCCACAGCGACTACGGCGGTTCCCTGCGTCAGTTCACCGCGAACTGGCTCGACGCGGTCGGCCCGCGCACGTCGGTGCTGATCCTCGGCGACGCCCGCACCAACGGCGGTGACCCCAACCTCGGCGCCGTACGCGAGATCAAGGCCCGTGCCCGGCACGTCTACTGGCTGAACCCCGAGCGGCGCTCGCTGTGGTCGACCGGCGACTCGGCGGCGCTGGAGTACGCCGAGGTCGTCGAGATGCACGAGTGCCGCACGGTGCACCAGCTCGGCACGCTGGTCACCCGCCTGCTGCCGGTGTGAGCCACGCGTCGATGTCCCGCAGCATCCGCTCCTTCGTCGCTTCGGGTGCGAAGGACGCGTTGACGCTCGCCCTCGCGAAGCCGGCCATCGCGGCGTCGTCGTAACCGAAGGCGTCGCGGACGCGCGCGTACTCCGTGGCCAGGTTCGCGCCGGTGACCGACGGGACGTCGGTGTTGAGCGTGACCGGCAGACCCGCTTCGACAAGCCGGGGGAGCGGGTGCTCGCGCAGGGACGGGACCAGCCCGAGCGTCACGTTCGACGACGGGCAGACCTCCAGGGCCAGGCCGCGGTCGCGCACCTCCCGGACGAGCGCGGGGTCGTCGAGGACGCGGATGCCGTGGCCGAGCCGCTCGGTGCGGCCGACTTCGAGGGCTTCGCGGATGCTGTCCGGGCCGGCGTCCTCGCCGGTGTGGTGCAGCAGGTGGATGCCGGCCGCGCGGGCGCGCTCGAAGATCGTCGCGAAAGGACGGAGCGAGTGGTTTTCCTCGCCCGCCATGCCGATCGCGAAGACTTCGTCGTACTTCAGGGCGAGGTCGAGGGTGCGCTCGGCGCGCTCGACCGAGCGCCGCCGGGAGTGGTCCAGCACGAGCCGGGTTTCGAGCCCGGACAGTCCCTTGAGGACGGACTCCAGCGGCATTTCGAGGTCGCCCAATCGTTCCCCGTGCGAGGCCGCGGTGAACGTGACTTCGGCGTAGCGCGTGCCTTGGGCGAGCTCGTCTTCGCAGTACTCGCGGGCGATGCGCTCGAAGTCCCCGGGCTGCTGGAGGCAGGCCCGGACGAGCGCGTTGTAGTCGGCGAACGCGCGAAAGCCGTCGAACTCCGGCGGTTCGGCCGGGACGGCGACGCCGTTCGCCTCGCCTAGTTCGCGGAGCGTGCCCGGCCGGATCGTGCTCTCGAGGTGGACGTGCAGGTGGGCCTTCGGCAAGGCCGCCAGGTCGCGCATGAGCCCGACCCTAGAGGCCGCCGGGGCCCGCTCGCGCGGCAATTTGTTTGGCCGCCGTCACACGGGGAACCTTCGGGTGGTTCGTCCGCGTTGTCAGGATGACCGAAACCCGATGAGGGAGGACCACCGTGCCGTTGATGCGCAGACTGACCATGTTGGCCGGGGCCGCGGGCGCGGCCCGTGCCTACGCCAAGAAGAACCCCGAAAAGGTGAACCAGTACGTCGGCAAGGCCGCCAAGTTCGTCGACGACAAGACCAAGGGGAAGTACCACGACCGGATCGCCGGCGCGGTCCGCAAGGTCAATTCCGTGACCGGGCCGGACGGACGGCCGGGACCGGCCGCCCGGTAGGTCACTCCGCCGTCAGCACCTCGAGGACGCCTTCGCCGTACTTGGCGAGCTTGTTCTCGCCGACGCCGCTGACCGTGCCCAGCGCGGCCAGCGACGACGGTCGTTGCGTCGCGATCTGACGCAGGGTCGCGTCGTGGAAGATGACGTACGCGGGCACGCCCTGCTCTTTCGCGACGCTCGCCCGCCAGGCACGCAGGCGCTCGAACAGCGGGGCCGCCTCCGCCGGCATGTCCGCCGTGGGGGCGGCCTTCCGCGTGCTGCGGACCCGGGCGGCCGCGGCGCGCTCGGGCTCGCGGCGCAGCAGCACTTCGCGGTCACCGCCCAGCACCTCGGCACTGGCTTCGGTGAGCACCAGCGAGCCGTAGTCGCCTTCGACGGCCAGCAGCCCCTGGGCCAGCAGCTGCCGGACCACCGCCCGCCACTCCGGCTCGCGCAGCTCGGTGCCGATGCCGAACGTCTTGAGCGTGTCGTGCTGGAACTGCGTGACCTTCGGTGTCGACTTGCCGAGCAGGATGTCGATCACCTGGCCCGCGCCGAACTTCTGCCGCCGCTCGTTGCGCAGCCGCACGACCGTCGAGAGCAGTTTCTGCGCCGGGATCGTGCCGTCCCACTTCTCCGGCGGGTTCAGGCACGTGTCGCAGTTGCCGCAGGGCTCGGCCTTCTGGCCGAAGTAGTTGAGGATCTGCACGCGCCGGCATTCGACCGTCTCGCACAGCGCGAGCATCGCGTTCAGGTTCGCGGCCTGCCGCCGCCGGTGCGCCTCGTCGCCCTCGGACGTGTCGATCATCTTGCGCTGCTGCACGACGTCCTGCAGCCCGTACGCCAGCCACGCGGTGGACGGCAGCCCGTCCCGGCCCGCGCGCCCGGTCTCCTGGTAGTAGCCCTCGACGGACTTCGGCAGGTCGAGGTGCGCCACGAACCGGACGTCCGGTTTGTCGATGCCCATCCCGAACGCGATCGTCGCGACCACGGTCAGGCCGTCCTCGCGCAGGAACCGCGACTGGTGCTTCGCGCGGGTGCGCGCGTCGAGGCCCGCGTGGTACGGCACCGCCGGGATCCCGTTCTGCACCAGGAACTCCGCGGTCTTCTCGACCGAGTTCCGGGACAGGCAGTAGACGATCCCCGCGTCGCCCTTGTGCTCGGTCTGCAGCAGTTCGAGCAGCTGCCGCTGCGGCGAGTTCTTGCCGACGATCCGGTACTGGATGTTCGGCCGGTCGAAGCTGGCGACGAAGTGGCGGGCTTCGTCGAGCTTCAGCCGCGCCGAGATCTCCTGGTGGGTGGCTTCGGTCGCCGTCGCGGTCAGCGCGATCCGCGGCACGTCCGGCCAGCGTTCGTGCAGTGAGGACAGCGCCAGGTACTCCGGCCGGAAGTCGTGGCCCCACTGGGAGACGCAGTGCGCTTCGTCGATCGCGAACAGGGCGATCTTCCCGCGGTCGAACAGCCGCGCGGTGGACTCCATCGACAGCCGTTCCGGCGCCAGGTAGAGCAGGTCGAGCTCGCCGGCGAGGAACGCCGCCTCGGTCTCCTGGCGGGCCGCGTAGTCCTGCGTGGAGTTGAGGAACCCGGCGCGGACGCCGGCGTTGCGCAGCGCGTCGACCTGGTCCTGCATCAGCGCGATCAGCGGCGAGACCACCACGCCGACCCCCGGCCGCACCAGCGCGGGAATCTGGTAGCACAACGACTTCCCGCCACCGGTGGGCATCAGCACGAGCGCGTCGCCGCCGGCGACCACGTGCTCGACGATCGCCGCCTGGTCGCCGCGGAAGCTGTCGTAGCCGAACACGCGCCGGAGGGTCTCCAGCGCGTCGGACACGGTCGCGAGATCGGTGTCTGCCACCCGGCCGACTATAGAGCGGGGGTCCGACAGTTCCGGCCCGGCCCGCCGCGGGGTGGCAGACTGGGGGCGTGGAGTACTACCCGGTTCCCGACCTGGCCGCGCATTTCGCCGGTGCGTGGCGCCTGGACCGGGAAATCCGCACCGCCGACGGCGACCCGGCGGGGGAGGTCACCGGCACCGCCACCTTCACCGAAGAGGACGGCGTCCTCGTCTACCGCGAAGCGGGCGAGATGCGCCTCGGTGCGTACACCGGGCCCGTGACCCGCGAGCTGCACTACCGGCCCACCGCGCCCGGCCGCGCCGACGTCCACTTCGACCACGGCGGGTTCTTCCACACCGTCGACCTGCGCGCCGGGCGGTGGGACGCGGACCACCCCTGCCGCGACGACTTCTACCGCGGGAGCTACCGCGTGCTCGACGCGCGCCGCTGGCGGCAGGAGTGGGCGGTCCGCGGCCCGGCGAAGGACCACGTGATCGTGACCCGGTTCAGCCGGCCGCCGGGCTGAGCAGATCGCCGAGGCCGATCCGGCGCAGGAACTCGGCGCGGATCCGGTCGCCGACCTCGGCGACCAGCCACCCGCCGTCGTCGGCCGGGTCGACGTGCACCCGGAACGGCCGTTTCCCCTTGGGCAGGCCGACCACGCGCGCCAGCTCTTCGGCGACGACGGCGACGTCCGCGTCCGCCGGGGTGATCTCGGCCAGCTTCGCCGCGACGTGGTCGGTCAGGCCCGCGTAGTGCTCTTCGTAGGCCTTCGCGACCGCCGTGTCGGCCGGGTGCCCGGAGTTCGGGAAGTGGTTGGTGCCGGCGGTGAACGCGCCGGGCACGACGATCGTGGTGTCGATGCCGAAGCGCGCCACCTCGGCGGCGTAGGAAACCGCGAGGCTGTCCATCGCCGCCTTCGCGGCGAAGTACGGCGCCAGGTAGGGCGGGGTGCCACCGCGGACGCTGCTGCTCGACACCCACACCAGCAGCCCGTCGCCCTGCGCGCGCAGGTGGGGGAGGGCGGCGCGGTTGACGCGCTGGGTGCCGACCGCGTTGGTGTCGTAGAGCTGCGCGAGCTGCTCCGGCGTGAACGCCTCGGCCGGGCCCAGCACCATGTGCCCGGCGTTGTGCACGACGACGTCCAGCCGTCCCTGTTCGGCGACGATCCGCTCGACGGCGGCGTCGGCCGAATCCTGGCTCGCGACGTCGAGTTCGACGCTCCGCAGGTCGACGCCGTGTTCCCGCGCGTACGCGGCGGCGGCTTCGACCTGGGGCGCGTTGCGGCCGCCGGTGGCGCGCATGCCCGCGTAGACGGTGTGCCCGGCACGGGCGAGTGCCCGGGCGGAGAGGGCGCCGATCCCGCTGGAGGCGCCGGTGACGACGATGATCATGGTGTGTCCCTCCTCAGACGATTCCGCCGTTGGCGCGCAGCACCTGGCCGTTGACCCAGCGGGCCGGACCGGCGAGGAACGCGACGACCTCCGCGATGTCCCCGGGCTCGCCGAGCCGCTCGAGCGGCGGCTGCTTGGCCATCCGTTCGATCGTCTCCTCGTCCTTGCCGTCGAGGAACAGCGCGGTCGCCGTCGGGCCGGGCGCGACCGTGTTGACGGTGATGTCGCGGCCGCGCAGCTCGCGCGCCAGGATCATGGTGATCGCCTCGACCGCGCCCTTGGTCGCGTTGTAGACGCCGTAGCCGGGCAGGTTCAGGCCGAGGACCGAGGTCGACGTCGTGATGATCGCGCCGCCCTCGCGCACCCGACGCGCGGCCTGCTGGGCCACCGCGAACGTGCCGCGGATGTTGGTGCGGTGCACCCGGTCGAGGACCTCGAAGTCGGTGTCGGCGATCGGCGTCGGCGGGTTCATCACGCCGGCCAGGTGGGCGACGACGTCGACGCCGCCGAACGTGGCCTCCGCGGTGTCGAACAGCTCCGCGACCTGGGCGGGTTCGGCCACGTCGGCGCGGACGGCGATCGCCCGGCCACCGCGTCCGGTGATGGCGTCGACCGCGGCCTGGGCCTCCTTCTCGTTGCCGGCGTAGTTGACGACGACGGCCGTGCCGTCGGCGGCCAGCCGTTCGGCGACCTGGCGGCCGATGCCGCGCGAGCCGCCGGTCACGATCGCGACGCGGGTTTCCGTGGTGCTCATCGCTGCCTTCCTTCTGCTCGTTAACGTTGCTCCCGTCTTGCTGTTACCGACGATAGCACTCGGCTGGTAACGATGCTAGTCATTGTTTGTTATCGTCGTTACACCGCCGGCGGGACCCCGGCATCCGGCGGTATCCGCGCGGCCGGTCGGCCGAATCGCGGGAAAACGCGGTTTTCGGCTCTCCGGTTCCGGGCACACCGGTCGCATCGGGGGCGACATCCGTGAAGGAGTTTGCGCAATGCCCACATGGCTGATCGTCGTGATCGTCGTAGTGGCCGTCGCGGTGCTCGGCGCCGTGATTTGGCTTGTGACACAGGAGATGCAGCGGAAACGGCTGCAACAGCGGTTCGGCCCGGAGTACGAGCGGGTCGTCAAGGAGAGCGACAACCCCCGTGCGGCGCAACGGGAACTCGCCGAGCGGGAACGCCGGCACAAGGAGCTCGACATCCGCCCGCTGTCGGCCTCGGCGCGCGAGCGCTACGCCCGGGAATGGGCGCAGGTGCAGGAAAAGTTCGTCGACCAGCCGGCCGAGGCGGTCAGCGAGGCCGACCGGCTCCTCGTGTCGCTGATGGGCGAGCGCGGGTACCCGACCGAGGGTTACGAGCAGCAGGTGACCGATCTTTCCGTGCGGCACGCCAAGACGCTGGAGCACTACCGCGCCGCGCACACGACGCAGCAGAAGCGTGACGGAGCGTCCACTGAGGACCTGCGCGACGCGATGGTCCGCTACCGGACGGTTTTCGAGGACCTGCTGACCGACGGTGCCGATGACGAGCACCGCGACCGCGATCACGATCGCGACCGGCACGACCACCACGACCGCCGCAACGGCCACGACCACGACCGCGCGGACCGCGGCGACACCGCCAAGCAAGAGCACCAGGCGTCCGCGCAGCCGCGGACCGAGTGGAACGGAGGACGCTGACCATGACCGAGCACCTGACGCGACACAGCACCGACCACGACGACGACTACGCCCGTGACGACGTGTCCCGCGACGACACCCGTGACGACACCGCGGAAGTCCCCGACCAGGAGCGGACCGAGTTCCGCGAGCCGGGCACCGGCGAGGACCGCGGCACCGGCCTGGACCACGGGACCGACACCGACCGCGGCACCGACGCCGACCGCGGCACCGGCGAGGAGCAGAACCTGAGCACCGCCGACCTGGCTTCGGCGTCGGCCGGCCCGGACACCGCCGGCTCCGCCACGGACACCGGTCCCGCGCGGTCGGGCGGCGACGTGGAGGCCCCGCCGCTGATCGACGAGGACAAGGTCACCGGGTTCCGCGACCGCTGGCAGAACGTGCAGACCGGCTTCGTCGACGACCCGAAGCAGGCGGTGCAGCAGGCCGACGAACTCGTCGCCGCCGTGATCAGCGCGCTGGCCACGACCTTCGCCGAGCACAAGGGCGAGCTGGAAGCCCAGTGGCAGCAAGGGGAACCGGCCACCGAAGAGCTGCGGATCGCGCTGCGCCGCTACCGCTCGTTCTTCGACCAGCTGCTGCCGCGCTGAGGGCTGCCGAAGTGGCCGGACCCGTTTGCCGGCGGGCATGATCGGGTAGCACGCCGGTGAACGGGTTCAGCAACGGGAGGCAGCCGATGAATGTGGCCGATCTGCTCGTCGACGGGTTCGGCCGGGTCCGGGGGACGGTGCACGCGGCGGTGGAAGGACTCACCGCCGAGCAGCTCCGGACCCGGCTGGACGACGGGGCCAACTCGATCGCCTGGCTGGTGTGGCACCTGACCCGGGTTCAGGACGACCACGTCGCGGACGTGGCCGGGACCGAGCAGGTGTGGACCGGCCAGGACTGGCTTTCGCGTTTCGGCCTCCCGTTCCCCGCCGGCGACACCGGCTACGGGCACCGCCCGGCCGACGTCGAAGCGGTCCGGGTCGACGATCCCGGCCTGCTCACCGGCTACTACGACGCGGTGCACGAGCAGACCGTCCGGTTCGTCGAGAACCTCGACGACAAGGCGCTCGACCGGATCGTCGACGAGGCGTGGGACCCGCCGGTGTCCCTGGGCGTGCGGCTGGTCAGCGTCCTCGACGACGACATCCAGCACGCCGGGCAGGCGATGTTCGTCCGCGGTGTGCTGGACCGCCGCTAGTCCTCGTAGCCGTCGGCGCGGTGGTCGGGCAGGCGCTGCGGGCCGGGCCCGTCGGCGCCGAGCCGGTCGCCGGGGTTGGCGAGCCGGCACTTGGCCAGCGACATGCACCCGCAGCCGATGCAGTCGATGAGCTGGTCGCGCAGCTGTTCCATCTGGCGGATCCGCGCGGTCAGGTCCTCCTGCCAGCACCGGGAGATCCGCGCCCAGTCGGCCCGGGTCGGCGTCCGGTCGTCGGGCAGGAGCGCGAGCACCTCCCGGATCGCCGACAGCGGCATGCCGACCCGCTGCGACATCCGGATGAAGGTCACCCGCCGCAGCGTGTCGCGGCAGTAGCGGCGCTGGTTGCCGGCGGTGCGGCGGCTGCGGATGAGGCCTTCGTCCTCGTAGAACCGCAGGGCCGACGCGGGCACCCCGCTGCGTCGCGAGAGCTCGCCGACGCTCAGGTCGGGCAGCGGCCGGGCTGTGGCGTTCACCATGGTTCCCAGCCAACCACAGGCGCGTGCTTGACTTCAAGCGAGCTTGAAGTCTGATCCTGGCCCGACGGCAACAACGCCGCTGTGCCAAGGAGGAAGTGTGTCCGAAGCTCCCGTGCGGGTCGCGGTGATCGTGGGAAGTGTCCGGGAAGGACGGTTCGGCCCGGTGGTCGCGGACTGGCTGGCCGGCGTCGCCGGCGAGCACGGCGGGTTCGCGGTCGACGTGGTCGACCTGGCCGAGCCCGACCTGCCGATGGTGCTGCCCGCGTTCGGCGCGACGCCTCCGCCGTCGGTGGTCGCCGAGGTGGCGAAGGTGACGCCGCGGCTCGAAGCGGCCGACGCGTTCGTGGTGGTGACCCCGGAGTACAACCACAGCTACCCGGCCTCGTTGAAGAACGCGATCGACTGGCACCGGAGCGAATGGGCGGCCAAGCCGGTCGCGTTCGTCTCCTACGGCGGGATGTCCGGCGGCCTGCGCGCGGTCGAGCACCTGCGGGCGGTCTTCGCCGAGCTCCACGCGGTCACGATCCGCGAGACGGTCAGCTTCCACGGCGCCCACGCGCGCTTCGGCCCCGACGGCACCCCGACCGACGACGCCGCGGCGATCGCGGCGAAGACGCTGCTCGACCAGCTGGGCTGGTGGGCGCGGTCGCTGAGGGAGGCACGCGCGGCCCGGCCCTACCCCGCAGCTTGACTTCACGTGCGCTTGAAGGCCGACGGTGGCGGGCATGACACCGGAGCCGGACCTGCCGGCGCCCCTCTTCGTCGCCTCCGCCACCGTGAGTCCACAGTAGACAGTGGTCAGGACGCCTGGCACGTCTGGTACGGCAGCTGGACATCGGGCCCGGACACGGCGATCGTGCCCTCCAGCGAGTACCGGCCGTCGGCCGCCAGCGCCGCGAACGCCGTGCAGACCAGCTGGTTGACCCCGACCGCGCCGAGGGGCTTCAGCGGGAACGGGACGGTGATCGTCGCCGGCGGGCCGGGAACCAGCGCGATCGATCCCGCCCGGCGCGGCAGGGCCGACACGTACCCGTCGGCCCGCTCGGCCTCGGAAGGTCCGTCCAGCAGCATCGACAACACCGCTTGGACACCCACGTCGGTGCCGATCGGACGCGTCACCGGGACCGCCCGCCCGTCGAGGACGAAGTAGAGGATCACCTCCGCGTCTCGCCCCGGGCTGCCCGGGTTGCGCACCGTCGGTGCCGGTCCGGCCGCGACGACGCCGGTCGGCTTGACACCGCACGCGCTCACCAGCAGTAGCACGGCCAGGACGAAGAACTTCTTCACCGCACCTCCCCGAACGGGGCTGTACGGGGCAGGCGCAGCTCGAAGCGGGCACCGGTGCCGGTGTTGGCCGCCACGATGTCGCCGCCGTGCAGCCGCGCGTTCTCGCGCGCGATGGACAGCCCGAGCCCGCTGCCCTCGGATCGCGCCCGGGACGTGTCCGCCTTGGCGAAGCGGTCGAAGACCCGGGGGAGCACCTCGTCGGGGATCCCCGGCCCGCGGTCGGTGACGGTCAGCACGACCGTCCCCGCGTCGGCGCGCAGCACCACCTCGACCGGCGGCGCGCCGTGCCGCAGCGCGTTGCCGACGAGGTTGGCCACGACGATGTCCAGCCGCCGCCGGTCGAGCGCGGCCGTGATCCCCGCCGGCAGGTCGGCGACGACGTCGGGGTTTTCGGCCCCGGGTGCCCAGCCCCGCGCGGTGAGGCTGTCGGTGACCGCGGCGGCGACGTCCAGGTCCTCCCGGCGCAGTTCGGCCCGGCCGGCGTCGAACCGGGAGATCTCGATCAGGTCCTGCACGAGCCGCGTCAGCCGTTTCGTCTCCGCCGAAACCAGCCGTGCGGCCACCGCGGTGTCCTCCGGCAGCTGGCCCGCGTCCTCGTCCAGGACGTCGGTGACCGCGTTCATCGCCGCCAGCGGCGTCCGCAGCTCGTGCGAGACGTCGGCGACGAACCGCCGCGCGTCGGCCTCCATCGCGCGCAGCGTGCCGACCGTGCGCTCCAGCTCCGCGGCGGTGTTGTTGAAGGTCGTGACCAGCTGCGCGAGCTCATCGGAACCCTTGACGCGCAGCCGCACGTCGAGCCGGCCGCGGCCGAGCTGGTCCGCCGCGGTGTTCAGCGCGCGCACCGGCCGCAGCACCTGCCGAGCCGCCAGCAGCGCCACCGCCACCGCGAACGGCAGGGCGAGCGCGGCCGTCTGCCACGCCGTCCGGGACAGGTCGTCGATCGCGGCCTGCTGCTGGCCCAGCGCCGTCCCCGCGTAGACCTCGAGGCCGCTCGTCCGGCCCGACGAGGTCTGCACCGGGATCCCGACGAAGAACATCGGGAACCCCTGCATGTCGACCCGCTGGAACTGGATGTTGGTGCTGGTCGCCACGGCCTCGCGCAGCGCACCGGGCACGTCCTGCGGCGCCATGCCCGACGACGAGTGCAGGTCGTGGTAGACGACCAGCGCGCCGCTGGGCTTGAGCGCGGCCGCGAACGCGTCGAGCGTGGCCTGGGTCGGCGGCAGCGTGATGGTCGGCAGGTACGCGACGATCTGGTCGCGCAGCTTCAGCATCGTCTGGTCCTGGATGCCCTCCAGGATGGCGTTGCGCGCGGACACGTAGCTCGCGCCGGCCGCGGCGGTGGCGCCGAAGATCATGATGACCGCGAACGCGGCGACCAGCCGGGGCCGCAGCCCGGCGAGCCACGAGCGGACCTGCCGGATCACGACCGGCCGAACCGGTAGCCGAACCCCCGGACCGTCTGCACGTACTCCGGCTTCGCCGGCACGTCTTCGATCTTCGCGCGCAGCCGCTGCACACACGCGTCGACGAGCCGCGAGTCCCCGAGGTAGTCGTGGTCCCAGACGGCGGAGAGGATCTGCTGGCGGCTGTACACCTGCCCGGGCGTGCGCGAGAGCTCCAGCAGCAGCTTCAGCTCGGTCGGGGTCAGCGACACCGGGGCGCCGCGCTTGCTCACCTCGAGCCCGGCCCGGTCGATCACCAGGTCACCGTGGCGTTCCTCGGGTTCCGGCGGTTCGCCGGGCCGCTCGGCGGCGCCCCGCCGCAGCACGGCCCGGATCCGCGCGTCCAGCACCCGCGGTTCGACCGGCTTGGCGACGTAGTCGTCCGCGCCCGCTTCGAGCCCGGCCACGACGTCGAAGTCGTCGCTGCGCGCGGTGAGCATGATGATCGGGATCGGCCCGGACGCCCGCATCCGGCGGCAGGTCTCGAAGCCGTCCATGCCGGGCAGCATCAGGTCGAGCACGACGATGTCGGGCCGCTGCCGCACCAGCACCTCGATGCCGAGCTCGCCCGATTCCGCGGTGTGCACCACATGCCCCTGCCGGCGCAGGGCCAGTTGCAGTCCTTCCCGCACCGCCGCGTCGTCCTCTACCACCAGTACCTCGGCCACGGCGCCATTATTCGGAAAAGCGCACGTCGTGGCGACCCGGGCGGATCTTGTAGCAAAACCATGACATCACGCTGACGGGATCCCGAAACGGCGTCCCCACACTCGGGGACATGGCAGTGACTATCTCCGAGACGCGACCCGCTCCCGTCCGCCACGCGCTCGTGACCAGTGCCGTGTCCCGCAGCGCCGTGCTCGCGGCGAGCGCGGCCGGATTCGCCTTCGCCTTCGTCGCGGCCTACGTGCTCTTCGTCCGCACCGAGGCCGGGCGCAGCGTCGAGAACGGCGTCGTCCGCAGTGCGCAGTCCGCGGGGAACTCGCTGGACTGGGCGGCCCCGTTGCGGGAGGCCGACCAGGTCGCCCTGCTCGGCGGGGTGGCGGTGCTGCTGGTGGTGATTGCCCTGGTGCGGCGCCGGTTCGCGCTCGGGGTGACGGCGCTGTTCCTGCTCACCGCGCCATTGGTGGTGGCCCAGCTGCTCAAGCTGTACGTCCTGGACCGGCCGGGCACGGGCGACCGGTTCGGCGTCGCGAGCCACAACAGCTTCCCGAGCGGGCACGTCAGCGCGGCGATGGCCGTGCTGGTCGCGCTCGCGATCGTCCTGCCGCGCCGCTACCGGCCACAGGTCCTGGTGCTCGGCGGCGTCGGCGTCGCCTGGGTCTCGGCCGCGACGGTGGCATTGGGCTGGCACCGGTTGAGCGACACCGTCGGCGGCTGCCTCCTCGTCGCCGCGGTCACCTGCGCCGGGGCGGCGGTGGTGTCCGCCCGCCGCCCCGACGGTGACCGGGTGCCGCCGCTGCCCGTGCTGTGCGGGCTGCTCGCCCCGGTCGCCCTGGTGCTGGTCGGCTACCTGGTGCTCGGCACGGCGACGTCCGGGGCCGCCCAGTTCGTCGCCGCGATGGTGCTCGCCGCGCTGTCGGCGATGGCGGTGGTGGTGCTGCTGGTCGGGCCGTTGCGGCGGGTGGCGTTCGACCCGGCCGAGGCCCGCGTCCGCCGGCTCCCGCGCCGCTGAGCCGGGCCAGTTTCGGCGGATTGGCCCGCGACAGCGTGCTCCGCGGCGCTTAGCGTCGGGGACGTGCACCCGAGGCTTGCCGAAGACCTGAACTCCCTGCCCGATTTGCTCGACGCCGCGCGGAAACTCGCCGGCGAAGCGCTGGCCGGCCTGCCCGACCGGCCGGCCGCCGTCCCGCCCGGGGACGTCACCCGGGCGCCGCTGCCCCTCGAAGGTGCCGGAGCGCGCGGCGCGCTGGAGGAGTTCTCGCAGCGCTGGGAAGCCGGCTTCGCGGGCAGCGCCGGGCCGCGCTACCTCGGGTTCGTCACCGGTGGGACGACCCCGGCGGCACTCGCCGGGGACTGGCTCACCACCACCTACGACCAGAACCCCGCCGGCGGCCTGGATTCCGGCGCGGCCGACCTCGAGCGCGAGACCGTCGGCTGGCTGGCCGAGCTGTTCGGGCTCGGCCCGGAGTTCTCCGGCGCGTTCGTCACCGGGGCCACGATGTCCACGGTCACCGGGCTCGCCATCGCCCGCGAATGGCTCGGTGAACGCGCCGGGGTTTCGGTGTCCGAAGACGGCGCCGCCGCGCTCGGACCGGTCACCGTGTTGTCCGGTTCGGCGCACTCGAGCGTCCTGAAGGCGTTGTCCTTCCTCGGGATGGGCCGTTCGGCGCTGCGGAAGGTGCCGGTGCTGCCGGGCCGCGAAGCCGTCGACGTCGGCAAGCTGGCGGAGGCGCTCGAAACGCTCGACGGGCCGGCCGTCGTCGTCGCGAACGCGGGCACCGTGAACACCGTCGACTTCGACGACCTGCGCGCGATCGCCGCCCTCAAGCGGCGGTACGGCTTCTGGCTGCACGTCGACGCCGCGTTCGGCGGGTTCGCCGCGTTGTCGCCGGCGCACGCGGCGCTGACCGCGGGCCTCGACCAGGCCGACTCGGTGGTCGTCGACCTGCACAAGTGGCTCAACGTGCCCTACGACTCCGCCGTGCAGTTCACCCGCCGCCGCGACCTGCAGCTGCGCGTGTTCGGCAACCACGCGGCCTACCTCGGCGAGATCGGCGAGACACCGGACTTCCTGCACCTCACGCCGGAGAACTCCCGCCGGTTGCGCGCGCTCCCGGCCTGGTTCTCGCTCGTGGCCTACGGCCGGGACGGGCACCGCGAGATCGTCGAGCGCTGCGTGACGCTCGCCCGGGACCTCGGTGCTCGGCTCGACGGCTCGCCGAACTGGCGGCTGCTGGCGCCCGTGCGGCTCAACGTCGTCTGCTTCGCCCCGGCCGTCGACCGGGACATCGACGCCCTCGTGCGCGCCATCGCCGAGGACGGGACCACGTTCCTGACCCCGACGGTCTACGACGGCCGCCCGGCCTTGCGCGCCGCCTTCAGCAACTGGCGGACGACCGCGGCCGACGTCGATCGCGTCTTCGCCGCGCTCGAGCGCGTGGCGGCCGGCTAGCTGCGGTCCGACTTCGGCATCAGGTACTTCCACGGCGAGGCGCCCACGCCCAGCTCGCACGGCACGTGCACCAGGGCGGGCCGGCCCGCGGCGAACGCCTTGTCCAGCGCGCCGCGCAGGTCGTCCGGCGTGCGCGCGGTCAGGCCGAGCGCGCCGAAGGTTTCGGCCAGCCGGGCGAAGTCCGGGTTGTGCAGCTGCCCGCCCAACGCGCGGCCCTCGAACAGCCGCTCCTGGTCGAGGTGGACGTTGCCGTAGTAGCCGTTGTCGAACACGACCGCCACCACGTTCAGTCCATAGTGGACTGCCGTGGCCAGCTCCTGCGCGGCGAACATGAACCCGCCGTCCCCGGCCACCGACACCACTGGCCGGTCCGGGAACGCCGCCTGCACGCCGAGCGCCGTCGGGTAGCCGAAGCCGAGCGTGCCCTGGTGGCCGCACGTGACGAAGGTGCGCGGCGAGTAGACCTCGAAGCCGAAGTAGGACGCGAAGCCGACCTGGCAGATCTCCTCGACGAAGAATCCGTCGCGCGGCAGCACGTCCCGGATCGCCCGCAGGTACTCCAGTTCCGGGCCGACGTCGGCGAACCGCTCGGCCACGGCCGCCTTCACCGCGGCGAACTCCGCGGTCCGGTCCGTCCTCTGTGGACCGGCGGCCGCGGTCAGCGCGGCCGTCGCATCGGCGGCGTCGGCGACGATCGCGACGTCCGCTTCGAGCCGGGTCGCCTGCCGCGGGTCGATGTCGAGCAGGATCGTCTTCAGGCCGGCGGGCTTGTCGGGCCAGCGGAACCAGGACAGCTCCATCCGCGAGCCGATGCCGATCACGACGTCGGTCTCCGCCCACCGCTCGAAGCCGGAGACGCAGGTGAAGCCCAGCGGGTGGTCGTCGCCGACGATGCCCCGCCCGCCGCGGAACGGCACCACCGGCGCCTGCAGCCGTTCGGCCAGCACCCGGACCTCGGCGGCCGCGTGCCGGGCACCGCCGCCCACCATGATCATCGGGTTCCGCGCGCCGGCCAGGAGGTCCGCGGCCCGCTCCACGGCGACCGGGTCGACGACCGGGCGCGGGAGCGGCCGCGGACCGACGGGTTCGGCCGGGGCCCGCAGGCCCAGCACGTCCCACGGCACCGCCAGCGAAACCGGCCGCGGCCGCCCGCCCGCGGCTTCCCGGAAGGCGGTCGCCAGCGCGTCCGGGATCTCGGCCGGGTGCTCGACCAGCGCCGACCACTTGGTCATCGTCCGCAGGGTGGCCAGCTGGTCGGGCATTTCGTGCAGGTGCCCGAGCCCGCGGCCGAGGTAGGCGCGGGGGATCTCGCCGGTCAGGCACACGACCGGGGCGCCGGCGCCGTGCGCCGAAAGCAGCGCGGCCGAGGAGTTCAGGACGCCGGGGCCGGGCACGACGGTGTAGACGCCGGTGCGCCCGCTCGCCTGCGCGTAGCCGAAGGCCATGTAGGCCACGGTCTGCTCGTGCCGGGCGCCGATCACCCGGATGTCCTCGCCGGCGCGGGCGAGGCTGTCGAACAGGTCGTAGGTCTGCACGCCGGGCAGCCCGAAGACGGTGTCGACGCCGTGGGCCCGCAGACCGTCGACGATCAGGTCGGCCGCGGTGGGGGCGGGCGGGGAACTCGGCATCGGCGCGGCCTCCTGGGCGTCATCCGTCGACGGGACCATATATGGTTTCCTACATGATCAGCGCGTCCTCGGGAAGACCGGTCACGAAGTCCCAGCTGGCCTACGAGACGATCAAGGCCAGGATCCTCGACGGCCGCTACGGGCCCGGGTACCGGCTGGTGCTCGACCAGATCGGCCGCGAGCTCGAGGTCAGCGCGGTGCCGGTCCGCGAGGCCCTGCGCCGGCTGGAGGCCGAGGAACTGATCGAGTTCGAGCGGAACGTCGGGGCCCGGGTGGTCGCCATCGACCCCACGGAGTACCGGCACGCGATGCAGACGGTGGCGATCGTCGAGGGCGCCGCGACCGGCCTCGCCGCACCGTTGCTGACGCCGGCGGACCTGGCGCGCGCCCGTGCGCTGAACGAGCGGATGCGCCGGAGCCTGGCCGAGTTCGACCCGCTGACGTTCACGGCGTTGAACGCGGAGTTCCACGAAGTGCTCTTCAGCGCGTGCCCGAACCCCAACCTGGTGGATCTGGTGCAGCGGTGCTGGACGCGGCTCGCGGCAGTGCGGGACAGCACGTTCGCCTCGGTGCCGGGCCGGGCACCGGCGTCGGTCGAGGAGCACGAACGGTTGCTGGCGCTGATCGAGGGTGGCGGTCAGCCTGCCGAGGTCGAGCAGTGCGCGCGGGAGCATCGGCTGGCGACCCTGGACGCCTACCTCGCGCGGGAGCGCTGACCGGCAGGGTTGCCCGAGCCGTCGCCGGAGTGCCAGGGTCGGGAATGCCGATCTTCTCCGCGCCCGACGGGACCGCGCTCTCCTTCCGCCTCCTCGGTTCCGGTGGCGAGCCCGTGGTCTGCCTGCCCGGTGGACCCATGCGCGCCGGGGCGTACCTCGGGGACCTCGGTGGGCTCGGCGCCCGGCTGGCCGTGCTCGATCTGCGGGGAACCGGGGACTCCGAGGCGCCCGCCGACCCCGGTACCTACCGGTGCGACCGGCAGGTCGAAGACGTCGAGGCGCTGCGCAAGCACCTCGGCCTCGACCGGATCGACCTGCTCGGGCACTCGGCCGGGGCCGGCCTCGCCGTCCTCTACGCCGCCCAGTACCCCGGCCGGCTGCGGCGGCTGGCGCTGGTCGCGCCGAGCCCGCGGGCCGTCGGGCTGCAGCTTTCCGTCGACGACCGGCGGCGGATCATGGCCCGGCGGGCCGGCGAGCCCTGGTTCGACGACGCCGCCGCGGCCTACGACGCCATCGCCGCGCGGCGGGCGACCAGCGCCGACTGGGCCGCCGTCGCGCCGATGTACTACGGCCGCTGGGACGACGCCGCCCGCCGCCACCAGGCCACCGAGCCGGGCCAGCGCAACGGCGCCGCCGCGCGCGCCTACAACTCCGACGGCGCTTTCGAGCCCGACGTCACCCGGGCCGCCCTCGGGGCCGTCGGCGCTCCGGTGCTCGTGGTCGCCGGCGAACTGGACTGGATCGCCAGCCCGGCCGTCGCCGGTGAGTTCGCCGGGCTCTTCCCGGACGGCCGGGTAGTCGTCTTGCCCGGCGCCGCGCACTACCCGTGGCTGGACGACCCGTCCGGGTTCGGATCCGCCGTCAGGAGTTTCCTGGGTTGCGGCGCGGCTTGATGCGGACCGCGGGCAGCGGGGGCGCCGGCAGCCGTTGCGGCGTGCCCGGGTAACCGGTGACGGTGCCGAACTGGTCGGATTCCGCCTCCCACGCCTCGCGGAAGGCCGCGATCTCCTCGTGGGTCCGGCCGACGAAGTTCCACCACATCAGGATTTCTTCGTCGAACGGGGTGCCGCCGAGCAGGAGGAATCGGGTCGATTCGGCGCCGCGGTTGCTCAACGTCAGCGAGCGCACGCCGGTGCCGACGTACCCCAGCTCCGCCGCGCGGACGCGGGTGCCCGCGACGACGACGTCGCCCGTGTCGACCAGGACGCCGTGCTCGAAGCGGGGGTCGACGCCGAGGGACATGTGGGCGTCCGGGCCCAGCACGATCTCCGCGCCCAGCAGCGGGGTGTAGGTCGGGATCGGGGAGGTGCGCCCGGCCAGAGACCCCAGGAACACCCGGATTTCCGCGCCCTCGATGCGGTTCACCGAAGGCACGTAGTGGTCGAACGCGCGGGGCGTGTGCCGGTGGCGTTCGGGCAGCGCGACCCAGAGCTGGACGCCGTGCAGCGTCTTCGCCGCCGGGGTCGAGACCTCCGAGTGGCAGATGCCGTGCCCGCCGGTCATCAGGTTGAGCTCGCCGGGGCGGACGAGCTCGTGCGTGCCCAGGCTGTCGCGGTGCTCGATCTCGCCGGCGAACAGCCAGCTCACGGTCTGCAGGCCGGTGTGCGGGTGCGGGGCGACGTCCATCGCGCCGGTGACCTCGGTCGGGCCGTAGTGGTCGGCGAAGCACCAGGCGCCGATCAGCGACCGGGACCGCTGGGGGAGCGTCCGCCGGACCCGCATCGCGCGCGGGCCGCCCAGGGGGACTTCGCGCGGGGTGAGGATCTCGACGGCCGGGTGCTCGGGGTCGGCGGCCGTGGGCCGGTCGCCACAGGCGAGCTCGGCGGGGGCGGCCTCGGTGTTGCTCATGTCCGCCACGGTAGTCGCGTCGTCCGGCGGGGCTCGGGTGCCGGCCGGGTCCTGCCACGGCGGACGGGCCGGCCGGAGCCGGAGCGAACCGACGGCGCGTGCGCCGCCGAGCCCAGCAGCGCACGCGCGGTCGCCGTGGGCGCCCAGGGCGGATCCGGCCGGTCGGGTGAGCTCCCGTGGGCGGGGACCCCGCCGGGTCAGCCGGCATCCGGGCCAGGTGGAACTCCGGTGGCTCGGTGTTGCCCGCCGGTGGCCGGGCGGGCCTGGGCAGGTGCTGGCTCGTGGCGGCGTGGTGGCCGGGCGGGCCTGGGCGGGTGCCGGCTCGGTGCTGCCCGCCGGTGGCCGGGCGGGTGCGGGCTCGGTGTTGCCCGCCGGTGGCCGGGCGGGCCTGGGCGGGTGCCGGCTCGTGGCGGCGTGGTGGCCGCTTTGCTCTCTGGAGTTGTCAAGCTTCGCGTCGCCCTTTCAGGCGGCGTGGTGCTGGTGGCGCGCCGCGACCGTCGCCTGGCCGTCCGCGGTCAGGATCGCCGGGACCAGCTCGCCCGGCAGGCCCGGCCGGGCCGCGCGGAGCAGGCCCAGGTGGGCCAGCGCGTGGGCCGCGAACTGGTCGCCGCAGGAGACTCCGTCGATGAACAAGTCCGGCTCGCTGCTGCACGACACCCGGCCGCGGCCTGCCGCCACCGCTCGCAGCATCGCCAGCATCCGGTGGTTCACCAGGGGGCGCACGGCCGGTGTTCCGGTCTGTTCGTTCCCGTTCATCGCGGTCCCTCCCGCTCGTGGTTCGACCTCGTCCACCCATGCGTCGAACCAGCTGCCGGGATTTCGACAGAAGTTTCGGCTCATCCTCACCGCCGGCGGTCGAGCCCGGATCGACTCAGAACGGAGGGTCCACCCCGGCGGCCACCGGCACCGGCTCCGGGGTCCACGAACTGGCCGCCTCGCCGCTCGCCGCCCGGCTCAACCTGGTCACCTTGGCCGTGGCGTACCGCAGGGCGGGGCCGACCTCGTCGACGTCCAGCTCCACCACCGTGCGCTTCTCGCCTTCCTTCGTGTCGAACGACCGCTGTCTCAGCCGGCCGTGCACGATCACCCGGGCTCCGCGCCGCAGCGACTCCGCGACGTTCTCCGCGTACTGCCGCCACACGTTGCAGCGCAGGAACATCGCGTCGCCGTCGCGCCAGTCGCCGGTCTCGCGGTCTAACGTGCGCGGCGTCGACGCGACCGTGAAGTTCGCGACCGCGGCGCCGGACGGGGTGAACCGCAGCTCGGGGTCGCTCGTCAGGTTGCCGACCACGGTCACCAGCGTTTCGCCTGCCATCGGGCTCCTCCTTCTCCTCCGGGTGCGGGGTGCACCGCTCTCGCCGATGAGGAGAGCACGGGGGTCCGACAGTTCCGGGGCGGGCGACGAGATGCCGGCACCCGTCCGGGCTGGTTTCCTGCCGCCATGCCGACCGCGTTTCAGAAGGAGCTGGGCACGCTCGCCCAGCGGCTGGCGG
Source organism: Amycolatopsis sp. NPDC003865 (assembly GCF_053605345.1). Classification (NCBI taxonomy): domain Bacteria; kingdom Bacillati; phylum Actinomycetota; class Actinomycetes; order Pseudonocardiales; family Pseudonocardiaceae; genus Amycolatopsis; species Amycolatopsis sp. NPDC003865. Next base: position 52,284 of record NZ_JBSGJA010000010.1, on the reverse strand, counting down.
ACCTCTGCGCGCTGGTCGCGATCGCCTTCGAAGAGGCCACGCGCTGCGCCCTGGAAAGTGACCGCACGCTGGGCGGACGCGTGCGGGAAGACGCCGCCGCGGTCGCCGCGCTCGGGGCCGCGTGCGAGGACCACGTGGGGGCGCTGCTGGTCCTGCACGCGCCGCGGGAGGAGGACGTGAGGGCGGTCGTCGCGGCCGTTCACGTCGCCGCGGATCTCACTCGGATGGGTGGTCTTGCGCGGGAGGTCGCGGAACCGCGGTGGCGGGTGCCGGTGGAGCTGCGGCCCGCGCTCGGGCGGTTGGGCGGGCACGCCGTGACCGCCGCGCGGGCGCTTCGGGGGCAGCTAGCCGGCGAGAGCGGGTCCGGGGTGGCCGCCGCGGTCGCGCTGGCCCGCGCCGCGGAGCGGGAACTGCGGGAGGAGACGGCCGGGATCGCCTGGCCGCACGGGGCCGCCGCCGCGGCCGATGTGGTGTTGCTCGCCGCCGCCCAGGGGCGGTTCGCCGCCACCGCGGCCTCCATCGCGGACCGGGCGGCGAGGTTCGTGCCTGTTGGCACCTGAATGTCCGAAAAGGACACGGGAGGTGCGCCGGCGGGCGGCCGGACTCCGGGGCGACACGCTGGGGCTGTGGGGTCTCGGCGGGTTGAGCGCGGGGTGAGCGGCGCGCTTGGGCGGTCGGGCTGCGGTCGCCTGGGCCTGGTGGAGTGAGCGCGGCTGGGTGGCGTACTTCGGTCACTGGGCTCGGGGAGCGAGTGGTTGGCGCGCTTGGGTGGCCGAGCTTCGGCGGGCCGAGCGCCGTGGGGTTTCGGCGAGCCTGGCGCGGGTCACCGACACGCCCGCCGCCTGGATACTCGGCGGGACCAGCCGACCGACTACGGGAACCGGCCCGCTGGGACTACCGCCGGCTCAGCTGCCCTGCTGGGGGAACTGACCCTGCTGCGGGTACTGCTGCTGCGACGGGTGCTGCGGCTGCGGGAACCCTTGCGGCTGCGAAGGGTGCGGCGACTGGAACCCCTGCGAAGGCGGCTGCTGCGGGTAACCCGGCTGCCCACCCTGCTGCTGCCCCTCCTCCTGCGCCTGCAGGCGGACGGCGTCCTCCTTCGGGATCCGGTTCTCGATCCCGCAGAACGTGCACTGCGCCGAGTACTTCACGCTGATCGGGAAGAGCGGGATGAAGAACAGGGTGAACTTCGTGACCGCCTTGCGCACCGCGTGCGAGGCGGGGTTGCCGCACCGGCCGCACAGGAAGGTCGTCATCGCCAGCACGTAGATCCGCGTCCGCCAGCCCCAGATCAGCATCGGTACTTCTTTCTCCCGAAATCTTCGTTCGGCGGGCAGCCTTGCACACCGGTGCGCCGCCGCGTGGCGGTTTCGCCGAACTCGGGGACTAGATTGTGATCATGCCGAGCGACTTCGCCCTGAAGACCATGAACGCCGTGCACCGCGGCCTGATCAAGCTCACCGGTGGCCGGGTGGGCTGGCAGGCGGGGATGCCGGTGCTGGAGCTGACCACCACCGGGCGCAAGAGCGGGCAGCCGCGCACCGTGCTGCTGACCTCGCCGCACCAGGACGGGGACACGCTGGTCGTCGTGGCGTCGCGCGGCGGGGACGACACGCACCCCGCGTGGTTCCTCAACCTGCGCGACAACCCCGAGGTCGAGGTGTCGCTCAAGGGCGCGCCGAAGCGGCCGATGCACGCTCGGGTCGCCGACGCCGGTGAACGCGCGAAGCTGTGGCCGAAGATCTCCGGGCAGTTCAAGAACTACGCCGGCTACCAGACCAAGACCGAGCGCGAGATCCCGCTCGTCTTCCTCGAACCGCGCTAGTTCCGCGCCGTCAGGTACGCCGGGTCCGGGCCGGGGATCGGCTGGTCGGGCACGCCCGCCAGCAACTGGCTCATCGCGTGGAAGTACGGCGGCGCGGCGACCGTGCCGCCGAACGCGCCGTGCCCGCAGGTGCCCAGGTGCACCGGCGTGCCCGGGCAGATCTCGCGCGGGCGCGGCCCGTCGGCGAAGACCATGGACGACACCGCGTAGCCGTCGACGCCGCCGACGAACGCGACGGACTCGCTCTGCTGCGTCGTGCCCGTCTTGCCGATGTCGGGCCGCGTCCAGCCCGCCGCGTGGGCGGCCTGCGCCGACGTGCCGTCCGTGGTGTCCTTGCTCAGGCCCGCTTCGAGGGTGTTCGCCACCCCCGTGGGGATGACCTGCTCGCACGCCTGCCGCGCCACCGGCACGGCGTTCCCGTTCCGGTCGGTCACCGACAGGATCGGGTCCGGCGGGCACCAGACGCCGCCGCTCATCAGCGTCGCCGACACGTTCGCCATCTCCAGCGGGCTCACCGGGCTGTTGCCCAGGGTGAACGACAGCAGGTTCTGGAAGTACTTCGACTGCGGCTCGCTGTACTGCGGGTTGCCGGACGCGGGGTTCGGCGCGGCCCCGGCGTCGTTGGTCGCGAGGGTGTTGCGCAACCCCAGCTTGTAGGCCATGTCGAGCACGGCGGGCATCCCGACCTGGCTCTCGAGCCCGACGAACGCGACGTTCGGCGACGTCGCCAGGCCGTCGGCGAGGCTGATCGGGTCCGCGTAGTGGCCGTCGTTGTGGACGGTGTAGCACGCCGAACGCGAGTCCGGCACCGGGAAGCACTGGCTGTCCGGGTTGGGCAGCGGCGTCTCCAGGCCCGCCTTGCCGGTGACGAGCGCCGCGGCCGAGGTGAAGATCTTGAACGACGAGCCGGCGCCGAACTCGTTGCTCGCGTCCGCGACGATGTCCGTCGACGTCTCGCCCTGCGCGGGATCGGTGCCGTAGTTCCGGTTGGCGACCATGGCGAGCACCTGGTGGCCCGCCGAACCCGGCTGCACGACGGCGAAGGTGTTCGCGACGCCGTCCTGGGTGGTCGGCACGTTCGCGTCGACGGCGTCCTTCGTCACCTGGGAGACCCGGGGGTCGAGCGTCGTCTTGACCGTGTAGCCGCCGGTGGCCAGCTGGTCCACGGTGAACCCGGCGTGGACCAGATAGCTTTCGGCGTAGGCGCAGAAGAACCCGGCGTCCGGCGCCGCGCCCATGCAGGTCGAGGGCGGCGCCACCGGCCCGTTCGGCAGCACGCCGAGCGGCGCCGCTTTGGCTGTCGCGGCGTAGGACGCGGGGATCGACCCGTTGGTGACCATGTCGTCGATGACGAGATTGCGGCGCTGCAGCGCCTTGTCCGCGTGCGTGTACGGGTTGTAGACGCTCGGGTTGTTCACCATTCCGGCGAGCAGCGCGGCCTGCGGAACGGTCAGTTTGTCCGCTGTCGTCCCGAAGTAGGCTTTCGCCGCGGAACCGACCCCGTACACGGTTCCACTGAATTCCACAACGTTCAGGTAATCGGCCAGAATGTCGTCCTTGCTCACGGTGTCGTTGAGCTGGACGGCCATTTTCGCTTCCCGCAGCTTGCGCGCGAGGGAGTCCTCGCGATCGGCCGCCTGGGCCACCGGGTCGGTCCGGTCGACGACGTTGATGAGGTAGTTCTTGACGTACTGCTGGCTGATCGTCGACGCGCCCTGCAGCGCGCCGCCGGTGCTGTCGTTGACCGCCGCGCGGAGCATTCCCTGCAGGTCGACACCGCCTTCGGTGTAGAAGCGGCGGTCCTCGACCGCGATGATCGCGGCCTTCATCGTGGTCGCGATCCCGGCCGCGGTGACCGGCAGCCGGTACTGGGCGTAGAGCGTCGCGATCGGGGTGCCGTCGCGGTCGGTCACCGTCGTGGTCAGCGGCGGGTCGGCCGCGGCGAGCTGCGCCGAAATGGCGTCCACCGAATCGCTGACCTGATTCGACAGCAATCCGGCACCGATGGCGGCGGGCGCCATCGTGCCGGCCACCAGAATTCCGGCGAGAACGCACAAACCGGCAAAAGAGAACACGCCAGGACGACCATTCACGGAACCGAGATTAGCCATCGCGGAATGAAGCTTCCGTTCGGTGAGACATGTGCCTCACCGGGCCAACCTGCCCAGCAGGGCCGAAGCGACGGCGATCGCGGCGACCGTCGCCGCGGCCAGCACGCCGAAGTCGAGCCCGAGGTGGGCGGGCGTGCCGATCAGCAGCCCGCGCAGCGCGTCGACCTGGTAGCTCAGCGGGTTGACGTGGCTGAGCACCCTGAGCCACGACGGCATCAGGTCCACCGGGTACAGCGCGTTCGAGCCGAAGAACAGCGGCATCGTGATCGCCTGCCCGATGCCCATCAGCCGTTCACGCGACAGCACGATCCCGGCGATCACGATGGACAGGCAGCAGAAGAACGCCGACCCGAGCACGAGCACGACCGCCATCGCCAGCAGCTTCAGCGGGTTCACGGTCAGCCCGACGCCGAGGATCGCCGCCAGTACCAGCACCATCAGGGCCTGGACGAGCGCGCGGACGCCGGCGGCGAACGCCTTCCCGGCGACGAGCGCGGCCCGCGGGGTCGGCGTCACCAGCAGTTTGGCGAGCACGCCCGCGTCGCGTTCCCAGATGATCTGGATGCCGTAGAAGATCGAGATGAACAGCGCGGACTGCGCGAGGATGCCCGGCGCGAGGTAGTCGAGGTAGGGCGTCGAGCCGGTCGGGATCGCGCGCAGCCGCGTGAACGTCTCGCCGAAGATCAGCAGCCACAGCGCGGGCTGGATCGCCCGGGTGAGCAGCTCGGTCTGGTCGCGACGCAGCTTTTGCAGCTCCACCAGGCACATCGCGCCGACGCGGGCGGCCAGGATGCGCGCTTGGCGCAGCGGGCCGGGGTCAGCCGAGACGGTGGGCGGTGCGGCGAGCGGCACGGACACTGCGGATCCCTCCTTCGTCGGATTCGAGGCGGTCACCGGTGACCGCGCGGAACACGTCGTCCAATGTGGACCCCGGACCGAGGTCGGTCTCCAGCTCGGCGGGGGTGCCCAGCGCCCGGATCCGGCCGGTGTGCATCAGCGCGACGCGGTCGCAGTACTGCTCGGCCTCGTCCATGTAGTGCGTGGTGACGAGCACGGTCATGCCGGTGTCGGCGCGGATCCGCGTGATCCGCTCCCACACCGCGGAGCGGGCGACGGGGTCGAGCCCGATCGTCGGCTCGTCGAGGATCAGCAGCCGCGGCGAGCTGACCAGGGCCTGGGCGAGTTCCAGGCGGCGGATCATGCCGCCCGAATAGCCCTTCGCGACGCGGTCGGCGTCGTCGGCCAGCCCGACGAGGTCCAGCGCCCGGCGCACTTCGTCGGCGCGCCGCGCCCGGGGGACGTCGAAGAGCCGCGCGAACAGCGCGACGTTCTCGCGGCCGGTCAGCGCGCCGTCGGCGGACAGCTGCTGCGGGACGTAGCCGATCAGCCGCCGCACGGCCATCCGGCGGCGCGCGACGTCGACGCCGAAGACGGTGATGCGCTCCGGCGCGGTCGGCAGCAGCGTCGTGATCATCCGCAGCGTCGTGGTCTTGCCGGCGCCGTTCGGGCCGAGCAGGCCGAACACCTCGCCCGGCGCGATCTCCAGGTCGACGCCGTCGACCGCGCGCGTCGTCCCGAACGAGTGACTCAGCCCGGTGCACCGCACCGCGGGTTCGGTCATGGCTGCTCCTTCAGGATGCCCATGAGCTTTTCGAGGGCGGGCAACGCCTGCTCGATCGCCGCGGTGTCCTCTTCGGACAGCCCGGCGAGCGCGTCGGCGACGAGCCCGGTGCGGGCGCGCCGCCAGGCGGCCATCCGCTCGCGCGCCGCGCCGGTGATCTCCAGCCGCGTGGCGCGCCGGTCGGCCGGGTCGGGTTCGCGGCGCAGCAGCCCGGCTTCGACGAGCTGGTTGACCAGCGTGCTGACGGAGTTGGCGGCCAGGTGCAGTTCGCGCGCGGCCGCGGCGACGCCCACGCCGGGCCGGTCGGCCACCACCCGCAGGACCTCGACCTGTGCTCCGGGCAGGGGCGTGCCCGGCACGTCGGCGCGCACCCGGCGGCGCACCACGCGGCGGATCCCCTGGACTGCGCCCAGGAGGCGGTCGGCGAGTTCGGTCATGCCGGCAAGGTAGCTCTGACTCAGAACTATTAGCAACGCTAAATGTCTGGTTGGCGAGGAAGATCCCGGATCAGCGGGCGGCTTCGGCGAGGGCCAGGGCGAGCAGGCCGGGGAAGCGGGCGTCGAACTCCTCACGGCGCAACGCGTTGAGCCGCTGGGTGCCGCTGTCCCACTGCTTCAGCAACCCGGCGGCGCGCAGGATCTTGAAGTGCCGTGACGCCGCGGGCTTGCTGACCGGCGGCATGATCGCGCCGCACGACTGGCCGGGTTCGCGGGCGAGGGCGGCGACCATGGCCAGCCGGTGCGGGTCGCGCAGGGCTTCCAGGGCCGCGGCGAACGAGACGTCCGCGAGGTCCGGGTGCGCCAAGGGGGTCGCGGTGCGGCTGGCCATGGTCCGAGTATCCCTCGGTTGCCGGACCCCGGGTGGCTGTGCCATGGTCGATGTTAGCCATTTGGTTAACATGAGGGAGGTCGGCAGTGCGCGTCCACCGCCGGGGAGCCGGCAACCTAGTCCGGCGCGAAGAGCCCGTCCCCGAGCCGCAGCGCGGGGAGGTGCTCGTCCGCGTGCGGGCGACCTCGCTCAACTACCGGGACCTGCTCATCCTCGACGGCGACCACTTCACCAACGGCCCCGGGGATCTCATCCCGCTCTCCGACGCCGCGGGCGAGGTCGCCGCGGTCGGCGAAGGTGTCACGCGCTTCGCGACCGGCGACCGCGTGCTCAACGCCTTCCACTCGAACTGGATCGCCGGCCGGCTGCCGGACGTGCTGTCCGGCTACGGGAACGGCCAGGACGGCTGGCTCGCCGACTACCGCGCCGTCCCGGAGCACGCGCTCGTCGCGCTGCCGGACTCGCTCACCTTCGAACAAGGTGCGACGCTGCCGTGCGCCGCCGTCACCGCGTGGACGTCGCTGGCCGGGGTGCGGCCGGGCGAGGTCGTGCTCACCCTCGGCACCGGCGGGGTGTCGCTGTTCGCCCTGCAGCTGGCCAAGGTGCTGGGCGCGCGGGTGGTCGCGACGACGTCCAGCCCGGAGAAGGCGGCGAAGCTGGCCGGGCTCGGCGCGGACACCGTGATCGACTACCGGGCGACCCCGGAGTGGGGCAAAGCGGTCCTCGACGCCACCGGTGGCCGGGGCGCGGACCGGATCGTCGAGGTCGGCGGGCCCGGCACGTTCGCGCAGTCGCTCGTCGCCGCCGGGACGCACCACGCGGAAATCGCGCTCGTCGGGTTCGTCGGCGCCGAAGGGCCGCCGATCGAGTTCATGGACCTGTTCCGCAGCGGCGCGACCGTGCGGAAGATCTGGGTCGGCAGCCGGGAGGACACCGAGGACCTCGTGCGCCGGCTCGCGGTCCGCCCGATCGAGCCGGTGGTCGACAGCGTCTTCGCGTTCGACGACGCTCCGGCGGCGATCGAGCGGTTCCGGAGCCGCGAGAACTTCGGCAAGGTCGTGATCACTACCGCGTGAGGCGAAAGGGATACCGCTGATCGGCTGAACCTGACCCGGAGTGACCGTTCGGCGGCGAAGTGCTGCCGCTCGCCGCGTGATCGCGTGGTTCTCGCCGGGAAGCGGGGGTCGCGGGCGCATGCTGTCCTTTCCGACCCCGCGTCCCCGCGCCTGACGTCCACAGTGGACATTGCCAGTGCGCCCGGTCCGGCGGTCTTCCGCAACCGGAGACAGGACACATGACTCTGCTGGACAGCAAGCTCGTCCGGTGCTGGACCTCCCGCCCGCACCTGCAATCCCTCTACACCCTCGCCGCGGCCGCCCCGCGGATGCGCGCCGCGCTCGGACTGGCGCCCACCGGCGGCGGCACGGTCGGCTTCAGGGTGGACGGGGACGCACTGGCCCGCACCGAGGCGGAGCTGATCGCCGCGACGTCGGCCCGGCTGCCGGTGCACCCGCTGGTGACGCAGGACCTGCACGGCCGCTCGACGGTCCGGTGCTGGCGCCGCGACCGCGACCTGCGCGTGCTGACCGGCGACCTGGTCGACGTCGCCGACCGGCTGGCGCGGGCGGGCTACGGCGGCTGCCTGCGGTCGGCGACGGTCGAGTTCGCCGAGCAGACCGGGCGCCGCGAGCGCAAGCTCGCGCTGGTGTACCTGTTCGACCGCGGCACCTTCCACACCGCCGCGGCGGCCGGGTCCGCGCCCCTCGACCGCGCACTGGAGCTGCGTGCCCGCGCCGCACTGCACGGCGCGCTGCCGTTGGAACCGCACGCCGACCGCCGGTTCGTCGTCTGAAATTCCCGCGTTTGTCGAGGTCACGGGCTTCTGCGAGGATGCTGCTCTCGTTCGAGGAGTAGGAGATCGCAGTGGCTTCTGTGCTCAACCCGTACCTGAGCTTCCGCGCCGAGGCCCGACAGGCCATGGAGTTCTACCAGAGCGTCTTCGGCGGCACCCTGAAGATGAACACGTTCGGGGAATTCGGCTCACCCGAAGGAGCGGACGCGGACAAGATCATGCACGCCCAGCTGGAAACCGACCAGGGCTACACGCTCATGGCGTCCGACACCCCGGCCGGGATGGAGTACAACCCGGGCACCAACATCACGGTCAGCCTCAGCGGCGACGACGCCGACATCCTGCGCGGCTACTGGGACGAGCTGAGCGACGGCGGCACCGTGACGGTTCCGTTCGAAAAGCAGATGTGGGGCGACGAATTCGGTGCCTGCGTCGACCGGTTCGGCATCCCGTGGATGGTGAACGTGGTCCACCAGGCCCAGTAGCGCGTTGCAGCGCGCGGCCGCGTCGGTGACGATGAAGTGGCCGGCGTGGTCCCGCGCCGGGGCGAAGGAGGCCCGATGGCGGGTTCCCCGTGGACGTGCGCGCAGTGCGGTTCGGTCAACGACCCCGCCGCCGGCCGGTGCGGCACGTGCGCGAGCCTGGCACCGGGCCGGGCCCGCGCGCGGGCGCTGTGGGTGCTGCTGACGCTCATGCTCGTCGCCGGCGTCGCGGTCGGCGGAGTCCTGCTGTTCACCGGGCGCTCGAAGCCGTCGCCGGACGCGGCCGGGCCGTTCCCGTCGTACACCACGCCCGCCGTGCCCACCACGAAGACCGTCGTCACGACCGCGCAGGCCCTGACCCCGCCGCCGCCGACGACTTCCACGACACCGGCCGGGAAGCCGTGCCCGGGCGACGCGGCCCGCTACCTGCCGGGAGGCCAGGGCACCGCGCTGCTGGTCGCGCAGACGCCGAAGTCGCTGATCACGATCTGCCAGGTGCCGGACGGCCGGATCTTCTACGACGGCCAGGCCCGCGGGCAGGCGGCCTCGGACGACACGCACATCGTGCTGCCGGCGCAGGCTTCGGGCGACGGTTTCGTCGCGAAGAACGGCGACTACACATACCAGGTGGGTGGCGGCAGGCTGGTCGTGTCGGCCGGGTCCGGCGTGCTCTCGGACGAGGAGCTGACGACGGTCGGCTGAGCGCTTGCTCATGATGTGGGAGCACAGCCGTCCGGCCGGCCGTTTTCCGCATGCTGGACGCATGGCTTCTCCGCTGGACAACCCGACGTGGACGTCCCTGAACGGTCCGCACGCCCGCTTCGCCGAACGGCGCGGGCGCGTGCTGCGCTACCCCGAGGACGTCGCTCCCTTCCTCGGGCTGCCCGACGACCCGGGCGAGCAGGACTGGCGGGACGTCGCCGCGCTCGGCGGCCCGGGCGCGGTCGTCGTGCTCGCCGCGACCGCCGCCCGGCCGCCGGCGGGCTGGGAAGTGCTCGACGCGCTCCCGGGGATCCAGCTGGTCGACGAGGGCGTCGCGGCCGCGCCGGACCCCGAAGCCGTGCGGCTGGGGCTCGCGGACGTGCCGGAGATGCTCGACCTCGTCGAGCGGACGAAGCCGGGGCCGTTCCGCAAGCGGACCGTCGAGCTCGGCACCTACCTCGGGATCCGGCGCGAAGGCGCGCTGGTCGCGATGGCGGGGGAGCGGCTGCACCCACCCGGCTACACCGAGATCAGCGCGGTCTGCACCGACCCGGCCCACCGCGGGCACGGCCTCGCGACGCGATTGGTGCTGGCCGTGGCGGCGGGCATCCGCGAGCGCGGCGAGACGCCGATGATGCACGCCGCCGCGAGCAACACCTCGGCGATCCGCCTCTACCTCTCACTCGGGTTCGCCGTGCGGCACCGGCCGGACTTCGTCGCGGTGCGCGTGCCGGGCTAGGCGCCGGTCGAGGAGCCCGGCCGGACGATCATCAGCACCGTCACCGCCGCCCACAGCAGGTTGAACACCCCGGTGACCATCGCGAGCCTGCCCAGTGTGCCGGAAGCGGGCTCGTCGGCCAGGAACCGCTTCTGCCGCGGCAGCACCAGCAGTGCGAGCACGGCGGCCGCGACGGCGGTCAGCCCGATCGAAGCAAGCAGCCACGGGTCGCCCATCACGTGCATCGTGCCGGCGACGCCGAACCCGAACACGGGGACCGCGATGGCGGCGTAGGCGTACACGCGGCAGATCCGGTGCAGCATCGTCGCGACCTTGACGTCGCCCTTCCGGATGGCGGCGGGGAACATGCTGGCCGCGACGGCGACCGGGCCGACGGCGAGCACCGCCGCCAGGACGTGGACCGAGAGCAGGATTTTCGACACGCGCCGAAACTAGCGGCCCGCACGCGGCCCGCGGGAGTGGCTGGAATGCCACAAACCGCCGGGTTCCGGCCAACTGTGTCCGGATGTCGAATCCGCGCGCTCCGGTTCGACGAACGGGTAGGGAAAGGGGAACGCGATGACCACCACGACTCGCAGCCGGGTCCGCAGCCTGCCGGTCCTGCTCGCCACCGAAGACGACGCCGAGGACATGGGCCTGCTGGCGCCGGACGACCGCCTGACCTGCCACGTGCACGGCCGGTGGATCCACCAATGCGTCGCCTCGCCCGCGCACGTCAGCCCGGTCACGCGGCACCGCTGGTGCCGCGGCTGCCGCACCGAGCTGTGCGTCGCCGTCGACGAGCTGACGCGGCGGGTCGCGATGACCTGCCCGCGCTGCGGCCACGGCGGCAGCGCCGCCACCACCCGGCTGACCGCGGCCTGCCGCGCGAGCCTGGCCGCCGAGCGCGACGCCCGGCGCGCGGCCTAGAGTTTCGCGGGCTCGGCGTCGAGACCGAGGTCGTCCAGTCCCGCGTAGACGTCCGGACGGCGGCCGCGCAGCCAGGCCGCGAGCCCGAGCCCGCCGGCCGCCGCGACGGCCAGCAGCCACGGCAGCAGCGCGATCGCCGGCGCGTCGGACCCGGCGAGGGTGGGGAAGTTCAGGAAAGCCAGCGTCGTCACGGCGATCAGGCCGAGCCCGCCGAGGCCGGGGGCGACCGCGGTGCGCCAGAGCCGGGGGTCGCGCCGGCGGCGGAAGAAGGCGACGACCGCGACTCCGGCCAGCGCCTGCAGGGCGATCACGCCGAGCGTGCCGATGCCGGTCATGCTGGCCGTGAGGTCGGCGAGCGGGTCCAGCCCGGCCAGCGCGTAGCCCGCCGCGATCAGCGTCGCCACCCCGATCTGGGTCCCGCTGGCGACGTACGGCGCGCCGTTGCCCGCGTTCGTCCGGCCGAGGACCGCGGGCAGCACCCGGGCCCGGCCGAGCGCGAACAGGTAGCGCGTCGCCGAGTTGTGCAGCGCCAGCAAGGCCGCGAAGAGGCTGACGACCAGCAGCAGCATCATCACGTCGGTGAGGAACGAGCCCAGGTACGTCCGGCTGATCGAGAACACGAGGTCCCCGGTGGCGAGGTGGTCCTGCGCGGTCTTCCCGGCCTCGGCGACGCTCGTCGCGCTGACGATCGCCCAGGTCGTGACCGCGGCGAAGACGCCGATGAGGACGATCGCGGTGTAGGTCGCGCGGGAGATCGTGCGGTGCGGGTCGCGGGCCTCCTCGCTGAACAACCCGGTCGCCTCGAAGCCGACGAAAGCGTTGAAGGCGAACAGGAACGCGATCCCGACCGAGCCGGTGAAGACGACGCCGGGAGCGAACGCGTGGACGTCCAGCCCGGTCCGGACGGCGACCGCGACGTCGAGGACGAGCAGGATCGACACCTCCAGCACCAGCGAAACGCCGAGCACCTTCGCGCTGACGTCGACCCCGCGGCGCCCGAGCGCGAACACCGCCGCGGCGGACAGCAGGCTCCACAGCTGCCACGGCGTGTGCCACCCGAAGACCTGCTCGACGACGTTCGCGGTGAAGAACCCGCTCGTCCCGACCGCGCCGGCGACGAAACAGTTGTAGCCCAGCAGCGCGATCAGCGCGGCGACCAGGCCCATCGGGCGGCCCAGCCCCTTGGTGACGTAGACGTAGAACCCGCCCGCGCCGGTGACGACCTTGCTCATCTGCGCGTAGCCGACGCCGAAGAGCACCAGGATCACGGCGGCGAGCAGGAACGCGCCGGGCATGCCGCCGCCGTCGCCCAGTGCGATGCCCAGCGCGGCGATGACGACGATTCCGGTCAGGGGCGCGACGGCGGCCAGCACGAGGAAGACGACACCCGGCGTGCCCAGCGCGTCGCGGCGCAGTGCGTCGGACATGGGATTTCTCCTCCCGCGTGGGTTGTCCGGGCATGGTGCGCCGCCGGGGAGGCCGCGGTCTTGGACTCGAGCGCACGCCCGTTGCCTAGCCCGGCACCCACATCGTCACGCGGGTGCCGCGGCCCGGCTGGGAGTCCACTGTGCCGTGCCCGCCGACCTCGGCCAGGCGGGCCACGATCGACTGGGTGATGCCGAAGCCCGGCGGCCGCTCGCGGACGTCGAAGCCCTGGCCCTGGTCGCGGGCCACCACCGCGATCCCGCCGTCGCGTTCCTCCACACGCAGCACGACCTGCTTCGTCCCCGAATGCTTGACGGTGTTGCGCAACGCCTCCCGCACCGCTTCGCACATCGCCGTGCGGCGGTCCTGGGACAGCTTGTGGTCGTCGGCGAAGTCCGCGGCGACGAGCTGGGTGCGCAGGCCGTCGCGCGCCATCTCGGTCGCGACGTCGGCGAGCTCGACGGCGAACCCGCGGGTCGTCCCGGTCGGCACCGGCTCGGTGATCCGGCGGCGGATCTCGGCGGCCTCCGCTTTGGCCACCGCGCGCACCTCCGACAGCCGGCTCGCGGCGTGCGTGTCGTCGCCCGGCGCCGTGATGGCGAGCGCCTCCAGCGTCTGCAGCACGTGGTCGTGCATGAGCCGGCGGGTCCGGCGGCGCTCGGCCTCGCGCCCGCGCCGGATCCCGATGTCGACGGCGAACCGGGTGCCGGCGCCGAGCAGGATGAGGATGCCGGCGGCGATCACGATGGCCACCGCCAGCGCGACCATGCAGCCGATCGAGCGGGTCACCGAGAGCTGGTCGGTCAGCGGCAGGCCGCCGGCCAGCGTGAGCAGCGCCCGCAGCGGGGCGGCGGCGACCAGCAGCCAGAGCGCCGAGGGCAGCCCGGACGTGCCCGCCCACATGGCGACCGCGCCGACCAGCCACGTCCACGCCACGTCGACCGCGAACGGCTGCACCGGCGCCGGGGCCGTCGCGGCGACGGCGAAGTTGAGCACCACTCCCACGGCGAGGTCGAGGGCCAGCGCCCGGCCGGTGACGCGGTGGCGCAGGCCGCCCGCGCGCAGCACCCACGCCACCGCGGCGGTGTTGGCCGCGACGGCGAACACGGTAGCGGCGAGCACCGGGCCGAGCCCGAGCCTGCCGTTGGCCGCGGCGAACCCGATGAACACCTTGACGAACGCCGCGATCCGGTAGGTCAGCGGCACGACGACCCAGTAGCGCGCGGCACGGGCGAGCGTCGCGTCGCCGACGGCGGCGAGGTCGCTGTTCTCGTCCGGCGGCTCGGCGGGTTCCGGGGGTGTGCCGCTGCGCAGCAGCGTGCGAACGAGCGCGCGCGGCGGTGCGGCGGAGCCCGCCTCGGGCATCGGTGGTCCCCATTTCGTCCGGCCGTCCGGGCGGTCTGAGCCTGGCAGCGCGGCGGGGGAGTCGTCAACCGCTTGCGGGGTGGGGTCAGTAGGTGTGGAACAGGGTGTCTTCGCCCGTGTACTCCGGCCAGCCGGGCGACCCGGTGGCGGCGAAGCGGTACCACGCGCCGTTGAGGTCGCGGGCCAGCTCGCGCGGTGCGTGCTCGCCCAGCAGGCCCCGCGGCCCGGACAGCGGGCCGAGCGCGTCGAACACGAAGGGCAGTTCGAGCCCGTGGCACGCGCCCAGCGCGCCGTCGTGCAGTGGTGAGCCCCATTCGAACTCGTACCGGAAGGTCCGGCCGCCGTGGTTTTCCGCGAGGTCACGCACGCCGTCGCGGAAGACGAGGTCGGTCAGGGCCGCCACGAGGACGTCGCCCGCCCGTTCGCCGGAGCCGAGACCGTACCGCGTGAGCACCCCGGCCGGATCGGGGTGCGACACCGCCAGCGACGCCACGGCCTGGTCGTCGGTCACGGCGTCGAGCGCGCCGGTGGGCACCAGGTAGAGCCGCATCTCCTCGCTGCAGCTGCCGACGACCAGGTCGACGTCGCGGCCGGCGCCTGCCTTGATCGCCTTGGCCGGGTGCTGCGGCAGGACGTCGTCGCCGACCACCGGGAGGAACGGGCTGAGCCCGTACCCGCGGTCGTAGCCGAGCGCGTCGCGCAGGTCGGGGGCGCCGCCCGGGCGCAGGACGGCGTCCTGGGCGTCGAGCAGCTGCTCGGTCGACACCTTCCGGAACGCCTCGGCGGTAGGTTCGGACTTGAGCTCGTCGGCGATCACCCGTGCCAGCCGGCGGGCCTGGACGCCGTCGCGCACCATGTCCGGGTGTCCACTTTGGACTATGGCGCGGTGGAACAGCCCCTGCGAGAGCGGGGAAGCGAGCAGGCACGCGACGCTCACCGCGCCGGAGGCCGCGCCGAAGAAGGTCACGTTGCCGGGGTCGCCGCCGAACGCGGTGATGTTCTCCCGGACCCAGCGCAGGGCCGCGAGCTGGTCGCGCAGCCCGAGGTTCGTGGCGCCGCCCTCCAGCGGCAGGAAGCCGTCGACGCCGAGCCGGTACTGGACGGTCACCAGCACCGCGCCGGCGTGGTTGAACGAGGTGCCGTCGTAGACCGGCGCCGACCCGGTGCCGCCGAGGAACGCGCCGCCGTGCGCGAACACCAGCACGGGCAGGCCGGCCGCGCCGAGCCGCGGCGTCCAGACGTCGACGGTCAGGTATTCGGGGCCCGGCCGCCAGCCGGTCCCGGTGAGGGGCGAGAGGTCGAGCCCTGGCACGTCGTGCCGGCGCTGTGGCGCGGTCGGCCCGGGTCTTCTCGCGTCGCGCACGTCCTCCCACGGCGGGGCCGGGACGGGGTCGGCGAAGCGCAGGTCGCCCTCGGGCGCGGCGGCGTACGGGATGCCGCGGAACAGCGCGAAGCCGGCGGCGGTGACCTGACCGCGCACCGCGCCGGACGTGGTGGGGACGACGGGGTCGGTCATGCCGGGTGGTCCCTTCGGGGAAGATCGGGGAGAGTGCCCGACAGCCTAGGACCGGGGACGGACCGCCGTCATGGGCGAACCGTCCCGGGAATTGTCGCGGATGGATAACAAGCCCGGCCCGTTGCGCCAGGTGGCCGAACGCCGGGGCGGGACACGCGCGCGTGCCCCGCCCCGGCGTTCAGTCTTCGAGCAGATCTTCGATGGTGATCGGGATGTGCCGGACCCGGATGCCGGTGGCGTTGTGCACGGCGTTGGCGACCGCCGCGGCCATGCCGACCGTGCCGATCTCGCCGAGCCCGCGCGCGCCGACCGCGTTGTGCAGCGTGTCCGGGTACTCGACGAACTGGACGTCGACCTCCGGGATGTCGGCGTTCACCGGGAGCAGGTAGCTCGCGAAGTCGCCGTTGGCGAGCCGTCCGTTCGCCTCGATCTCCAGGCCCTCGTGCAGCGCGGCCGAGATGCCCCAGATCATGCCGCCCATGAGCTGGCTGCGGGCCGCCTTGTCGTTGATGATCCGGCCCGCGTCGAAGACGCCGAGCATCCGCGACACGCGGGCCTCGCGCGTCCACTTGTGCACCCGGACCTCTACGAACTGGGCGCCCCACGAGCTGAACGAGTGCTTCGTCAGCTCCTCGCCGGGCGCCGACGAGCCGGTGACCTCGAGCTTCTCGCGGCCCACGGCGCGCAGCAGCTCGCCGAACGTCATGTTCTGCCCGTTCGCGAAGACGCGCCCGTCGGCGTAGGTGACTTCGGCGCCTTCGAACGGCGCGCCCGGGTCGGACGCCAGGGCGACGAGCTCGTCGATCGCCTTGGTCGCGGCGATCATGATCGCCGTGCCCGCGCTCGCCGTCGCCGTCGAGCCGCCGGAAAGCCCGCCCGGCGGGAGGGCCGAGTCGCCGAGCTTCGGCGTGATCCGCTCCGCCGGGATGTCCAGCGACTCGGCGCCGATCAGCGACAGCACGGTCAGCAGTCCGGTGCCGGGGTCCGCGCCGCTCGTCCCGACCACGGCGGTGTCGTCGGCGTTGAGCGTGATGCCGACGGTGGCCGGGAAGCGCAGGGCGGGGAACATCGCGGTGGCCGCGCCCATGCCGACGAGCCAGTCGCCGTCGGTGTGCCCGCCCGGCCGGCGGTGCTGCCAGCCGAACCGGGCCGCGCCGACGCGGAAGCACTCGTCGAGGTGCTTGCTCGCCCACTGCAGGTCCTTGCCCGGCGGGGCGATCGAGTTGTTCTTGATCCGCAGCTCGACCGGGTCCATGCCGAGCGCCTCGGCGAGCTCGTCCATCGCGCTTTCCAGGGCGAACGAGCCGGGAGCCTCGCCGGGGGCGCGCATGAACGTCGTCGGCGGGATGTTCAGCGGCACGATTTTCTGGCTGATGGCCAGGTTCCGGGTGGTGTACCACTCGCGCGACGTGCCGTGCGAGGTCGGTTCGACGAACGACCGCGCGGTGTCCGTGCTGCACCACGAGTCGTGGCTCAGCGCGATCAGCGAGCCGTCGCGGTCCGCGCCGAGCTTGATGGTCTGGACCGTCGCGGCCCGGCCGGCGGTCGCGGTGAAGACCTGCTCGCGGGCGAGCGTGGACTTCACCGGGCGGCCGAGGTCGCGCGCCGCGGCGGCGGCCAGGAACGCCGGCGCCGACGTCTGTCCCTTGCCGCCGAAGGCGCCGCCGACGAAGGGGTTCACGGCGTGCACGGCTTCGACCGGCACGTCGAGGGCCTGGGCCAGGTCCGACGCCTGCATGTTGGAAGCCTGGTTCCCGCTGTGCACGGTCAGCTCGCCGCCGTCCCACACCGCGACCGCGGAGTGCGGTTCCATCGCGGCGTGGTTCTGGGTCGCGGTCGTGTAGGTCGCCTCGACGACCACCGGGCTCGCGGCGAAGGCGTCGTCGATGGACTCGACGCCGTCCTCGAGGACCTCCAGCCGCGGCGGGGCGCCGTCGCGGGCCGGCGGCGCGTCCTCGGCGGTGGCCAGGCCGTCCGCGAGCGACGTCCTGGCCGGGAGCTCGCGGTAGGCGACGGTCACCAGCGCCGCCGCGTCGCGCGCCTGCTCGAACGTCTCCGCGACCACGAAACCGATCGGCTGGCCGTAGTAGGTGACTTCCTTGTCCTGCAACGGGACCCAGGTCCGGCCGAGCATCGACTGCGGCGTGTGCAGGGTCAGCGATTCGAATGGCGAGTACACGGCGACGACCCCCGGGGCTTCCCGCGCCGTGGAGAAGTCCATGGCCTCGATCTCGCCGTGGGCGATCGTGCTGAGCACGACGTAGCCGTAGACCATGCCGGGGTAGGTGTGGTCGGCGCCGTACTTGGCTTCGCCGGTGACCTTCAGCGGCGCGTCCAGCCGGGTGATCATCGGGAGCTCCCCTCGGTGAGTTCGAGCAGCGCGCGGACGAGGGTCCGCTTGAGCAGCGGCACCTTGAACGCGTTGTCCGCCAGAGGACGGGCGCCGTCGGCGGCGACGGCCGCGGCGGCCTCGAACGAGGCCTGCGTCGCCGGGGCGCCGCGCAAGGCGTCCTCGACGGCGGGCAGGTGCCACGGGACGGTGCCGACCCCGCCGGCCGCGATCCGCGCGTCGGCGATGACGCCGTCGCGGACGTCCAGCGCGACGGCCGCCGAGCACAGCGCGAACTCGTAGGACTGCCGGTCGCGCACCTTGACGTAGGTGGAGTTCGCCGCCCAGTCCAGCCGCGGGACGACCACCTCGGTGATCAGCTCGCCGGGCCGCAGGTCGTTTTCCAGCGCCGGGGTGTCGCCGGGCAGCTGGTAGAAGTCGCGCAGGGCGACTTCGCGGGTGCCGTCGGCGTCGGCCAGCTTCACGCGGGCGTCGAGCGCGACGAGGGCGACGGCGACGTCACTGGGGTGCGTCGCGACGCAGGAGTCGCTGGTGCCGAGGATGGCGTGCATCCGGTTGGCGCCTTCGATCGCGGAGCAGCCGCTGCCGGGCTCGCGCTTGTTGCACGGCATCGCGACGTCGCGGAAGTACGAGCAGCGGGTGCGCTGCAGCAGGTTTCCGCCGATGCTGGCCATGTTCCGGATCTGCTGGGACGCGCTCAGCAGCAGGGCGCGCGAGATCGCCGGGTACACCTGCGGGTGCGCGGCGATGGCGCTCATCCGCTCCAGCGCGCCGAAGCGCAGGCCGTCGCTCGTGTCGATGCCGCGCAGCGGGACCTGGTTGATGTCCAGGACGTGCCGCGGGGTGAGGACGTCGAGCTTCATGAGGTCGACGAGGGTGGTGCCGCCGGCCAGGAACGTGCCGGGCGTCGCGAGGGCGGCTTCGACGGTGGTGGGCGCGGTCAGCTCAAACGGACGCATCGGCCCGCCTCGCCTGGTCGACCGCCTTGACGATGTTCGGGTAGGCCGAGCACCGGCAGAGGTTGCCGGACATGAACTCCCGCACGTCTTCGACGTCCTGCTCGACGGCCGCGACCGCCGACATGATCTGCCCGGCGGTGCAGAACCCGCACTGCAGGGCGTCCTGGTCCACGAAGGCCTGCTGCACCGGGTGCAGCTTGTCCTCTGTGGACAGTCCTTCGACGGTGGTCACCGGCTCCCGCACGGTGGCGGCGAGCGTGAGGCACGAGAGGACCGGCCGGCCGCCGACGTGCACGGTGCAGGCGCCGCACTGGCCGCGGTCGCAGCCCTTCTTCGGGCCGGTGACGTCCAGGCGTTCACGCAGCGCGTCGAGGAGGGTGACGCCGGGATCGACGTCCAGGTGTTCGGTACTGCCGTTCACTTCGAGTGAGATTTCCACTGGTCTCTTTCCGCAGCTCGTCCGGATCGGTGCCTGACGGTGGTGGTGGCGGCGAACAAGGGGAGCGGATAGTCATCCGCTTCACCCGTTCGCGAGGCTAGCGGATTACAATCCGCTTCGCAACGAACCGGTCACGCTGGAGTCGCTCCAGGTCTGGGTTAGATTCGGCGGACGGTACTTCGGTGGACGGGAGGGACGATGACGACGGGTTCGGTCAGTCCCCGGCGCGCGGACACCCGGCGCAACCACGAGCGCATCCTCGTCGCGGCCGGGGAGTCGCTGGCCCGGACGGGCGAGGTCTCGTTCAACGCGATCGCGAAGCAGGCCGAGGTCGGCGTCGGCACGGTGTACCGGCACTTCCCGACGCCCGAGTCGCTGATCCTCGCGGTCTACCAGCGCGAGGTGCGGCACATCGTGGACATCGTCCCGGTGCTGCTGGACAAGCACGGCCCGGCCGAGGCGTTCCGGGTGTGGGTGACCGACCACCTGGCGCACTACATGATGACGAAGAAGGGGCTCGCCGACGCCTTGCGCCGCGCGACGGCCTCCCGCGGCGAGCTGCCGGCGAGCGCCTACGAAGCGATGATCGGCGCGATGGCCGAGCTGCTCGAAGCGAACGCGGCGGCCGGCACGGTGCGGCCGGACCTCGACCCGGTCGTGGTGCTGCGCGGCCTGGCGGGCCTGCTGCTGCTCGACCCGGGCGGGGACTGGCGCGGCGAAGCGGCGAGCCTGGCCGATCTGCTCTGGCACGGGATGGCCCGCTAGGCGGGTTCGTCCAGCCGGACGGTCACCGTGACGCGGCCCTTTTCGTCGCGCCGGGCGACGGCGTGGCCGGTGCGTTCGGTGTCGTCGAGCTCGAGGGACAGCGGGCCGCCGTCGCCGGTGAAGTTGCGCCACCACGACTTCGCGTCCGGCAGCCGGACCCCGATGGTCACGACGTCGCCGGCCCGCCGGTAGCCGACGGGGGTGCGGAAGGTGCGGCCCGACCGCCGGCCCGTGTAGGTGACCTGGGTGAGGTGCCGGCGGACCAGCCGTCCCCACCGCGGCGACGTCCGGAGCGAGCCGACGCAGGTGTTGACGCGGTCGACCGCGCCCTTCGGGAGCGGACCTCGGTAACCCATGGCGGCCTCCTTCGCCGGTGCTGCCGCCACGGTACCGGAAACCGGAGAGAGGTGTTCCGGTTCCAGGTGCCCGTCGCGGGTCAGTTCGACGTCGGGAAGGTGAAGGCGGCCTCGCTGGGGGGCCAGCGTGTCGTGACCACCTTCGCGCGGGTGTAGAAGCGGACGCCCGCGGGGCCGTGGATGGGGCTGTCGCCGATGAGGGAGTCCTTCCAGCCGCCGAACGAGTAGTACGACATCGGGACCGGGATCGGCACGTTGACGCCGATCATGCCGACCTTGACCTCGCGCTGGAACTTCCGCGCAGCCTCGCCGCTGCCGGTGAAGATGGCGGTGCCGTTGCCGTACGGGTTGGCGTTGATGATGGAGATGGCCTCGTCCACGGTCTCCGCCCGGACGATCGCCAGCACCGGGCCGAAGATCTCCTCCCGGTAGGCGGCCATCTCGGTCGTGACGTCGTCCAGCAGGGACGGCCCGACGAAGAAGCCCTCCTCGTGCCCGTCGACCCGCAGGCCGCGGCCGTCGACCACGACCGAGGCGCCCTGCTCGGCACCGACGGCGACGGCGTTCACCACGCGCTCGCGGGCGGCCGCGGTGACGACCGGGCCCATGTCGCTGGCCGGGTCCGAGCCGGGACCGACCCGCACCTCGCGGGCCTTGCGCGCGAGGATCTCGACGAGCTTGTCGCCCGCCGCGCCGACGGCCACGCCGACCGAGACCGCCATGCAGCGTTGTCCGGCCGAGCCGAACGCGGCCGCCGTCAGGTGGTTCGCCGCGTACTCCAGGTCGGCGTCGGGCAGCACGACCGCGTGGTTCTTCGCCCCGCCGAGGGCCTGGACGCGCTTGCCGGCCGCCGTCCCGCGCTCGTGCACGTACCGGGCGATCGGGGTCGAGCCGACGAACGACACCGCCGCGACGTCCGGGTGGTCCAGGAGCGCGTCGACCGCGGTCTTGTCGCCGTGCACGACGTTGAACACACCGTCGGGCAGGCCGGCCTCGGCGTACAGCCGCGCGACGAAGTTCGACGCGGACGGGTCGCGCTCGCTCGGCTTGAGCACGAAGGTGTTGCCGGTGGCGATGGCGATCGGGTGCATCCACAGCGGCACCATGATCGGGAAGTTGAACGGCGTGATCCCGGCGACCACACCGAGCGGTTGCCGGAAGTCGTGCACGTCGACGTCGCGGGAGACCTGGTCGGAGAAGCTGCCCTTGAGCGCGTCGGCGATGCCGCAGGCGTACTCGACGACCTCGCGGCCCCGCACGATCTCGCCCCGGGCGTCCTCGATGACCTTGCCGTGTTCGCTGGAGATGATCCGCGCCAGTTCGTCCTCGTGCTTCACCAGCAGCTCGCGGAAAGCGAACATCACCTTGATGCGCTGGGACAGCGAGGAGTCGCCCCACGACTCGAAGGCCTTGCCCGCGGCCGCGACCGCGGCGTCCACATCGGACGCTCCGGCGAGGAGAACCGCGGCCTGCTGCCGGCCGGTCGCCGGGTCGAAGACCGGCGCCGTGCGGGTGGAGCCCGCGGCCGTGGCGGTGCCGTTGATCCAGTGGTCGATGGTGTTCACGGTGCTCCTCCAGGTGGTGGCGCCGAGCTGCGGTGCGGGGTTCACAGCAGCCCTACGGCGGTGTCGACGGCCTTGGCGACGTCGCCGTCGTGCGGGTAGAGCAAGGACCGCCCGACGACCAGCCCCTGCACGGTCGGCTGGGTCAGAGCGCGCTGCCAGGCGGCGAACGCCGCGTCGGGATCCTTGACCTCGCCGCCGAGCAGCACCGCCGGCAACGTCGAGGAGGCGAGCACGCGTTCCATCTCGTCGACCACGGGCAGCTTGAGCCACGTGTAGGCCGAGGACCGGCCGAGCCCGGCGGCGATCGTGATCGACTTGACGACGGCGTCGGGGGAGAGGTCGTTCCGGATCCGCCCCTCGGTCCAGACCGACAGGAACGGCTCGACCATCGCGATCAGCTTCCGGTCGGCCAGCTCGTTGATCGCCTTGGCGGTGTTCTCCAGGACACTCGGCGTGACCGGGTCGTCGAGGCAGATCCGGGTGAGGGTTTTGCCGCCGTCGAATCCCATCTTCGCGATCGCTTCGGCGTCGTAGCAGGCGAACCGGTCGTCGATCTCGAAGCTCGACCCGGCCAGCCCGGTCCGGTTCATCGACCCGAGCACGGTTTTGCCGTCCAGCACGCCGAGCAGCAGCAGGTCGTCGATGACGTCCGCGGTCGCCAGCACGCCGGTGACGCCGGGGCGTTCCAGTGCGAGGCACAGCCGTTCGAGGAGTTCTCCCCGGTCGGCCATCGCCGAGGGGTTGCCGCCGACCGCGTTGGCGCCGCGGGCGGGGTGGTCCGCGGCGATGATCATCGTCCGGCCCCTGTCGTTGAAGGGCGACTCGGCCCGGACCCGGTTCGCGGCCGCTTCGGCGATCGCTTCCGGGTCGTGCACCCGTTGGGCGACCAGGCGCCGCACCACGTCGTTCACAGTTCCCCTCCTCTTCGGCCGGTCGGGATCGACACTGCCAGCGCCGATGCGACTTTGTCAAGACATATGGACATCAGGTCATCCCTACCGGTGACCCGATGGCGGTAGGCTGCCGGTGATGAACACCCCGCCGCAGCCGTCGTCCGACGTGGACGTCACGTTCCCGCCCGCCTGGGATCCCGGGCGGGAGATCGTGCTGGACCCGGGCAGTCCCGAGCCGCTGTACTTCCAGGTCTCCCGGCAGCTGCAGCACGCGATCGAGGACGGCAGGCTCCCGGCGGGGGCCCGGCTGGGCAACGAGGTGGATCTGGCGGCGAGCCTGCGGTTGTCGCGGCCGACCGTCCGGCAGGCGATCCAGTCGCTGGTCAACCAGGGCCTGCTCGTGCGGCGCCGCGGCGTCGGCACGCAGGTCGTCCGGACCAAGGTGGCGCGCCCGCTGCGGCTGAGCAGCCTGTTCGACGACCTCGCGGGGCTCGGCGGCAAGCCGGAGTCGGTGGTGCTGGCCAACGGCGTCGAGGAGGCGGACGCCGAGGTGGCCGAGCTGCTGGAGGCCCCGGGCCTGACCCACGTGCGGCGGCTGAGCCGCATCCGCTCCACCGACGGCGAGCCGCTGGCGCTGATGAACAACTACCTCCCCGACGGCGTCATCGACCCGACCGACGGCGAGCTGCGCGAAAAGGGTCTCTACCAGCTGTTGCGCTCGGCGGGAGTGCGCCTGCACGCGGCGGAGCAGACCATCGGCGCCCGGCTGGCGACCGAAGCGGACGCGGAGCTGCTGGCCGAGGAGCCGGGAGCGGCCCTGCTGACGATGCAGCGCACGACGTACGACGATTCGGGCCGCGTGGTCGAGTACGGCTGGCACGTCTACCGGGCGTCGCGCTATTCGTTCAACCTGTCGCTGACGAACGGTCCGCATTAGCGATCGATCGGGCGAAAACGGTGCGAAACGCCCATCCGGGAGTTAGCCTGCTGATTCGGGGGAATCGCGTGCGGGCGGAGGGGGCTCTCGTGGATCTTGTCGTGGACATGCCGGAATTGCGCAGGTTCGGCACGGTCGTGCTCGGGGGAAACGGCGCCGGCGGCGGGGTGATCGACTACCTGCGGCAAGGGCACAGCCTGCTGCGGGACGTCGCCATCGAAGCCGAGCAGGGCGTGCTGCAGGGCGGGTGGGGCAAAACCGGGCAGTTCCAGGAGAACCTGCTCCGGTTCGCGCACGAATTCGCGCTCAAGATGACGGACTTCGTCAACGAAGAGGGCGAATTCATCCAGTTCCTCAGCGGGCTGCGCGACCGGATGCTCCAATCCGCCGACGCGTACGAAGGAGCCGAGGCGCAGAACGTGCAGTCCCTCAACGCGATCGCCGACAAGCTGAACGTGGACTAGGGGGAACGACATGGCTCAGCGGTGGTACGAAGCCGACGACGGCGGCCCGGTCGCCGATCTCGATCCGGTCTTCCGCAACGGGTACGCGCCGGCGCTGCACGGGATGCTCAAGGCGCTGAGCGTGGTCGACACGGACGGGCCGCCGTGGGGGCCGCGGTGGGCGCAGTTCGAAGACCCGCTCGTCGAACCGACGGAACTGCGTTCGGCCACCAACAACGTCGGTATCTCGACCGCGTACAACACCCTCTACCCGATCATGCAGGGGTCCATCCACGGCGACGGCAGCCGGGATCTCGGCGTGGCCGAGTTCTTCAGCCACGCGGAGATCCTCAGCGGCCAGGACGTCGGCAAGGTCAAGGGCAACGCCGGCCGGCACAACCCCGAAGCGCTCAGGCTCCAGGACGGCGGCTGGATCGAGCACGCGGGCAACGCGCTCGAAAACGCCCGCGCTTCCGGCGAGGCGCTGATCGAGTACGGCAGGCTCGAATCACTGCAGCTGGGCAACGGCTGGTGGGCCCAGCACTGGAGCGGGCCGCCCGGGTCGGTCCCGCACGACGCTCAGGCGCGCTGTTCGACCATCAACGAGTGGTACGAGCACTTCCGGTCGTCGGCGCTGACCGTGCTGGCGGAGTCGCTCACCCGGTTCGGCGCGATCATCCACGGCGCGCGGTTCAACCTGAACAGCCTGATGGGCGCGTGCGTGGACCAGCTCGAGAAGTTCGACGCCGAGGGCGAAGTGGCCGCGGGCCTGTCCACCGGGTGGAAAACCTACCGGGGCATCGTCGACCTGGCGACGTCCGGCCCGATGGCCCCGTTCGCGATCGCCGACAAGATGGTGGAGGTGCTCAGCGACAACGGCACCGAGAGCCTCGACGCCGGCGGTTTCTACGGCACGCTCTACAGCTTCCTCCAGCAGGCGGACGAGCTGATGCGCCGCACGACCGACGAGGTCGACGCGCTCATCGACGAGCTGCGGAGGAAGTTCGTCGTCGCGGACAAGGACCTGGGCGCGCCGTCCTGGACGGGGACGGCGCCGGAGATCGCCTGAGCGCACCCCTTAGGGGCTCGTGAACCTGCGCCGGCGGCGGGTAGAACTCGAACGGCCACCTCGATCCCGAGTCCCGAACGAGGAGATCACCCATGGCCACACGCCGGCCGTCCGTCCGCGGCCTGATCCTCGCCCTGGTCGTGCTCTGCCTGGCGCCGGTTCCGGCCGCGGCGGCGGTGACCGGCCCGAAGTACGCGGCCGCCGGCCTGCACCGGCCGGCCGAGCTGCTCGTCGACAAGTGGGGCGTGCCGCACATCTACGCGGCCGACACCAGCGACCTGTTCTTCGCGCAGGGCTTCAACATCGCCCGCGACCGGCTGTTCCAGATCGACACCTGGCGCCGGCGCGGCCTGGGCACGCTCAGCGAGGTGCTCGGTCCGTCCTATGTGGAGCAGGACCGGGCCGCCCGGCTGTTCCTCTACCGCGGCGACATGGCCGCCGAGTGGGCGTCCTACGGCCCGGAGGGCAGGCTGGCCGCGACCCGGTTCGCCGAGGGCATCAACTCCTACCTCGACTGGCTCGGCCGCAACCCTTCTGCGGTCCCGCCGGAGTTCGGCAAGCTCGGCTACCAGCCCGCCCGCTGGCGCCCGCAGGACGTGGTGCGGATCCGCACGCACGCCATCGGCGAGAACCTGATGTGGGAGGTCGCCCGCGCGAAGCTGGTCTGCCTGGCCGGTCCCGGCGCGAGCCGCTACCTCCGCGCTCTCTACCCGGCACACGAAGCCGAGGTGCCCGCCGGGCTCGACCCGTGCTCGGTGCCGGACGACGTGCTCAAGGTGTACAACCTCGCGACCGCCGCGGTGTCCTTCACCGGCAGCGGTTTCCAGGCCAAGGACATCGCCGACGCGACGTCGGGCAGCAACGCGTGGACGATCGGCCCGGCCCGGACCGCGTCCGGACGGCCGATCCTGGCCAACGACCCGCACCGCGGCGCGGACGCCCTGCCCTCGGGCCGGTACGTCGCGCAGCTGTCGGCGCCCGGGCTGAACCTCGCCGGCGCGGGTGAGCCGTGGAACCCCGGGATCGCCATCGGGCACAACGAAAGCATCGCGTTCGGCCTGACCAACCTGCCGATCGACCAGACCGACCTCTACGTCTACGAACTCGACCCGAACGACCCCACCCGCTACCGCTACGGCACCGGCTGGGAAAAGATGACGACGGTGAACGAGCCCATTCCGGTGCGCGGCGGAGCGCCGGTCACGGGGGAGCTGTCCTTCACCCGGCACGGCCCCGTCGTCAAGGTCGACGCGGCGGCGCACCGGGCGTTCGCGGTCCGCACGGCGTGGACGCAGCCGGGCAGTTCGGCGTACCTGGGCAGCCTGAACTACCAGCGCGCGACCAACTTCGGCGAGTTCACCGCGGGGATGCGGAACTGGGGCACGCCGGGCTCGAACCTGGCCTACGCCGACGTGCGTGGCAACATCGGTTACGTCCCGGCGGGCCTGACGCCGCGCCGCACCGGCGCCGGCTACGACGGCCTGCTGCCCGTCCCCGGTGACGGGCGCTACGACTGGAACGGCTTCTACGCCAACAGCGAGCTGCCGGGGCAGTACAACCCGCCGTCCGGCTTCTTCGCCTCGGCCAACGACTTCAACATCCCGCCGGGCTGGCCGGTGGTGTCCAACTACGAATGGCAGCTGCCCTACCGCAAGCAGCGCATCGACGAGCTGATCAAGTCCACCCCGGGCGCGACGGTCGCCGATTCGCTGGCGCTGCAGAAGGACGAGAAGTCGCTGGTGGCGACCCAGATCCTCGACTTCGTGCGCGGTCTGTCCTCTTCGGACCCGGACACCGCGAAGGCGCTTTCGCTCCTTCGAGGCTATGACGGCGTGGCGTCGGTCGATTCGCCGGGAGCGGCGCTGTTCGAGACGTGGATCATGAAGTACCTGCACTGGGCGTGGGCGCACGCGGTGCTGCCGCAGGCCGCGGCGGACGCGCTGGTGAAGACGATCAACCCGGACTTCAGCCTGGTGATCGCCTCGTTCAAGGACCCGGCGGGCTGGCTCGGCCCGGACGGCGCGGCGGTGCGCGACAAGCTGATCCTGGACACGCTGCCACTGGCGTTCCAGGACGTGGCCGCCAAGCTCGGCACCGACACGTCGACGTGGCACTGGGGGTCGCTGCACCACCAGGAGTTCGTCCACCCCCTGGGCGGCCCGAACGTCGGCCCCACCCCGGTCGGCGGCTCGTACCACACGATCCACCCGTCGTTCTTCCACCCGCTGACCTACCAGCAGATCATCGGGGCGACGTTCAAGATGGCCTTGGACGTGGGCAACTGGAACGGCTCGGCGGCGATCAACGCGCCCGGTCAGTCGGGTGATCCGCGGAGTCCGCACTACAGCGATCTGAACGGTCTCTGGGCTTCGGGTGGTTCGTTCCCGTTGCTGTACAGCCGGAGTGAGGTCGAGCGGAACCTCGACGTCCGGATCCGGCTGGAACCGGCCTTCAGCACTTCTTGAGCTGTTTCCGGTTGACCGCCAGGACTTCGTTCGACAGAGCGGGGGCGGCATCGGCGACGGCCCGGGACAGGGTCAGGGCCCCGACCATCTGGCTGAACAGTGCCACCGCGCGTTCGCGGGCTTCCGCGGGCGCGAGGTCGGTGCCGGACTGGCGTGCGCGGTCGAGCAGCATGTCCGTGATCGTGGCGAAGTAGCCGTCGAGGCCGCGCCGGTACTCGGCCTGAGCGGCCGTGCCGTGGCGGCCGGCGTCGGTGACGAGTGCCGCCGAGGCGCAGCCGGCCTCGGGGTGGTCGCGGTGCTCGGCGCTGACGTAGGTGTCGACCATGTCGTGGAGGGCCGCACGCGCCGAGCGTGGATGTGCCTCGCGGATGGCGTCGAGCGCCGCGAGCGAGTCGGTGAAGCCCTGGTGCAGGACTTCCACGGCGAGGTCGTCCTTCGAGGCGAAGTGGTTGTAGAACCCGCCGTGCGTCATACCGGCAGACTTCATCACCTCTTCGAGGCCGATGCCGTCGATGCCGCGCAGCCGGAACCCCTCGCCGGCCGCGGTGACGATCTTCTCGCGGTTGAGCCGCTTCTGCTCTTGCGTGATGCGGGGCACGTCGACCACCTTCCCGGACGGGCTTGCCAGCACCTCCGATGGTACGGCTTGACAGCCAATGATGTCGATGACCATCATTAATTTTGATGTCAGACGTCATCAAAGACGGGAGGGGTGGTCGTGCACTTCGGAACCATCGGCGCCGGGACGGTCGCGCAGGCCATCGCCGGCCACCTCGTGGCGGCCGGCCACAAGGTCGCCCTCGGCAACAGCCGCGGCCCGGACACGCTGCTCGACGTCGTGGCCCGGCTGGGCCCGCTCGCGAGCGCGGCCACGGTCGAGGAAGCCGCCGCGGCCGACGTGGTGTTTCTCGCCGTGAGGTGGCCGCAGGTCGGCGCCGCGCTGGCCGGGCTGCCCGCGTGGGACGGCCGCATCCTGGTCGACACCACCAACAACCTGGATTCGATGCGGCCGACCGTCGCCGATCCCGGGGTCGAGACGGCGAGCGAGTTCGTCGCGAGCAGGGCGCCGGGTGCGCGCGTGGTCAAGGCTTTCAACACCCTCTACGCGAAATTCATCGCGGCTGATCCCCGGCACCCCGCAGGACGGCAGCTGCTCTTCTACGCCGGCGACGACGCCGCGGCCAAAGCCACGTTCCACGAGGTCGCCGACGAGATCGGCTTCGCCCCGGTCGACGCCGGGATGCTGCGTGAGGGCGGCCGCCTGATGCAGATCGGCGGTCCGCTCTCGGCTCTGCACGCCCTGAAGCAGGACTGAAGCCGTGAAAGCACTCTCCTACGGGAAAGCACACCCGCTCGACGCGTTCGCCATCGAACTGACCGACGTCGCCGAACCCCGGCTACGCGACGGTGACCTGCTGGTCGAGGTCCACGCGATCGGCGTCAACCCGGGCGAAGCCGCGATCCGCCGGACCCGCAGCGCCGAACCCGGCGGCCGGGTCGTCCTCGGCTGGGAGTTCGCCGGAGTCGTCGCCGCGGCCGGGCCCGCGGCCACCGGCTTCGCGGCCGGGGACCGGGTGATGGGTACCGGCGACATCACCCGCGACGGCTGCTGGGCCGAACGCGTCGCGATCGACCACCGGGTCGTCGCCAAGATCCCGGACCGGCTGGCGTTCACCGATGCGGCGTCGCTTCCCATCGGTGTCCTCACCGCGTGGGAAGCGCTGTTCCGCGACCAGGACGCCCTGCCGCCCGGGGTCGGCCGCGTGCTCGTGATCGGCAGCGCCGGCGGCGTCGGGTCGATGGCCACGCAGCTGCTCAAGGCCGCGACGCCGGCGTTCGTGATCGGCACGGCCTCCCGGCCCGAGTCCCGGGAGTGGGCGACCGAGATGGGCGCCGACCTGGTCCTCGATCACCGCGGCGAGCTGGCCGGGCAGCTGCGCGCCGCCGGGATCGGCCACGTCGACCTGGTGTTCTCGACGTCGGGCACCTTCGGCCATCTGGGCGCGATCGTCGAGGTGCTGCGGCCCTTCGGTCACTTGGCCGCCATCGACGTCGCCGGCCCGTTCGATCCGGGCGCCATCACGGGGAAGTCGTTGTCGCTGCACACCGAAATGGTGTTCAGCAGGATAACGGCCGGCGGAGACGTCGCCGAGCAGGGCCGGATCCTGGCCCGGGTGGCCGACGACGTCACGGCGGGCCGCCTGCGCCCGATCGTCACCACCACGCTGGACGGCCTGACCGCCGACACGATGAAGACGGCGCACGCGCTCGCCGAAAGCGGCCGGACCATCGGGAAGACCGTCATCCAAGTGAAAGGAAGTCCCTGAAGTGACAAAGGATCTGCTCGAGGGCGAGTACGCCCCGAGTGCCGACGCGACTACCCGCGACCAGGTCGAGCTCTACGAGCGCACCGACGGCCGGGACGGCGCGACGATGGCGGGCGCGCCCGTGGTCGTGCTGACCATGCGGGGCGCCCGCTCGGGCAAGCTGCGCAAGGTCGCGCTGATGCGCATCGAGCGCGACGGCGTCTACGCCGTCGGCGCCTCGGCCGGCGGCCAGGCCCGCAACCCGAGCTGGTTCCACAACCTCGTGGCGCACCCGACGGTCCAGCTGCAGGACGGTCCCGATCGCCGGCTGATGGCCGCCCGCGTCGCGGAAGGCGCCGAGCGGGACAGCTGGGTGGCCTACGCCGACGAGCTCTACCCGTTCTTCCCCGACATGCGCGCCCGGGCCATCGAGACCGGCAACCGCGAGGTTCCGTTGATCCTGCTCGAACCCGTCAAGGGCTGACCCGCTCCGCCGTCGGCCCGCTGTCGATGCGGTCGAGCACCTTCCCGGAGATCCGGTGCAGGGTCCGCAGCTCGTGCGGGGAGAGAACGTCGACGAACAGGGTGAGCACCCGCTCCACGTGGGCGGGCGCCGCGCCGGCGAGGTGGGCGTGGCCCGCCTCGGTCAGCACGGCCAGCGTGAAGCGCCCGTTTCCGGGGTCCGGCTCGCGGCGGACGAAGCCGCGGTTCTCCAGCCGGCCGATCAGGTGGGAGAGGCGGGACAGCTCCGTGGTGGCCAGGGTGGCGAGCTCGCTCAGCCGCAGGCGGCGTCCGGGCTGGTCGGAAAGGTGCGCCAGGACGTGGTACTCGAGCAGGCTGAGCTTCGAGTCCTGGTGGAGCTGTGCTTCCAGCGCCGCGGGCAGTCGCTGCAGAAGTTTCATGAACCCGCGCCACGCCGCCAGCTGGTCGTCGGTGAGCCACCGCGGCTCGTCCACGTCGGGGTCCCTCGAGGCAGGCATGGGGGGAGTGTAATGACACTTGAAAGTTCAAGCGAACCGCCGTAGGTTGACTTGAAGATTCAAGTCCCGCAGATCCGGAGGCGGCACCATGAGCGACCCGCTCGACCACCCCCTGCCCCACCTGGACGCTCCCGGGCCGGCGCCGTCAAGACCGTCCGGAGCTGATTCCGCGATGAAGCTGTACGCGCTGGAAGAACACTTCCTCACCGCCGAGGTGGCCGCGGCCTGGCACCGGCACGATCCGCGGCTCGCCGAGCCGATGATGAAGCGGGCGCTGGACACTCCCGCGCTGCTCGACGTCGGCGAGGGGCGGATCGCCGCCTTGGACGACGCCGGGATCGACACGGCGGTGCTGTCCCTGACCACCCCCGGCCTGCAGAACCTGCCCGTCGCGGAGGCGGTCGCCCTGCAGGTGCCGGTGAACGACGGTATCGCGGAGGCGGTCCGCCGCCATCCCGGTCGCCTGCAGGGGTTCGCGGCGCTGGCCACCCCGGCGCCGCCGGCCGCGGCCGACGAACTGCGGCGCGCGGTCACCGAACTCGGGTTCGCGGGAACGCTGGTGAACGCGCACTCGGGTGGCCGTGCCCTGGACGCACCGGAGTTCTGGGACATCTACGAAGCCGCCGAGGACCTGCGTGCGCCGGTCTACCTGCACCCCCGCGCGCCGGTGCCCGGCGTCGCCGACGCGTACTACCGCGGGTTCGGCGAGCCGGTGGACGGCATGCTGGCCACCGGCACCTTCGGCTGGCACTACGACGCCGGCCTGACCGTCCTGCGGATGATCATCGCGGGTGTCTTCGACCGGTTTCCCGGCTTGCAGGTGATCATGGGGCACTGGGGCGAGGTGGTGCTGTTCTACCTCGACCGCGTCGCCGCCATGGACCCGCTTGTGAAGCTGCGGCGGCCGATCGCGGAGTACTTCCGCAGCAACGTCTTCATCACCCCGGGCGGGATCGCCAGCCACAAGTACCTGCGGTGGAGCCTGGAAACGGTCGGCGCGGAGCGGATCATGTACGCCTCCGACTACCCGTTCAACCGGGAACGCGCCGGGTCGGCACGGGCCTTCGTGGACGCCGCACCCGTCACCGATGCCGAACGCGAGCTCATCGCGTACCGGAACTGGGAGACGCTCGTCGCCGGGATCCGGCGGCGCTGAAGGGAACTCTGCTCCGGCCACGGAAGACCCACCTGTTGTCATGTCAACATGAACTGACTACAGTGGACGGCGTGACCGGGCTGTCGGATGCCGGCGAAATGGCGCTCCGGCACGCGTGGAAACCCTTGCCGCGCAAGGCTGATCGATGGAGTCGAGATGCCGAAGGTCTGGTTCGTCACGGGAAGCTCCCGGGGTCTTGGCCGCCACCTGGTACGGGCCGCGGCCGCGGCGGGGGAGCTCGTCGTCGCCACCGCGCGCCGGACCGAGGCGCTGGCCGACCTGGTCGAGGAGGGGGCCGGGCGAGTCGCCGCCGTGTCGCTGGACGTCACCGACGCGGAGCAGGCGCGGGCCGCCGTCGCCGCGGGGGTCGAGCGATTCGGGCGGCTGGACGTCGTGGTCAACAACGCCGGCCAGGCGGATCTCGGTTCGGTGCAGGACACCCCGGACGCCGCGTTCTGGTCCCAGCACGCAATCACCTACGGCGGGCTGGTCAACGTCACCCGGGCGGCGCTGCCGGTTTTCCGTGCGCAGGGCGACGGTCATTTCATCCAGATCTCCTCGCTCGGCGCGCGCATCGGCACGCCGGGGTTGGCGTCCTACCAGGCGGCGAAGGCCGCGGCGACCGTCTTCTCGCTCTCCCTCGCCGCCGAGCTCGGCCCGCTCGGCATCCGGGTCACGGTCGCGGAACCGGGAAACCTGCGGACGGACATGATTTCGCCCCGTTCCATGTCGGTCCTGCCGGTCGGTGCGGGGTACGAGCCGACGGTCGGCGCGATCGCGCGGCGGCTCGCGGCCGAGGACGGCAGGCAGCCCGGCGACCCGGCGAAGGCGGCCGAGGTGATCGTGGCGACCACCCGCCTGGCCGAGCCCCCGCTGCGGTTCCCCCTCGGCGCCGATGCCGTCGAGATGGCGGCGACCGCGGCGCAACGCCTGGCGCACGAGGACGATCGCTGGTCCACCCTCAGCGCGTCGATCGGGTTCGAGGACGCGGAAGCCTGAATGCCCGCATCGCCGGTCAGGACGGGTACACGACCTCCACGGTGTTCTGCTCGGTCACCATGCGCCAGTACACGTCCGCGAGCTCGGCCGGATCGACCACCGGCCCGCCGAGTGCCGGGTCCGCCGTGGCGGCCGCCTGGTGCCCCGCGCTGCCGTCGATCCACGCGGACACCGTCAGCACGCCCGCGTAGACGCCCTTCGGGGCGAGTTCGGCGTGCAGCGAGTGCAGCCAATGGCGTGCCGCGGCCATCACCGCTCCGACACCGCTCGCGCCGGGTGCCGGCACCAGCGCGGACTGGCCTTCCGCGAGCAGGAACGCACCGGCGCCGCGCTCGATCATGCCGGGCACCACCCGGTGGGCCAGTTCGACCGGAGTCTGCAGGAACAGCCCCGCCAGCTCGCCCACCTTCGTGGCGGTCAGGTCCACGGCAGGCAGGAACGGGGCCCGCGCGGGGATCGGGGCGTATTCGACCACGCCGATCGGGCCGAACCAGCCCTCGATCTCGCCCAGCAGCGTGGGTACCACGGCCGGATCGGACAGGTCGGCCGGGAACGCCTTCGCGTCGATCCCGTCGCCGGCGAGTTCGGCTGCCAGCTTGTCCAGTGGCTCGGGCCTGCGCGCGATCAACGCGACCCGGTAGCCCTCGCGGCCGAACCGCCGCGCGGTCGCCGCGCCCAGTCCCGTGCCCGCGCCGAACACCGCGATGGTCTTGACCATGCCGCACCTCAGTTCGTTGATTCGGAGTCAACGAAAGCGTAGCGCGTCATTCGTGCGGAGGCGAACCAGGGAAACAGCGGGTGCGAGCCGTGCCCTCGCTGCACAGACCTCGTCGCCGCGGGCTTCCGCGGACGGCGAACCGCGGTGATTCAGCGCCGGTTCAGCGCCCGGACCGTCGTGTCAGGCAGGCACGCCGGATCGATCCGGCCCGCCGCGCGCAAGGCGCCTTGGAGCAGGGCCACGATGGCCTCGACCAGGTCGTCGGTGTCGGCGTCGAGCTCTCCCGCCAGCCAGCTGCGGACGAGTTCGTCGACCGAGCCGGCGTAGGCGCGCATCGTCGCCCGCAGCGCGGGGCGGTCCAGGTCGATGCCCAGGATCGCCGCGGTCTTCTCGAGCCCGGCCTGCTGCGATCGCGTGAACTCCTCGGCGCCGGGTCCGGACCGGGCGAGGATCACGCGCGTCGCGACCTCGCGGTGACCGGCCATGAAGTCCAGGTGGGCCCGGAGGCTGCGGCGAACCCGCAAGCCGGTGGGAGCGCCGGTGTCCTCGTCGTGCAGGCTCGCGAGCCGGTCGCGGTACTCGGCGAGCACGGCCAGGTACAGCTCACGCTTGCTGCCGAAGTGGTGAAAGACCAGGCCGTGGGCGACGCCC
Source organism: Amycolatopsis sp. NPDC003865 (assembly GCF_053605345.1). Lineage (NCBI taxonomy): Bacteria > Bacillati > Actinomycetota > Actinomycetes > Pseudonocardiales > Pseudonocardiaceae > Amycolatopsis > Amycolatopsis sp. NPDC003865. The sequence continues at coordinate 17,858 of NZ_JBSGJA010000010.1, read as the reverse complement.
GCCCGCTCGGCGATCTCACCGACCTTGACCTGCTCGTACGAGCAGGACGCGAACACCTCCTTGGCGGCCTCGAGCACCTTGGCCTTGCTCTCCGCCGCCGACAGCTGCCGGAGGTTCGGTGCGGACCGTCGTCGCGTGGCACCCACCTGCGCATCACCCTTCCGGCTCGACCGCAGCGTATCCCGCGGTTCTCGGGCCGTGGACCTGAGTATGTTCCGATCATCGATCTCGGACACAGGAGGAATCGTGGCCAAGGGCTACTGGGTCAGCGTCTACCCCGCCATCGCGGATCCCGGGCAGCTTGATGCCTACAACGAACTGGCCCGGTCAGCCGTCAAGGCCGCGGGCGGGCGGGTCCTCGCGCGCGGTGGCAGCCGGGTCGTCGCACACGAGGCCGGGATCGCCGAGCGCGTCGTCCTGATCGAGTTCGACAGCTTCGAACAGGCAGTCGCCGCCCGCGAGAGTGCGGCCTACCAGGAGGCGCTGGCCGAACTCCCCGACGGTTTCGAGCGCGACTTCCGCATCGTCGAAGGCCTCGGCTGACGACCCCAGGTCGAAGCCGGGCGAGAGCTGCCTCGCTCCCGCCGACGTCACGGCGTCCGCCTATGACGTGGCTCACAGGTGGTCACAGCTGCGCCGGAGACGGTGTCTGGTGGCCATGACGAACACGGAACAGACCACGGTGCTGATCACCGGAGGCAACAAGGGACTCGGTCTCGAGGCGGCCCGCAGGCTCGGCGAGCTGGGCTGGACGATCTTTCTCGGCTCGCGCGACGAAGGTCGCGGACAGGCGGCGGCCGACAAGCTGGCCGCCGACGGCACGCAGGTGGTCCTGGTCCCGCTGGACGTGACCTCGGACGAGTCGGTGGCCGACGCCGTACGGCTGGTTCGAAAGCACACCGACCGGCTGGACGTGCTGATCAACAACGCCGGCGCGCCGGGCCGGGCCGTCCACCCTGCGGAGGCCACGGCCGACGAGATCCACTCCGTCTACGACACCAACGTGTACGGGCCGGTCCGGGTCACGCACGCGTTCCTGCCCCTGCTGCAGGCGGCCGACCGGCCGCGGGTGGTGATGGTGTCCAGCGGCGTAGGTTCCTTCGCGGTCGTGACCGACCCGAACCAGGCCGCTTCGAAGATGCACGAGCTCGCCTACAGCTCGTCCAAGGCGGCGCTGAACATGCTCACCGTCCGGTACGCCCAGGCGTTCCCGGACATCAAGTTCAACGCCGTCACGCCCGGCGAGGTCGCCAACCGCAAGTTCGCCGCCACGGACATGAACAACCACACGGGCCAGTTGACGGTCACCGAGGGCACCGACCCGTTCATCGAGCTCGCGACGCTCGGCGCCGACGGACCGACCGGGATCTTCATCGACCGCCTCGGCCCCGTGGCCTGGTGACCACCTCCACTGAAAGGGGAAAGACATGACCAGCAAGGTTTGGTTCGTCACCGGTTCGTCCCGCGGTCTCGGTCGCGAGTTCGTCGAGGCCGCCTTGGCCCGCGGTGACAAGGTGGCCGCGACCGCCCGAAAGGCCGGCAGCCTGGACGACCTCGTCGCCGAGTACGGCGAGGCGGTGCTCCCGCTCGAGATGGACGTGATCGACAAGGCCGCGGTCTTCGAGAGCGTGCGGCGGGCCAAGGACCACTTCGGCCGGCTGGACGTCGTCGTGAACAACGCCGGCTACGCCCAGGTCGGTGCGATCGAGGAGCTGACCGAGCGGGAGATGCGGGACCAGCTGGAGACCAACCTGTTCGGTGCGCTGTGGGTCATCCAGGCCGCGCTGCCCTGCCTGCGTGAGCAGGGCGCGGGGCACATCATCCAGCTGTCCTCGGCGGCCGGGCTCATCGCGGTACCGCTGGGTGGCGCGTACCACGTCTCCAAGTGGGCGGTGGAAGCCCTCAACGAGGCCCTCGCCGGTGAGGTCGCCGGCTTCGGCATCAAGGTGACCATCATCGAGCCCGGCGGTTTCGCCACGCGGGACGGCAAGAACCCGAACCCGCTGGACAACGGTCACCTGGCCCGGATGAACCCCGCCTACGACGACGTCCGCCGGCAGCTGGCCCGCTTCACGAACAAGCAGCCCTCCGGCGACCCGGCCGCCGCCGCCCAGACGCTCCTCGAGATCGTCGACCTGGCCGACCCGCCGCTTCGAGTCCTTTTCGGACAAGGCTTCTACCCCATGATCCAGCAGGCCTACGCCGACCGCCTCAAGACATGGGCCGACGGGCAGGACCTTTCGGTGGCGGCCCACGGCAGGCTCGCCCGGGACGTCGCCGGGTGATGAACCTGTTGCCGGCATCGCGACGGCACTGTCCTGTGTGGACCGCTCCGGTGGGGGCGACCCGCTCCGGCCAGGACAGTGCCGCCGCGCTGCGGCGCCCAGTGCCGGGGATTCACGCCCGGTTCATGCAGTCCACCCAGGACTCGGTGGTGACGACGATGTCGGTCGGCAGGGTTTCGGTCACGGTCCCGTCCGACACCCGGATGTGCGCGTGGTAGGTCGCCACCGGCACCGACGCGGGTCCTCCCACGCCGACGAACCCGTTGACGGTGATCGAGCCGTCGGGGTTGCGGAAGTTGGAGCCCGGTGGGAGGTAGTGCTCGGTGGCGGTCCAGCCGGGAGGCAGGTCACGCATCCCGAACTCGAGGTCGGTGGCCCACGTCCCGCTCACCACGAAGATGAAGTAAGAGGCGTGGGTACTCCCGTCCGGACCGTGCTGGACGCACATCCGGCTGGTCCGGTCGAACTGCTCCAGACGCCACGTCCGCGTCTGTGACGCCGACGCGACGACGGATGTGCCGACCAGGGACAACAGGAGCACCGAGGCGAAGACGAGCACCGATCTGGCGGTCCGGAACATCACTCTCACTGAATCCCTCCTGAATCCGGCGCGAATACGCATCGGTGCACGCTAGTGACCGGATCTCAGAGCTCTCTGAGAAGAACCGGGCTCGCGGCCGGGGCGAAGCTCGGTGCGCTGGGCACGCAGTTCCACACCGGCACCCTGTTCGGGCTCGCGAACCAGATCGTCCTCGCGCTGGTGGCGGTCGCCACGCTCGTCCTGCACGCGCTCGGGTACCGCATGTGGTGGATTCACAACCCGTACCGGGGCCGGTGGGCGTCGTTGCCGCGTCCGGCGTGGCGCCGGCTGGCCGCCGGGCCGCTGATCGTGGCCCTGCTCGGAATCGCGGTGCTGGCGTGGGTGCTGCCGATGGCCGGCGCGAGCCTGATGGTGTTCCTGGCGATCCGGCTGGACGTTTTGTTCCTCGCTCGGCCGCGGTTCCGGGAAGTACGCTTATCGAAATACCTCAGGTTGCGGGTCGATTTTGATCGGTTCTGGGATGGGGGTGGTGGCCTGGCGGGTCTGCGAGTATGCCTGCGTCGGTCACTTGAATAGTGGAGTCACCTATTTGTCCTGAGCCGGGTTCCGCACTTCGTTCGACGAAGGGTGCAGTGCAGGCGGCGGTGGCTGTAAGCGCGGGTTGAGGCCGTCGTGGGGCGAGTCGGCGGCCCACGACCGCGTCGAGAAGGTGCTCGGCTGGCGGGGGAGCGCGGGAGCGTAGGCGGCCGAACAGCCCGGACACCGCCGAAGCGGACGAGATCAGCTCCTGACCGGATAACGCCTGGTCAGAGGGAGATCTCTGCTGGTCGACATGAGTGCCCCCGGCGCGGTGCGCATAGCAACCTCACGGGCTCGAAGGCGTCGTGAGCTGCAGATTTGCGGTTCGGTCGTGGTTGAGCGGCATCGTCGTGGCGGTGCTTCATGATGTCGTCAAACTCGGAGAGTGGCAACGTGTCACTGTGGGTGCAGTGCGCTTGCACGACGTTGGTGGCGTTGGGGGCGGCGTACGCGTCGTACCGGCATGGTCGTGAGTTCGCGCTGCGCTTCGGTGCTGACGAGTCGACCGCGGCGATCTGGCCGTTGATCGTTGACGGTTTGTTGACGACGGCGACGGTGGAGCTGTGGAAGCCGAGCGATGGCCGGCGTGGTGGTGGGCGGTGGGCTGCCTGGACGGCGTTCGGGTTCGGGATCTCGCTGTCGTTGTGCGCGAACGTCGGGTCAACTCCGGAGCTGACGGTGTTCTCGGTCGTGGTTGCGGCTTGCCCGCCACTGGCCCTGCTGCTGGCTGTCGAGCTACTGAACAGGGCCTTGAAGAGGCATCGGAGCGGTGCACGGATTGATCTTGAGCCGGACGGAGCCGAGTGGACCCCTCCAGGAGTCGTCCGACCGCTTGTCGTTGAGCAGACCTCCACCGAGGTGCGGCCTACGACTGCGGAGTCTGCTGAGGCGCGGATGTGGGCGTTCTACGTCGCGGAGCGTGCCGCGGGGCGGAGTCCGACCGGCGCCGACCTCGCTCGAGTTGCCGGTACGAATAACTACGGTCGTCGCGTTCTGCGGCGCTGGCGTACTTCTGGCCGCAACGTCGGGTGCGACGCTGATGCCGTGTCCACCGACCGTGACCACGAGCGGCCGGCCGGGGCTGGTGGTGCCATGGCACACGCGCGTCCGGAGAAACTGCAACCCGCTGTTTAAAGTCCCCACCCGACTGTGTCGTACGGTGCTGAGTGAGGCCGGACAAGGTCGTTTCCCTCGCGCGGCCGGGCGGCGGTGGTGTCGGCCTATGTCGGGGTCTGCCGTCACGTCGATGTGCTCTCGGGCTCTCCTCGGGCTCGCAACTGCCGAGTTGTGTCGCCTGGTCCAAGGCTCCTTGTCGCCGCTACGCGATCGGTCCGGCGGCTACGTTCGGTAAGCAGCGGAACCGGAGAGCAAGGCGTGCGGACAGGAGGCAGCTCGGAAGCCAGCTTGCTCAGAATTTGCCCTGTCAGTGCAGTGACCGTGTACCGGCTGGTTGCATTCGGTGCGGCGTACGCCTCGTATCGCACGGATGCGAGTTCGCACTCTGCTTCGGCGCGGATGGCGTGACCGCATCGATCTGGCCGCTGCGAGTGGACGGTCTGCTGACGATCGCGACGGTCGAGCCGTGGAAGCCCCATCGCTGCGGCCGCCAGGCGGGGCGACGGATGGCCTGGTTGGAGTTCGTGCCCGGCATCTGCCCGTCGCGTCGCTGGTGGTGAACATCTGCTCGGCGCTGGCTTGAGCGTGTTGCAGGTGACGGTGGCGGCCTGCACACCGCTGGTCTTACTGCTGGCGGTCGAACTGTTGAACGACGCGTTAAAGCAGCGGTCTCGCGAGACTGGCTCCGAGACCGCCGGCGTCGGCAGCGAGACGCATGGTACGGCTGTGGACGCGACCGTCCGAAGCAGTCAGGCGTCGAACGAACTGATTGCAGTCGAGTTCGGCGAGGATCTGGCTGATCTCGACCTGTTGTTCCACGGCGGCCCGCTCAGCGACGAAACGGAGCACATCCTGGTGATCGAGGACCCGTACCTGGTGATGGCGTCTTCCGGAGAGCTGCCGGCCGACCGGTGTCTGCGGGGAAGCTGGCCGGGAGGGCGTGGTGGGTGGCTTGGCCGGGAACCGGTGACCAGCCCAGATTGGAGAAGACCCTCGCGGACGCGGGCGCGCAGCCGCGCATTGTGTTCCGGTCGGCGGGCAGCGAGACGATCGTGTCGATGGTTCGCTCCGGGACGGGGCTCGCCGTTCTACCCTGACTGGCGATTCACCACGGTGCCTGCTGCTCCTGTGGCGTGATCCACGGGCCGGAAGGTGGCCGGATCTGCTCGTCCACGAGCTCGTCCCCCACGCCCACTCGCGCGATCCACCTTTACCGGACGCCCGGACACTGCGGTCGGTCACTGCTCGCTGCCCGTCGTCGTAGTTCGCGTGAGCTCGGCAGGCTCCGCCGGTCCGGTCCTGACCCGGGTTATCGGTGACGATTCCCGCGTACCCACTACACCTTCAGGCGGTTGTAGATGCACAGTGGAGTGAGTCCGTCGTCCGTCGTCCGCAGCGGGCAGCCATGGCATTCCGCCTTCGTCTCGACTAGTTCAGATGCCCCTTGGCGGGCGAGCAGGACACCGTCACGCCAGAGGTATCCACTGCGATCCTCTTCTTCCACCAACATGCCACACGAGAAGACGGCGCCGGAGGGGAAGAACTGGAGGTTGGTCCGTGACCGGGTCGCACAGGAATAGGCGTCTTCGCCGGGCAAATCGTACGCGTAGCCGAGTTCGCAGTCCACGACGAAGTCGGGGCGCGGCGGCCGGTAGGACCGAACTGGTTCCAAGACCCGATCTCGCCATTCGCGGGCCGGGACCACCTCGTCGGCGGCGTGGTGTTTGGCGCGTCCCACCAGGGAGAACCAGTGCATGTTGAGTCGCGTGGCCCCGAGGGACTCCGCGAATTCGATCATCCGTTTCACATCGCCGACCGTCGACCTCAGCACCGTGAAATTGATTTCGAACGGTCGCCCCAGCTGACGCAGCAGCTCGATCGTCGCCATGACGTCGGCGAATGCGCGTGGCCCTCGCATCTTGTCAAACACGGCCGGTTCGGTCGCGTCCAGGCTGACGGCCACCCGTCCCAGACCGGAATCTTGGCCGAGCCCGGCCAAGACGTCGCGAAACCGGCGACTGCCGTTGGTCACCGTTCTGGCGCTCAGACCGGCAGCCCCGATCAGGTCGATCACCTCGCGGAACCCGGGGTGCAGAGCGGGTTCACCGCCGAGCAGCGTGACCTCCTGGATCGTGCCGCTCGTGGCGGCCCAGGCGACGATGCTCCGCACCATGTCGACCGACATCCGGGTCTTGCTGTCCAGGAACTCGTCCGAGAGGAAGCAGTACGTGCACCTCCGGTTGCACACCGAGGTCAGGTAGAGGTCAACGCTGTCGACCTTGAAGTCGCCCGCAGGCAGGCCTCCGCGGGGATCCGGCGTCACCTGGTGACCGCCCGGTAGGACCAGAGTCATCGTGCCTGCTCTCTTTTATTCCCAAGTGGACTGACGCATGCTACGCCGGACCGATCGGAGATGCTTGGAACCATGTCGCAACGGCACGGGCCATGGCCGCGGTCGCAGCTGCCGGGTCCGACCGCAGGGCGGCCTGCATACCTTCCCATGAATCGATGGTCCGGCCGTTCACCGTTACGGCGACCTCGTCGACCGACACGGTCGACGCCAGTTTCACCGCAACGATGTACACCCATTCGAGCAGCTGGCTCCCCGCCGTCGACCTGGTCTGCATCCGGCGCAAGAACCTGGCTAGGTCGTGCTGACCATACGCTGTGTCACGGCGCAGTTCCTCGTAGCGCCAGAGGTCCGTCCCTTCGGCCGGTGCTTCGAGATAAGGCACGTACACGCTGGCGACTGGCGGAACTTCGCTCCGCTTCCGCCAGAGATCCCACATCTTCTGTTCGTCGCGGCCGCCCAAAGTGACAGCTCGTCCGCTCGCCGGCTTCATGAGACCGCGTCGCTCCAAGGCCACTTCCAGGGCAAGCCAGGTGTACAGGGGTCGTAGCAGGCGCTGCGCCTCCGACGGAGGGACTGCGACGAGATCTTCGTCGGTCTCGATGACCTTTGCCGCCGCGAGCGCATCGAACGCGGTATTCTCTTTCGAGTAGAACGCCTTGGCGATGCCCCACAGGCGAGCCGCCGAATCGGTCCTATCCATTGAGGAAAGGGTCTTGCTGAAGCGACGCACTATGGGCATGTCGGGGACGCCGCAGGCCGCGAACCACTGGCGCACTGCCTCGACGAACTCTGCTGCCAGAAAATCGGCACGCTGTTCCGGTATTCCGATGTCATCGAGGTGCAGCTCGACCGGGAGGCCGATCTTGCCGAAGCGAATCGCGGTCAGGGCGTGCACCGCGTGGATGAGGTGCGGTTCCCGAAGGCGGTGCGGCCAGAAGACGATTCTGGTCCGGACTGCTTGGTTGACCGGGGTGTGACCGAACTTGTACTCCTTGAGTTTCCGGACTTCTTCGTCGAAGGAGGAATCAGTCGTCCGGATCCGCGTTGTCGAATCGCGGCGCACGACCTCTTCCAGCTCCTGGAACAGGCGGTCACCGTCGATCCCGTAGTACGGGTCGACCCGCTGCGGGTTCGCCCGGAAGAAGTCGGCGAGCGTGGAGTTGATATGGCCGTGCTCACGCTCATTTTCGTACACCGCCCAAAGGACCTCCGCCGCCGGATTGCGGTCTGCCGAGATCGCATCGTCGGAGTCGACGCGGAGCACGTGCCTGATTGTGTCGTCCCAGCCGCTGTAGCCGACCACCAAAAGCACCTTGTCGCGCAGGTGGTCGCGCAGCCAGGATTCCAGTCTCGGGCGCGAACCGCGCACTTCCGCTGGTGAGTGCAGAGTGCTGCTCCGGCAGTCGCCGTGCAGGTGTACCACCGCACGGGTGCCGGGTGTGAGTTCGCCTTGCGGTGCCGCGTCGTACCCGGGGACGAGGGTTTCGACGTTGGGTGACGTGCCGCGGAGCGCAAGCTGGAGCAAACCGTCGAAGTTGGTGGTCAGGAGGTGCTGGCAGATCCGAGTGTCGAAGGTGCGGATGACGGATGCCAGCGAGCGGAGGCCGAACGGGGTGTTCCAGCCGGTCATGTCGGCTTCGACGGCGTGGAACTCATCCTGGGACAGTGCACGCTCGGGGAAATCGCTGGGCAGATCGCCGTCGTAGGGTTCCAACGCGGCTTGCTGCAGGAACGCCCGCAACCGGGGGGCTCCGTGCTCGCGCCTGAGCAACCCCAGTGCCTCGGAGTACCGGCTGATCCGGTCGGACTGCACGGTGGTCGGCAACACGATCGGTCCACTGCTTCGCACCAGATCACCGCCGGCGTTCTCGTCCAGGAACTGCAGAGCTCGGCGCGTCAGTTCGGGCACCTCCGGCACCGAATGTGTCGTGACACCCGCACCCAGGAGGATGCACAGCTGCCGACCGTTGCCCGGTGAAGTCAGGATCTCCTGCAACCGTGCGACGAGCTTCTGCGTCATGTCCGAAGGCAAGCCGCCCCCTCCCTTTGACACGGCCAGCGGAGCCGATCGGTTCAGTGCGTTCAGCCGTCTAGTCGCGCTGAGGAGCCTGGATGTTTCGGCCGGTGGCCGGTCGCAGCAAGATGGGAGTGGTCACGCCCGCCGGGATTTCGAGCGGAGCGTGGAGACCAGGGTGTCCATGCCTTCGGCGGTCACGCCCGTCCGGAAGTCCAGCCACTGCCGGGCGCGGACGAGGGCGGGCAGATCCTTCGTGTCCGCGCCGGGCAGGAGCACCGGAATCACCGCCATCTCGGGACGTTCTCGGAGGAAATCGGCGAGCTCACCCGCCTGCCCGGCGATGTGGTTGGTCGTCCGGCCGACGCAGTAAAGCAGGCTGTTGGAAGCGTCGAGCTTGTCGTCGAGAACCTCTTGCCACCGTTCACCGGGTGCGGTGTGGCCGTCGAAGAACACGCGAATCCCCGCATCGGAGAGGCCCTGAACGATCTGGATGACCTCCGGGCGATTCTCGTCCGAGAACGCGATGTATGCGTCATAGCGGACGATCACCTCGGAAGTGTCGAGCCGGGAGAAGCGCTGCCGGGCGATCAGGAAACTGACGCTTGCATGCCGCAAGGCGTGATCGGTCAGCCAGTCACGAGCCGGCGGGCTGGCGAGGAGCTGCCGCAGCTCGGGCTCCGAGAGGAGCTTGGTGGCCAGCAGTGCCTCTGTGCCGGAGCCATCTGCCTTGGCCGCGTACATGTCGGGTGTCCACCTCGCGACGCTCGCCGCGAGCTCGTCGAACGCGGTCAACGCGGCGAAGACCTCCGGCCAGCGGTGTTCGAGGCACCGCGAAACGGCGAAGAAGCGGATCGGGATACCGCCCGCTTGCCCGTTGGCCAGGCCCCGGCCGATCGCGAAGTCGATCAGGATGTTGTTGATGAACCGGATCACGGCCCGCGGGTTCCCGCCCAGCGCGTCGGCCACGGCCGGCAGCACGGGCTGGAGCTCGGCCACGAGTTCTCCCGGTTGGTCGGCGAGGAGGCCGCGGCAGAACTCGTCCATGCGGTCGGTGGACGGCGGGATGTGGAATGGCAGCTGGACGATCTTGTCCAGGTACAGCTCACCCTTGAAGTCCGCGATTCCGTACTCCGACGCATACCGGTGCTGGAGGTAGCCTTCGATCACCTTGCGCGCCACTCCGAGGACGAAGATGAATCCCGGCTGGGCGAGGACGAGCTTGATGCTCTCCAACAGCCTGATGGCCTTGTCCGGGAAGCACCGGTCGAGGTCGTCGATGAGGACGACGACCCGAACGTCTCGACCCAGCTCCACGCCGTCGAGGCTGCTGAACGCCCCGAAGTACAGGCTGCGGTCCAGCAACGGGTCCGGAGTCAGGCTGGCATCCCGCTCGATCATGTCCTTCGCCACGAACGAAGCTTCGAACTCGGCGAATCCCGGGACCTGAACCTTGGCTTTCGCGGAAAACCCGTAGGCGACGGCCCGGAGGGACCGGATGAGTTTCTGTCCGGCGGCACCGAAGCGCTGCTTGAAGTTCTTGTGCTTCTCGAGGGCCTGGACGATCGTGCCCACGAGCGGGACGATCGGGTGTTCCTCCTGCTCGTAGCGCCAGGCGTTGAACCACACCGTGACTACGTTCTCTTCCTCGGCGAGCTGTCGTTCGACCAGCCGCATGAGGCTCGTCTTGCCGGTTCCCCATTCCCCGAAGACGCCCATCGTGAACGGCCCGCGGGTATCGGTCGCTGCTGCGGCGAGAATTCGCGCGTAGGCATCGAAGCCGAGTCCGTCGAAATCGCGTCGCTGGGTCTCGCCGATCGCCTGGTCGGCGATGAGGCTGATCTTCATGGGAGCTCGCTCCGGATCTCGTTCCTGGCGTGTGTCCCCGCCCTAATCGCTCGAAGGCGCCAGAATGATACAGGACCAGTGCTGGACCGCCTCGGCGTCTCGGGTAACGACGTGATCCGTCAGCTGGATTGTCAGTGTTGGCCTACGGCTGCCGAGCTGTGTCGAACTCGATCACTTGGCGACCTGGAACGGGTTGTAGATCACCCCAGCTGCACCGGAGTTTGCAAGCAGCAAACAAGCCGCAGCCCGAAATGGATGGCGCCGGGACGGCTGGTCTACGTAGGTGAGCGGGTCAACCGCTAGTGTTTCAGGATTTGCCATGCCATGGAGGGGTTGAGGCCGGGCAGATTGACCGATGTGGGCCGGTCCGCAGAGGCCGGTCACGCGGACCTTGATCAACCGTTGCTCTGCCCGCGACGGCGTGCATTCTGGCTGGCGGCACTGGGCGGCACGGTCGGTGACGCCGGCTTCGCGGTGGTGACCGGGCCGTCGGCAGCAGTGGAGGCCGACACCTGGAGCCGTTCTTGCAGTCGGTCCAGAAGCCAGTGTTCATCGAGGAGACGACGGACCATGCGGAGTTTGCAACCGGGATGCGAAGCGTGGGCTACGAGGACCTCCGGGTGGCTGGTGTCGAGGTCGCATCCACTCCGCAACCGGAGGCCTCCTCGCACGTCAACGTCATCCGATCACGTGTCATCACAGTCGTGGCCCCGGGCGGAACGCTCAGCCAGCCGGCTGGGCGCCAAGAAGAGCGTTGTGCACGAGTTGAGCGCAGGCATGGCTCGGCGCGGCGATGAGCGGAAGTGCGTTTCCACCTCCTAGGGCGAACACTGATCCGTCGAAGGTTGTGGAGGTCCCGCCTGCCTCCTGCAGGAGCAGCAAGCCGGCGGCGTGGTCCCAAACCGACTCCCAGGTCAGCAGCAGGACACAGCGTTGGCCGAGCACGACGTCTAGGTAGCTGAGGCCAGCGGTGTCAAAGTGTGACAAGTTGGCGCCCGCAGTCCGCAGATTTTCTGCCAGCTCCCTGAAAGGATCAGGCCACCAGTGCGGTTGTGGTGCTGCGATGTCAATGAAACCCAGTCGGGGGACGGGCGGGTTAACCTGCACGCGCTTACCATTGACGTACGCGCCGCGACCGACGATGGCGATCGCCATCGTCTTCAAGATGGGGGTGTAGGTCCATGAGCAAGCGGGCTGCCCCTCCACCACCAATGTCACCAAAGTTGCGAAACGGGGGCTCCCCGAAGTAAAATTTTGCGTCCCGTCGAGCGGATCGATGATCCAAAGCGGTTCGCTGGTTGTGAGGCGTTGCGAGAGCCTGGCGCCAGAGCTGTCGGCCTCCTCTCCAACAATCTGCGAATTCGGGATCAGCTCAACAAACTTCTCGGCAAGGGCTGCTTCTGTTTCTATGTCGGCGATCGTAACTATGTCTCCAGGAGACTTCTCCCTGATATCGCTTGAATCTAGCTTGCCGAAATAAGGTAGTATATGATTTTTGGACGCTAGTCGGATCGCATTCTCGACCTCAGTGATCAAAGAATCGTCTATGATCGGTAACGTTGTCACTGTCCACAACCTCGCATCTGGCTGTTCTGGTGCGCTGCTTCCTTTATCTGTGTCCGAGCGGTCCCGTCACGGTGTGCGGGTCAGGGGAAGTCGCAGTTGGTGAGGGCCGTCAGCCCGGCCCAGGTGTACGGCAATGAATCGTGCTCGGCGCGCCACCGTTGCTGTGCTCGGCGAAGCGCCCAGGCGGGCCGGGCGCCTTGGGCGTGCAGGGCGTAGAAGAGGCTGAGGATCGTCGCCGTAGCGTGTCCAGTGCGGGGGCCGTCCGGCAGGGGGAAGAGGCCGCCGATCACGGTGCCAGCGCCCCGGCAGAGCATGACCGAGGGGATGCCGAGGGGTTCTGTTCCGCCCCGGTTGTCCATGCTTCCGGAGAAGCAGGCACCGACGATGACGGTTTCGGGAAAGCTCAGCGACATCATCCGAGCCGCCGAGAGTTTCGTCTTCCGGACCGGGTCGAGCAGGAGTGAGTGAGCGAGGCCGGGCCGGTTGTCGCCGTGCACGGACATCGTGAGAAGTGAGTAGGCGCTCGTGTCGGCCAGTGCGTCCACGAGAGCCGCGGCGTCGGCGGCTTCGTCGACCGGCCCCGGCCAGGACTCGGTCAGCGACGTCCGTTCGATCGACAGGCCCGCATCGTCGACGCCGTGGAGGTAACTGAGGGCCCGGGAACCGGTCCTACGCGCGGTGGGCTCGTCCCGCAGCAGGGATGACGACGGCAGGAGCGCGACTGCGGCCCGGTCGCCCAGCAGCACGCCGTCACAGTCAATGGCCAACGCGGCCCACGGCAGCCCCCACAAGGCGTTGTCGGGGGAGAAAACGATCAGCGGTACGGCATCGTCGTCGGCGTTGGGCGGCACGTTACGGACGAATTCGAGCAGTTCCTGTGGCAGCAAGGACGAGGTGAGCGACCGCCATCGGTTGTCTTGGCCGGTCAGGGCGGCATACTGCATGGACGCTGCCCAGCCTTGGGTGGATGCACGTGCCTCCTCGGATCGCTGCTGCCCTGCTGCGGGAGGTCTGCGGCGGTCGGCGGCACCGGTGACCGCGTGCAGGGCCTCGACCTGGTCGGCCGACAACGCCTCGGTGAACAGCACCGCCGCGCGATCTGGGCCTTCCCAGCTCCCGTACAACGTGAACGAACTGGAGTCGTCCGCGATCAGCCGGGTCTGCACGTAGTGGCACCTCGGGGTCACCCGCTCACGGAGAGTTCTCGATCCCTGCACCGCTTGCCGGAACCGTGCTGACACCGCGGTCTCCAGCCGTTCGTACAGCGGTGCCGGCGACCTCGAGACCGGCGTATCGGGATCTTCGACTTCGGCGTGCCGCCGGAAGAGACCGACCGTGACCGTGGAGAGTCCGGACTCCGTGCCGTTGTCGGACGCCATGACTCCGGCACGGAGCACGTTGGCGATCTCGCTTTCCCGGAGTGAGCCCAGCGTGTTGAGGAACACCGCCGCCGCTTGCGGATCACCCTGTTCGGCCAGAGCGTAGGAGGCGTCGAGGGTTTGCTGCTCCAGCTCGGCGAACTGCTGGATCGTCTCGGCCTGGTCCTGTCGCCACCCGCGACCGGCCTTGATGGCGGCGACAATGCCGAGCAGTGCGCCACCCACCGCGACCTGCGTCTGGAGATCGCCTTCCTCCGCCGCGATCCCGGCCCGTACCGACAGGTTGTGCGCGCGGATCCCGAGGGGCGCGTCAGCGCGCAAGTGCGTGGCGGCCGTGTCCAGGATGCGTTTGCAACCCTCGTAGTCGCCGGCCGATCCCCGGGCGATGGCCTGGAAGTCGATCGCCTCGACGGCGTGGTCGGCCATGCCCCACTTGTGCGCCAGTTCGAACCCTTTGCCCGCGTGCGCGTACGCTTTGTCGAACTCGTCGATCTGGACGTACAAGCGGGCCAGCTCGATCTCCGTCCGCACAACGGTCTGCCGGAACGCACCCCGGCGGCTCACGCGCTGGATTTCCTCGAATGCGGCGATCGCGCCGGTCGTGTCCCCCTTGCGGAGGCGGATCTGGGCCACGATCTGCAGCGCCTCGCCGAGGTTGGACGCGTTGGAGGCGCTACGGAACCGCTGGTACGCCTGCCGGTAGAACGCCACCGCCGCGGTGCCGGAGGTGAGCGCGGGGTCGTAACGCATGAGGGTGCTGGCGACCCTCGCTCGGTTGAGGTGGATCTGAGCGGCGAGCGCGGGCATCTCCGCCAGTTCGGGGCGTTGGGTCAGTTCGTCGAGGACAAGCATCGCCTGACCGACTTCACCGGCGGTGATCAGCTGGTCGACCTCGATCATCCGCTTCATGAACGCGTCCGCGCGCTGAAGCATGGCCGGACTCGCCTTCACGCCGAACCCGGCCCTCATCCACTGGTTGAACACCGCGCGGGCCGGCACCACCACCGCCGTGGTCACGATCAGCCAAGCCCACCAAGGCATGTCAGCCCTCCTTCTCCGGCTCCGGCCGTTTGGTGAGCCGGTACGATCCGTGCACGGCTTTGATCGCCGACCGTGGGATCAGGACGAAGTCCTCGTCCACGTCGACCCGCTCGCTGCTGCCTGCCGGACAGATGCGGATCGGCCTGCGCAGCGCCAACGCGTCCCGCGCGGGTTCCTCGGCGACCGACACCGACCGGAAGACGCCTTCCAGCAACCGGCCGTCGTCGAGTTCCACCGACAAGTAGGCAGGCTTGCCGTCCTGCTTGCGGGCGAGGACGCCCGCCCACGCCGAACCTTCTATGAGCTGTCCCCGCTGACCCGCCGACCGGCTGGCCCAGAACCGCCCTGCTGCCGCTGCCAGCCCGAAACTGATCACGAGTACCAGCGCTGAAGATCCGACAACGCTTCACGCGTGCGTCCGCAACGCCGCCGGGTTGCTGGCAACGTTGTTCAGGGTGAGCAACCCAGGAATGATCTCGCCGACAGCCAAGACGGCGACGAGAGCCACGATCGAGGTCAGCGCTCCCGCGGTGGCGAACTCGACCACCTCGACGACCGCGCTCCTGGAATCGCGTGGTCGGTACCGCGCGACGGCTCGGTGGTAGAGGAAGCCGGGCGACAGGGCGGCGAACAGGAAGAGGACGCCGACCGCGCCGGTGGGCAGCACCGCCCTACTTTGTTTCCTGCTCGGGCGGCGTGGGAAGCGGAAGCGCGAACGGGTCCGGCGCCAGGTACTCGTCGACGTCCTCGTCGTCGACGTACGACCGCCACTCCTGCTCGGGAACCTCTGCTCCGCTGTTCATGGACAAAGGATCGCGGCCGCCGTCCATCGCGTTACGGTGCCGGCGAGACGATCATGGCTTCGAAGCGGCCGCCGTCCACGCCGTCGGCGGCGATCACCGAGCAGGCCCGATCCCACCCCGGCGGCGTCGCCGAGACCGACGCCGGACGGCGCGGTCCGACAATGTGCCTTCCGGCGTGGATGAGGGGTGCACTCCGACAGGATCGGCCAGCGGCTCGGGCTGGAACTACGCCGGATGTGTTCGGTCGCCGACTCGGACGACGATTCGGACGCGCGGGACAAGGTGACGGGTCTCCTGAGGACCTTGGTCGACCAGCTGCCGGTGGACCTGGGATTGTATTTCGTCGTTGCATTCGGGCTGGAGCCCGGCGTTCGAGTTCCTTTTACCAGCAACGGCTCGAGTGGGTGGCGGCCCGGTTGTCCAGGAGGTCCGGACAGTCCGGCGCCGGGTGGACCAGAGCATCGACCGCGCGGCCGAAACGGTCCATCGCTTCACGGGGGGTGTCCCTATGTGGTTGTCAAGCCGCGGCGGGAGCGGGTTGGCGGTAGTGGGTGCCGTTGCGGAGCATGGCGTAGAGGACGTCGCAGCGGCGGCGGGCCAGGCAGATGAGGGCGGCGTTGTGCTTCTTGCCCTCGGCTCGCTTGCGGTCGTAGTAGGCCCGGCTGGTCGGATCCGACAGGGCAGCGAAGGCGGCGAGGAAGAACGCCCGTTTCAACTGCCGGTTGCCGGTCCGGGCGGGGTGCTCCCCCTTGATGCTGGTGCCGGAGCTGCGGGTGACCGGCGCGATGCCGGCGTAGGCAGCCAGATGCGCCGAGGATGCAAAGTTGGAGGCGTCGCCGACCTCGAGCAGGATGCGGGCGGCGGTCCTGACCCCGATGCCGGGCATCGAGGTCAGGACCCCGGCAAGAGGGTGCGCATCAAGTATCCCCTCGACCTGCTCAGCAACCTGCTTCCGCTGCAGGAGAACCGCTTTCAAGCTGTCGGCCAACCGCGGCAAGACCGTGTCCGCAGCGGCGGTGCCCGGGACGGTGACCGTCTGCTCGGCGAGGGCGGCCATGATCGCCTCGACCAGTTTGTCGCCGAGGCGGGGCGCGTGGACCTTGGCGATGGCGGTGAGTTTGCGGCGGCCGGCTTTGGCGATGCCGGTCGGTCCGCCGCAGCGGGAGAGGATCTCCAGCACCGCCGGATACGAGATCCGCGGTCCGATCGCGTGCTCGAGAGCTGGGTGGATGCCGGTGAGCAGGCCGCGGATGCGGTTGCCGATGCGGGTGGCTTCGCCGGCTAGACGAGTAATGCGTAAGTCTGGGTGTTGACCGGAGATGGACGAAGGGTGTCCAAGATCCGTTTGTGACGACAGACCTGAACACCCTTCTCACCGCACTCTACGTCAAGATCGACGACCACCTCACCGGCCGGCGCCGGACAGGCAGGCCACCGAAGCTGACCGACGCCGAGCTGGTCACCCTGGCCGTGGCCCAGGCGTTGCTGGGGTTCACCTCCGAGACCCGCTGGCTGCGGTTCCTGCCCGCCCGGATGCCCGGCGCATTCCGCTACCTGCCCGGCCAGTCCGGCTACAACCGCCGCCTGCGCGCGGCCTTACCACTGGTCAAGCAGGTGATGCGCTGGCTGGCCGCGGACACCGACCTGTGGACCGACACCACCTGGATCGTCGACTCCACCCCGGTCGAATGCGGCCGATCCCGGCCCACGGTGAAACGCTCGGAGCTGGCCGGCTGGGCCAAGTACGGCTTCTGCCGCTCCCACTCCCGCTGGTTCTGGGGACTGCGGCTGCACCTGGTCTGCACCCCGGCCGGACTCCCCATCGCCTGGGCGCTGGCCGATCCGAAGATCGACGAGCGGCAGGTGCTCATGGCCATCTGCGACCACGAACCCCACCTGCTCACCGAACGACCCGGCCTGCTGATCATCGCCGACAAGGGCTACGTCTCCGCCGAACTGGACCGCTTCCTGGCCGAGCGCAGGGTCCGGCTGATCCGCCCGTCCTACCGCAACCGCCGACCGCATCCCGGTGAGCCGCTGCTCAAATCCATCCGCCAGCTCATCGAGTCGGTCAACGACACCCTCAAAGGCCAGCTCAACCTCGAACAGCACGGCGGCCGCACCATCGACGGCGTCGGCGTCCGCGTCGCCCAACGCCTCCTGGCACTGACCGCCGCCATCTGGCACAACCGCGCCACCGGCCAACCCATCACCCGATCCCTGACCGCCTACGACCACTAGGGCGTGTATCGAAGTCGGTCAGAGCCATTCGTCGATAGCTGCGATGTGGATGGTGGCTTCGTAGCGGACGGCGAGTTTGTCGTAGCGGGTGG
>NZ_JBSGJA010000009.1:382090-383762 GCF_053605345.1 Amycolatopsis sp. NPDC003865 | reverse complement strand
GGCGGCGCGTTCTTCACCCTCGTCGTCGGGGTGCTGGCGCTGATGTCGGGGCTGTTCCAGATCAACCCGGTGTGGAACTTCGGCCCCTACAACCCGGCGCAGGTGTCGGCGGGCTCGCAGCCCGACTGGTACATGGCCTGGGCCGACGGCATGCTCCGGATCTGGCCCGCCTGGGAGGTCTACCTCGGGAACTACACGATCCCGGCGGTGTTCTTCCCCGGCGCGATCGGCATGCCGATCCTGTTCGGCCTGCTGCTCGGCTACCCGTTCATCGAGCGGAAGCTGTCCAAGGACACCGCGCACCACAACCTGCTCCAGCGGCCGCGTGACGCACCGGTCCGCACGGCGCTGGGCGCGATGGCGCTGGGCTTCTTCGCCGTCATCGAGCTGTCGGGCTTCAACGACATCATCGCCGACCAGTTCGACATCTCGCTGAACGCGACGACGTGGGCGGGCCGGATCGGCGTGCTGATCGTGCCGCCGGTGGCGTACTACCTGACCTACCGGCTGTGCCTCGGCCTGCAGCGGGCGGACCGCGAGGTGCTGGAGCACGGCGTCGAGACGGGCATCATCAAGCGGCTGCCGCACGGTGAGTTCATCGAGATCCACCAGCCGCTGGCCGGCGTCGACAGCCACGGCCACGCGATCCCGCTCGAGTACCAGGGCGCTTCGGTGCCGAAGAAGATGAACAAGCTGGGCTCGGCCGGTGCGGCCGTCCCGGGCACGTTCTGGTCGCCGGACCCGGCCGAGGAGACCGCCGCGCTGCAGCGGGCCCACGGCAACGGGCACGGCAACGGCCACTCGGTCACCCAGGGCGAGCCAGGCGAGTTCGAGAGCGTCGAAACCGCCAAGCGCTCGGAGCACTGAGTTCCGGACACGACGAAGGCCACCTCCCGCGGGAGGTGGCCTTCGGTCGTCTCAGCGGCTTTCTGGGCGGTCGGCGGGGTCTTCCCGGCCCTCGGCCTCCGGCGCTGCGTGCGCGGGCCTCGGCGGCCTTCTCAGTCCTCGGCGCCGATCGCGAAGGCCTGCTCGGTGTCGGCGCGGGAGTACGACCGGAACGCGATGTGCGTGACGGTGTCCAGCACCCCCGGCACCTTCCCGATCCGGCCCGGGATCAGGTCGGCCAGCTCCTCGTGCGCGGAGACCTTGACGGTCGCGATGAGGTCGACGTCCCCGGCGCACGAGTAGACCTCGCCGACGCCGTCGATGTCGGCGATCGCCTGCGCCGCGTCCGGGATCGCGTCCGCCTCTACCTGGATCAACACGATCGCGGTGATCACCTGGGGTCCTCCAAGGCTCGTCGTCGGGTTCGTTCGCGATCCTAGGCCGCGGTGTGCGCCCGTCGGTGTTCGGCCGGGCCGGGGGCTGGTGGGTCTCCGGTGGAGTGGGTTGGTGGGGCTCCGCCACCCCGATGCCCGATTGTGACTACGGCCGGCGGTACCGCGTCAAGGCGGGAAAGCGTGCCTTGACCCGGCACCGCCGGCCGTGTTCGGGCTTCGGATCGGGGTTGCGGGGAGGTCTGGTCCCGGTGACCCTCGCTTGCGGCTTTCGGCTGCCGGATTAGCTTCTTCCCAGCCCAGCCCAGCCCAGCCCAGCCCAGCCCAGCCCAGCCCAGCCCAGCCCAGCCCAGCCCAGCCCAGCCCAGCCCAGCCCAGCCCAGCCCAGCCCAGCC
>NZ_JBSGJA010000009.1:0-381993 GCF_053605345.1 Amycolatopsis sp. NPDC003865 | reverse complement strand
GCCTCTGGGGCCCCCGGCCGGCCGCGCTCTCCGATCTCTCACCCCACGTGCTCCAGCGAGTGCGCGTTCGACACCATGTCCAACCACCCGCGCCAGCCGGCCACCGCCGCCGGCTCGGCCCACGGCCTCGTCGTCCGGACCAACCTCACCCCCGGCCGGGCCAGCCAGCGCAGCAGTACCCCCACCTCCTCCGGTGGTGCCCCGTTCAACGGGCCCGGGTCCGGCAGCACCGTCTCCGCCGAGGCCACCAGCGCCTCCACCACCGGCATCGGCGGCACCCCGCGCCGCGCCACGCCCGCCGAGGCCAGGCGGCCGTAGCGGATCACCGACAGCTCCCAGCCGCCCGCTCCGTCCGGGCTCGCCGCGATCAGCTCGGCGATCGACGCCAGCGCCGACTGGCGGTGGGCCCGCCCCAACGCCCGGATCAGGCCCGCCAGCTCGTCGCGGTGGCGGGCCGCCTGCTCGTAGTGCTGCCCCTCCGCCAGGCGCTCCACCTGGGCCGCCGCCACGTGCAGCGGGCCGCCGTCGAGGCCCGCTATCAGGCCCGACGCCGACTCCACCGCCGGGACGTACGCCTCCACGCTCTGGCGGCCCGCGCACGGCGCCCCGCACCGGCCCAGCTCCGCCAGCACGCACGGCGTCCCGTTCGCCGTCCGGGGGGAGATCCGCTGGGTGCACGTCCGCAGCCCCGACGCACCGGCCAGGGTGTCCGCCGTCGCGCGGGCGTCCGCCTGGTTGCGGAACGGCCCCAGCACGCCCGGCCGCGGCAGGCGGACCACCGACAGCCGCGGGAACGCCTCCTCCGTCAGGCCGATCCACCAGCCCTGGTGCCGGTTCTTCGACCGCCGGTTGTACGCGGGCTTGTGCGCCGCGATCAGCCGCAGCTCCCGCACCTCCGCCTCCAGCGCGTGCGCGCACACGACGTGGTCGACGCGCTCGGCCAGCCCGACCATCTCGCGGATCCGGCTGCGCCCCTCCGACCCCGTGAAGTACGTCCGCACGCGCCGCCGGAGGTCCTTCGCCGTGCCGACGTACAGGACCTCCTCCTTCGGCCCCTTGAAGAGGTAGACGCCCGGCGCCGACGGCAGGTCCGCCGCCAGGTGGCGTTTCGCCCGCTGCGCCACCGTGACCTCGGGCAGGTAGCCCATCAGTTCCTCGAGCGAATGGACGCCCAGGTTGCCGACGCGCTCCAGCAGCCCGTGCAGCACGTCGACGGTCGCCCGGGCGTCGTCGAGCGCCCGGTGCGTCGGCCGGGTCCGGGCGCCGAACAGCAGGGCCAGCGCCGTCAGGTTGTAGCGGCCCACCTCGTCGCGGGGGACCACCCGCCGCGCCAGGCGGACCGTGCAGACCACCGTCAGCTTCGGCCAGGCATAACCGTGTCCTTCGCACGCCGCCCGCATGTGGGACGTGTCGAACCCCGAGTTGTGCGCCACCAGCACCGAACCGCCGATGAACTCGAGGAACGCCGGCAGCACCTCCTCGATCGGCGGGGCGTCGTAGACCATCGCCTGGGTGATGCCCGTCAGGGAGACGATCTGCGGCGGGATCACCATCCCCGGGTTGACCAGCGTCGCGAACTCGCCCAGCACCTCGCCGCCGCGCACCTTCACCGCACCGATCTCCGTGATGCCCGACGGGCCGGGGGCCGCGCCGGTCGTCTCGAGGTCGAACACCACGAAAGTCGTCTCCCGCAAGGGAGTTCCGAGCTCGTCGAACGCGAGCTGAGCCTGGGTCGAACGCATGTGCGGGACAGTAGAGGGGAGCACCGACAGTTTTCGGGGGTCCGGGTGGCGGAGCCCCCGGCCGGGGCGGAGCCCCGAATGGACGCCGACAGTTTCGGGGGTCCGGGTGGCGGAGCCCCGAATGGGCACCGACGTTTTCCGGTCGCCGCCGCTCCGTGTGCCGCGCGGGGCGCGATGTGGGGGCGGGGCCTACCCTGGACCAATGCACCCGCAGCCGCTCGTGCCGGAGCCGCCCGGGGACCCCGCCGGTCCCTCGGGTGTCGCGTCGCGCCCGGAGCAGGCTGAGGAGGACGTCGGCCGGCCCGAACCGGCCACCTGGCCGGCGCTGCCGGAGCCGGTCCGCGACCGGATCGCCGAGCTCTCGGCCGCCGCCGTCGCCAAGCTGCCCGCCACGGACGTGCCCCGGCAGCTGCGGCCGGTGGCCAAGTTCGCCCCGGCGAAGCGGGCCAAGCTGGGCGGTGCCGCGCTGCTCGCCGCGCTCGGCGAGTCGGCGCAGTTCCGGACCGCCGTCATCGAGTGGCTGCGCGAGCACCGCACGGACGCGCTCGACCCGAACGCGGCCGACTCGGTCGCGGCGGCGGCCGCCGCCGTGCTGCTGGGGGAGTCCGGCGCGGCCGGGCGCGTCCGGCTGGTCGCCAAGAACGCCGAGGAAAACGCCCTGCGCGCCGAACGCGACGCCGCGCTGGCCCGCAACCAGCGGCTCGAAGCCGAACTCGCGCAGCTGCGCGTGGAGCTGGCCGAAGCCAGGAACGCCGCCGAGAGCGTCCGAGGCGAGCGCGAGGGTGAAGTCGAGAAGCTCCTGAAGCGCCTCCGCGAGCAAGGCGTCCAGCTGCGGCAGGCCAAGGACGCCGCCGAAGCGGCCTCGGCGGACGCCGAACGCGGCGCCGGTGCCCGCGCGCAGGAGATCGCGGCCCTCAACGCCCAGCTCGAGCGCGAACGTCAGCGCGTCGCCCACGAACGCGCCCGCGCCGAACGCGCGGCCGCGGACGCCGACATCGCCCGCCAGTCCGCCCGCGAAGCGCGCGAAGCCGACGAAGTGCGGCTGGCGCTGCTCATCGACACGATCGACGGCGCGGTCACCGGCCTGCGCCGCGAGCTGGCCCTCGGCGCACGCGGGGCGCGGCCCGCCGACATGGTCCGCGGCGCCAGCACCGGCACCGGACAGGGCGGGAAGATCGCCGACGTGTCCACGTTGGACCGCTATCTGGCGCTGCCGAACGTGCACCTGATCGTCGACGGCTACAACGTCACGAAGACCGGTTACCCCGAGCTGGCGCTGGCCGACCAGCGCGACCGGCTGATCCACCAGCTGTCCGCCTTGGCGGCGCGCACGTCGGCCGAGGTGACCGTGGTGTTCGACGGCGCGGGCGTGCTGTCGGTCCCGGCTTCGGTGCCGCGCGGGGTCCGGGTGCTGTTCTCCGACCGCGGGGTGCTCGCCGACGACGTGATCCGCAACATCGTGGCGGCCGAGCCCGCCGGCCGGCCGATGGTGGTGGCGACGTCCGACCGGGCGGTGGCGGACTCCGTGCGCGGCCGCGGGGCGCACCCGACACCGTCCGCGGTGCTGGTCAGCCGCCTCTCGCGGGTCTGACCCACCGAAATTGTCGGTGGTGGCGCCTACCGTGCTCCCCAAGTCGGTTCCGGCGTGAGGAGGACACCGTGCACGACACCCCTGAGCTGTCCGAAGTGGACGTCTCACACATTTCGGTTTCGGACATCGAGAACGTCGTGGTCGACTGCGACCGCTGCGTCGTGCGCGGGATCTCCTGCCACGACTGCGTCGTGAGCGTCCTGCTCGGCGCGCCGCCGGAGGTCGTCTGGGACGCCGACGAGCGCCGCGCCGTGGACGCGCTCGCCGACGCCGGGATGGTGCCTCGGCTGCGCCTCGTCGAGGACCGGCGGACCGCCTGACGCGCCCGTTTCGTGTCGGCGCGCCGAGTGGTCGATCGGATCAGGTGAACGGTCGGTGACCGAAAGGGCCGTCCGGGAAACCCCAGCGTGTTACGCCCATCACATGTTTTTTCCCGTGCAGGTCCGATCGGGTTTAGCGGCGCTACGGAGAGTTTTTGCCGGAGAGGTGGTGGACGAGCAGGCGGTCTTTTCGTAACCTGTCCGAGATCTCGTGGCCCCCGGCCGTCCGACAAGGGCGGCGACGCGGGATCGCCGCCGGACGCAGCTTTGTCGGGAAGCTGGGAACCGGAACCACCACCGCGGTCGCAGCTGTTGCGGAAGAAGACGGCTCGCGCCCGGTGCGGGACAGCGGCGAAGAGGAACCCCCGACCTCTTCGCGCCCCGGTCCCCTCGGCGGCCGAGACGCAAAGGAGACCCGCGCGACCGTGCAGTCGCATCCAGTTAGGCGCGTGGTTTCAGGTGCCCTCGCGGCGGCTTCGGTGATCACCCTCGTCACCATCGCCCAGCCGACGGCCACCGCCGCCCCCGTCCCCGTCCTCCAGGCCCCGCCCACCGGCTCGGACGCCCTCGCCCAGTACCGCGACCTCGCGGCACAGGCCGAAAAGCTCAACGAAGACCTGCTCAAGGCCCAGGACGACCTGAAGGCCAAGCAGGGCGAGCTCGACAAGGCGACCGGCGACGTCAATGCGGCGAAGGACCAGGCCGCCGTCGCGGCCGAGAACCAGAAGAAGTACCAGACCGAGGTCGACAAGTTCGCCGGCGCGTCGTTCACCAGCGGCGTCCAGCTGAACAAGCTGTCCGCGCTGCTGGCCGGCACGTCCACTCAGGACTTCCTGGACCGCTCCTCCGCCCTCGAGGTCATCGCGACCGAGAAGAACGGCGCGATGGGCAACCTCACCGGTGCCGTCCAGCAGGCCACCGACGCCGCGAACAAGGCCTCCGACGCCGCGAAGCGCGCGCAGGACGCCCGTGACGCCGCGGCCAAGCTGACCGACGACATCAAGGCCAAGCAGAAGACGCTGAACGACCAGATCGAGCAGCTCAAGGCGGCCAACAAGAGCCTGAGCGCGCTCGACAAGGCGTCCCAGAAGGACACCGGCGGCTCGCCGACCGGGCTGAAGGCCCCCACCGCGGCCGCCCAGACGGCGCTGGACGCGGCGCTGAGCAAGCTCGGCAAGCCGTACGGCTGGGGCGACACCGGCCCGAACTCGTTCGACTGCTCGGGCCTGATGCTGTGGGCCTACAAGCAGGCCGGCCTCACCCTGCCGCGGTCGAGCCGTGAGCAGTCCACCTTCGGCGCCGCGGTGCCGCGGGACCAGCTGCAGCCGGGCGACCTCGTGTTCTTCTACTCGCCCGTTTCGCACGTCGGCATGTACATCGGCGACGGCAAGATGGTCCACGCGCCCGACACGGGTGACGTGGTGAAGATCTCGCCGCTGCAGAGCCAGTACTCGGGCGCCCGACGCCCGACGTCCTG
Source organism: Amycolatopsis sp. NPDC003865 (assembly GCF_053605345.1). NCBI lineage: Bacteria > Bacillati > Actinomycetota > Actinomycetes > Pseudonocardiales > Pseudonocardiaceae > Amycolatopsis > Amycolatopsis sp. NPDC003865. Next base: position 376,863 of record NZ_JBSGJA010000009.1, on the reverse strand, counting down.
ACCCGAGCGCCACGAAGGGGCGGTACCGCACACGCGGTGCCGCCCCTTCGCCGTGCACGGCCCCGCTAACCTCTGGGGCGTGCTCAAGACCCTGCTCGTGACCAACGACTTCCCGCCGCGGCCCGGGGGAATCCAGAACTACCTGAACTCCCTCGCCACCCGGCTGCCGGCGGACGACCTGGTCGTCTACGCGCCGTCGTGGGAGTCGCGGACGGGGTCGCACGAGGAGTTCGACGCCGAGGCGCCGTTCGAGGTCGTCCGGCACCCGACGTCGCTGATGCTGCCCACGCCGGACGTCCTTCGCCGCGCGAAGCAGATCATGCGCGCGAGGGACTGCGAAGCCGTCTGGTTCGGCGCTGCCGCGCCGCTCGCGCTGCTGGGGCACTCCCTGCGCCAGGCCGGTGCGCGGCGGATCGTGGCGTCCACGCACGGCCACGAAGTCGGCTGGTCCATGCTCCCCGGGAGCAGGCAGGCCTTGCGGCGCATCGGCGACACGGTGGACGTCGTCACCTACGTCAGCCGCTACACCCGCGGCCGGTTCGCGGCCGCGTTCGGCCCGATGGCCGGGCTGGAGCTGCTGCCGTCCGGAGTGGACACCGAGCTGTACAAACCGGACGCGGGCGGCCGCGCGGAAATCCGGGCGCGGCACGGCCTTTCCGACCGCCCGACCGTCGTGTGCGTGTCGCGGCTCGTCCCGCGCAAGGGGCAGGACCAGCTGATCCGCGCGCTGCCGAAGATCCGCGAGCGGGTCCCGGACGCCGCGCTGCTGATCGTCGGCGGCGGCCCCTACCGCACGGCGCTGGCCGGGCTGGTCGCCGAGCTGGGCCTGGAACGCGACGTCGTGCTCACCGGGTCCGTGCCGTGGGCCGAGCTGCCGGCGCACTACGCCGCGGGGGACGTCTTCGCCATGCCGGCCCGCACCCGCGGCAAGGGCCTCGACGTCGAAGGGCTGGGCATCGTCTACCTGGAGGCGTCCGCGACCGGCCTGCCGGTGGTCGCGGGCAACTCCGGCGGCGCGCCCGAAGCTGTGCTCGACGAGGTCACCGGGCACGTCGTCGAAGGCCGGGACACCGAGCAGCTCGCCGAGACCCTGGCCAGCCTGCTGGCCGACCCGGTGCGGGCGCGGCGGATGGGCGAGGCCGGGCGGGCGTGGGTGGCGGAGAACTGGCGCTGGGACACGATGGCCGGGCGGCTGGCCGGCCTGCTGGACGGCGACCCGGTGGCCGTCGTGCGCTAAGGCGTGTAGAGCGCCGGGTGCCGCGGGTCGTCGACGCGCACGACGACGTCGGCCAGCGCGCTCGGGTCCACCTCCGCTTCGTAGCGCTCGTAGGCCGGCACCGCCCAGGCGTCCGGCACGCGGCGGCGCAGGGCCGCGGGGGAGAGCCACAGGTGCACGGCCAGGTCGAAGGCCAGGCCGGCGCCCAGGAGCAGTTCGCCGTCCACGAGCACGACCCCGCCCTCGGGCACCGGCACGCGCTCGGCGCGGGTCGCGCGGTCGCGCTCGGCGTCCCACAGCGACGGCAGGACCTCGCCCGACCCGTGCTCGCCGAGCGGGTCGAGGACTTCCCGGCGCAGCGCGCCCACGTCCAGCCAGTCGGTGTAGCGGGCGTCGGGGTCGGTGCGGCCGTGCTCGAAGCGCAGGGACGCCGGCCGCAGGAAGTCGCGCGCGGACACGCGCAGGGCCGCGCGGCCGCGCAGGCGCAGCGGGTCGACCAGGGCGTCGGCGAGTTCTGTGGTTTCCGTCGCACCCGCCGCGCCGTCGACGGCGACCGCGATCCGCCGCCGCCCGGTGAGCGCGTCGATGCGGTCGGTCAGCTCTTCGGCCAGGACGGCGGGGGAAATGGGGCGGTAGCGCACGGGTGACGATCCTGCACCCGTACCGGGGACCGGTTTTGTCGTACCCCGGTGGGAGGATGGTGTCATGACTTCTTCAGTGGGGAAGACGGCCGATGTGGGGTGGAACATCGGGGTTTCGCGAACCTTGCCGTACGCGGCCGGAACGGTGTGGGACTTCCTGGTCAGCCGCGACGGCGTCGAGATCTGGCTGGGGCCGGGTGTGGAGCTGCCGCGGGAGCCGGGGGCGGAGTACGAGACGGCGAACGGCACGGTCGGGGAGATCCGCAGCTTCGTCGAGGGCGACCGGGTGCGGCTGACCTGGCGGCCGAGCGACTGGGACCACGACTCGACGGTGCAGGTGCGGCTGAGCGGTTCGGGCGCCAAGACCACGTTGCGGTTCCACCAGGAATGGCTTTCGGGGGCTGAAGAACGCGAAGAACAGCGGGCATACTGGCAGGACGTGACCGAGCGCGTCGTGGCGGCACTCGCCGAGCGCTGAGCGGACTCATGGGGGCGGGATGACGACCGTGGAAGTGGCCGAGGACTTCGCGCAGGACGCACACCTGTTCGCGGAGCTGCTCCGCGCGGGCGGGCCGGTGCGGCGCGCGCGGATGCCGCGCGGCCTGGACTGCTACATAGTCACGGACTTCGCGCAGGCGCGGGCCCTGCTGGCGGATTCGCGGCTGCACAAGGACAACCGGCGCGCGTACGAGCTGTTCGAAGCGAAGCTCCCGGCCGGGGCGACCAACCAGGGCGGCTTCGGCGAGGCGCTCGGGCGGCACATGCTCAACACCGACCCGCCGGACCACTCGCGGCTGCGCAAGCTGGTGAACAAGGCGTTCACCGGCCGCACGGTCGCCCGGCTGCGGCCGCGGATCGAGGAGATCACCGCCGAGCTGCTCGACGCGCTGGCCGGGCAGGAGCGGGCCGACCTGCTGCCGTCGTTCGCCGCGCCGCTGCCGATCACGGTGATCTGCGAGCTGCTGGGCGTCGCCCCGGAGGACCGCAATGAGTTCTCCGCCTGGTCGAAGACCCTGCTGAGCGCGTCGGCGCCGGAAGACGCGCAGCACGCGGCGCAGAGCATGCTCACCTACCTCACCGGCCTGGTCGAGCAGAAGCGCGCGGAGCCGGCCGAGGACCTGCTGTCGGACCTGGTGCACGCGAGCGACGACGGCGACTCGCTGTCCGGCGACGAGCTCATCTCGATGGCGTTCCTGCTGCTGGTCGCCGGGCACGAGACCACGGTCAACCTGATCGCCAACAGCGTCCTGGCGCTGCTGCGGGAGCCGGAGCAGCTCGCCCTGCTGCGCGCCGACCCGTCGCTGATGCCGGGCGCGGTCGAGGAGTTCCTCCGGTTCGACGGCCCGATCCACCTGGCGACGCTGCGGTTCACCGCCGAGCCGGTCGAAGCGGGCGAGGTGACCATCCCGGAGGGCGAGTTCGTGCTGATCTCGCTGCTGGGCGCGAACCGCGACGGCGAACGGTTCCCGGAGCCGGACCGCCTCGACGTCACGCGCGCCGCGGGCGGGCACCTCGCGTTCGGCCACGGGATCCACTACTGCGTCGGCGCGCCGCTGGCCCGGCTGGAGGCCGAGATCGCCCTGGCCGGCCTGCTGGCGCGGTTCCCGGGCCTCGCGCTGGACGCGAAGCCGGACGAGCTGGTCTACCGGCCCAGCTCCCTGGTGCACGGCTTGGAGGCACTGCCCGTCCGACTGAGGTGACGTCGTAGGGTCGGTTCATGGATCCCGCCGGCCTGCTCGCCCTCGACGCCCAGCACGTCTGGCACCCGTACGCGCCGATGCCGGCGAAGGTGCCCTCGCTGCTGGTCTCCGAGGCGAGCGGCGTGCGGCTGAAGCTCGCCGACGGCCGGGAGCTCGTCGACGGGATGTCGTCGTGGTGGTCGGCCATCCACGGCTACCGCCACCCGGTGCTCGACGCCGCCCTCGCCGAGCAGGCCGGCCGGATGAGCCACGTCATGTTCGGCGGCCTGACGCACGAGCCCGCGATCACCCTCGCCAAGACCCTCGTCGACCTCACGCCCGAGGGGCTCGAGCACGTCTTCCTCTGCGACTCCGGCTCGGTGTCGGTCGAGGTCGCCGCGAAGATGTGCCTGCAGTACCAGCGTTCGCGCGGGCTGCCCGAAAAACGCAAGCTGCTGACCTGGCGCGGCGGCTACCACGGCGACACCTTCACGCCGATGAGCGTCTGCGACCCCGACGGCGGCATGCACTCGTTGTGGCGTGGCGTGCTGCCCGAGCAGGTCTTCGTGCCCGCCCCGCCGTCCGGGTTCGACGCGCCGCCGGAGGAGTCCTATGTGGACACCCTGGCCGACGCGATCGGCGCGCACGCCGGGGAACTGGCCGCGGTGATCGTCGAACCGGTCGTGCAGGGCGCGGGCGGCATGCGCTTCCACAGCCCGGCCTACCTGCGCGCGCTGCGGGAGCTGACCGAGGCGCACGACGTCCTGCTGATCTTCGACGAGATCGCGACCGGCTTCGGCCGCACCGGCGCGCTCTTCGCCGCCGAGCACGCCGGCGTGACGCCGGACGTGCTCTGCGTCGGCAAGGCGCTGACCGGCGGCTACCTGAGCATGGCGGCGACGCTGTGCACGCCGGAGGTCGCGGCCGGCATTTCCCGCGGCGCGCTGCCGGTCCTGGCGCACGGGCCCACCTTCATGGGCAACCCCCTGGCTTCCGCGGTCGCGAACGCCTCGCTCGGCCTGCTCGCCGGCGGCGCGTGGCGCGACGACGTCACCCGGCTCGAGAAGGGCCTGCTCGACGGCCTCGCGCCGGCGCGCGACCTCGGCTCGGTAGTGGACGTCCGGGTGCTCGGCGGAATCGGCGTCCTGCAGCTCGACCACCCCGTCGACCTGGCCGTGGCCACCGAGGTCGTGACCGGGCACGGGGCCTGGCTGCGGCCGTTCCGGGACCTCGTCTACGCGATGCCGCCGTACGTTTCGACTGACGACGACCTCGCCGTGATCACCCGCGCGATGCTCGCGGTCGCGGAAAAGGCGTGAATTCAGCACATCGGGTGTGACCACGGGCACAGCCAGACCCGAAGGTCCCTCACCGTCGCGCTGAGTGCCGGAGCACGATCCACACCACGCGATCGGCGGAGGTTGCCGCGGTGGTTTTCGCCTGAAAGGTCCGCCGAACCGAACCGATCCGTACCGGGGCAAACGCGAGAAATCCTTGCGTAGCGGACTTTTCGCGCGGTTTCGGCGATCCTGCCCCCATGATCGAGATCGTTCGCGGTGAGCACGACACCGGACCCCCGAAGAACTCCCGTCCCTTCGAGAACCTCAAGCACGATTTCCTCGCGTCGATAGTCGTCTTCCTCGTCGCCGTCCCCCTGTCCCTCGGCGTGGCCTTCGCCGCCGGGGCGCCGCTGCTCTCGGGCCTGATCTCCGCCGTCGTCGGCGGGCTGGTCGCGAGCCTCTTCGGCGGATCGCCGCTGCAGGTCAGCGGCCCGTCCGCCGCCCTCACCGTGGTGCTGGCCGACACGATCGCCACCCACGGCTGGCCCGTCACCTGCGCGATCACCGTCGCCGCGGGCCTGCTCCAGATCCTCTTCGGCCTCACGCGCCTGGCCCGCGCCGCGCTCGCCGTGTCGCCGGCCATCGTGCACGGGCTGCTCGCCGGCATCGGCGTCACGCTCGTGCTCGGCCAGCTGCACGTCGTCCTCGGCGGCACGGCGCAGGGGTCCGCGCTGGCCAACGTCCTGGCGCTGCCGGGGCAGATCGCCGCGCACCACGACCAGGCCGTGCTGATCGGCGTCGTGACGCTGGCGGTGCTGCTGGCCTGGCCGCGGCTGCCCAAGGCCGTCCGCCGGGTGCCCGCGCCGCTGGCGGCGGTCGCGCTGGCCACCGGGCTGTCCGTCCTGACCGGCATGTCCCTGCCGCGCGTCGACCTCCCGGCCGGGCTGCCCGCGCTGAACGTCGTGCCGCGGCTGCCGGACGGCGGCTGGGGGAGCTTCGCCGTCGCCGCCGTCACCATCGCGCTGATCGCCGGCCTGGAGAGCCTCCTGTCCGCGGTGTCGGTGGACAAGCTGCGCGGCGGTCCGCGCACCGACCTCGACCGCGAGCTCGTCGGGCAGGGCGCGGCGAACGTCGCCGCCGGCGCGCTCGGCGGGTTCCCGGTCACCGGCGTCATCGTGCGCAGCATGACCAACTACGAGGCCGGGGCGCGCACCCGCGCGTCGGCGATCCTGCACTGCTGCTGGATCCTCGCCGCCTGCCTGCTGCTCACCGGCGTCCTGCGGCTGATCCCGCTCGCGGCGCTCGCCGCGCTGCTGGTGTACGTGGGGACGAAGCTGGTGAACCTCAACGGGCTCAAGGAGGTCCGGCGCCACGGCGACCTGCCGGTGTACGCCGTGACGCTGGCCGGCGCGGTCGCGGTCAACCTGCTCACCGGCGTCGCGGCGGGGATCCTGCTGGCGCTCGCGCTGATGCTGCGGCGGATGATCTTCTCGGGCATTCACGTCGAGAAGGACGGCGACCGCCATCGCGTCGTCATCGAAGGCGCGCTGACGTTCCTGTCCGTGCCACGGCTGACCCGGGTGCTCGCCGAAGTGCCGCCGCACGCCGAAGTCACCCTGGAGCTGCTCGTCGACTACCTCGACCACGCCGCGTTCGACTGCCTGCGCGGCTGGCAGCAGGCGCACGCCGGGCCGGTGACGGTCGACGAGATCGGGCACCCGTGGTTCGAACGCGGTACGTCGGGCGCGCCGACCGTGCACCGCAGCGTCGCCGCGCGAGTCGTCCCGCGCTGGCTCGCGCCGTGGTCGCAGTGGCAGGCCGAGCACGTCGTGCTGCCCGCCCAGCGCACGGCCAGTTCGTTGCTGTGCCGCGGCGCTTCGGAGTTCCAGCGCCGGACGGCGCCGCTGCTGCGCGAGACGTGGGACGGGCTGGCGCACGGCCAGCAGCCGCACACGCTGTTCATCACCTGCGGCGACGCGCGGATCGTGCCGAACCTCATCACCACCAGCGGGCCGGGTGACCTGTTCACCGTGCGGAACATCGGCAACCTCGTGCCACCGGCGGACGGCGACGACTCGTCGGTCGGCGCGGCGATCGAGTACGCCGTGGGCGTGCTCGGGGTCGCCGAGATCGTGGTGTGCGGGCATTCCGGGTGCGGCGCGATGAAGGCGCTGCTCGGCCAGGCGCCGGACGGCCTGGTGCAGCTCGGCAGCTGGCTGCGCCACGGCGAGGCGACGCTGCGGCGGCGTTCGCGCGAAGCGCCGTTGCTGCTCGGCGGCGACCGGCCGGCGGCGGAGGCCGACCAGCTCGCGCTGCAGAACGTGGTGCAGCAGCTGGAAACCCTGCGCGGTTATCCCGTGGTCGCCGCGGCGCTGGCCCGGGGCGCGCTCCGGCTCACCGGGATGTACTTCGACGTCGGCGCCGCGCAGGTGTCCCTTTTGGACGACGCGGCGCGCGGGTTCGTCCCGGCGGGTGCCTTGGAGCACTGAGGTCTGAACGACTCGTCCAGGTCGTCCGGTGGTCTGGACGAGTCGTTCGTGACGAGCGGGTTAACGCTTTGCCCGATTTGTGACATTGAGGCTAAACGCGGCCAATTGTTCACCCGATCGAGTGGTGCATAGCGGACATTTCACACGATTTCCGGTTGCATGGTGATCATGAGACCCCTCGCCGTGCTCCGCCACGACCTGCCGGCCTCACTGGTCGTCTTCCTTGTTGCTGTCCCCCTGTCCCTCGGCATCGCCCTCGCTTCGGGCGCGCCGGTCGCCGCCGGGCTCGTCGCCGCCGTCGTCGGCGGCATCGTCGCCGGCGCGCTCGGCGGCTCCGCGCTCCAGGTGAGCGGGCCCGCCGCCGGCCTGACCGTCGTCATGGCCGAAACCATCCAGACGTTCGGCTGGGTCGTCACCTGCGCGATCACCGTTCTCGCCGGGGCGCTGCAGATCCTGCTGGGCCTGAGCCGCATCGCCCGCGCCGCGCTGGCCATCTCGCCGGCCATCGTGCACGGCATGCTGGCCGGCATCGGCGTCACGATCGTGCTCGGCCAGCTGCACGTCATCCTCGGCGGCAAGGCCCAGAGCTCGGCGCTCGAGAACATCGCCGAGCTGCCCGGTCAGATCGTCGCCCACCACGACTCGGCCGCCCTGATCGGCCTGCTCACCATCGCGATCCTGCTCGTCTGGCCGCGGCTGCCGAAGGCCGTGCAACGCGTCCCCGGCCCGCTGGCCGCGATCGCCGTCGCCACCGTCCTGTCCGTCGTCACCGGGATGACGCTGCCCCGCGTCGAACTGCCCGGTGACCTGCTGAACATCCACCTCGTCCCGCAGCTGCCGGACGGCGGCTGGGGCGGGTTCGCGCTCGCCGTCGTCACCATCGCGCTGATCGCCAGCGTGGAGAGCCCGCTCTCGGCGGTCGCGGTCGACCGCATGCACACGGGCCCGCGCGCCCACCTCGACCGCGAGCTCGTCGGCCAGGGCGCGGCCAACATGGTCTCCGGCGCGCTGGGCGGCCTGCCGGTCACCGGCGTCATCGTCCGCAGCTCCACCAACGTGGCGGCCGGCGCGAAGACCCGGGCGTCGGCGGTGCTGCACGGCGTCTGGGTGCTGCTGTTCGTCGTCCTGCTCGCCGGGCTGATCCAGAGCATCCCGCTGGCGGCGCTGGCCGGGCTGCTGGTGCACGTCGGCGCGAAGCTGGTCAACCCCGGGCACATGAAGACCGTCCTCGCCCACGGCGACCTGCCCGTCTACCTGCTCACCCTCGGCGGCGTCGTCGTGTTCGACCTGCTGACCGGCGTGCTCGCCGGCATCGGGCTGGCGCTGGTGCTGATGCTGCGCCGCACGTTGTGGTCGGGGATCCACGTCGAACACGAGGGGGACGCCTGGCGCGTGGTCGTCGAAGGCGTCCTGACGTTCCTGTCGGTGCCGCGGCTGTCGAAGATCCTCGGCGGCATCCCGGCCGGGGTGCCGGTGCGGCTGGAGCTGGTGGTCGACTACCTCGACCACGCCGCGTTCGAGAGCCTGCACACCTGGCAGCAGGCGCACGAGCGCGCGGGCGGCACGGTCGACGTCGACGAGGTCGGCCACCCGTGGTTCGGCGAAGGCAAGGCCGGGCGGCCGACGCGGTCCCGGCTGGCCGCGAGCCGGGCCGTGCCGCGCTGGCTCGCGCCGTGGTCGGAATGGCAGGCGGTGGAAGGCATCCCGGCCCAGCAGACCCGCCGCGGCGCGACGGAGTTCCACCGCCGGGCGGCCCCGCTGCTGCGCGACACGCTGTCCGGCCTCGCCGACGGCCAGCGCCCCCGCACGCTGTTCATCACCTGCGGCGACTCCCGGATCGTGCCGAACCTGATCACCACCAGCGGCCCGGGCGACCTGTTCACCATCCGCAACATCGGCAACCTGGTGCCGCCCGGCCAGGCGGACCCGTCGATGAACGCGTCGATCGAGTACGCGGTCGGGGTGCTCGGGGTGGAGGAGATCGTGGTGTGCGGCCATTCCGGCTGCGGCGCGATGGCGGCGCTGGCCGAAGGGCCGCCGGCGGGGCCGTTGTCGGTGTGGCTGCGGCACGCGGAACCGAGCGCGCACCGGACCGGATCGGCCACTTTGGACGGCGGGCTCCCGGATCGCGAGGGGGACCGGCTGGCGTTGCACAACGTGCTGCAGCAGCTGGAGCACCTGCGGGAGTACCCGGCCGTGGCGGCTGCCGAGTCCGCGGGGAAGGTCCAGCTGACCGGGATGTACTTCGCGGTCGGGACGGCGCAGGTGTACTTGTTCGACGCGGCGGAGCGGACGTTCCGTCCCGCGGGCGCGGCGGCGGTGGTGCCGGGGTCTTGAGGTGGGGTGGGCCGGGCCCGGGCGGGTCCGGCCCACGCCGGCCGGAGCGGCGCCACCCGGGCGCCCGACCTGGGCTTTCGGTGCCCGCGATGCGCGCTCCCGCCGCGGGTCACTAAGTTGATGGCCTGTGACCATGCTGGTGATGACGGGGACCGGGACCGGGGTCGGCAAGACGATCACCACGGCGGCCATCGCCGCCCTGGCGGTGGCCGGGGGGCAGCGCGTCGCCGTCCTGAAACCCGCGCAGACCGGGGTCGGGCCCGATGAGCCCGGGGATCTCGCCGATGTCCGGCGGCTGGCCGGCCGCGACGTCACCACCCGGGAACTGCGGCGCTACCCCGATCCGCTGTCGCCCGAGGCCGCCGCGCGGCGCAGTGGCCTTCCCTCGCTCGATCCCGGGGAGATCGCGCGGGCCGCGTCCGACCTCGACACCGGGCACGACCTCACCCTCATCGAAGGCGCCGGTGGCCTGCTGGTGCGCTTCGACAAGGCCGGCTCCAGCCTCGCCGACGTCGCCTGGTCGCTCGGGTCGCTCGTGATCATCGTCGCGGAGGCGGGGCTCGGCACGCTCAACGCCACCGCGCTCACCGCCGAGGTCGCCACCAAGCGGGGCCTGACCGTCGCCGGGGTCATCATCGGCTCGTGGCCCGCCGAACCGGACCTCGCCGCGCTGTCGAACCTCGAAGACCTGCCGGTCGCCGCCGGGGCGCCGCTGCTCGGCGCGCTGCCCGCCGGGCTCGGGGACGCCTCGTCCGAGGAGTTCCTGTCCGCCGCGCGGGCCGGGCTCTCGCCGTGGTTCGGCGGCGAGTTCGACCCCGAGCTGTTCGCCGGGTGCGCTTCCGCCGGGAAGTGACCTGCGTCGCTGTCGCCCCGGCGTGCCTTCGTGCACGATGAGGGACGTTTCCACCACGACCAAGGAGCCGCCGTGACCGCAGTCCCGGACACCGACCTGCTCGCCTACGCGCGCGAGCACGTCCTCGAAAACGGCGTCGGCCTGGGCGAAGCCGAGGTCCTCGAGGTGCTCCGGCTGCCCGACGACCGGCTGCCCGACCTGCTCGCGCTCGCGCACGACGTCCGGATGCGCTGGTGCGGACCCGAGGTCGAGGTCGAGGGCATCATCAGCCTCAAGACCGGCGGCTGCCCGGAGGACTGCCACTTCTGCTCGCAGTCCGGCCGCTTCCCGACGCCGGTGCGCTCGGCGTGGCTCGACATCCCCAACCTGGTCAAGGCCGCCCGGCAGACCGCCGAGACCGGCGCGACGGAGTTCTGCATCGTCGCCGCCGTCCGCGGCCCGGACAAGCGGCTGCTCTCCCAGGTCCGCGAGGGCGTGAAAGCCATCCGCGAGGACGGCAACGACATCCAGATCGCCTGCTCCCTCGGCATGCTCACGCAGGAGCAGGTCGACGAGCTCGTCGAGATGGGCGTGCACCGCTACAACCACAACCTCGAGACGGCGCGTTCGCACTTCCCGTCGGTGGTCACCACGCACACCTGGGAAGAGCGCTGGGACACGCTGCGCATGGTCGCCGAGGCCGGCATGGAGGTCTGCTGCGGCGGCATCATCGGCATGGGGGAGACGGTCGAGCAGCGCGCGGAGTTCGCGGTGCAGCTGGCCGAGCTGAGCCCGCACGAGGTGCCGATGAACTTCCTCATCCCGCAGCCGGGAACGCCGTACGAGAACTACGAAATCGTCGAGGGCAAGGACGCGCTGCGGACGGTCGCGGCGTTCCGGCTCGCGATGCCGCGCACGATGCTGCGCTTCGCGGGCGGGCGCGAGCTCACGCTCGGCGACCTCGGCGCGGAGCAGGGCATGCTCGGCGGCATCAACGCGATCATCGTCGGCAACTACCTGACCAACCTGGGCCGGCCGGCTTCGGCGGACCTGGAGATGCTGGACGAGCTCAAGATGCCCATCAAGGCGCTCAGTGACAGCCTCTGACGCACCCGCGTTTTGTGTCCACTGTGGACAGGAGTCGCCGGGTGGGGCGGACCACCCGGCGTGCCACAACCCCCGGACGGCGCTCGAACCGCCGCGCTACTGCACGTTCTGCGCCCGGCGGCTGGTGGTCCAGGTGAGCCCGCTGGGCTGGACGGCCCGCTGCAGCCGCCACGGCGAGACCGCGAGCGGTTAGCCGGCGGCGACACGACCCGGCGGCTCACCGCGGTCACGCACCGACCGGTTACCCTCAGTCGCACGCAGCAGGAGGGAGTCCGGGTGAGTGAGTCGTCGGGGCCCGCGCACCGGCCGTCGGCCGTGGCCGGTCCGTGGTCGGTGCCCGTGCTGGTCCGGGAACGGCGGCCGCGGGTCGTCGTCAAGGCCGACCTGCTGCCCGCCGTGAGCGTGCTCGGCACCCTCAGCCTGCTGAGCTTCCCGCTCGCCTTCGCCTGGTCCCGCCTCGCGCCGCCCGAGCGCGTCCGCATCATCTCCGCCGACGGCACCCAGGGCGCCCTCGAGCTGGAGAGCTGGCACCGCTTCGACGACCTCGCCGTCTTCGGCCTGATGACGCTCGGGCTGGGGATCGTCGTCGGCATCGTGACCTGGCTGCTGCGGGAACGCCGCGGGCCGGTCGTCCTTGTCGCTGCCGTGCTCGGGGTCGCCCTCGCGAGCGCGCTGGCCTTTCTGCTCGGCGTCGGCTGGGCGAACAGCCACTACGCCATCGCCACCGCCCCGGCCCTCGGCTCGGTGATCGAACTCGCGCCGCGCCTGGAGTCGTGGTGGGTGCTGCTCACGGGCCCGCTCGGGGTGACCATCGCCTACAGCCTGCTGGCCACCTGGAACGGCCGCGACGATCTGGGCCGCCGCCTCGGCTGATGATCTTGTCCTAAGCTGTGCCCCCTCGACCACAGGGGGATCCAGCAGTGACCGAAGACATCGAAGTTTCGCGCCGGCACGCCGTCCGCTTCCCGGGCATCAGCCCGCGCGCCTACGAGCACCCCGTGGACCGCGGCGCGCTCGCCACGTTGCGCACCGTGCCCGGGTTCGCGCAGGTCGTCAAGGCCATCTCCGGTTTCTACAGCGAGCGCGGCGAGCGGCTGATGGCGCTGGCCTCGTCGATCCGCGTGGGGCCGAAGCAGTACCCGGAGCTCGACCGCCTGCGCCACGAGTGCGCCGAGACGCTCGACCTGCCGGTGCCGAACGTGTTCGTCTACCAGGACCCGAGGATCGTCGCGGAGACGGTCGGCATGGACGAGCCGTTCATCCGGGTCAGCACCGGGCTCGTCGAGCTGATGAGCCACGAGTCGCTGCGGTTCGTGCTCGGGCACGAGATGGGGCACGTGCTCTCCGGGCACGCCGTCTACCGCACGATGATGGTGCGCCTGATCGCGCTGCAGATGTCGCTGTCCTGGACGCCGGTGAGCGCGCTCGGCATCCGGGCGATCATCGCGGCGCTGCGCGAGTAGTTCCGCAAGGCCGAGCTCTCCTGCGACCGCGCCGGGCTGCTCTGCGGCCAGGACCCGACGGCGGCGCTGCGCGCCCAGATCCAGGTCGCCGGCGGCATCGACCCGGCCCGCATCGACATCCCGTCGTTCCTGCAGCAGGCGGCCGAATACGAGTCGGTCGAGGACGTCCGCGACAGCTTCCTCAAGCTCAAGTTCGTCGAGACGGAGTCGCACCCGTTCGCGGTGGTCCGCGCGGCCCAGCTGCAGAAGTGGGCGGCGTCGGAGGAGTACCGCGCGATCCTGGCCGGCGACTACCCGCGCCGCGACGACGACTCGCCGACGGCGGACTGGAAGGACGACCTCAGGTCGGCCGCGAAGTCGTACAAGGAGTCGTGGAACTCCTCGGCCGATCCGCTGACGAAGGTGTTCAGCGACGTCGGTGAGGCGGTGGCCGGCACCGCGGGCAAGGTGTGGAACAAGTTCGGCACCGGGTCCGCGAGCTGACTCAGTTCAGGCTGGCCGGGCGGCTGAGGTCGGTGAGCTCGCCCGGCGGCAGCGGCACCGCGCCGAGGGTGTCCAGGAACCCCGCCTCCCGCGTCAGCAGGCGGCACGCGATGCGCAGCCGGCGCAGCGGGTGGCGTTCCTCCAGCAGCCGCTGACGGTCTTCCAGCGGCAGCAGGCAGTCGGCCGCCAGCCGGTAGGCCAGCTCGGCCAGGTCCGTGCCCGCCTCCGGGGCGTGCCAGTCGTCGCTGCGCCACGCCGTTTCGCAGTAGCGCTGGTGCGCCGCCCGGGCGACCACCGCCAGGCGTTCGGCCATGTCGCCGGACGGGGCCACCGGGTCGTCGTCGACCCACTCGACCGTCGCGATCAGGTACGGCGCCGACGTGCAGTCGAGGTCCGTCAGGCGGAACCGGCGCTGCGCCTGCGTGACGACGTCGAACCGGCCGTCCGGCAGGCGTTTCGCCTCGCGCAGCACCGTGCTGCAGCCGATCTCGTACAGCTGGTCCAGACCACGCACCTCGCGGGTCAGCGACGAGCGCAGCGCCACCACGCCGAACTCGCGCCCGGGCACGGTGCCGCTGACCAGGTCCGCCGTCAGCTGGCGGTACCGCGGCTCGAAGATGTGCAGCGGCAGCTTGGTCCCCGGGAGCAGAACGGTCTGCAACGGGAACAACGGCAGCAAGGTCGTCGTCGCGTCGCTTTCCGATTCCGGCTCCGTCACGCGTCCACGGTAAGGGGAGAACGCCGCCGCCGCAGGATGGTCACCGGTTCGGCGGCTTGAACACCGCGAACGGATCGGTGATCTGCATGCCCTTGCCGGCGAAGGAGAACAGGGCCGCCGGACGCCCGCCCGCGCGGCCCGGAGGGGCCGTGTGACCAGTGGGAACCAGCAGCCCGCGCCGGGAGAGCACGCGCTGCAGGTTGGTCGCCGAGACGCGGTAGCCCAGCGCCGCCGAATACAGCCCGCGCAACGCCGAAATCGTGAACTGGTCGGGCGCCAGCGCGAACCCGAGGTTGGTGTAGGAGAGCTTCGAGCGCAGCCGGTCGCGGGCGCGCAGCACGATCGCCTCGTGGTCGAACGCCGTGCGCGGCAGCTTCGCGACGTCGTGCCACTCGGTGTCCTCCGGCACCTCCGGGTCGACGTCGGAGGGGACCAGCGCCAGGAACGCCGTCGCCACCACGCGCGGGCCCGGCACCCGGTGCGGGTCGCTGAACACCGCGAGCTGCTCGACGTGCTTCAGCTGCCGGACGTCGACCTTCTCCATGAGCTGCCGCCGGACCGACGTCTCGACGTCCTCGTCGGGGCGCAGCCGCCCGCCCGGCAGCGACCAGCGGCCGAGGTGCGGGTCCAGCGCGCGGCGCCAGAGCAGGACCCGCAGTGTGTCCGAGCGCACTTGGAGGACCGCTCCCAAAACCTCGTGGGCGAGGGGGGCCTGGGTGTTAAGATGACTTCGCACGGTTTTCGATTGTAAGGCGAAAACCGGATACGGGTCCAGGAGGGCCAGCATGACTTCGACGCTCGATCAAGACCTCACCCCCTACGGCGGGGTGGAGGCGAACGCGGCCTGGGCCGAGGAGGTGCGGCGCCTGGCGAACCAGCGCGACGCGGTCCTGCTCGCGCACAACTACCAGGTGCCGGAGATCCAGGACATCGCCGACCACACCGGCGACTCGCTCGCCCTCAGCCGCATCGCGGCGAGCAGCGACGCGTCCACCATCGTCTTCTGCGGCGTGCACTTCATGGCCGAGACTGCGAAGATCCTCTCCCCGGAGAAGACCGTCCTGATCCCGGACGCGCGGGCCGGCTGCTCGCTCGCCGACTCCATTTCCGGTGCCGAGCTGCGCGCCTGGAAGGCCGAGCACCCGGGCGCGGTGGTCGTCTCCTACGTCAACACCACGGCCGAGGTGAAGGCCGAGACCGACATCTGCTGCACGTCCTCGAACGCGGTCGACGTCGTCGCCTCCATCCCCGCCGACCAGGAGGTTCTCTTCCTGCCGGACCAGTTCCTCGGCGCGCACGTCAAGCGCGTGACCGGCCGGGAGAACATGCACGTCTGGGCCGGGGAGTGCCACGTCCACGCCGGCATCAACGGCGCCGAGCTGGCCGCGCGCGCGGCCGAGAACCCGGACGCCGACCTGTTCATCCACCCCGAGTGCGGCTGCGCGACCTCGGCGCTCTACCTGGCGGGCGAGGGCGCCGTGGCGCCGGACCGGGTCAAGATCCTCTCGACCGGCGACATGGTCCACGAGGCCCGCGACACCCGCGCGAAGTCGGTGCTGGTGGCCACCGAGATCGGCATGATCCACCAGCTCCGCAAGGCCGCGCCGGACATCGACTTCCGCGCCGTGAACGACCGCGCGTCCTGCCGGTACATGAAGATGATCACGCCGGCGGCGCTGCTGCGGTGCCTGCGCGACGGCCTCGACGAGGTCCACGTCGACGTCGAGACCGCCGCCCGCGCCCGCGCTTCGGTGCAGCGGATGATCGAGATCGGGCAGCCCGGCGGCGGCGAATGAGCACGCCGGTTAATGACCCACAGGCGAAAACTCCGGTTTGGGAGGCTCGCGCGGACCTGGTCGTCGTCGGCAGCGGGGTCGCCGGGCTGACGGCGGCGCTGCGGGCGCAGGCCCTCGGGCTGCACGTGCTGGTGGTCACCAAGGCGGCGGTCGAGGACGGCAACACGCGCTGGGCCCAGGGCGGCGTCGCCGTCGTCCTGGAGGACCAGCACGACCTCGACGACTCGGTCGCGAAGCACGCGCAGGACACGTTCACCGCGGGTGCCGGGCTGGTCGACGAGGCGGCCGCCCGGTCGATTCTCGACGGCGGCCCGGCCGCGGTCGCCCGGCTCCGGGCGGACGGCGCGAAGTTCGACGCGGCGGGCGACGGCCTGCTCGCCCGGGCCCGCGAGGGCGGGCACAGCGCGTTCCGCGTCATCCACGCCGGCGGCGACGCGACCGGCGCCGAGGTCGAACGCGCCCTGGTCGCGCAGGCCGGGCAGGCGCGGGTACCGGTGCTGGAGCACCACATCGCCGTCGACGCGCTGCGCACCCCCGGCGGCCGCGTCGCGGGCATCACCGTGCTCGACCACCACGGCGTACCGGGCATCGTCCGGGCATCGGCCGTGCTGCTGGCCAGCGGCGGGATCGGGCAGCTCTACCAGGCGACGTCGAACCCGGAGATGGCCACCGGCGACGGCATCGCGCTCGCGCTGCGGGCCGGGGCCGCCGTGGCGGACATCGAGTTCGTCCAGTTCCACCCGACCGTCCTGTACACCCCGGGCGCGCGGGGACGCTGCCCGTTGGTCACCGAAGCCGTGCGCGGCGAGGGCGCGACGCTGGTCGACGCCGCCGGCGCGCCGGTCATGGCGGGCGTGCACCCGCTCGGCGACCTGGCTCCCCGCGACGTCGTCTCGGCGGCGATCACCCGCCGGATGGCGACCGCGCCGGGCGGCGTCGACGACCACGTCTTCCTCGACGCGACCGGCGTTCCGGGGTTCGCGGCGCGGTTCCCGACGGTGTCCGCGGCGTGCGCGGCACTGGGTCTCGACCCGGCGTCGGACCCGATCCCGGTGGTGCCGGCGGCGCACTTCTCGTGCGGCGGCGTGGTGACCAGCGCGGACGGGCGTTCGTCGGTGCCCGGGCTCTACGCCGCGGGCGAGGTCGCGCGGACCGGGCTGCACGGCGCGAACCGGCTGGCGTCCAACAGCTTGCTCGAAGGCCTGGTCGTCGGGCAGCGCGTCGCGGAGGCCGTCGCGGCGGACCTCGCGGCCGGGCTGCTGGCCGATCCGGCGCGGGGCCGGCTGCCGTCGTGGACCACCGCGCCGGCCGCCGAGCGGGACGCGCTGCAGCGCGTGATGAGCCGGTACGCGGCGATCGGCCGCGACGCCGACGGGCTCGCCGCGGCGGGCTCGGTCCTCGACCTGTCCGCCCAGGACAGTCCCTTGTGGACGCACGCGGCGGTGGAGGACGCGGCGCTCACCGTGGTGGCGCAGGCGTTGCTCGCCGCGGCCGTCCGGCGCACCGAGTCGCGCGGCTGCCACGTGCGGACCGACTTCCCGGCACTGGACGAGGGCTGGCGGCGCAGCCAGCTCATCCGGCTCAGCCCGTCCGGCCAGCCCGTGCTGGCCGACCCGATCCCCTTGGAGGGCGTGGCATGACGTTCCCGATCTCCGAACCGGCCCTGCGCCTCATCGCCGCGTCGGGCCTCGACGGGGAAGACGTCAAGCGGGTGGTCACCACCGCGCTCGGCGAAGACCTGCGGTACGGGCCCGACGCGACCACGGAGTCCACGGTTCCCGCCGACGCGACCGCGGTGGCCGAGCTGACCCCGCGCGTCGACGGTGTCATCGCCGGGCTGCCGGTGGCGCTGGCCGTGTTCGACACGGTGCTCGGCGACGGCTACGAAGTGCTGGCCGGGCGCGAAGACGGCGAGCGGCTGGTCGCGGGCGAGCCCGCGCTGGTGCTGCGCGGCCCGGTGCGCGGGCTGCTGACCGCCGAGCGGACGGCGCTGAACCTGCTGTGCCACCTGTCCGGCGTCGCCACCGCGACCGCCGCCTGGGTGTCCGAAGTGGACGGTACCGGCTGCGCGATCCGCGACTCCCGCAAGACGTTGCCGGGGCTGCGGCTGCTGCAGAAGTACGCCGTCCGGTGCGGCGGCGGGGTCAACCACCGGCTCGGGCTGGGCGACGCGGTGCTGATCAAGGACAACCACGTCGTCGCCGCGGGCTCGGTGACCGCGGCGCTGGAAGCGGCCCGCGCGCACGCGCCGGAACTGGCGTGCGAAGTCGAGGTCGACACCCTTGCCCAGCTGGAGGAGGCGCTGGCCGCCGGGGCGGACGAGGTGCTGCTGGACAACTTCACCCCCGACGAGTGCCGGCAGGCGGTGGCGCGCCGCGACGAGGTTTCGCCGAAGACGCGGCTGGAATCCTCTGGTGGCCTCACCCTCGACCGTGGTAGGGCCTACGCGGAGTCCGGTGTGGACTATCTGTCGGTGGGCGGGCTGACCCACTCCTCACCCGCGTTGGATCTGGGCATGGACCTTCGCTGACGGGCCTTTCCCGGGTAAACTGGCGGTGGCGGAAGTCCTTTTCCGCCACCGTCTTTCGTTGCGGGGGGATCGGGTGCGGATACCGGCGGTTGTGGCGGTCGCGGGCCTGCTGACGCTCGGATCGCCCGTGGCCGCCGCCGCGGCGCCCGAGGCGCAGTGCGCGAACCCGTCCGGCACCTACACCGGCGACGTCCCGTGGGGACAGCGATTGGTCGACCCGGCGCGGCTCTGGCCGTTGACCCGGGGCGAAGGGCAGCTGGTGGCCGTCATCGGCACCGGCGTCGACGGGCAGAACACCCAGTTCGCGCCCGGGCAGCTCGAAGGCGGCAATGGCACCGAGCGAACGGACTGCGACGGCCGCGGCACGATCGCGGCCGGGATCGTCGCCGCGCAACCGGACGGAGCGACGACGTTCGCCGGCGTCGCGCCCGGCGCGCACCTGCTGCCGATCCGCTACACCGACGGCTCTTCCCGCGACGGCGGCGACCCGGGCGCGCTGGCCGGCGCGATCGACACGGCCCTGGACCGGCACGCGGGCGTCATCCTGGTGGCGGTCCCCGCGGCGTTCGACAGCCCGGCGCTGTCCGGAGTCGTCGCGCGAGCGCGGTCGGAAGGCGCGGTGGTCGTTTCGGCGGCGGCCGCGACCCAGCAGGGCGCGCGGACGTACCCGACGGCGACGTCCGGCGTGCTGTCGGTCGGCTCGGTGAACCCCGCGGGCGACCCGGTGCAGACGGAGGCGGGGGACTACGTCGGCGTCGCCGCGCCGGGAGCGGAGCTGGTCAGCACGTCGGCCGGGGCGGGCGGCGCGGTCGCGCACCGCTGGCCGGTGACCGACCCGGGCCTGGCGGCGGCGTACGTCGCCGGCGTCGCGGCGCTGGTCCGGGCGTACCACCCGGACCTGACCGGCGACCAGGTCGTGACGCGGCTGGAGCTGACGGCCCACCGCCCGGCGAGGGGCGGCCACGACCCGCGGCTGGGCTGGGGAGTGCTGGACGCGTACGCGGCGGTGTCTTCGACGCTGCCGGCGGACGTCGCGGGCCCGGGCTCGGTGGCGCCGGCGGCCGCGCAGCCGGCGGTGATCCCGGCGGCGGCGCCGGTGGACCACCGAGCGGACGTGCCGGCGGGGACGATCGCGCTGGCGGGAGTGGCGTTGGCGGCGGCGGCCGGGGTGACGGTGGCCGCGGTCCGGCGGGGCCGGAGGCGCAACTGGCGGGCGTCGCGGTTCACGCCGTAGTGGGGGTGGCGGTGGTGCGGCGGGGGCGAAGGCGGAGTTGGCGGGTGTCGCGGTTCAGGCCGTGGTGAGGGTGGCCGCGGTCCGGCGGGGCCGGAAGCGCGGAGCTGGCGGGCGTCGCGGTTCACGCCGTAGTGAGGGTGGCGGTGGGGGCGGAAGCGCAACCGGCGAGCCCTCGTCAGGCAGCCGGGACCGGGCGCGTGGACCCGATGATCGCCACCGCGTGACCGGCCCTCGCCACGTGCACCGTGAAATCCGCGCCGTCCCGGCTGAACCGCGCGATCAGCTCGCGCGGGGTGCTCCGGTCGTGCGCCTGCCACCCGCTCTGCTCCAGCGTCGGCACCACCACCTCGGCCAGCCGGCGCTCCGGTTCGCCTGCCTTCTCCAGCCGCACGCCGTACTGCCAGCACAGCAGGGTGCCCGGCTGGGTCGGGTCGCAGTCCAGTTCGCCGTTCAGCGTGCGCTCGGCCTCGGCGCCGAACGCCTCCGCGACGCTGTCGATCACGTCCGTCAGCTCGCCCGCCAGCGCATCCAGGTGCGAAGGGCTCATCGCCGCACCCCTCCGTCGTTCAGGAACTCCACGCCGTGTTCGAGGATGCCATCCGGCCGGAACGTCCCGTCGGGGGTGGCCGGCCCGGCCGTGATCACCCGGTAGATGTTCGTCCACGACTCCGAACCCGGCTTCAGCACGTCACTGTGCGAGGAAAGCCCCCACAGCTGGTCCCCGGAAGCGGACCGCCCGGTCTCCAGCTCCGTGACACCCGGGAACTTGTCGGGGTCCGCGCCGTGCCCGATGCCGGTCCACTCCAGGCCCCACGCGTTGCCCTGGGCGATCTCGATCGGGTCGAGCGGCGCCGTCATCGAGTACCGCTGGACGCCCGCCTGGCTCGCCGGCAGGTCCGACGGCGACCACACGCCGTGGCCCATGCCCGCCGACTCGACGTGCAGCACGCGGTCGACGTCCAGGCCGTGCGTCTCGGCCAGCCCGACCGTCGCGCCGCCGTAGCTGTGGCCGATCGCCGTCAGCGTGACGTCGGAGCCCGCGTGGCTCGCGATCTCGCCGCGCAGGTCGTCGGTGAAGTTCTTGAGGTCCGGCGCCATCGCCTCCGCGTAGCTCGCGGAAGGCCCCTGCACCACCGGGTTCTGCGGGAACACGCCGTCGGCCCAGACGACCATCGCCGTGCGGCCGGTCGGGTCCGCGGCCACCAGGCTGCGCCCGAGGCCGGCGTAGGCGTCGAAGTTGGACATCTGCGTGTTGACGCCGGGGACGAACAGCCCGACGTTGCGCGTCCCCGGCTCGATGTGCCCGACCAGCTCGGCGATCCGGCCGTTGCCGGCCGGGTCGAACTTCAGGATCTGCCGGTTGTTCGCGAGGATGTCCTCGTACAGCGAAATCCGCGCCTGCGACCGCTTGATCTCGTCGGCGTCGGTGAGCGACGCGAGCCGGGACCGTTCGGCGGTGAGCGCGTCGGCGACCTTCGCGCGGTTCTGCTCGATCGCCCGCGCCCACGCGCCGGTGTCGGCCGGACCGCCGATGCCTGCGGGGTTTCCCGCCTTCGGCAAGGGGTCCTCGGGCAGCAGGGCCCGGTACATCGCGGCGATCTGCGCGTCGGTGCGGCGGTAGCCCGCCGCGCACGCGGTCAGTCCGTTTTGGAGCGTCCGGAGCCGGGACACGCTCGACTCGAGCTTCGAACCCAGCTCGGTCATGGTCTTCTCGAACGTCTTGGCCGCGGCCGCGGACTCGCCGACCTGGCCGAACGCGGCGGCGGGCACCTTCTCGCCCGCGACCGCCTGCTGCGCCGTGCCCAGTGCGTCGGCGCGGGAACCGAACTCGCCGGCCACGGTGTCGAGGCGGGCCGGGGCGACGCGATAGCCGGCAGCCGTCACGGCCCGCCTCCGTTTCGTCGAGTGGTCAGTACGCTTCGGGCTCTTCGCCGATGACCGGCGGCGCGACCGGGGCCGACTGGCCCCAGACGTTCTCGGTCTCCACCAGCCACGCCGGGATCCGGCGCCCGGAACCCATGTCACCGCCGCCGCCCATGCCCATCGGCATCATGGGCATCATCGGCATCGCGCCCTTGGCCGCCGACGCCGCCGCGGCTCCGGCCGCGCCGCCCGCGAGGCCGGACAGGGCGTTGCCCGCGCCGCCGTCGCCGGCCAGGCCGGAGTGGGCCGCCGGGCCGTCGGCACCGCCGCCGAGGCCGGCACCACCGGGAATGCCGCCGGCGCCGCCCAGCGAAGGCGCGTCACCGCCGCCGATCGGGATGCCGCCGCCGGCACCGCCCTCGACGCCCGCGCCACCGCCGCCGAGCTTCGTGCCGGGCGCTTCTTCCTTGTTGTCCTTGGGATCCTTGCCGCTGGCCCACGACGGCACCTTCGGCATGATCGAGCCGAAGCGGCCGAACGCGGCGGCCGAGGCCGCGGCGAGCCCGGCGGTGAACATGTCGCCGAACAGCGGGTTCGACGTCGGCACGGACGTCCCGGGCTGCTGCGGGGTCCCGGTCGAGGGCAGCGGGTGCCCGTCGGTCGGGGTGACGACGACGCCGGGATCGGTGACGCCGTTGCCCACGAGCCCGGGCGAGCCGGCGCTGCCCGCGCCGCCGCCGGCCGGTGGAGCGGTGGGCGTCTGCACGGCGTTCGGCGACGCCGGGATCGACTCTTCGGCCACGGTGTACTCGCCGGCCAGCTCGGTCATCACCGCGACCGCTCTGGCCTGCGCGTTGCCCGCGGCGGTCGCGGCGGACTGCTGCGCCTCGACGTTCGCGATGGCCTGCTGGCGCTGCTGCGCCGCGGCCTGGACGACGGCCGGGGAGGCGTCCGGCGGCAGCAGCGGCGGGTTGACCGCGAGCGCGACGTCGGCGGGGGAGACGTCCGGCACCGACACCGGCGGCGGCATCTCCTTCTTGGCCTTCACCAGCGCGTCGGCGGCGTCGTCGAGCATCACGTTCATCGCCTCGGCGGTCTGCGCCACCTTGGAGATGCCGTTCGCGAGGTCGATGATCATCCGCTGGTACTGGTCGGCCGCGCCACCGGTCCACTCGGTCTTGAACTCGGTCAGCTCCGCGTTGAGGTTGTGGGCCTGCTCGTGCAGGTGCAACGCGGCGGACTTCCACTTGTCGGCGGCGTGCCGCGCGCTGTTCGGGTCGCCGGCCTGGAGCATCGCGTACAGCTGCTGGTGGCTGTAGGCGGCGAAGTTCGTGTGCGCGGTGTTGTGCTTCGTCATCCCTTGCGGCTCCCGTCCGAGTCACCGAGGCCCAGCAGGCCCAGCACGGGGTCGAGCAGGTTCGTGACCGCGCCCGAGTGGTGGAGGTCCCCGGCCACCGCCTGGTCGGCGCTGGCGTAGCCGTCGGCGACCGTGGTGGTGACGTCCTGGGCGAACCCGATCGCGCTGCGGACCTGGTCGAGCAGGCCCTGCATCTCCGACACGGCCGCGCGGTGGGCGTCGGTGAGCGACCCGGCTTCGCCGAACTCGCCGAACAGCAGCGGTTCCTGGCCGAGGGTGAGCAGGAAGTCGTTCGGTTTCGACATCGCGTGGATCTGGGTTTCCAGCTCCCGCACGAAGTCCTTCAGCGATTCCAGGTGGACGTAGTACGACTGGTCTGGCATCGGTCCCGGCTCTCTGGCGCGACGGCTGACATGGGGAAAGCCGGTCGGCCGGTGCGAGCGGGGGGTTTCCCGCACCGGCCGACCGACGTCTGGGCGCGGGTCAGCCCGCGAACAGCCCCTGGTTGCGGTTCTCCAGCGACTGCTGGAGGTCGTGGGCCTCGCCGACCTTGCCGCCGAACTGCGCGATGATGGCGACGATGTCCGCGGTGGCCTGGCGCAGGCGGGTCTCCGACTGGCGGGCCGCGTCACCGGCGGAGCTGCCGGAGGCGTACCAGGTCGCGGTGATCGGCTGCAGGTTCTGGTGCAGCTGCTCCAGCTGCGAGGTGAGCGCCTTGGCCTTGGCGGCCAGGGAAGCCGAGCTGTGCTGCAGCGCGGCGAAATTGATTTCGACGACGTCGGCCATGGTGGGCGTCCTCTCGGGTCAGGGGTTGAGGCGGGGGATCACGCCCGAGCCCTCGAGGGAGTTGCCGACCCCCTGGAAGCTCTGGTGGACGTCGGCGTCGCCGCGGCCGTAGTTCTGGTGGCTGGTGTGGACGAGCTGCGACATGGTGTCGAGCTCCTTCACGGCCACGGACATCTTCTCCTGGAGCCGCCGCTGGAGGTCCCAGAACGCCACGGCCTGGTCACCCTTGTAGTTGCGCAGCGCCTCGGTCAGCTCGGACTCCAAGCTGGCCATCGTGGACTTGGCGTTCGTCGCGGTTTCCTCGAAACCCTGGACGGCGCGCGTCATGGCAGCGGAATCTGCCTGGAATCCCGGACTGGACATCGACGGGCCACCTCCTTCCTGAAGCGGTTTCCCCTGGCGCGGTGGTCCGCGCGGTGTGAAAGTCACGCTAGAAAAGAGGCCTGTGTGGTCAAACGGCACAACTGCCGGTCGTGGTGACGGCACTATTACCCACAGGGGGTGCCCGGGCCTCGTGTCTGCGTTGGTGGACGCGAGAAAGCGCTGGTCAGCGCGATTCTGCCGAAATTCTGAGATCCGCCCGGTAGACCGGGGCACCCGGGCGAAAGGCGGTCGAGATGGTCCACCCGCAGGCACTGCTGGACGAGCTGGGGCGCGCCCCGGACGTTCCCGCGTTCGAACACGGCTCCCGCGTCACGTCGCGCGCGGAGCTGCGGGAGCTGGTCGGCCGGTTCACCGCGGGCCTGCGGGCGGCCGGGCTGGGGCCGGGCGACGGCGTCGGCATCGCCACCGCCGTCACGCCGGAGGGGTTCGCCGCGATCGTCGCCGCGCACGTGCTGGGCTGCCGGGTCGTCGGGGTGCGGCCCGGCCTGCCCGTGCCGCAGCTGCAGCACGTCCTCGGCGACGTCGGCGCGCTGGTCGTCGACGCCGCGTCCGAGTCGCCGGAGCTGCTGGGCGCCGTGGCCGGCGTGCCGATCCTGCGCGTCGGGCCCGAACTGCTCGCCGGGTACGAAGAACCGGTGCCGCAGGGGCGGCCGGACGACGTCGCGACGGTCGTGTTCACCAGCGGCAGCACCGGCGTGCCGAAGGGCGTCGCCTACAGCTACCGCGCGCTGACCGAAGGCCGGGTGTGGCGGCCGCCGGTGCCCGGCTCGGCCCACGAACGGCTCGGCGCCGGGTTCGGCCGGTACCTGCTGTTCGGCACGCTCACCAGCGCGGTGATGCTGGAGCAGCTGGGGGTGTGCCTGCTCGCCGGCGGGACGGCGGTGGTCCCGGAGGAGCTGCCGGACTTCCCGTGGGTGCTGCCGCGGCTGCGGATCACCGCGGCGCTGATGACCGTGCCACGCCTGCACCAGGTGCTCGAGGTGCTGCGCGAAGAGGACGTCGACCTGAGCTCGCTGCGGGTCCTGATCGTGGCGGGCTCGCCGGTGCCGCCGCACCAGCTCGCCGAAGCGGCCGAGCGGATCGGGCCCGCGATGCACCACGCCTACGGCCAGACCGAGACCGGGATGCTGACGATCTGCCCGGCCGGCGAGGGCCTCGGGTCGGTCGGCAAGGCGTGCGACACGGTGGAGATCGAGAGCCGCGACGGCGAGATCTGGGTGCGGACGCCTTCGGCGTTCGCGGGGTACTGGCGCGATCCCGCGACGACGGCGGAGGTGCTGCGCGACGGCTGGGTGCGCACCCAGGACCTCGGGTTCCTGGACGAGGCCGGGTACCTGCACCTGTCCGGGCGCGCCCGGGACGTCGTGATCGTCAACGCCGTCATCCACTACACCGGCCCGATCGAGCGGGCGATCGCCGCGCACCCGGACGTCGACCAGGCCTACGTCGTGGCGGTGCCGGACCCGGTGACGGGCGAGGCGGCGCACGCGTTCGTGGTGCCGGTCCCGGGCCGCGAGCCGGACCTCGGGGCGGTGTGCAAGGCGGTCGCGGCGGAGCTGGGGGAGGCGGCGGTGCCGGCGCGGTTCAGCTTCGTGGGCGCGGT
This sequence comes from Amycolatopsis sp. NPDC003865, assembly GCF_053605345.1. NCBI lineage: Bacteria > Bacillati > Actinomycetota > Actinomycetes > Pseudonocardiales > Pseudonocardiaceae > Amycolatopsis > Amycolatopsis sp. NPDC003865. Next base: position 351,065 of record NZ_JBSGJA010000009.1, on the reverse strand, counting down.
TCCCGTCGCGCCTTCCGGGAAGCCCGACAAGGCCGCGCTGCGCAGGTCCATTGTGGACTAGAAGTGCGTTTCGACGCCGAAGGCCTCGCGGAGGTGCCGCATGTCCGCGAGGTCGTGCGGCCGCGGCGGGTAGCCCTGGTGGAAGAAGACCTGCTGGGCCACCGAAATGCACGGCACCGGGACGCCGAGGATCCGCCCGGTGACGAAGCAGTCCGCGGGGTAGGGGAAGGTCGCGCCCTGGTCGTCGGCGGCCTGGACGGCGGACCCGTCTTCGGCGAACACCAGCGGGTGCAGGTCGAGTTCGCTCGCCCCGTCGGAGAGGGCGAACCGGACCGGGCGCAGATCCAGCGTCTCGCGGTAGCCGAGGGCGGCCAGCGCCGCGACGACGGCGTCTTCCTGCTCCCGGCGGTGGAGCAGGTCGAGGTCGCGGTGCTCGCGGGTCCGGTGGCCGAGCAGGGCGTCGATGCCCCAGCCGCCCGCCAGCCACACCTGCGCCGGGCGCACGGCGTCGAGGACGCGCAGGACGGTGGCGGCGTCGGTCACTTGCCCGCGCGCAGGTCGGTGATCACCTTGGCGACGCGCCGCTGCCGGGTCTCGGCCGTCTTCGCCTGCCCGATCGGCAGCACGAACCGCTGCTTCGCGCTGTAGGACAGGCTTTCGAACCGGGCCCGCGCGGTGTCGTCGGCGGCAAGCGCTTCCTCGAGGTCCGCGGGGATCTCCAGCTCGCGCGGAGCGGTGTCCAGGGCGATCTCGACGTCGACCTCGTCGCCGGCGGCCACACCGGCTTTCCCGCGGTTCTCCGCGCTGAGCGGGACCAGGAACTGCCCGCCGCGGCTCGCGACCGTCGTCCGGTAGGTGTGCCCGCCGAGCGTCACGGTCACCGCGGGTTTCTTGCCGGCACCGAGCGCCTCGACGACGGCGTCGGGCACCGGCAGCCCGGTCGCCGTCTTGCCGCCGAGCAGGACCTGCGTGCGGAACTCCATGCCCGCGAGTATGCCGCGTGCCGGCCTCCCGCGCGGGGAGGCCGGCACGGGTGCGTCAGACGCCGGTCGTGGTGCGGATCCAGCTGCGGCTCGACGCGATGCTCGCGTAGTTCTGCGTGCCCTGGGTGTTCGAACCGGAGTTGCTGCCGGTGGAGCACACCCCGACCTGGAGGCCGTTGGAGAGCTGCGGGCCGCCCGAGTCGCCGTGCCACGCCGAGCCGTTGATGCCCTGGCTGGCGATCGCCGTGCCGCCGAACGCGTCCGAGCTGAGGCCCGTCACGCGGACGTTGGCGGTCTTGAGGGTGCTCGAGGGCGGGCTGGTGCCCTCGGTGCGGCCCCAGCCGTAGATCTGGTTGGTCGACCCGGTGGGCGGGTTCCCGGTGCCGAGCTTCATGTACGTCGTGGTCACCGCGGTCGTCAGGTGCAGCAGGGCGATGTCGCCGTTGGGCGAGGCCTTCTGCTGGTCGACGTTGGCGTTTGTGCCCTGCTGGAGCGCCACGTTGCCGACCTTGACGTGCATGCCCGGCGAGTTCAGGCAGTGGCGGGCGGTGAGCACCCACTGCGGGGCGATGATCGTGCCCGAGCACTCGAAGCCGCCGTAGGTGGTGACGTTGTTCCAGTAGATCTGGGCGCCCCACGGCGCGGAGGAGACGGTGCTCCCGCCGATGATGTCCTGCTGGGCGTCCGCGACCCCTGCTGAGACCAGGCTCAGCGCCGCGGTGGCGGCACCCACCGCGGCAACGACCCTCGACATTCGCATGAAAATGCCCTTCGCCAAGGTGATCCGGATGTCGGCCCCGAAACCGGGCGACGAGCACAAAAGTAGGTTTGTGGGAGGTTCTCAGGTACCTACCGAAGTCGGTAACTTGCCGACGTCGACCGGCGATCTTGTCCGCGTCGGCGGCTACTAGAGTTCCCGCGCGAGGGGGAACCATGACCGAGCACGATCCCGAGCTGTTCGACGAGCTGATGCGCGAGGAACGCCGTCGCGCCCGCCCATCGGTCGGCCGTCGCGTGGCCGCAGGGCTCGTCACCTTCGCGGTGTTCCTGGTCGCCGCCGTACTCGTCAACCGGGCCGCCAATCGACCCGAGCAACTGCCCGAGGGCACGGCGCACGGGCTCGACGTCACCGCGGGCCAGTGCTTCTGGTCCCCGACGGGCACGGGCGAGGTCGACGTGCTGCTGCGGTCCTGCACCGATCCGCACACCGCGCAGGCGTTCGCCGTGCTCCCGCTCCCGGAGGGGGCGGACGCGCCTTACCAGCCGACGCTGGATCGCTGCACCGCCGCCGCCCACCCGGTTTCCGATGCGCGCGTGCAGGTCATGACGCCGTACCTCCAGAGCAGCAAGCACCAAGCGGTCTGCTACTACCGGTTCTCGGTCGAGCTGACCGCGCCCGTCGGCTAGGACTCCGCCGGCTTGGTCCACGCCACCTGGACCAGCCCCGTGCCGTGCCGGCGGGAGACCAGCGTTCCCCGGCCCGGCGGCTGCGGTGACGGCTTGACGTCCGCCAGCAACGCCCCTTCGTCCTTCGTCCCCGACATGATCAACCCCGGCGAGCCCAGCTCCCGCAGCCGCTGCAGGACCGGCTCGAACAACGCGCGGCCCGCGCCACCGGACCCGCGCACGATGATCACGTGCAGCCCGATGTCCCGCGCCTGCGGCAGGAACTCCAGCAACGGCTGCAACGGGTTCCGCCCGACCGTCGCCACCAGCTCGTAGTCGTCCACCAGGACGAACAGCTCCGGCCCGCGCCACCACGAGCGGTTGCGCAGCTGCTCCGGCGTCACCGAAGGACCGGGCAACCGGTTGCGCATCGCGGTGGCGCACTCGGTGATCAGTTCCGTCAGCTTGCCCTCGGCCCCCGCGTACCCCAGCAGGTGCGGCTCCGACACCGCGCCCAGCAGGCCGCGGCGGTAGTCCGCGACGATGATCGCCGCCTCGTCGGGGCTGTACTTCGCCGTGATGCCGTGGGCGATCGCGCGCAGCAGCGAACTCTTGCCCGACTCGACGTCGCCGAAGGCCACGAAGTGCGGGTCCGCCGCGAAGTCCAGGTGCACCGGGCGCAACGTCGATTCCGCGATGCCCAGCGTGACCTGCTTGCCGGGGGCCGCGGGCAACCCGTCCAGCGGCACCTCGGGCGGCAGCAGCCGGACCTGCGGCGCGCGCGGGCCCTTCCACGCGTCCGAAATCCGGCGCACGAGGTCGACGCCGCCCGCGCCGATCGTCTCCGGGCGCTGGTCGCCGTCGATGCGGGGCAGCGCGGCCAGGAAGTGCAGCTTCTCCGCCGTGATGCCGCGGCCGGGCCGGTCGGCGGGGACGTTGACCGCGACCTTGCGGTCGATCGAGGAGTCCATCGGATCGCCCAGGCGCAGCTCGAACCGCGTGCCGATCGCGTCGCGCAGCTGGGCGCGGACGCCGATCCACTGGTTGAGCGAGACGATCACGTGGATGCCGAACCCGAGCCCGCGCGCGGCCAGCCCGGTGATCTGCTCCTCCAGCTGCTCGTACTCCTGCCGGATCGTGGTCCAGTTGTCCACGAACAGGAACACGTCGCCGAACTCGCGGCCGTCGGTGCTTTCGGCGAACTCCGCGCGCCGCTGGCGGAACGTCGTGATCGACTCGATCCCGTGCGCGGAGAAGTACTCCTCGCGCTGTTCCAGCAACGTGGTCAGCTCGGCGACGACCCGGCGGCAGCGCTGCGCGTCGCGGCGGGTGGCGTAGCCGGACGTGTGCGGCAGCCCGGCGATCGGGGCCAGCGCGCCGCCGCCCATGTCGAGGATGAACAGCTGCACCTCGGCCGGGGTGTGGGTCAGCGCGAGCATGCCCGCGATGTCCTTCATCAGCGTCGACTTGCCGCTCTGCGGCGCGCCGACGATCAGCGCGTGGCCGCCCGCGCCGGAGAAGTCGGCCCACAGCATGTCCCGGCGCTGCTCGAACGGCTTGTCCACCAGCGCGACCGGGATCGTCAGCTTGCCGTTGCCGCCCCAGCCGAGCGGGCACAGGCCGCGCGCGGCGTCCTCGCCCAGCGGCGGCAGGAGCTGCTCCAGCGTCGGGGGCTCGTTCAGCGGCGGCAGCCAGATCTGGTGCGCGGCCGGCCCGCGGCCCTCCAGCCGCGAGAGCATCGCGTGGATGATCGTCTCGCCGGTGCCGTCGGCCTTGGGCGCGTCTTCGACTTCCGTCGTCACCGGGATCTCCACCGGCGCCAGCGAGAACGGCAAGACGCCGAGCTCCTGCCCGTCCTCGCGCACGACCGTGCTGCGCGGCGGCAGTTCCCCGGAGACGTACGCCGCCTTGAGGCGGATCAGCGAGTCGGTGTCGGCCTTCAGGTACGCCGACCCCGGCACCGGCGGCAGGTGGTAGGCGTCGGCGACCCCCAGCACCGCCCGGCTTTCGGCGGCGGAGAACGTCCGCAGGCCGATCCGGTACGACAGGTGGGAATCGAGCCCGCGCAGCCGGCCCTCTTCCAAGCGCTGCGACGCCAGCAGGAGGTGGATGCCCAGGGACCGCCCGAGCCGGCCGATCGCGACGAACAGGTCGATGAACTCGGGCCGCGCGGACAGCAGCTCGGAGAACTCGTCGATGATGACCAGCAGCGACGGCAGCGGCTCGAGCGGCGCGCCGTCCGCCCGCGCCTTCTCGTAGTCGCGCACCGACGCGTAGTTCCCCGCCGCGTGCAGGAGTTCCTGGCGGCGCAGCAGCTCGCCGTTCAACGCGTCCGCCATGCGGTCGACCAGCGCGAGGTCGTCGGACAGGTTGGTGATGACGGCGCAGGTGTGCGGCAGGCCGGTCATCCCGGCGAACGTCGCGCCGCCCTTGAAGTCGATCAGCGCCAGGTTCAGCGTCTCCGACGAGTGCATCACCGCCAGCGCGGTCACCAGCGTCCGCAGCAGCTCGCTCTTGCCGGACCCGGTCGCGCCGATGACCAGGCCGTGCGGGCCCATGCCGCCCTCGGCCGACTCCTTGAGGTCCAGCTCCACCGGACGGCCCTCGGGGTTGACGCCCAGCGGGATCCGCAGCCGGTCGCGCGCCGCGCGCGGGGCCCACGTCACGGTCGTGTCGGTGTCGCGCGGGTCGCCGATGCCGAGCAGCCCGGCCAGCCCGAACGTCGACGACATCGGCTTCTCGCCGACGACCGCGGCCGGGGTGTGCAACGGCGTCAGCATGCGGGCCAGCGCTTCGGCGGCGCCGCGGTCGAGGACGTCCGGGCGGCCGAGGAACCCGAGCCGCTGCTCGGTGGCGTCGCCGACGACCATGCCGAGGGAGTCGGGTGCGGTGTGCAGGCTCAGCAGCCGCTCGGTCGAAAACGTCCGCGGGTGCTCCTGCCCGATCTCGAGGACCGTGACGCCGAGCCTGCCGTCCTCGCCGATCAGCCGGGTCTCGCCGTGGGCGTTGCCGCCGTCGACGACGACGATCAGGTGCGGCAGGTCGAGCTCGGCCGCCGCGCGGCGGCTGAACGCGGGGCGTTCGCCGAGGTCGGCGCCGAGCAGCTCGGCCAGCCCGGCCGCCGAGTCGGCCGCCAGGCGCCGGGACCCGACGGCGTCGGTCGCGCCGGCCGCCGTCGCGTGCGGCAGCCACTTCGCCCATTCCCAGTCGTGCTGCCGGTCCGCCGAGACGCACAGCGCGACGCGCAGGTCGGCGGGGGAGTGGAAGGTGACGAGCTGGCACAGCAGCGCCCGCGTCAGGCCGAGCACGTCCGGCCGCCGCCCGGCCACGGTGACCGCAGCGAACGAGCGCAGCGACAGCGCCACCGGCAGGCCGTCGACCGTCGAGTAGGTGCGGATGAAGTGCTTCAGGCTGGTGGAGGATACCGGGTCGAGGTCCTCCAGCGGCACGGTCTGCGGCGCCTTCAGCGGCGTCGCGAGCCGCTGCGGGCCGGTGCCCGCGCGGACCTGCGCGAACTGGCCGTCGGTGCGCCGCCGGTCCCACAGCTTGCCGGTCTCGACGTAGGCCCACAGGTCGGCGGGGTCGGGCTGGACGGCGACCATCGCCGCGCGCTGGCCGTCGGCGATGTCCCGGACCTGGCTGCGCAGCCCGGACAGGTACCGCTGGTAGTCCCGGCGCTCGTCGTTGATCTGCGCCTTCTTGGCCATCCCGCCGCGGCCCAGCGACATCACGACCATGCCGCCCATGGCGCAGATGAACAGGGCGCCGAAGATCCAGGTCATCACCCCGCCGTCGCGTCCGATGTAGACGAACGACATCGCGCCCATGCCGAGCATCATCGGCAGGAACATCATCAGCTGCACCATGCCGCCGGACGAGCTCTTCGGGAGCATCGGCGGCGACTGCAGCACGATCTCGGTCGGGCGCTCGGGCGAGAGGCTCATGTAGCAATGCTCCAGCGGATCGGGATGGCTCTGACCGGTATTTTGGCCACTCGCCGACACCGCGCGGTGGGTACTTTTGCCGTCCGCCCGCTTCCGGGGCCGAACCTACGCTCTGCCGAGCAGCCACCCGCGGAAGGAGAGCCATGGCCGGCGAGTACCGGGCTGAGCCCGAGGCGATGCGCTCCTCCGTCGGCAATGTCGGAGGCATCATCGCCCACGGCATCAACGCGGTGTCCGACCTCGAACGCCTGGTCGTGCAGCCGCTGTCGTTCGCGGGCTTCGGCAGCGCCGTCGCCGCCGCGAACGCCGCCCTGCACTCCAGCCAGGTCACCGCCGTCCGCACGCTCCTGCAGCTGCTGCAGCAGATCAACGGCCTGGTCAAGGCCAGCGCCGACGCCTACCAGGCGGCCGACGAGGCCACCGCGGCCGGCTACGGCGGCGGCCACGACGGCTCGACGGCTCCGACGTCGTCGATCTGGGGGAGCCCGCACGCCTCGGAGCTCGCCACCCTGGCGATCAACGACAGCGCGGGCGCCCACGGCGAGCCGTCGTCGGTCGGGAACGTGCTGCGCTACCTGGGGGACGCGCGGCTCGGGCGGCTCGGCGACCACCCGATCACCGACACCCGCTTCCACGGGGTCGCCGACTTCAACGACTGGCTGGCCGGCGACGCCGACAACCAGGCGCGCGTCGGGCTGATCGAGGTCTACGCCGGCACCGCGCGCACCTTCTCCGACGTCCCCGGCGGCGTGCACAGCGGGGACGTCGTGGTCGTGGAGCCGCTGCTGTTCTCCGACCGCCAGCCGGTCATCGGCGTCGCCGGCGACGGCGGCCGCCTCTACAACCACGGGCTCCTCGACGCCCGCATCAGCGGACTGGCCAAGGTCAGCGTGTACCGGCCCGCGTCCGTCGTCGCCTGATCGTCCGTCCTTGAATCTCTGTGAGGTCCGATGCTGACTTTCCCGAACTCCAGCGCGATGGACGCGACCGCGTCCTCGGGCGGGCCGATCACCATCCTGCCGCAGATCGTCACGGGCCAGCCCGAGCAGATCGCGAAGCACGTGGCCGACCTCGTCCGCAAGGCCGAGCAGTTCCTCAGCATGTACAACGAGCTGACGAAGGCCGCCGACCAGCTCGGCAAGATCTGGTCCGGCGCGGCGAGCGAGTCGGCGCTGAAGAAGATCTCCGACTCCCTCGACCAGCTCACGAAGATCATCAACGTCGTCCAGAAGGGCGCCGAGCTGCTCGGCGTCTCCGGCACGCTGATCAAGACCGCACAGGAGGCCTACCGCGCGGTGGTCTCGGCGGTGAACCCGACGGTCGCCGCGCTGATGTCGAACTGGTGGACCTACGGCGCGGCGGTCGCTTTGTCGACCGCGACGAGCGCGTCGCTGCGGGCGTTCATCACCGCGATCGGCGCGCTGCTCAAGGCGCTGGGCGCCGTCGACCTCGCCCAGCAGATCACCCAGCTCGCGCAGGTCATCGGCCAGATCGAGAAGCTCTTCCACCACGACTCCGGCAGTGCGGGCGCGACGACGCCGTCGATCGGGAACACCCCGGTCACGGCGCCCCAGGCCCCGTCGCCGGTGGCGAGCCCGTCGGGGCAGCAGGCGGTGGCGGGCGGGAGCGGCGGGGGGATCCCGCAGCAGCCTTCGTTCACCGACTACACCCCGCCCGCGCTCGCCACCGGCGGCGGTTCCAGCTCTCCGGGCGTGCCGGTCTCCGGCAACGGCACCCCGCTGAACCCGGCGAACAGCTGGATCGCCGTCGACCCGGCGCAGCACGGCGCGACCGTGCCGACCCAGCCGGCGCCGATCACCCAGCCCGCGCCCGCACCGGCTCCGGTGCACAGCGCCGACGAGGTCGTCATCCACACCAACCTCACCACCGGTGAGTCCACTGTGGAGGCTCCGGGCGGCCAGGACTTCGACCTCGACATCGACCTGGACTACAACGGCAAGCACTTCAGCCAGCACGTCGGCTACGACGCCGCCGGGAACTAGCCGTGTGGTCCTCGGGGGTCGTCGACGCGTCGGGGGTGGTCAGCTCCGTGCTGTCCGGGTACCGGCGCGTCCTGGTCGAGTGTCAGAGACGGGTCACCGGCGACCCGGGGGCGCTGAGCGCCGCGTCGCAGCGGGTCGCCACCCAGGCCTCGACGGTCTCGGGCAAGGCCCGCGAAGTCGGCGACTCCGCGAAGGCGTTGCACGCGGACTGGGACGGCGACGCCTACACCGCGTTCGCGACGGCGACGGGCAAGCTCGGCGAAGAACTCACCGAGGCGGCCACCAAACTCGACGACCAGGCGAAGCGGCTCGCGACGGCGGCGCAGCTGGTCCAGTCCGCGAAGGCCGCCGTCGACTCGATCATCGCCCAGTTCGACCAGTACGCCCAGCAGCTGACCGCACAGGCCCGCGCGGTGAACTCCGGCTCGGTCGGCGCGTTCATCCAGGCCGCGCGGCAGCTCGGCGAGCAGAGCGTGCAGGCCGCCCGCCAGGTCGTCGACGAGTTCTCCGAGGCCCTCGCCGAGCTGTTCCCGCCGGAGGGCACCCAGCGGCTGGAGTACAAGCTGGGCAAGAAGACCTGGGGCCCGCTGGGCTGGCTCAACGGCAGCACGCTCGACGGGCGCAAACGGCCGCGCGGCGCGCCGTCGTGGTTCAAGAACTCGGGCTGGAAGAAGCTCACCTGGGACGGCCTCGAAGGCACCCGCGCGCCGAAGAAGGCGGACACACCGTTCGGGCAGCCGAAGCCGGAGACCGTCAAGGACAAGCTCGGCCGCAACACCGAGATCACGTACTACAAGTTCAAGCACGAGCAGGACGGCTTCACCCCGGAGTACGACGGCAAGATCACGTCGAAGGGCTGGGACGTCGGCGCGTCCGGGCACACCGAGCTGGCCGCCCTGAAGGAAGAGGCCGAGCTCAAGGGCGACTGGGGACCCGCCTCGGCGCACGCCAAGGGCACGGTCTTCGCCGGCGGCGAGGCGAGCGCGTCCGGCACGATCGGCGCGCACGGCGTGGGCGCGCACGCGAACGTCTTCGCCGGCGGCAAGATCGAGGGCGAGGTCGCCGCGGACGTCGCGGGCATCGGCGTCGGCGCGAACGGCACCCTGCAGTACGGCATCGGCGCGCAGCTCGACGCCCAGGCCACCTACGACGCCGGGCACCTCAAGGTCAACTTCAAGGCGGGCGCGGCGCTCGGCCTCGGCGCCGGGGTCGGCGCGAAGATCGACATCGACCTGCCGAAGCTCGGCCACACCATCGGCGAGTACGGCGGCGCCGCCGTCGACGCGGTCAGCCACGCGGCCTCCGACGCGGCCGACGCCGTCGGATCCGCTTGGGACGACGCCGTTTCGTACGTGGGGCTGTGATGACGCTTCCCCTCGACTTCGTCATCCCGGACGGCTGGACCGCCGTCGACCCGGGTGACTCCGGTGCGGTGTTCGTCGCCGTGCACGACGCCGCACCGGGCGAGTTCGTTCCGAACATCACCGTGAGCGTCCAGCAGCGGCCGGACGACGCGTCGATCGACGACATCGCCGCCGAAGCCGTCGAACGGCTTTCGCTGACGCTGGCCGGCCTCGAAGTGCTGAGCCGCCGGGACGTCGGCGCCCCGGCCGCACCCGGCGTCATGCAGCTGCTGCGCCTGCGCACCGGCGAAGGCGACGAACTGATCCAGACCCAGGTGCACCTGACGGTCCCCGGCGCCACGCCGGAGGAGCGGCTGGTGCTCGAGCTCGCCTGCACGGCCGCGCCCGCGACCGCGCGGCGGCTCTCACCCGGTTTCCAGCGGTTCGTGGGCAGCGTCCACGTCCGCCAGCACGAAGGGACGCAACAGTGACCGATCCGTACGCGGTGCCGGACATGGACGAGCTGCTCGCTCAGGTGCGCAAGCAGACCGAAGAGGTCCAGCGGATCCAGCGCACGGTCGAGGCGATGGAGGTCAAGGCGCACTCGCGGCAGAACGAGGTCACCGTCACCCTCCGCGGCGACGGGCGCTTCACCTCGATCGACATCGACCCCCGCGCGATCCGCGAGTACGACGCCCGCAACCTCTCGGAGATCGTGCTGGAGGCGGTGAACGCCGGTCTGCAGAAGCTCGCCGAGGCGTCGAACGCCAAGTTCGCCCCGGTCATCGCGGCCGCCAAGAACGTCTGATGACCACCGCCGCTCTCACGGGGACGACCCGGCGGGTCACGGTGGTGACCCCGCGGGCCCGCGTCGACGTCGCCCTGCCGCAGCAGTCGACCTTCGCCGAGCTGGTGCCGCAGCTCGTGCGGCTGGCCGGGGCGTCCGGGCAGGCGTCGGCCGAACACCCGGGCTGGGTGCTGTCCCGGCTGGGTGGTGCGCCGCTGGCCTTGGGCCTGAGCGTCGCGGCCGCCCAGATCCGCGACGGCGAAGTGCTGCACCTGACCCCGCGGGAACGCCCGCGGGGTCCGCTGCTGTTCGACGACGTCATCGACTCGATCGCCAGCGTCGCCGACTCCTCCGGTGGCTGGAGCCCGTCGGTCGCGCGGCGGTCCGGTCTCGTGGCGGCGGTCGTGCTGCTGCTGGCCGGTGGCCTCCTGGTGCAGGCCGCGGCGTCCGGCAGCGTCCTCGCCCCGATCGGGACCGGGCTGCTGGCCCTGGTGCTGTTGCTGGGCGGTGGCGCGCTGAGCCGGGCCTACGGCGACGCCGAGGCCGGTGCCGCGGGTGCGGTCGCGGGAGTCGGGGTCGCGTTGCTGGCCGGGATGGCGATCCTGCCGCCCCACCCGCTGTTCTCGCTGTCAGCGGGTCCGCTGGCCGCGGGACTGGCGGCGGTCACGGTGTACGGCGTCCTGGCGGCGGTCTCGGTGGCCGACCGGTTGCCGTGGTTCGTGGCGATCACGTCGTCGGCGGGCTTCGGCGCGGTGACGACGGGCGTGGTGCTGCTGGCGGGCGTTTCCCCGTTGTCGGCGGCGTCCGTGGTCGCGGTGCTGGCGACGGCGCTGGCGGCGGTGGCCCCGATGCTGGCGCTGCGCCTGGCCCGGCTGCCGCTTCCGCGCGTCCCGGACGACATGGAGGCGTTCCGCGCGGACGAGCAGCCGTCGCTGGGCACGGAGATGATCGGCCGCACCTCCCGCGCGCAGGCGGTGCTGACGGGGTTGCTGGTGGGCCTCGGTGTGGTGGTGCTGGCTTCTTCGGTCGTGCTTTCCACGGGTGGGCCTTGGGAAGCGGGGCTGGCCGGGGTGCTGGGCGTGGCGTGGATCCTGCGGTCGAGGTCGTACGCGGGCCGCGTCCAACGCCTGGTCCTGGTCGGTTTCGGCGTGCTGTCGCTGGTGTCCGCGGGGGTGTGGCTGGTCGCCTCGGGCGACCGCACGGTGGTGTTCGCGGCCGGCGGCACGGTGATCCTGGCGGCGGTGGTGTGCCTGGTGTACGCGACGCGGGTGGCGCGCGGGCTGCGGTCGCCGTACTGGTCGCGGCTGCTGGACGTGTCGGAGTTCCTGGTGCTGCTGTCGCTGGTGCCGTTCGTCGGCATGATCGCGGGGGTGTACGAGGCCGTCCGCGGCTAGGATAGCTTCGTCGCATGACCTCCGACCCCAAGGACGATCTGCGCCGGTACCTGCAGACGGCGCGCGAGGCGCTGGTGTGGAAGCTCGACGGCCTTTCCGAGTACGACCTGCGCCGGCCGATGACGCCCACCGGGACCAACCTGCTCGGCCTCGTCAAGCACCCGGCCGGGGTCGAGCTCGGGTACTTCGGCGACACCTTCGGCCGGAAGTTCCCGGAGCCGCCCCCGTGGTACGAGGCCATGGACGACGAGCCCAACGTCGACTTCTGGGCGGCCGAGGACGAGTCCCGCGACGACATCGTCGGGCTCTACCGGCGCGTCTGGGCGTTCGCGGACGAGACCATCGAGGCGAACCCGCTGGAGGCGGTCGGCGAGGTCCCGTGGTGGCCGCCGGAGCGCCGCGAGACGACGCTGCACCGGGTGCTGGTGCACGTGATCGCCGAGATCAACCGGCACGCCGGCCACGCCGACATCGTCCGTGAACTCGTCGACGGCGGTGCCGGCCTGCGGGCCGACGCGTCGAACCTGCCCGAGCAGGACGCGGACAAGTGGGCGGAGTACCGCGAGAAGCTGGAGCGGGTGGCCCGCGCGGCCGGGTCGTAGCGAGGCCGCGCGGGCCCGTGCTCAGCGTTTGAGCGTGAAGGTGAAATCGGCCGAGAGCCGGCTGTCCAACCGGACCGCCGACACGAGTTTCCCTTCCGCCAGCAGCCTTTCGACTTCGGTGCGCGGCAGTGCGCACCCTTCCGCGACGAGCCGCACCGGCCGGATCGGGATCGGTGCGGCGAAGCGGACCGACACGTCGATCACCTCGCGGTCGAGGTGGTCCGTTCCGCCGGTGTCGAGGCGCCAAGCGCCTTCCCAATCGAGGGCGACGCGGTTGCGGCGCAGCAGAGCCGCGTCTCGCAGCAGCTCGGCGGCCAGGCCGGGATCGTTGTGGTGCAAGCGATCCAGCAGCTCGGGGCACACCGAGCGGACGTTCGTCCGCTCGAAGACCGTGAGCTTGACGGTGTCCCCGCAAGAAGTGCAGAGCGCGAGGAGCCAGGCGTCGATCAGCTTGTGGTGGGCGTTGACCCGGAACTTGCCGGTCGTCCGGAAGGTTCCCGACGCGCACTCGTGGCAGCGGCGGCGGACGAGCGGCAGGCGGGTGGGCAGGACAAACCAATGGGAGAGCACAGAAGTACACCGGTTCCCGTGAGAATTCCGCAGCAGAAGGCGGCGTGACGCACAGCGGCGTCACGCGACGGTCAAGCGCTCGGGTGTTCTCACGCGATGTACAACGGCACGTCCCGGACTCGGCGACTCGGTCAGACGCAAGATAACGGCGCGGGACCGCGCCGTGAAACCGATTTTTCAGGCATCCAGCGCGAGGGGGAGGGTCTGGCGGACCGCGGCGCCGTGCCGCCCGTGCAGCGGGACCACCGGGATCCCCGGCGCCGGCACCGGCGCACCCGGCCGGGCACCCACCCGGATCGTCACTTCGGCCTTCTCACGCCCGCCCGGCGTCCGGGTGAGCGTGTACGACGTCGCCGTGAAAGCCGCTCCCGGCACCGAAAAGTCCAGCACCCGGGCCGACCGCGGCCGGAAGCACATCTGGGCCCCGCCACCCCACGTCCACGACCGCCACCGGTCGGGCTCGCCACCGGGCGCCCCTTGGACGCCCAGCGCCACGCGAAGCTCCTTCGCCAGCTCACCGGCCTCCAGCACGGTGCTCTGGTAACCCGCCTCGGCCAGCGCGCCCATCAGGCTCAGCGCCGCCGACGCCGTGCTCCGCAACGCGCCGAGGTCGCCACCGCCGCGGGCCAGCGCCGCGACCGGGGCCAGGTCCGGCCGGTAGCGGACGGCCAGCCAGCGGACGCGCAGCACCTGCTCGCCGCGCGGGATGGCCCACGTCAGCAGCTGGGCCGACGCCAAGGGCACGTCCGTGCGCCGGTACGCCTCGTGCAGGGCGTCCACCAGCGGTCCCGGCGCGCCCGGCCCCTGCGTCAGCCGGACCAGCGCGCTCCAGCCGCCGTCGACCTCGGCGACGCCGAAGCGGTTGCCCGCGCGGTCGACATGCTGGCGCACCTTCACCGGCCCGGCGACGTGCAGCAGCGGATCGGGGCTCTCGTGGCGCGTGTCGTGGCGTCGCAGCCGGAACGCCGTCCAGGTCAGCGCCCAGCCGGCCAGGTGCCGTCCGGCGAACCGCACCGACGTCAGCAGCACCAGCAGCCCGGCCGCCGCGCTCACGCCGATCCGCACGGGCTGCGAGACGCCGTCGACCAGCCACGCGAGCAGCACGGCGATCCCGGCGATCTCCCACAGCGCGGCCTGCAATGGCCGGACCGGCAGCAGCCAGGGCAGCGGCGTGGACGCGGGCCGCGGCGGTGCCGGGCGCACGGCGCCGGCGGTTTCGACGGACACGGGCTCCCCTTTCCCCGGGTCCCCGACGCTACTGTCTCCCCAGATGCCGCGTGGGCGTAAAAATTACCCTCCCCTTGCCTTGTCCGGGTGCCTAACGTCGGGCGCTCGGGAGGACGACACACAGCCGGGGGCCAATCAGCGTGTGGACGCAGCGGGACCAGATCCAGGCGTACCAGTTCCTCCGGCGCAGGCTCGTCTCCGCACTCGTCGCGGCCGACGCCAACCACCCCGTCTCGCCCAGCCGCCGGCTCGTCCTCGGCACCGTGCTGGGGCTCGTCGCCGCCCTGCTGGTCACCGCCGTCTTCGGCATCATCGGCCTGCTCAACCCCTCCGGCGGCAAGGACTGGCTGGCCGGCGGCAAGGTGATCGTCGAGGAGGGCACGGGCGCGCGGTTCGTGCTCGGTGCCGACGGCGTGCTGCACCCGGTGCTCAACTACGCCTCCGCCCGCCTGCTGGCCGGTGGCGCCGGCGACGCGACCGTGTCCGTCTCCCCGGAGAACCTCGGCAAGGCCGGCCGCGGCACCCAGATCGGCATCCCGGGCGCCCCCGACTCGCTGCCCGCCGCGAGCGCGCTCGTCACGACGCCGTGGACGAGCTGCAGCCGCACCACCCAGGACGCGCCCGCCTCGGCCGAGCCGCGCACCGCCGTCCTGCTCGCCGCGCCCGCGTCCGGCGTCGAGCTGCCGCGCGACCAGGGCGTGATCGTCCGGCTGCCGTGGGGCGACCGGTTCCTGCTCGCCGGCGGCCGCCGCTACAAGCTCTCCGACGAGGCCGCGACCGCGCTGCAGTTCGACAGCTACCCGACGATCGCGGTGTCCGCGCGGTGGATCGACACCGTCCCGGCCGGCCGGGACCTGACCGCGCTGCCCGTCGGCGGCGCCGGCGACCGCGGCCCCACGGTGGGCGGCCGCGACACCCGTGTCGGCGAAGTCCTCGCCGTCGTGGACGCGATGGCCGCGCCCGGCTCCGCGACGTCGTACTACCTCGTGCGCCGCGACGGGCTCGAACCGGTCGGGCAGACCGAGGCGAGCCTGCTGGTCACCACCGAGGCCAACGCGGCCGCCTACGAAGGGACGCCGAAGCCCGTCGAGGTTCGCGCGGCCGACGTCGCCGCCGTGCCGAAGGTCGCCGCGCCCCGGGCCGGCGGCGCCGACCCCGCGGCCTTCCCGGACCGCATTCCCGGCAAGGCGCCGATCACCGGCGGCTCGGTCGCGTTGTGCGTTCAGGGCAGCCGGTTGCTCGTTTCGGCCGAATTCCCGCTTTCCCCTGGTGCCAAGGCAATCCAGGTCGCCACGAGGACCGAAGCACGGGTGGCGGACGAGGTGTTCGTTCCCCCGTCGGGGGGAGCCGTCGTCGTCGAATCCGGCTCGGCCACCACGTATTTGGTGACTGATACGGGCCGGAAGTACCCGGTGGTGAACGCGCAGGCATTGGCCTCGCTCGGCTACGGAAGCGTGGCGAAGTCACCGGTCGCAGGTAGTTTGCTGGCATTGGTGCCGACGGGCCCCGCGCTGGACCCGGCCACGGCCGGGCAGCCGGCTCCGTCGGGTGGAACGGGGTGAAAGTCGTGCAAATGACAGAAGAGCGTTCGACCGGCGAAGTGGGCCAAGGGCGGGTCCGCGTCGCGGTCATCGAGGACCACCCGTTGTACCGCGTCTCCGTGGAGCGGGTGCTGGCCGAAGCCGAGTTCGTCGAACTCGGCGCGGTGGTGGACTCGGTGGCGCGGTTCCACGTGCACCGGCAGCCGCCGGGCAGCGTGGTACTGCTGGACCTGGGCCTGCCCGGCGTCGCGGGGGCGGCGGCGGTGCTGGAGGTCTGCGAGCTCGGGCACCACGTGCTCGTGGTCTCCGCGCAGGCCGAGCCCGAGGTCGTGCTGGGGGCGATCGCCGCGGGGGCGCGGGGGTTCCTCTCCAAGGACGTCGACGCGGACGAACTGCTGATCGCGATCAAGACGGTGGCCGACGGCGGCGCGTACGTCTCCGCCGTGGTCGCCGGGATGATCATGAAGGACAACGCGGACCGGCCCGCCGTCTCGGCGGACGTCGAGCTGTCGCCGCGCGAGGAACAGGTGCTGCGGCTGGTCGCGGCGGGGGAGCGGGACGTCGACATCGCGCTGATCCTCGGCATCGGCGTCCGGACCGTGCGGGGCTACCTCGACCGCATCCGCGACAAGACCGGCGAACGGCGGCGGCCGGGCCTGGTCAAGGAGGCCATCCGGCGCGGCCTGATCGGCGGTTCCGGGCCTCGTCGCGGCGGCCGCAAATGAGCGAACCCGCCGACAACGACGTCCCGGCCCCGGCTCCGGCGCCGCGCCGGATCGCCGTCGGCGTGATCGAGGACCACCCGCTCTACCGGTACGCGCTGACGCGCGTGCTCACCGAAGCGCCCGACATCGAGCTCGGCGCGGTCGCGGATTCGGTGGCCCGGTTCGCGGTGCAGGACCAGCCGGCGGGCAGCGTCGTGGTCCTCGACCTCAAGCTCCGGGGCGTCCAGGACGCGGCCGCGGTCCTGGAAGTGGGGCAGATGGGGCACAAGGTGCTGGTGGTGTCCGCGCACGCGGAACAGCCGGAGGTGCTGGGGGCGATGCAGGCGGGCGCGAAGGGGTTCCTGTCGAAGGACGTCGACGGCGACGAGCTCCTGCGCGCGATCCGCACGATCGCCGACGACAACGCGTACGTGTCGCCGACGCTCGCGGGGATGATCATCCAGGACAGCGAAGAGCGGCACGCGGGGCCCAAGATCGTGCTGTCCGAGCGCGAGAAGCAGGTCCTCCGGCTGGTGGCGGCCGGGGAACGCGACGTCGACGTGGCGGAGATCCTGAACATCAGCGTCCGCACGGTCCGGTCCTACCTGGACCGCATCCGCGACAAGACGGGCGAACGCCGGCGCGCGGGGTTCGTCCGGGTCGCGATCCGCGAAGGCCTCCTCCGCTAGAGCCGGCGGTTGGCCAGGGCTCCCGTCGCCGTGCGGGCCTTGGCCGACACCGCCGGGTCCACGTCCACCACGAGCGTCTCCGTGCCCGCGCCCGCGGCGGCGTGCACCCGGCCGAACCCGTCCGCGACCAGCGAATACCCGACCCCGGTCGGTGCCTTCGGGTTCACCGTGACGCCGGTCGCCGACGGGTCGGCCTGGCCGCACGCCAGCACCCAGCAGCCCGAATCGAGGGCCCGCGCCCGCACCAGCACCTCCCACTGCTCGCGCTTGCCCTCGCCGGCGCCCCAGGACGCCGGCAGCAGCACGACGTCCGCGCCGTCGTCGGCCAGCGCGCGGAACAGCTCCGGGAAGCGCACGTCGTAGCAGGTCGCGACGCCGTAGACGACGCCGTCCAGCTCGAACGTGGTCACCGAGGTGCCCGGCGCGACCGTGTCCGACTCCGCGAAGCCGAACGCGTCGTAGAGGTGGATCTTGTCGTAGCCGCGGTGCTGCCCGCGGCCGGTGACCAGCAGCGTGTTGCGCACCCGGCCCGCGTCCGCCGGGGTGAACATCCCGGCGACGACCACGACGTCGTGCTCGGCCGCCACCGCGGCCACCGCCGACGCCCACGGGCCGTCGAGCGGCTCCGCGACCGGGGCGAGGGGCCGCCCGAACCGCGCCATCGTCGCTTCCGGGAACACGACGATCCGCGCGCCGTCGGCCACCGCGGCCTCGACGCCGGAGCGAACCAGCTTCAGGTTCGCCTCCGGATCGTCACCCGAGTTGACCTGGCACAACGCGATTCGCGCCACCGCTGCCTCCTGCATGCTGGGATCGGCCGTCACCGGGGAGTATCGCTGAAAAGCGGCTGGGCGTGACCTCGTACCCTGGAGGCATGTTGAACCGCACCGACCTGCGCGGGCAGGTCCCGACCGCCGCCGAACTGCGCGCCACGCTCCCTCGCGCCGAATACGACGTGGACGCGGCGCTGCACCTCGTGCGCCCGGTGGTCGAGGCGGTCCGTGACCGCGGTGTCGAAGCCGTCCTCGAGTACACCGAGAAGTTCGACAAGGTGCGGCCGGCGTCCGTGCGGGTGCCGCGCGCCGCGTTGACGCGGGCGCTGGAGCAGCTCGACCCCGCGGTGCGCGCCGCGCTGGAGGAGTCGATCGCCCGCGCCCGCAAGGTGCACGCCGAGCAGCGCCGCACCGACGTCACGACCACGGTCGTCGACGGCGGCACGGTCACCGAGAAGTGGGTGCCGGTCGAGCGCGTCGGCCTCTACGCCCCCGGCGGGCTGGCCGTGTACCCCTCGACCGTCGTGATGAACGTCGTCCCGGCGCAGATCGCCGGCGTCGGATCGCTGGTGGTGTGCTCGCCGCCGCAGGCCGCCTTCGACGGCCTGCCGCACCCGACCATCCTCGCCGCGGCCGAGCTGCTCGGCGTCGACGAGGTGTGGGCGGCCGGCGGCGCGCAGGCCGTCGCGCTGCTCGCGTACGGCGGCACGGACACCGACGGCGCCGAGCTCGCCCCGGTCGACGTGGTCACCGGCCCGGGCAACATCTACCTGACCGCGGCGAAGCGCCTCCTGCGCGGGCTGATCGGCATCGACTCCGAAGCCGGGCCCACCGAGATCGCCATCCTCGCCGACGAGACGGCCGACCCGGTGCACGTCGCGGCCGACCTGATCAGCCAGGCCGAGCACGACCCCCTCGCGGCGAGCGTGCTGGTCACGACGTCGGAGCAGCTGGCCGACGCCGTCGACAAGGAACTGGTGAACCGCGTCGCGGCGACCAAGCACACCGAGCGTGTCGCGGAAGCGCTGGCCGGCAAGCAGTCCGGCGTCATCCTGGTGTCCACAGTGGACGACGGCCTGCGTGTGGTCGACGCCTACGCCGCCGAGCACCTGGAGATCCAGACGGCGGACGCACGCGCGGTCGCCGCCCGGGTCCGCAACGCGGGCGCCATCTTCGTCGGCGCGTACGCCCCGGTGTCGCTCGGCGACTACTGCGCCGGGTCCAACCACGTGCTGCCCACCGGCGGGTTCGCCCGCCACTCCTCGGGCCTGTCCGTGCAGAGCTTCCTCAAGGGCATCCACGTCGTGGACTACAGCGAGGACGCGCTGCGCGAGGTCGCCGGGCGCGTCGTCGCGCTGGCCGACGCCGAGGACCTGCCCGCGCACGGCGAGGCCGTCACCGCGCGCTTCGGGGGTTCGCTCTGATGACGATCGGCGAAGAGGTCACCCTGGACCAGCTGCCGCTGCGCGAAGACCTGCGCGGCAAGACGCCGTACGGCGCGCCGCAGCTGGACGTCCCGGTCCGGCTCAACACCAACGAAAACCCGTACCCGCCGCCGCCCGAGCTGGTCGCGGACGTCGCCGAGGCGGTCCGGGCCGAGGCCGCCGAGCTGCACCGCTACCCGGACCGCGACGCGGTGGCGCTGCGGCAGGACCTGGCCGACTACCTGAGCGTGTCGACGCGGGTGGTGCTGTCGGAGGCGAACGTCTGGGCCGCGAACGGGTCCAACGAGGTGCTGCAGCAGATCCTGCAGGCCTTCGGCGGGCCCGGGCGCAGCGCGCTCGGCTTCGAGCCGTCGTACTCGATGCACCCGATCATCGCGTCCGGCACGCGCACCGAGTGGGTCCCGGCGCCGCGCCGGGACGACTTCACGCTCGACACGGCCGCCGCGGCGGCGGTGATCGCGGAGAAGCGGCCGGACATCGTGTTCGTCACGAGCCCGAACAACCCGACGGGCGGTTCGATCCCCCTGGACGAGCTGCGCGCGGTGCTGGACGCGGCGACCGGGATCGTGGTGGTGGACGAGGCGTACGCGGAGTTTTCCTCGCAGGCCAGCGCGGTCCACCTGCTGGCCGACTACCCGTCGTCGTTGATCGTCTCGCGCACGATGAGCAAGGCGTTCGCGTTCGCGGGCGGGCGGCTCGGCTACCTGGCGGCGGCGCCGGCGGTGGTCGACGCGCTGCAGCTGGTGCGGCTGCCGTACCACCTGTCGCGCTTGACGCAGGCGGCGGCGCGGGCGGCGCTGCGGCACGCGGACGCCACTTTGGACAGTGTGCACAAGCTGGCCGCGGAACGCGACCGCGTCGTGGAGGCGCTGGCGGGCCTGGGTTACGACCCGGTGCCGAGCGACTCGAACTTCGTCCTCTTCGGACGGTTCAGCGACCCGCACGCGGCGTGGCTGTCCTATTTGGACAAGGGGGTGCTGATCCGCGAGCCCGGCATCGAAGGGCACCTGCGCGTCAGCATCGGTACCCCGGAGGAGAACGACGCCTTCCTCGAGGCGAGTAAGGAAGTCTCGCGATGACCCGCATTGGCAAGGTCGAACGGACCACCAAGGAGTCCTCGATCTCCGTCCAGCTGGACCTCGACGGCACGGGCGAGGTGGAGATCTCCACGGGCGTGCCGTTCTACGACCACATGCTGACGGCGTTCGGCGTCCACGGGTCCCTCGACCTCAAGGTGGAGGCGACCGGCGACGTCCACATCGACGCCCACCACACGGTCGAGGACACGGCGATCGTGCTGGGCCAGGCGATCCGCCAGGCCCTGGGCGACAAGAGCGGAATCCGCCGCTTCGGCGACGCGTGGATCCCGATGGACGAGACGCTGGCCCACGCGGCGATCGACGTGTCGGGCCGGCCGTACTGCGTGCACGTGGGCGAGCCGGAGCAGTTCACCACCTTCACGATCGGCGGCAACTACCCGTTCGTGCTGACCCGCCACGTCTTCGATTCGCTGTCGTTCCACGCGCAGATCGCGCTGCACGTGCGGGTGATCCACGGCCGCGACCCGCACCACATCGCGGAGGCGGAGTACAAGGCGGTGGCCCGGGCGCTGCGAGCGGCGACGGAGCCGGACCCGCGCGCGGGCGGCATCCCGTCGACGAAGGGCGTGCTGTGAGCAACAGTGTCATCGGCGTCCTGCTGCTCGCCCTCGGCGGCTTCCTGGTGGGCGGGGTCTATTCGACGTGGAAAACGGCCAAGTTCATGGCCGTGGTGCTGGGGGTCGCGGCCCTGCTCGCCATCGGCGGCGCCATCTTCTGGCTCATGAGCTGAGACGGAAAATGCCCCCTCGGACGAGGGGGCATTTCCTGGTTCGTCAGCGGCTCGCGCCGACCAGCTCCCGGGGCTCGTCGCCCGGGGCGTCGAGCTGCTTCGTCAGCTTCTCGCCCTCCACGTCCACGTCCGGCAGGATCCGGTCCAGCCACTTCGGCAGCCACCACGCGCCGCGGCCCAGCAGCGACATCACCGCCGGCACCAGCGTCATCCGGACCACGAACGCGTCCACCAGCACGCCGAACGCCAGCGCGAACCCGATCGACTGGATCAGCGTCGACTCCGCGAGCACGAAGCCGGCGAACACGCTGATCATGATCAGCGCCGCCGCGACGACCACCCGCGCGCCGTGGCGGAAGCCGGTCACCATCGCCTCCTGCGGCTCCGCGCCGTGCACGTGCTCCTCGCGCATCCGCGTCACCAGGAACACCTGGTAGTCCATCGCCAGCCCGAACAGCACGCCGATCAGCAGGATCGGCAGCATGCTCATGATCGGACCGGTCGACTCGACGCCCAGCAGGTCCGTCAGCCAGCCCCACTGGAACACCGCGACCACCGCGCCGAACGTCGCCGCGACCGAGCCGAGGAAGCCGATCGTCGCCTTCAGCGGCACCACCACCGACCGGAACACCAGCATCAGCAGCACGAACGCCAGCCCGACGATCAGCGCGAGGTAGGGCAGCATCGCGTCGGACAGCTTCTCCGAGACGTCGATGTTCGCCGCGGTCTGCCCGGTGACGGCCAGCTTCGCGCCCGTCGCGTTCTCCAGGACACCGGATTCGCTGCGGATCGCGGCGACCAGGTCCTCGGTCCGGGTGCTGCTCGGCCCGCTCTTCGGGATCACCGTGAGCAACGCCGTGTCACCGGTCTGGTTGACGCGCGGCGGGGTGACGGCGGCGACGTCGGGCAGCTTCTGGATGTCCGCCGCGGCCTGGCCGAGCGCGGCCTGGCGGTTGGTGCTGGCCCCGGTGTCGACCACGACCAGCAGCGGCCCGTTCGACCCCTCGCCGAAGCTGCGGCTGGCGATGTCGTACGCCTTCTTCTGCGTCGACTCGGGCGCGGCGGTGCTGTCGTTGGGCAGACCGAGCTGCATGCCCAGCGCGGGCAGCGCGACGACGGCCATCCCGGCCAGCGCGACGAGCAGCACCGGGATCCGGTGGCGGGCCACGAACCGCGCCCAGCGCTCGCCGTGCGTCGTTTCGACCGGCTTGCGGCGCAGCCGGATGCGCTCGCCGGCCACCCGGGTGCCGGCGAAGCCGAGGATCGCCGGCAGCAGCGTCAGCGCGATGACCACGGCGACCGCGACGGTCACGGCCGCGGCGACGCCCATCTGGCCGAGGAACGGGATGCCGACGACGGTCAGGCCCGCGAGCGCGATGATGACCGTCAGCCCGGCGAACACGACGGCCGAGCCCGCGGTGCCGGCCGCGCGGCCGGCGGCCTCCTCGGGATCGCGGCCGAGGCGCAGTTCGTGCCGGTAGCGCGACACGATGAACAGCGCGTAGTCGATGCCGACGGCCAGCCCGATCATCAGCGCGAGGATCGGCGTGTTCGAGTTCAGCTCGAGGAAGCCCGAGGCGAGGAAGATGCCGCCCATGCCGGTGCCGACGCCGATCAGCGCGGTGAGCAGCGGGATCCCGGCGGCGACCAGCGAGCCGAAGGTGATGATCAGCACGACGGCGGCGACCGCCACGCCGAGGCCTTCGGTCGCGCCGGTCTCGGGGATGCCCTGCACGGCGTCGCCGCCGAACTCGACGGTGAACCCGGCGTCGCGGGCCGCGTTCGCCGTGTCGAGCAGCGCCTGACGATCACCGTCGGTGAGCTCGTACGCCTTCGCGCCGTAGCTGACCTGGGCGAGCGCGACGCGCTGGTCGGGGGCGATCGACCGCGCCTGGAACGGGTCGACGACGGCGGCGACCTTCGGTGCTGTCTTCAGCTGCCCGACCAGGGCCTCGACGGCGGCCTTGCCCTTGGCGTCGGTGACCGTGGTGCCCGCGGGGGCCTCGATGACGACGCGGGCGGTGGCGCCACCGGCGTTGGCCTGCGGGAACTTCTCGGTCAGCTGGTCGACGGCCCGCTGCGACTCGGTGCCGGGGATCGTCACCGAGTTCGACAGCTGGCCGGACAGCGTGAGGGCGCCCAGCCCGAGCGCCACGAGGACGGCCGCCCAGACGGCGGCGACCAGCGCTCGCCGTCGGAAGGACACCCGGCCGAGCCGGTACAGGAAGGTCGCCACGAGTCAGCTCCGTTTCGCCCGAACGGGGTCGGTTCACTCCATCTGATTACTGACCAAGCTAGCCGATCGGCAAGGAGACCTCCAAGCCGATCGGCAAGTATGTGACTTGCCGAACAGCAAGGTTTATCCCAGCCGATCGGCTAGTAGTCGGTTTGCCGATCGACAGGGAGTGACGTACGCTCCGACGGCTCGCTGAGGAGGAAGAATGACCGCCGGCCCGGACGGGGACACCCGGACCCGACTGCTGCAGACCGCGCTGCGGCTGTTCACCGAACACGGCGTCGAGGGCACGTCGCTGCAGATGATCGCCGACGCGCTGGGGGTCACCAAGGCCGCGGTCTACTACCACTTCAAGACGAAGGCGGAGATCACCGAGGCGGTGGCCGAGCCCGGCGTCCGCGACCTGGACGAACTGGTGCTGCGCGCGGCCGCGCAGAAGCGCCGCGGCACGCAGGTGGACCTGCTGCTGGAGGGGTTCGTCGACCTGGTGATCCGGCACCGCGCGCTGGTGGCGCTGTTCTCGAGCGACCCGGGCATCGCCCGCGCGATCGAGAAGTCGGCGCACGGGGGCATGGAGGGCTTCGGCCAGGCGCTGCTGGGCATCCTGTCGGGCCCGGACCCGACGCCGTCAGCCCGGGTCAACGCCATGGTGACGCTGACGGGCATCGCGATGGCCGGCGGGTCCCCGGACCTGGCCCGGCTGGGCGACGAAGAGCTGCGCGCGGAACTGCTGGACGTGGGCCGCCGCCTGCTGGGCCGCCCCCGCCGCCGCGGCCTCGCTCCGGTGACCTAGTCGTCAGCCGACGCGGTACAGGAACGCCGGCGGCACCGCCGCCGTCAGCCACACGCCGTTCGCGCTCACCTGGAACGCGTGCCCCGCGGCGGTCATCCCCGCGGCGTCGACGCGCAGGATCACCGGCTTCCCGCGCCGGGCGCCGACGACGCGTGCGGTGTCGATCGTCGCCGAGAGGTGGACGGCGTGGCGGTTCATCGGGCGCAGCCCTTCGCGCAGGATCGCGTCGAGGAACTTCGCGACCGTCCCGTGGTAGAGCACGTCCGGCGGGACGGCGTCGGCCAGCCCGAGGTCGACGTCGACGCTGTGGCCCTGGCTGGCGCGGATGCGCGTGCCCGTTTCGTCGAAGGCGAAGCGGCGCTTGTTGTTCGTTTCGACGACTTCGTCGAGCTGCTCGCGGGTGATCTTCAGCGCGCGCAGGAGGTGCTCGACCGGCGCCCAGCCGTCCGGGCTCAGCGTGAGGCCGATGGCGGCGGGATCGTGGCGCAGGTGCAGGGACAGCCGCTTGGAGATGCGGGTCGTTTCTTTCTCGTTCATTTCCCGACCAGGATCCCGCGGCGGGCAAGCGATTTAGATGCCACCTTCGACGGCGGGACGCAGTTTGCTCGCCCCCGGCCCGAAGCGGGCCAGCTCGTCGTCGTTGTTGTAGAGCGCGCAGCTGCGCAACGACAGGCACCCGCAGCCGACGCAGCCGGTGAGCCGGTCGCGGAGGCGTTGCAGGGCGTCGATCCGGGCGTCGAGCTCGTGCTGCCAGTCGCGGGACAGGCGTGCCCAGTCGGCTTTCGTCGGGGCGTGGTCGGCGGGGAGCGACGACAGCGCCGTGCTGATGTCCTCCAGCGAAAGACCGACCCGTTGCGCGGCGCGGATGAACGCGATCCGGCGCAGCACCGAGCGCGGGTAGCGGCGCTGGTTGCCCGCCGACCGCTCCGAGCTGATCAGCCCTTTTTCCTCGTAGAACCGCAGTGCCGTGTGCGGCACCCCGCTGCGGTCCGCCACCTGTCCGATGCTGAGATGTTCAGCGAGCCTCGTCACCTGGTCAGGCTATCCTTGACTTCGAGTTTAGTCGAGGTTGCATCGTCGGGGACATGACCACCGCGACCGAACCGGGCTACGCCGACCTCCCGCGCCTGATTTCGCTGATGACCGGCGACGACAAGCACCACGCCGCCGCGGAGTCCACTGTGGAGGTCTTGTGGGTGCTCTACGACCGCGTGCTCGACATCACGCCGTCGACCAGCCGCGCGCCGGACCGCGACCGGTTCCTGCTGTCCAAGGGACACGGCCCGATGGCGTACTACGCGGTGCTGACGGTGAAAGGCTTTCTGGAGGAGGCCGAGCTGCCGACGTGGTCGAACGCGCTGTC
Organism: Amycolatopsis sp. NPDC003865; assembly: GCF_053605345.1. Lineage (NCBI taxonomy): Bacteria > Bacillati > Actinomycetota > Actinomycetes > Pseudonocardiales > Pseudonocardiaceae > Amycolatopsis > Amycolatopsis sp. NPDC003865. Next base: position 325,452 of record NZ_JBSGJA010000009.1, on the reverse strand, counting down.
CCGCCTGGGCCGCCACCCCGACCGGCGGCGCGTGCCGGGCGTCGAGATCTCGAGCGGTTCCCTGGGCCACGGCCTGCCGATCGCTCTCGGTACGGCGCTGGGCCTGCGAGCCCGCGGCTTGTCGTCGAAGGTGGTGACGCTGGTGGGCGACGCGGAGCTGGACGAGGGCTCGAACCACGAAGCGATCGTCGTCGCGGCGCGGTCGGGCCTGGAGAACCTGACGACGGTGGTGATCGACAACCAGTCGTCGACACACGGCTGGCCGGGCGGGATCGGGCGCCGCTTCGAGGGGGAGGGCTGGGAGACGCGCACGGTCCCGGGCCGCGACCACCAGGCGCTGTACGAGGCGTTCACGTCACCGCATCCCGGCCGGCCGCTGGCCGTGGTCGCGGTCGTCGAGCCGAAGGAGCTTTCATGAGGGAGACATTCCTGCGGACCACGGAGGAGATCCTGGACGCGGACCCGGACGTGGCGGTGGTGCTGGCGGACATTTCGGTGGCCCAGCTGGCCGGCGCCGCCCGGCGTCACCCGGATCGGGTGATCAACGTGGGGATCCGCGAGCAGCTGCTGGTGAGCGCGGGCGCCGGGCTGGCGCTGGCGGGGCTGCGGCCGATCGTGCACACGTTCCCGTCGTTCCTGGTGGAGCGGGCGTTCGAGCAGATCAAGCTGGACTTTTCGCACCAGGACGTGGGCGGGGTGCTGGTGTCGTACGGGGCTTCGTACGACATGTCCATGGCGGGCCGGACGCACCAGTCGCCCGGGGACGTGGCTCTGATCGATTCGTTGCCGGGCTGGACGGTGCACGTGCCCGGCCACGCGGCCGAGGCCCGCCGGTTGCTGCTGGAGTCGATCCCCGGGGACGGCCGGGTCTATGTGCGGCTTTCGGCGCAGGCCAACGCTTCCCCGCACCTCGGGGTCGGCTTCACCCGGCTGCGGTTCGGTTCCGCCGGTGTGGTGATCGCTGTCGGCCCGATGCTGGATCGGGTGCTCCGGGCTTGTGCCGGGTTGGACGTGACGGTGTTGTACGCGTCGACGATCCGGCCGTTCGACGCCGCCGGCCTGCGGTCGGCGGTGCTTTCGGCTTCGCCTTCGGTGGTGCTCGTGGAGCCTTACCTGGCGGGAACTTCGGCTCATTGGGTGGCCGAAGCGTTGTCGGACGTGCCGCATCGGCTGAAGTCGCTGGGCGTGCGACGGGACGCGGAGGTGCGGACTTACGGCGGGATCGCCGACCACGACCTGGCCCATGGGCTGGATGCCGGGTCGCTGGGGTTGTCGATCAGGGATTTCCTGGGGGAGTGACCGGCGGAGCCGGGTGCGGACCGCGAGTTCCGCGAGGAACTCTCATCGGAGCAACGACCGCGCAGTCGGCTCCAGCGGCTCCGAGTAGTCCGAAGGAGACCGGCTGAAGGACACCGTGAACGGCCCGTCCGTCCGCACCGGCAACGCGGGGAAGTTGTTCGGCGACGGCTCCGTCTCGAACACCGCGAACGCCGACGGTGACTCCTCCAGGGAGACGTACACCCCCGATCCCGGCGGAGGCGAAGCCAGCCCCCGCACGACCGGGCGCAGCAGCAGCACGTTGTCCGAGTCTGCCATCGTCGCGTTGGCCTCGTCCCGGAAACGGCGCCACACCGGCCCCGTGTAGAACGCCGAAAGCGCGTCGGCGCGAGCGGCAAGAGACGGGAACCCCCGCAGCCACACGAACTCGTCCGGCGACGCCGGGGTCCGGAACAGCCCGAACAGATGCGCCCCCGCGGCCTCCTGCGGCTCGACGAACTCGCGCTCGAACAACGAGATCAGCTCGTCCCGGCGACCCGGGTGCAGCGTGTAGCGGCGCAGCTCCAGCACCGTCTCATACGAAGAGAAGTCCACCGAAGCAAGCTAGCGGCCACCACCGACAAAACGGCTCAGCGGAACGCCGCGAGCCCCGTCACCGCCTGGCCGAGCGACAGCGCGTGCATCTCCTCCGTGCCCTCGTACGTCAGCACCGTCTCCAGGTTCGCCATGTGGCGCATCACCGGGTACTCCAGCGAAATCCCGTTGGCGCCCAGCATCGAGCGCGCCTCACGCGCCGCCGACAGAGCCGAGCGGACGTTCGCCATCTTGCCGAAGCTCACGTGGTTGTGGTGCAGCGTCCCCGCGTCCTTCAGCCGGCCGATCTGCAGCGCCACCAGGCCGGCGCGGTTGACCTCCACCAGCAGGTCCGCCAGCTTGCGCTGCGTCAGCTGGAACCCCGCCAGCGGCTTGCCGAACTGCGACCGCGACAGCGTGTACTCCAACGCCGCTTCGTAGCACGCGCGAGCCGCGCCCACCACGCCGAACAAGATGCCGTACCGCGCTTCGTTCAAGCACGACAGCGGCCCGCGCAGGCCCCGGACCTCGGGGAACGCCGCCGACGAGGGCAGCCGCACGCCGTCCAGCACCAGTTCCGCCGTCAGCGACGCCCGCAGCGACAGCTTGTGCTTGACCTCGTTGGCCGTGAACCCCGGCGTCGACGTCGGGACGACGAAGCCGCGGATCCCGTCGTCGGTCTGGGCCCAGACCACCGCCACGTCCGCGACCGTTCCGTTGGTGATCCACATCTTCGTGCCCGACAGCACCCAGTCCGACCCGTCGCGCACCGCCCGCGTCCGCATCGAGCCCGGGTCGCTGCCCGCGTCCGGCTCGGTCAGCCCGAAGCACCCCAGCGCGTCGCCCGTGGCCATCCGCGGCAGCCACTCCTGCCGCTGCTCCTCGCTGCCCCACTTGTGGATCGCGTACATCGCCAGCGACCCCTGCACCGACACGAAGCTGCGCAACCCCGAGTCGACGGCTTCGAGCTCACGGCACGCGATGCCGTACGCGACCGCGCTCGTGCCGGCGCAGCCGTAGCCCTCCAGGTGCATGCCCAGCAGTCCGAGCGAGCCGAAGCCCTTGGCGAGCTCGGCGGCCGGCAGGGAGCCGGTCTCGTACCAGTCCGCGACCCGGTCGAGCAGGTGGTCCTTCGCGTACGCGCGGACGGCGTCGCGGATCGCGCGCTCCTCTTCGGCGAGCCCGGCGTCGAGGTCGAGGAAGTCGTGCGGGTCAGGGGTGCGGCTGCTCATGAGGGCTCCCGGGGGACGCGTCGATGCGGCTCCCGCAGGAAACCACAGTCAGGCGTCTGTCCTCCGCGTGGCGTTCGTCACGCGGACGGCAGACGCGGACGGCGTGCACCGCGGCCGGACCTGCTGGCGGGGGATCAGCAGCTCGCTGAACTGCGGAAACGGCACGCTCTCGATGTCGTCACGCCAGGCGTGCAGCATCTGGGACAGCAGATCGTCCTCGGCCATCTTCGCCTCCCTGGCGTCCGGTCGCGCGGGCTGAGCCCACACGATCGGGTGACTTGATACCCAGCGAGCGGGACGCCGAAACGTCCTTCTCCAAGATTCTTCCGGCGGGCGATCGCCCCGTGGCAGAATCGCGTCGCCGCCGCCACCGCCTCAACTCCCGAGGAGCGCACATGCGCGCGGCCAGTCTGCTCGCCCTCACCACCGCCGCCCTGCTCACCGCCACCGGCGTCGCCTCCGCGCACGAGGCCCGCTGGCGCCAGGCCGGCCACACGACCGCCGAGAACCGGATCAGCGGCGAGGGCCTCACCACGCTGCGCCTGCCCGGTCACGCCCCCGAAATCGTCTACCGCAACGGCGCCACCATCCCGCAGCCGCTCAAGGACGAGGGCTGGGGCCACGTCGGCGACCCGGATTCGCTGCGCGGCTACGTCTTCGACGTCTACCAGGACACCGTCACGCCGACGCCGACGAAGAAGATGTACCTGGTCACCCGGCCCGACGGCACGACGACGGAGTTCGTCCACCCGCTGCTGCCCGACGAGCCCGCCGCGAACGCCAACGCCCAGGTCGCCGCCACCCCCGACGGCCAGTGGCTCGTCTCCGGCCCGCTCGGCGAGATCGACCGCCTCTACGTCTCCCCGACGCCGTTCCTCAACCCCGGCGGCCCGAAGACCGCCGGCGACCTCCCGGTCGCCGCCCGCATCCACCTCGACCACCACGTCCGCAGCGCCCAGGGCTGCGACTTCGTCGGCCCGACCCGCCTGATCTGCGCGACGAGCGACCCGTACAACGACCTCTACCCGACCAACCTGCAGCTCCTGCAGATCGATCTCCCGCGGCCGCTGAACGGCCACGACGTCACCGCGAAGGTGCGGGAGATCGGCCAGGTCCCGCTGGTCAGCACCTGCACCGGCACCTTCACCCCGGAAGGCGTCGACTACGACGCCGGCGTGCTGCGCGTCGAGGTCGTGCCGCCGTCGCCGTGCAACACCGTGACGGACGTCTATTCGTTCGAGCGCCGCTGAGCCCTCCGGCTACGCTGGGTGGCATGTCTCGTGTGGTGATCCTCGACTACGGTTCCGGCAACCTCCGCTCCGCCGAACGCGCCGTGGCGCGCGCCGGGGCCGACGTCGAGGTCACCGCCGACCCGCATGCCGCGATCGAGGCCGACGGCCTGGTCGTGCCCGGCGTCGGCGCCTACTCGGCGTGCATGGCCGGGCTGCTGGACGTCAAGGGCCACCGGATCATCGGCAAGCGCCTCGCCGGCGGCCGTCCCGTGCTCGGCATCTGCGTCGGCATGCAGATCCTCTTCTCCCGCGGCGTCGAGCACGGCGAGGAGACCGAGGGCACGGGCGAGTGGCCGGGGGTCGTCGACCGGCTCGACGCCGACGTCCTGCCGCACATGGGCTGGAACACCGTGCGCGCGCCCGCGGGCTCGCAGCTGTTCGCCGGCCTCGACCCGGACGAGCGGTTCTACTTCGTGCACTCCTACGCCGCCCGCAAGTGGGAGCTGGAATCGGGCATCGGCCAGGAGCCGAAGGTCACCTGGGCCCACCACGGCGAGGACTTCGTGGCGGCGGTCGAGAACGGGCCGCTCTGGGCCACCCAGTTCCACCCCGAGAAGTCCGGCGACGCCGGCGCGAAGCTGCTGCGCAACTGGCTCGCGACCCTCTGACCGGGTGACCCGGGTCTCCGCCCTAGAGTTACCGGCGTGACTTTCACGCTGCTTCCCGCCGTTGATGTGGCCGATGGCCAGGCCGTGCGACTCGTCCAGGGCGAGGCCGGCACCGAGACCTCCTATGGCAGCCCGCTGGAAGCGGCGCTCGCCTGGCAGCGCGACGGCGCCGAGTGGATCCACCTGGTCGACCTCGACGCCGCCTTCGGCAAGGGCAGCAACCGCGAACTGCTCGCCGACGTCGTCGGCCGGCTCGACGTGCAGGTGGAGCTCTCCGGCGGCATCCGCGACGACGCGTCGCTGAAGGCCGCGCTGGCCACCGGCGCCCGCCGCGTCAACCTCGGCACCGCCGCGCTCGAGGACCCGGAGTGGACCGCGCGGGTGATCGGCGAGTACGGCGACCGCGTGGCGATCGGCCTGGACGTGCGGATCACCGAGGCGGGCCACCGCCTGTCGGCCCGCGGCTGGACCTCCGACGGCGGCGACCTGTGGGAGGTCCTGGAGCGCCTGGACCGCGACGGCGCGTCCCGCTACGTCGTGACGGACGTGAGCAAGGACGGCACCCTGCGCGGCCCGAACCTCGAGCTGCTGCGCGACGTCGTGGCGCGCACGGACGCGCCGGTGATCGCCTCGGGCGGGGTGTCCAGTGTGGACGACCTCGTCGCGCTGGCCGGGCTGGCTTCGGACGGGGTCGAGGGGTCGATCGTGGGCAAGGCGCTGTACGCCGGGGCCTTCACGCTGCCCGAGGCGCTGGCGGCGGTCGCGAAGGTCTGACGAGCATTACCTCCGGCGTAATCGACGCCGGGCCCCGAAGCGCGTCACGATCTCTCCATGACCGCTTACGGACTCGCTCACCTGCGCCCGCCCGCCACGCTCCACGAAGAGGTTTTCCAGTACCTCGAACGCATCCAGGCGACGCTCGACCCCTACGGCGGCAAGTTCGTCGTGCACGGCTCGCCCGTCGAGGTCATGGAAGGGGAGTGGCCCGGCACGCTCGTCGTCATCGAGTTCCCGGATCTCGACGCCGCCCACGAGTGGTACGGCTCGGCCGCCTACCAGGAGATCCTGCGCCTGCGGGCCGACCACATCCCCGGCGACCTGGTGCTCGTCGAAGGCTGCGGCCCGGATCACGACTCGGCCGCGCTGGGGGCCGCGCTGCGGGCACTCGCCTGATAAGGGGCTGACAGCCGGCCTGCGGGCGCCGTAGGTTGCCGCGGGTGGAAGAGATCGTCACCGAGCTCGAAATGACCGCCGCCGACCAGCTCAACCCCGCGCCGGTCGTCGACGGCGTCACGCTGCGAGCCACCGATCCCGGCCCGGTGATCCGGGACCTGCACGTCCGGATCGGGACGCCCCACCGGTGGCCGAGCGCGACCAGGAGCGACGAAGACTGGGAACGCTGGCTCGCCGAACCGGGCCGTCGCTACCGGCTCGTCGACTACCGCGGCGAGGTGGCGGGCGCCGCCGACTTCGAGCCGCAAGGTGGCGGAGACGTCGAGATCACCACTTTCGGCCTGCTGCCCGAGTTCGTCGGCAAGGGGCTGGGCGGGTATGCGCTCACCCTCGTCGTCGCCGACGCGTGGGCACTGCCCGGCACGAAAAGAGTCTGGCTGCACACCTCGACGCTCGACCACCCGAACGCGCTGCCGAACTACCTGCGCCGCGGGTTCCGCAGCTTCAGCCGTCCAGCTTGACCGCGATCCCGACCGTCCGGTCGGCCGGGCCGCGCAGCTTCGAGAAGAACATCGTGACCCGCCCGACGAGGCCGTACTTGCGGGCGATCGCCTTCCGGACCCGCTCGGTCTCCGCCAGGTCCAGCAGCCGGGCCTGCCCGGTGGCGACGGCGCCGTGCGTCTTCTGCCCGCGCAGGTCGCACGCCTGGACCTCGACGCGTCCGCTGTTGCGGATGCGCTTCACCTTCCCCGCCTTGCGCTCCGACCAGAACACGAGCTCGCCCGCGTCACCCGCCAGCCAGATCGGGGTCGGGACCGCGCGCCCGTCACGGCGGAACGTGGTCAGCAGGACGTAGCGCTCGGCGGCGAGCCGGTCCGTTTCGGAGGCCATGGCACCACGGTAGTCACGGCGTCCGGCGCCGCAGCGTCGCCGCGCCGAGCACCAGCGCCAGCAGCGCGCAGCACGCCACCACCACGAGGTTGCGCAGGATGACCGCGTCCACCGTCGACGACGCCGTGACGCGCGTGAGCGCCTCGACCGCGTACGAAAGCGGCATGACGTCCGAGAGCCACCGCAGCAGCCACCCCATGTCGCCGCGCGGCACGAACAGCCCGCACAGCAGGATCTGCGGCAGCACGAACACCGGCATGAACTGGATGGCCTGGAACTCGGTGCGCGCGAACGCGCTGACGAACAGCCCGAGCGCCATGCCCAGCAGCGCGTCCAGGACGGCGATCACCAGCAGCATCCCGACCGACCCGGCGAGGTCGAGCCCGAGCCACCACAGCGACACCCCGGCCGCCAGCGAAACCTGGACGACGGCGATCGCGCCGAACGCCAGCGCGTAGCCGAAGAGCAGGTCGAGCCGGGCGATCGGCAGCGTCATCAGGCGTTCGAGGGTGGCCGTCGTCCGCTCCCGCAACGTCGTGATCGACGCGATGAGGAACATGATCAGGAACGGGAACACGCCGAGCAGCGCGGGTGCGACGTGGCTGAACACCAGCGTCGAGTTGAAGACGTACCGCAGCAGGACCATCAGCAGGGTCGGCACGAGGACCAGCATCACGACGGTGCGCGGGTCGTGCCGCAGCTGCGTCAAGATGCGCCGCGTGGTCGCGAGCGTCAGCGCGGGGTTCACGAGGCGGCCCTCACCAGGTGCAGGAAGGCGCCTTCGAGGTCGGCGGCGCCGGTGCGCTCGCGCAGGGCGAGCGGCGCGTCGTCGGCCAGGAGAGTGCCTTCGCGCATGAGCAGGAGGCGGTCGCACCGCGCGGCTTCGTCCATCACGTGGCTGGACACCAGCAGCGTGGCGCCGCCCTCGGCGAGCCGGCGGAACAGGGCCCAGAGCTCGTCGCGCAGCAGCGGGTCCAGCCCGACGGTCGGCTCGTCGAGCACCAGCAGCTCCGGCGTGCCGAGCAGCGCGACGGCGAGGTTCGCCCGGCTGTGCTGGCCGCCGGAGAGCGACCCGACGAGCTTCCCGGCGTGGTCGCCGAGCCCCACTTCGCCGATGACCCGGTCCACATCGGACGCCGGCGCGCGCAGCACCGCGGCGAAGTACCGCAGGGCCTCCCGCACGGTCAGGTCGGCGTAGATCGCCGGGTTCTGCGTCGCGTAGCCGATCCGCCGCCGCAGCGGCGAGCTGCCGGCGGGCAGGCCGAGCACGGTGACTGTGCCGCCTTCGACGATCTGGACGCCGACGATCGCCCGCATCAGCGTCGTCTTGCCGCAGCCGCTCGGGCCGAGCAGTCCGGTGACGGTGCCGCGCGGCACCGAGAAGCCCACGTCCCGCACCACGAGCCGGCCACCGCGCCGGACCCGCAGGCCGGTGACCTCGAGCGCCCAATTAGCCATGTGTTTAATTCTGCGCGCGGTGAGTTTCCGCAGTCAAGGGGGCAGGCGGCGCAACGCGATGAGGCATGACGGCAGAAGCGCGCCAACCCCCGGTCTTGCGACGATTTACGGGTCGGGCTGTGCGCCCGCTTACTGGAGGGAACGTCGATGGCTGTCAAGCAGGAAGTCCCCGTCCACCCCCAAGCAGGCTTCTTCGGCGAAGGGCCGTACCCGGCTCGCCGCGCCGCGATCGCCGTCGTCGCGGTCCTGGCCGGGTTCGGCCTGACCGCGATCTGGTCGGCGCCCTTCGTGGACTCCGTGATCGGCGACAGCGTCGCCAACGGGCTCCTCGGCTACGACGCGAAAGCGACGCCGATCAGCGGCGCTCTCGCCGGCACGCTGTTCGCGTTCGTCTCCGGGCTCGCCGGTTCGTTCACCGCCTGCAACATCGCCGCGTTCGGGGCGGTCGCGCCGCTGGTCGGCGGGCAGGCGGGGGAGAAGCGCAGCCCGTTCAAGCCGCTCGGCTGGATCGCCGCGGGCATGCTCACGGTCTCGATCGCCTACGGCGTGATCGTCGCGCTGGTCGGCACCGGCATGCCGCAGTTCTCCACCGCGCAGACGAGCGGGCTGAGCCCGCGCAGCATCCAGTCCATGGTCGCCTTCGGGATCGTCGGGCTCGTGTTCCTGCTGATGGGCCTGGTCGCGCTCGGCATCGTCGGCAACCCCTTCGCGGCGTTCACCCGGCGGCACCCGGCGGCGCCGCACGTCCTGATGGGCGCGCTCATCGGCGGCTTCCTCATCGGGCGGCCGTACCCGCTGTTCCGGATCATGTTCCGCAGCGCCGCCGAGCAGCACAACGTCTTCTACGGCGCCGCCGCGTTCGCCCTGCAGTCGCTCGGCAACATCGTGATCATGGCCGTCCTGTTCCTGATCCTGACCTACGCCACGCGAGGGCGGCTGCAGCGCTGGTTCGCCGCGAAACCGTCCCGGATCGCCGCGGTGACCGGTGCCGCCCTGCTCGTCGGCGGCACGTTCACGCTGCTGTACTGGGACGTCCGCGTGCTCGGCAGGCTGGGGATCATCTGGTTCCCGATGGTCAGCTGGTAGCGCGGCCGAGCCACCGGTAGTCGGGCGCGGGGTCGAGCTGGACGCCGTTCGCGACGGCGATCAGCTCGGCCTCCGGCCGCGCGCCCGACACCGTCAGCCAGCGCCCGGACGGCAGCCGGACGGCGACCGTGTCCCCCGAGAAGAAACCCGGGCCGCCGCGGACGGTGACGGGCGCGGCGCCGGCCACGCCGGGGGAGTTCGCGCTCGCCACGACCCGGACCGCGGGCACCGACGGGCGGGCCGGGTCGGCGGCGGTCAGCTCGGTGCTCGCGTCGGCCGGGCCGGTGCCCTTGACCGCGGCCGAGCGCTCGGTCAGCCCCGCCGGGAGCGGGCCGAAGCGGAGCTCACCGCGCACGCCGACCGGCGTGGCGGTGACCCCCTGGGCGATCGACAGAGCCACCGCGCGGGCGTCCGGGACCCCGGCGACCCGCGCGGTCAGGACGTGGTCGTCGTCGGCGAGCCAGGTGATCAGCGCGGCCGTCCCGGTGTCGCCGGTGACCATCGCGACGCGGCCGCGCACCAGGACCTGGTCGCGGATCGACGCGATCCGCAGCTGGGTCTGCGACCACTCCGGGTCGGCGGTCGAGTAGACCGACAGCGTGATCTCCGCGGGGCCGGCGAACCACCGCCGGACCTGCGGCGTGGTGCCCGGGCCGCCTTCGCGGTACTGCTCGGTGAAGCCGTCCGGCAGCCGGCCGGGGCTGTAGCCGAGCATCGGGCGGCTCGCGGCCGGTTCGAGGTCCGGGCCGGTGAGCGCCCGCGTGCCCACGAAGACCCCGGCGACCAGCACGACCACCGCCGCGGCGACCAGGGCCAGCTTCGTCGCCGGACGCCGCGGCCGCCCGGCGCGGGCCAGCGCGTCCCGCACCGCCCGGCCGTCCGGGGCGCGGGTGGCGAGGCGCTCGAGGCTGTCCCGGATGAGCGTTTCCGTCTCGTGCTCGCTGCGGGTCATCCGTGGTCTCCGGTGGTGAGGACGTCGGCGCGCGGGGTGGCCCGCAAGGTGGTGAGGGCGCGGGAGATCTGGCTGCGCACGGTGGAGGTCCCGCAGCGCAGGACGGCGGCGATCTCGGTGTCGGAGTAGTTCTCGTAGTAGCGCAGGACGATCGCCGCGCGCTGCTTGCGGGGCAGCGTGGCGAGCAGGCCGAGCATCGCGTCCCGCTCGTCGTAGGCGGCCGAGTGGTCGGCCGACGGCGGGCCGAGCGCGTCGAGGACGTCGTGGCTGCTCGGCACCATCCGCCGCACCGCCCGCCGTCGCCACGACAGGTACTCGTTGGTGACCATCCGGCGCACGTAGGACGGCGGGGCGGCGATGCCGTCCCACCGCTGCTGGGCGCGCAGCAGCACGTCCTGGACGATGTCCTGCGCGAGGTGCGGGTCGTTCGTCAGGACGGTGGCGTAGCGCAGCAGCCCGTCCAGCCGCTCCGCCACGAACTCTTCGAAACCCACCCCCTGGGGACGCGTGAGGAGGCCGGACCGCTGCACGCGGGCGCTGTGGCCGCGGTCACACTCAGCAGTTCGGGGTCACGCCGTCGAAGGAGGCGCAGTCGTCCTGGTTCCACGGCTCGTTCTGCCACTGCGCCGGGGTCAGGCTGCGGGAGTTGTCGCCGGCCACGAACGTCCACGGGCCGAAGTAGTCGTTGCTGTACCAGTAGTTGTCCTGGTCGTGAGTGATCGCGTCCTGCACGAGCGTTCCCCGGTACGGCGACCACGCCGGGTACGTGCCGTAGTTGGACAGCACCGCCATCCGGCCGCACAGGCCGTTGCACCCCGGCCGGGCCGGGTCGAAGCGGAACGTGTTCGAGTGGATCTCGACCCGCTGCGTCTTCCAGCGGCAGTCGCCGTACAGCGGGTCGTCGTCGATGCCCGGCGCCGCGCACAGGGTCCGGTCGGCGACCAGCTTGGTGCAGCTCGCGGTGGACGTGTTGGCCGGGCTGTTGCAGAAGCGGTCGGCGTTCTCCCACAGCGTGATGGCCGACCAGTTGTCCTCGAACGTGTTGCCGTAGACGTCCAGGACGTCGGTGCGGGCCGGGACGCGCGGCTCGCCCCCGGATTCCGAGATGTACACCGCGGCGGACGGGAAGTTGTCGCCGCGCGCCGCGCGCCTGCTGCCGGCGACCACGTTGTTGCGGCGGATGGCGTTGTGGCGGATGACGGCGTTGTAGCTGATCTCGTAGAAGATCGCCTCGGCGTCATTGTCCTCGATGACGTTGTCCTCGATCAGGAAATCGTTGTCGTTCGTGTCCGCCCACAGGCCGGCGCCGTGGTTGTGGTGGATCCAGTTGCCGCGCACGTCGGCCCCGTCGACCGCCCAGAATTTGATTCCGCCGCTGCACCCGCAGCCGGGGCTGCGCGTTTCCCAGTCGTCGACGTTGTTGCCGGCGATTTCGTTGCCCTCGACGACCAGGCCGGTGATCGCGTTGTCGGGGCGGTAGGCGTTCATGCCGTACTGCCCGTTGTCGCGCAGGCAGTTGCCGCGCACTTCCTGGCGGACGCCGGCCATCAGCGCGGCGCCGCGGTTGTTCTGGATGGTGCTGTTCTCGATCACCCAGTGCGCGCCGGAGTCGTGGTTGACCACGCCCTGGTCCTGCGGGGCGACGAAGTTCTGGATGGTGAGGCCGCGGATCACGACGTCCTTGGCCTGCTGGGTGAAAGCGGCGCGGTTGACCGAACGGCCGTCGAGCACGGCGCCGGGTGCGCCGAGGTAGACGTCGCCGTCCTTCGGGATGACCTGGCCGAACTGGTCGGGGGCCAGCAGGTGCGTGCCCGGCGGCAGCCAGAAGGTCGTCCCCGGCGGCGCGGACTGCGTTTTCACCGACAGGTCGCCCTCGACGGCCGGGTCGACGACCACGGCGCCGGCCGGTGCCTGCGGGTTCAGGGCCGGCTGGTGGTCGCACACCGCGGCGGTGGCCGCCGGTGTGGCGGCGGGTGCGGCGGCCGGGAAAAGCGGGGTGGCGGAAGTGGCCAGGAGCAGGACGGCGAGCGCGGAATGAAGGCGCGGCATGCCGTGCAACCTACGCGAGATCGATGGCGGGAATACCGCCATCAGTGGAATGTTCGGGTCGTGAAACAAGGGGCCGGTCACGGTGAAAGAATCACCGTGACCGGGACTGGACAAATGCTGGACAATGCATTCATCCCCTTAACGGGGGAGGACGTCTTCCAGTCGCACGAAGGCGAATCCCGTGGTCGCGAGGTCACCGGCGGCCGGGCGGCGCTCGCCGTCGTGCACCACCAGGAGGCCGTGCGGGAACCGCTTCCCGAGGTGGGCGGTGCTGATCGCCGAGCCGTCGGAGTGCTCCACCGAGTCCGTGCCGCGGCCCGCGACGATCCGCAGGTCCCGCGTGCGCGGGCCGTAGACCACGAACCGCGAGTCGCCCTGGCTGGAGGCGAACAGCGTGTGGTGCGCGACGGCCAGGCCCTCGGCGTCGGCCGTCAGCCACTCGCCCCGAAGCCGGGGTCGGCGCCGTCGGGCACGCACGCCTCGGTGGCCGCATCCCACCGCTGCGGGACGCCGTACGAGCGCACGCGGTCGATCAGCTCGGGCCGCCCGAAGCCGCGGGAGGTGAGCGGGATCCGCCAGATCCCGACGTCTTCCTGGGCGGTGTAGAGCACCCGGCCGTCGAAGACCGACCCCTCCAGCTGCGGTCCCTCGCCCGGCTCCTCGCAGGGCGACCACGTCGTGCCGTCCGGCAGCCGGAAGGAGGACGGCAGGTCGACGGTGGCCAGCTGTTCGGTGCCGACGGCGCCGCCGGGCCGGTCGACGAGCTCCAGCAGCGCCACCCGCGTCTCGTGGCGCCGGGTGACCGCCGCCCAGCGGATCCCGCTGACCGGGTCGCGGCCCGCGGCCAGGCCGTAGGCGGTGCGCTGTTCGTCCACATCGGACTCCGGGAACACCCGCGCGGCGGCGGGGTCGGTGACGTCCCGCAGGACGCCCTCCCCGGCGGCGGCGCCGCGCGGGTCGATGCGGTAGACCCGGACGCGGTCCCGGCCCCGGTCGCTGACGACGGCGAGGTCGCCGACGACGTCGACGTTGTTGAACCGCCCGCCGTCCCCGGCCGGGACGAGCTGCAGGGTCCGTGCTTCGAGGTCGAACGCCGCCAGGCCGCCCTCCTTGAGCGTCCCGAGCACGACGCTGCTGGCGGGGTCGTGCGGGTGGACCCAGATGGCGGGGTCGTCGGCGTCGGCGGGCTCGGCGAAGGCCTGGGTCTGCAGCACCGGCGCGGGATCGCGGGGAGCGGCGGAGGCGGGGAGGGCGGTCAGCAGGGAGACGGCGGCCACGGCCACCGGAAGGAGTCTGCGCACCGGCGCAAAGTAGACGAATCGGGTGGCCGGGACGTGAACGCGCCCGGAACGTGAACGAGCGGTGGGGCGCAGCCCCCGGTTTCCAGCTTACGCGGGGGACCGACAGTTTCGCGGCCGTCGAGGTAGTACTGCGCCACCGGGGCGAGCAGCGCGACGATCTCCTCGTCGTCCGCGTCGGCCAGCGGGGGCAGCTTGATCACGTAGCGCAGCAGCGCCATGCCCATCATCTGCGCCGCGATGCCCGTCACGCGAATTCGAGGCACGTCCAGCGCGCGCGCCACCTCGGCCAGCACCGTGCGCTCGATGAACTGGCGCATCATCAGCGCGACCTGCTCGTTCGTCGCCGCCGCGCGCAGCATCGCGATGAACGGTGTCCGCCCCTCGGGCACCGCCCACACCCCCAGGAACGCCCGGACCAGCCGCTCGCCGACGCCCGCGCGGGGGCCGCTCAGGATGGCGGGCACCAGGGTGGCCGGGTTCACCGGCAGGTTCATCGCCGCCGCGAACAGCGCCTGCTTGCTGCCGAAGAAGTGGTGCAGCAGGGCCGCGTTCACGCCCGCGTCGGCGGCGATCCCGCGGACCGTCGCGCCGTCGTACCCCAGCTCGGCGAACCGGTGGCGGGCCGCGTCGAGGATCTTCTCGCGCGTCTCCGTCTGCCCCGGCCGCCGTCCCGCCCGTGCCATCGTCCGAGCTTAGAAGACCGGTGACTACGCTGGTGGGCATGTCTGTCGCGGTGCGGGTGATCCCCTGTCTCGACGTCGACGCGGGCCGGGTCGTGAAGGGCGTCAACTTCGCCGGCCTCCGCGACGCCGGCGACCCCGTCGAGCTGGCCCGGCGCTACGACGCCGAGGGAGCCGACGAGCTGACGTTCCTCGACGTCACGGCCTCCTCCGGCGACCGCGAGACGACCTACGACGTCGTCCGCCGCACCGCCGAGCAGGTCTTCATCCCGCTCACCGTCGGCGGCGGCGTCCGCAGCAACGACGACGTCAACCGGCTCCTGCGCACCGGCGCCGACAAGGTGAGCATCAACACCGCCGCCATCGCCCGGCCGGAGTTCCTCAGCGAAGCGTCGAGAAGGTTCGGCGCGCAGTGCATCGTCCTGTCGGTCGACGCGCGCCGCGTCCCCGAGGGCGGCGAGGCGACCGCGTCCGGTTTCGAGGTCACCACCCACGGCGGCCGCCGCGGCACCGGCATCGACGCCGTCGAGTGGGCCGCCCGCGGCGAGGAGCTCGGCGTCGGCGAGATCCTGCTCAACTCCATGGACGCCGACGGCACCAAGAACGGCTTCGACCTCGAGCTCATCGAGCTCGTCCGCAAGGCCGTGCGCGTCCCGGTGATCGCCAGCGGCGGAGCGGGCGCGGTCGAGCACTTCCTGCCCGCCGTGAAGACGGGCGCGGACGCCGTGCTCGCGGCCAGCGTGTTCCACTTCGGACAGCTGAAGATCGGCGACGTCAAGGACGCGCTGCGCGAAGGCGGGGTCGAGGTCCGGTGAAGTCCTGGCAGGCACCCGTCGAGGTGAAGGTCACCGCCGCGCTGCTGGTCGGGCTGCCGGTCGCGTGGGCGCTGCTCGACCTGATCCCGGTGCTGAGCGCCGGGTCGGGCCTGGAGATCTACCGGATGCCCGCGCTCGCGCTCATCCTCGGCGGCGTCGTGACGACGGGGCTCGTGCTCAAGATGGGCAGCGCCCGCATCGGCGGACTGGTCGTCGCCGTGGTGTTCGCGCTGCTGCACGCGTTCCTGCTGCTCGGCGCGGCGCTGTGGTGGAACAAGCTGTTCTCCGGCCTGTCCTTCGCGGGCTACGGCTACGCCTTCGTCCTGTTGAACTCGATGCCGCTCAAGCGGCACATCCTGGGAGTACGGGCATGACCCTGGACGCGGCCGTCTCGGCGCGCCTCAAGCGCAACGCCGACGGCCTGATCGCCGCGGTCGTCGTCGAGCACGCCACTTCGGACGTGCTGATGATGGCCTGGATGAACGACGACGCCCTCGCCGCGACCCTGTCCACCCGCCGCGGCACCTACTGGTCGCGCAGCCGGGGCAAGCTGTGGGTCAAGGGCGAGACGTCCGGCCACTACCAGCACGTCCGCGAAGTGCGCATCGACTGCGACGGCGATACCGTCCTGCTGCGCGTCGACCAGACCGGCCCGGCCTGTCACACCGGCACGCACACCTGTTTCGACACCGAGGAGCGCCTGCTCCTGGCCGACGAGAAAGAGCACGCGTGACCATCGTCGCCGACGTCCTGATCGGGCTGGTCGCCCTGATCCACGTCTACATCGTCGTCCTCGAGATGTTCCTCTGGACGACCCCGCGCGCCCGCGCGGCCTTCGGCACGACGCCGGAGTTCGCCGAGGAGTCCAGGACGCTGGCCGCGAACCAGGGGCTGTACAACGGCTTCCTCGCGCTGGCGCTCGTCTGGGGCCTGGTCGCGAGCCAGTTCCAGCTCCAGCTCTACGGCCTGGTCTGCGTGATCATCGCGGGTCTGTACGGTGCGGCGACGGCCAGCAAGCGGATCCTGTTCGTGCAGGTGCTGCCGGGCGCGCTGGCCCTGATCGCGTTGCTGATCGCCCGCTGAACCCGCCTGCTTGCACGCCCGGCGGGGCCGCCGGGTTGCCCCGGTGTGCGGTATCGCCGGAATGCCGCTTAGCTCCGGTTTGACGCCCTAGGCTGCGCGCATGGACCTGGACGGTGACGCTGTCGCCCGCCCCTCGTCGGCGCAGCGGACGGCGTGGGACTGGGCGGCCATCGGCTGCGCGCTGCTCTTCGCGGGCTTCGCGGCCCCCGCGCTGGTTTCGCTCGGCGAGGGCACGGACGCGCTTCCGGCCTGGTGCGCGGCGATGATCGCGCCGGTGATGCTGGGGGTCCTGGTCGCGGTCCGGATCGTCGACGGCGACCGCCGGGCCGCGGCGCTGGCGGACTTCGGGTCGTGGCTGCCCCCGGAGGAGCCGCTGGGCGGCGGGCGCGTGGTCGACTTCGCGGCGGAGACCGCGCGGCTGCGCCGGTCGGCCCGCCGGGCGGCGGTGTTCGCGGCGGTCTGGTGCGCGGTGGTGGTCGGCTTCGTGGTGCTCGGTGCGACCGCCGGAAGCCGGGACACCGGCACCGGCACCAGCGCGGTCGGCGAAGTCGTCGGCGTCGTGCAGCCGGGCGGCGGCCCGCGGCTGGTCCGCGTGGAACTCCGGGTCGACGGCACCACCCGTACGGTGGACGTCGCCGTGGACGACGTCGGCGGCTACTCGGCCGGCCAGGTCGTGACGGTGGTCTACGACCCGCCCGGCCTGCGGAACGTGCGCCTCGCCGACGAGCGCGTCACCGCCCGCCCGGCCCCGGTGGGAGGTGTCGTCGTGGTGCTGGTGATGCTCGCTTTCGTGCCCGCGATCGCGCTGTACCAGGCGTTGAGCTGGCGACGGCGGTACCTCGCGGTCCGCCGGACCGGCTGGCGCCGCGCCGCCGTCACGGTGGTGGTCCCCCGGCCTTCGACGAACTACTACCTCCAGCCGGGCATCGAAGTCCGCTATTCCGACGGCTCGACGATCGCCCTGCGCGCGGCCATGTCCACCTTCCACGGCGCGGCGAAGCTGAAGGACCCGCCGGACCGCATCGCCTGGGTCGGCGGCTGGGGACGCGACATGGTGGTGCTGTTCCCCTACAGCGCTTCGCGGGAAAAGCCCTACGCGGTCCCGGCGTTCGCGTTGACCGTGCGGGAGGACGCGTGAGCGAGCACGGACCGCCACGCCCGGGCGGAGACGGTGAGCTGGCCCGCATGCCGGGCCTTCGTGTCCCGCACCCCCACGACCGGCCCCAGCGCCACCTCGACACAGTTGTCGTTGGGGCCACTGTAGGAAGACTTGCGCCAACCGGTCGAGCCCACGATCGCCTCCGTTATCGGGCGGCCTCCCGAAGCAGGGCCTGGGAAGCCTCTTCGCTCAGAGCTAATCCGCGTAGCACCTTAGCATCGTGCTTATGGCTTGTGGTCTGGGATTCCTCGTGGAGGAAGGCCGTCGAGCTGACATGTTCGACAGAGGCGATCGGCGGCGAGTCGGCGAACTCGTAGATGTCGAACGGGCCGATCAAACCGGGGTGGTAGCCGATTCCGGACGGCACGATACGCAGGCTGATGTTCGCCCGCTCGGACATTGCCAGCAAGTGATCGACCTGGTCGGACATGACCTCGGCGCCGCCGAAGTTTTCGCGGAGGCACTGTTCGCCGATCAAGGCGCTGAACCGCACCGGGTCCCGGCGAGTGAGGATCTGCTGCCGATCGAGCCTGATCCGGAGCCGGTTGTCGGCCTGCTCGATCGGTAGCGAGAGCTGGTCCATGATCGAGCGGATGTAGTCCGGCGTTTGCAGCAGCCCGGGAACGATCAGCGGCGACCACGTGGTGATGACCGTCGCGGTGCTCTCCAAGTTCAGCCGGGTCGTGAGCGCGAACGGAATGTCGGTATTGCTGGAGGCGAGCCAATTGGGTTCCCGCGCATGCCGTGCCAGGGTCCGGATCCGGTCCCGTTTCTCCCCGGTCACGCCCAGCAGCGCGAGGATCGCCGACACGTCCTCGACGCTCGGCAGCCGCTGCCCCTTTTCCCACAACGACAGCACTTGCGGCAGCACGCCCAGCTTGTCCGCGAGCCGGCGAAGGCCGACGTTGCGTGCTTCGCGTTCTTCGCGCAGAGAAGCGGCGAGTGTTCTCGCGGCCGGCCCCGAAGACGTCGGTTTCATGGGGAAAGGATACGAATCCCGTCGATTCCCCGAATGCGCGAACGGTGTCAGCGAAAGGTGACGCCTGATCCCTTACACGCTCGACGAGGCGTTCCGGTTGCCTCTCCGTCGTATGCCGTTTCTCGCAGCGTCCACGCAGGCCAGCGGCCCTACCATCACTCCATGCGGGCACTCTGGGTGGGTATCGTCGTCTTCTTTTCGGTCCTTTCCACGCTCGGCGCCGCGGCGACGGTGTACTCGCTCCTTTCCGGCGACGACGACCTGCCGGGCAACGCGATCCTCCTGGCCGGTGGCCTCGTGTTCGCCGCCATCGGCCGGCACGGGCTGCGGGTCTTCGACCGCGGCGCGCTGGCCGCCGCCCGGGATTTCGGCCGGTGGCTGCCCGCGGCGGATCCCGCCGGCGGTGACCACCCGGAACTGGACGCCCGCCTGCGCCGGGTTTCCCGTCGCGCGACGGGCTTCGCCGTGGGCTGGGCGGTGGTGCTCGCGGCCGGGTTCACCCAGGTCGCCCTGGTCTCCGCCGCCGCCGAGGATCTCCTCGCCACCGGCTTCCACGAGCCCGGCGTGGTCGTCCACGTGCACGCCAGCCCCAGGGGCACTTCGTACATCTGGGTGCGCCACGGCGACCGGACCGACCGGATCCTCTGGGAATCGGACCGCCGCTACCAGGGCGGCGAGGAGGTGATCGTCGTCTACGACCCGGCCGACCCCGCGCGCGTGCGCACCGCGGACGAATCGAACGAGGACGAGGCCCAGCTGAGCTTCGGCATGGTCCCGATCCTGGCCGCCCTGTTCGGCCTGCCGTTCTCGATCGGGCTGGCGGCCGGCTGGCGGCGCCGGATCCGGGCCGTCGAGCGCACCGGGTGGCGACGGGCCGGCGTGACCGACGGGCTGGGCGGAGGGCGGTACCTGGCCGCGGAGTTCCGCGACGGGACGGCGGTCTCGCTCGGCCGCTCCTGGGGCGCCCTCGCCCTGTCGCCGTCGGCCGGCTGGAAGAACCGGCAGGCCTGGGTCGGCGGCTGGGGCAAGGCGATGGTCGTGGGGGACGAGAAGGGCCCGTACGTCCTGGCCGTCCACGCGATCCGGGAGCGGGTCAGCCGATCTCGCCCGTGAGGTAGCGCTGCAGGTTCGGCGCCACCGCGCGCACCAGCACCTCGACCTCCTCGGTGGCGAACGGCTCGAACCTCGCCACGTACCGGATCATGCCCATGCCGACCATCTGGGACGCGCACAGCGTCATGCGCAGCGGGACGTCCTCCGAGCCGATGGAGGAGATCAGCGCCGTGAAGAACTTCTGGAAGAAGTCGCGCAGCACGTGCCCGGCCTGTTCGTTGCCGCTGACGCTGCGGATGAGCGCCACGAACACCCCGCCGCCCGCGCTGTCCCAGCGGGTGAGGAAGGTGCGGACGATGCGCTCGCCGAGCTCGTCGTCCGGGCCGTCGCGCAGGAGGCCCAGCAGCTCCAGGGGGTCGAACGGCAGCTTGAGCACCGCCTGGGCGAACAGGCCTTCCTTGCCGCCGAACCAGTGGTTGACCATCGCCGCGTCGACGCCCGCGCGGGTGGCGATCGCGCGCACGGTCGCGCCGTCGTAGCCGTTTTCGGCGAACACGGCCCTGGCGGCCTCGATCAACGCCGTGCGGGTGTCCTGACCGGCGGGGCGCCGCCCGCGGCGCCGCGAAGTAGGCTCGGTGGTGCTCACGCTCTCATCATGACGCACACCCCCAGTGAATTCAACAATCATTGAATTCAGGGGTCCAGGAGATCCCCCAACCCGGGGTGCAGCACAATGAGGGGCATGGTCAGCGCATCCACCGGGTCCGGTCCCGGCTCGGTCAGCCCGTCCCGTGAGGACTTCCGCGCCCTCGCCGAAAGCCGCCGCGTGATCCCGGTCGTGCGCCGGGTCCTGGCCGACGGCGAAACGCCGATCGGGGTCTACCGCAAGCTCGCCGCCGACCGGCCGGGCACGTTCCTGTTCGAGTCCGCGGAGAACGGTGCCTCCTGGACGCGCTGGTCGTTCATCGGTGTCCGCAGCCCGGCGGCGCTGACCGTCCGTGACGGCGAAGCGGTCTGGACCGGCACCCCGCCGGTCGGCCTGCCGTCGGAAGGCAACCCGCTGACCGTCCTGCGCGAAACGATCGAAGCGTTGCACACCGAGCCGCTGCCCGGGTTGCCGCCGCTCACCGGCGGCATGGTCGGCTACATCGGCTACGACTCCGTGCGCTGGCTGGAAAAGCTGCCCGAGCTGGCCGAGCGCGACCTCGACATCCCCGAGCTGACCATGCTCCTGGCCACCGACCTCGCGGCGTTCGACCACCACGAGGGCACGGTCACGCTCATCGCGAACGCCGTCAACTGGGACGACTCGCCCGAGCGCGTGGACGCCGCCTACGACGACGCCGTCGCCCGGCTGTCCGCGATGACCGAGCAGCTGCAGGTGGCCGCGCCGGCCACTGTCGCCGCCTTCGACCGGCCCGCGCCGGAGTTCGTCCGGAAGCGCTCCAAGGAGGACTTCCACGCGGCCGTCGAGAAAGCCGTCGAGGCGATCAAGGCCGGTGAAGCGTTCCAGATCGTTCCGTCGCAACGGTTCGCGATCCCGACCGCGGCCGACGCGCTCGACATCTACCGCGTGCTGCGCACGTCCAACCCGAGCCCGTACATGTACCTGCTGCGGCTGGACGGCTTCGACATCGTCGGCTCCAGCCCCGAATCCCTCGTGACCGTGCGGGACGGCCGCGCGACCACGCACCCGATCGCGGGCACGCGCTGGCGCGGCGCCGACCCCGAAGAGGACGCGCAGCTGGCCAAGGACCTGCTGGCCGACGAGAAGGAGCGCGCCGAGCACCTGATGCTCGTCGACCTCGGGCGCAACGACCTCGGCAAGGTCTGCAAGCCGGGCACCGTGCGCGTCGTCGACTTCTTCCAGATCGAGCGCTACAGCCACGTCATGCACATCGTGTCGACCGTCACCGGCGAGCTGGCCGAGGGCAAGACGGCGTTCGACGCGGTCACGGCGTGCTTCCCGGCCGGGACGCTTTCGGGCGCGCCGAAGGTGCGTGCGATGCAGCTGATCGAGGAGCTGGAGCCGGTCCGCCGCGCGCTGTACGGCGGGGTCGTCGGCTACCTCGACTTCGCCGGTGACGCCGACACGGCGATCGCGATCCGCACCGCGCTGGTGAAGGACGGCATCGCGCACGTCCAGGCCGGGGGCGGGGTGGTCGCCGACTCGGTGCCGGACTACGAGGACACCGAGTCGCTGAACAAGGCCAGGACCGTGCTCTCGGCCGTGGCCGCCGCCCAGACGATGGTCGCCGCGGGCTCCCTCGACCCGGCCGCGGACTCCGCGCATGTCTGAGGAGGAGGCCAAGCCGTCGCGCCGTCCACTGTGGATGATCGTGGTCGCGCTCCTGCTCGGCGCGCTCGCGCTGTGGGGCGCGTCACGGCTGACGTGGTTCGCGGAGTTCCGCGACGGCGGCGTGCGCGGCACGGTGCTCCACCGCGAGACCGGCGAGCAGCGCGCGACGGCCCTCGTCCCGCTGGCCCTGCTCGCCTTGGCCGGCGTGGCCGGGGTGATCGCGACCGGCGGCTGGGCGCGGCGCGTGCTCGGCGTCGTGCTCGCACTGGCCGGCGTCGCCGCGGTCTGGTCGGGCGTGTCCGGCGTGAAGTTCTCCGGCTGGGCCGACGGCCTGCCCGTCACCGAGATGCTGCTGGGCCGCGGCCTGGCCGTGCTCGGGGGAATTCTCGTCGCGGCCGGCGGGTTGGCAGCCGTCAAAGGCGCGGCCAAGACGGCGCGGCTGGGCACCAGGTACGCGGCACCGGCCACGCGCAAGAAGGTCCGCGATCCGGACGCCGAGCTGTGGGAAGCGCTGTCGGAGGGAGAGGATCCGACGGACGCGAGGGGGAGGCATTCGGAGTAACGCGCGCACCCGGAACCGGGCGCTCCAGATGCGGGGGTTAGCATCGTTTCGGCGGGAAGGGGAAGGTTTTTGTGAGCGACCTTGCGAGTGAATCCGTGAGCACGTACCCGGGCGGGGGCGCCCGGTGACCGTGCTCGAAGACATCGTCGCCGGCGTGCGCGAGGACCTCGCGGCACGCGAGGCCGTGCTGCCGTTCGACGAGCTGAAGATCCGCGCGGCGGCCGCCCCGGCGCCCCGCGACGTGATGTCCGCGCTGCGCGAGTCCGGCATCGGCGTCATCGCCGAGGTCAAGCGGCGCAGCCCCTCCAAGGGCGACCTGGCCGACATCCCCGACCCGGCCGCGCTGGCGAAGGACTACGAAGACGGCGGCGCGCGCGTGATCAGCGTGCTCACCGAGCAGCGCCGCTTCGGTGGCTCGCTGGCCGACCTCGACGCGGTCCGCGCGGCGGTCGACGTCCCGATCCTGCGCAAGGACTTCGTCGTCAGCCCCTACCAGGTGCACGAGGCCCGCCTGCACGGCGCCGACATGGTGCTGCTGATCGTCGCCGCGCTGGAGCAGAACGCGCTCGTCGCGCTGCTCGACCGCGTCGAGTCGCTCGGCATGACCGCGCTGGTGGAGATCCACAACGCCGAGGAGGCCGACCGGGCCCTCGAGGCGGGCGCCAAGGTCATCGGCGTCAACGCGCGCAACCTGCACACCCTCGAGGTGGACCGGGACGTCTTCTCGCGGCTGGCCCCCGGCCTGCCGATGGACGTCTACAAGGTCGCCGAGTCGGGTGTCCGCGGCCCGGGCGACCTGATGTCCTACGCCGGTCACGGCGCCGACGCGGTGCTGGTCGGCGAGGGGCTCGTCGCGTCCGGCGACCCGAAGGGCGCCCTGGTCAAGCTGGTCACCGCCGGATCCCACCCCGCCTGCCCGAGGCCTTCGCGGTGACCCGAGAGCACGACAAGCACGACCCGGACGAGCGGGGCTACTACGGCCCGTACGGCGGGCGGTTCATGCCGGAGGCGCTGATCGGCGTCGTCGACGAGGTGGCCACCGAGTACGACAAGGCCCGGCACGACCCGGACTTCCTGAACGAGTTCCACCGCCTGCTGAAGGACTACGCGGGCCGCCCGTCCTTGCTCACCGAGGCCAAGCGCTTCGGCGAGCACGCCGGCGGCGCGCGGGTGTTCCTCAAGCGGGAAGACCTGAACCACACCGGTTCGCACAAGATCAACAACGTGCTGGGCCAGGCGCTGCTCACCAAGCGCATGGGCAAGAAGCGCGTGATCGCCGAGACCGGCGCGGGCCAGCACGGCGTCGCGACGGCCACCGCGTGCGCGCTGCTCGACCTCGACTGCGTCGTCTACATGGGCGAGGTCGACACCGAGCGCCAGGCGCTGAACGTGGCCCGCATGCGGCTGCTCGGCGCCGAGGTGATCCCGGTCAAGACCGGTTCGCGGACGCTGAAGGACGCGATCAACGAGGCCCTGCGCGACTGGGTGACCAACGCGGACACCACGCACTACCTGTTCGGCACGGCCGCCGGTCCGGCGCCGTTCCCGACCATGGTGCGCAACTTCCACCACGTCATCGGCACCGAGGCCCGCGAGCAGATCCTCGAGCAGACCGGGCGCCTGCCCGACGTCGTCGCGGCGTGCGTCGGCGGCGGATCGAACGCGATCGGCATCTTCTCCGGCTTCTACGACGACCCGTCCGTGCGGCTGGTCGGCCTGGAGCCGGGCGGCGAGGGCATCGAGGGCAACCGCCACGGCGCGACGCTCACGAAGGGCACCCCGGGCAACCTGCACGGCGCGATGACCTACCTGCTGCAGGACGAGGACGGCCAGACGGTCGAGTCGCACTCGATCTCGGCGGGGCTCGACTACCCGGGCGTCGGCCCGGAGCACGCGTGGCTGAAGGACACCGGCCGCGCCGAGTACCGGCCGGTCACCGACGCCGAGGCGATGGACGCGTTCAAGCTGCTCTCGCGCACCGAGGGCATCATCCCGGCGATCGAGTCGGCGCACGCGCTGGCCGGCGCGCTGGTGCTGGGCCGCGAACTGGGTCCGGACGGGCTGATCGTCGTCAACCTGTCGGGCCGCGGCGACAAGGACATGGACACGGCGGCGAAGTGGTTCGGGCTGGTGGACGAGTGAGCGGGATCGACGACCTCTTCGCGACGACCCGCGCGGAGGGCCGGGCCGCGCTGATCGGCTACCTCCCGGCGGGCTTCCCGACGGTCGAGGGCTCGAAGGACCTGATCGCGGCGTGCGTCGACGGCGGCGCGGACCTGATCGAGGTCGGCGTCCCGTATTCGGACCCGGTGATGGACGGCCCGACCATCCAGGCCGCGTCCGTGACCGCGCTGGACAACGGCTTCCGCCTCAAGAACCTGTTCGAGGTGGTCGAGTCGGTGTCGGCCCGCGGCGGCCGGGCCGTGGTGATGACGTACTGGAACCCGGTGAACCGCTACGGCGTGGACCGCTTCGCGCGCGACCTCGCTTCGGCGGGCGGGCTCGGCCTGATCACGCCGGACCTGATCCCGGACGAGGCCGGTGCGTGGATATCCGCATCTTCCGAGCACGGCCTGGACCGGACGTTCCTCGTGGCGCCTTCGTCGTCGGAGGAGCGGCTGGCGTTGACGGCAGCCGCGTCGTCGGGCTTCATCTACGCGACCGCGGTGATGGGTGTGACGGGCGCGCGCGACCAGGTCGGCGCGGGAGCGGAGGAGCTGGTCCGCCGCACGCGGGCGCACACTTCGCTGCCGATCGGCGTCGGTCTGGGTGTCCGCTCGGGCGACCAGGCGGCCGAGGTGGCGTCGTTCGCGGACGCGGTGATCGTGGGTTCGGCCCTGGTCACGGCGGCGGCCGAGGGCACGTCCGGGGTGCGCGCGTTGTCGGCGGAGCTGGCCGAAGGCGTCCGTCGGGCGGTCGCGACGGCTTGACCTGGAGTGCGCTCCAGGTGCGAGGCTGGGTGCCGTGACCACCTACACCCCGGCCCAGGTGACCGAAAAGACCGGCTTCTCGATCGACACGCTGCGGTATTACGAGCGCATCGGCCTGCTCCACGAGGTGGGCCGAACGGCCGGCGGCCGGCGCTTCTTCACCGAGCAGGACGTGGAGTTCCTGCAGCTGCTGCGCTGCCTGAGGTACACGGGCATGCCGGTGGCGGAGATGCTGAGGTTCGTGGAGCTGCTCCGGTCGGGCGAGGCGACGCGCGAGGAACGGGTCGACGTGCTGCGGGAGCACGAGGCCAGGGTGGCGTCGCAGATCGCGCGGTTGAAGGAGCACCAAGACCACATCCGCTTCAAGATCCAGCTGTACAGCGGCGCGGGAGAGCTGGCCCCGGCGGGCTGAGCAGCGCTGTTCTGCCGGCGTGACCCCTTCACCTGATCCAGAGTTGTCGGTGGCGGTCCGCATACTCCTCGTGTGATGATCCACAACGCGTTCCTCTTGCCGCCAGGACCGGACGGCTGGACAGCCGACGAAGTTCTCGCCCTGCCCGAAGAACAAACCATGCTCCAACGGATCGAACTCGTCGACGGGATGCTGCTCGTCAGCCCGTGGCCGGGACTGGCACACCAGCGGCTTCTGGGAAAGCTCCAGACCGCCTGCGCGCCCGCATTGCCGGACGGCACCGAGTTGCTGCCCGGGGTCAACGTCCGCCTCGCAGCGCGGAGACTGCTGACCCCCGACCTGGTCATCGTCAACTGCCCTGGAGCCGACACCGTGGCTTACCAGGCGAGCGAGGTCCTGTTGGCCGCGGAGATCGTTTCGCCTTCGACGAAAACGCAGGACCGGATCCTGAAAAGGGCCGTCTACGCCGAGGCGCTGATCCCGTTCTACCTCCTGGTGGAGCCACTCGAGCCGACTGTCGCAACTCTCTTCGAACTCCAAGGCGACGACTACGAGCCCATCGCCAAGAGCGACAACGGCGAACTCCACCTCACCCGCCCCTTCGCGGTCACCCTCCGCCTCTGAAAGCCTTTGTACGAAAGCTGTACGCGCCCGGCCCAAGATCCACCCCATGGACATCGCACCCCTCCCGCGGCGCACCTTCCTCCGCGGCGCCGCCGGTCTGGTCGCCGCCGGAACCGCCGGGCTTCTCCTCCCGCGGACGGCCCAAGCCGCCACCGAACCGCGGATCTACTCCTGTGCCGAGTGGGGTGCCCGTCCGCCCGCCGATGCCCTCACCACCCTCGACCACCCCGCGAACCGCGTCCTGGTCCACCACATCGCCTGCCCCAACAGCACCGACTACTCCCTGACCCACGCCTTTCAGGTGGCCCGCGACGACCAGCACGACCACATCGACAACAACGGCTGGTCCGACACCGGCCAGCACTTCACCGTCAGCCGCGGCGGGTACCGGCTCGAAGGGCGGCACGGCAGCCTCGACGCCCTCAAGAGCGGCACCACCATGATCCAGGGCGCGCACTGCCCCGGCCAGAACACCAACGCCATCGGCATCGAGAACGAAGGCACCTACACCAGCGTCGAGCCGCCCGAAGCGCAGTGGGCCTCGCTCGTCGTCCTCTGCGCCCACATCTGCCGCCAGTACGGCATCGGCGTCGAGGAGATCAAGGGCCACCGCGACTTCTACAACACCGAGTGCCCCGGTGACCGCCTCTACGCGAAGCTGCCCCAGCTCAGGGAAGAAGTCTCAATGCAGGTAGCGCATCAGCGCGCACAGCTCGCCGGGCGGCAGTGAGCCCAGCGCGGCGATCTCCCCGCGGCGCACGTCCATCAACGTCGTCGCGAACTCCGCGCCGAACGCCGATGTCAACGCGGAGTCCGCCTCGAACGCCGTCACCGCGTCCGCCAGCGACGTCGGCAGCCGGACCGCCGAGGGGAGCGTGCCCGGGTCGACGTCCACCGGCTCCGGCAACGACGCTTCGGCGGAAAGCCCGGCCAGGCCCGCGAACAGCAGCGCCGCCACCACCAGGTACGGGTTCGCCGTCAGGTCGAAGCACTTGACCTCGAAGTTCGCCGCCCGGTCGCGCTGCCCGGCCGGGCCCTGCACGAGCCGCAGCGGCGCCTCGCGGTTTTCCAGGCCCCACACCGAAAACACCCCGGCCCAGTGGTGCGGCTCGAGCCGCAGGTAGCTGACCACCGACGGCGCGCCGATCGCCAGCAGCGCCGGCAGCCGGGTGAAGATCCCCGCGCCGAACGCCTCCGCCGTCGGCGTCAGGCCGAACCGGCCGTCGCCGCCGGCGCACAGGTTCCGGTCGCCGTCCCACAGGCTCAGGTGGACGTGGCCACCGTTGCCCACGCCGTCCGGCGAGAACTTCGGCGTGAACGACGCCCGCAGCCCGTGCTGCTCGCTCACCGTCCGGATCGTCTCGCGGGTCAGCACCGCGACGTCCGCCGCGCGCACCGGGCCGTCCGGCGCCACCGACAGCTCGAACTGCCCGGCCGCGTACTCGGGGTGGATCTGCTCCACCGTCACGCCTTGAGCGGACAAAGTGGACACCAGCGCGCGCAAGTACGAAGCCTGGGCGGACAGCCGCGCGAAACCGTAGGCCGGGCCCGCGGCGGCCGAGCGCGGGTCGTCCGGCGCGTCCGCCGCCGTGATCACCCACTCGATCTCGAACGCCGTCCGCACGGTGTAGCCGAGTTCCGCGACCCGCGCCGCCGCGGCCGCGGCCAGTGCCCGCGCGTCCTGCGGGTGCGGTTCGCCTTCGGTGTCGTACTTGCGGAGCGGCGCCCACGCCCAGCCCGGCTGCGCGGCCAGCGGCACGAGCGCGTCGAGGTCGGGGTGCAGCCGCAGGTCGCCGACCGGGCCCTTCGAGTACGTGCCGTCGGTGATGTCGTCGGTGGCCAGGAAGAAGTCGAACGAGTTCGACGCGCCGACGCCCCACGCCGCCGCCGACCACAGCCGGTCCACCGGGACGGCCTTGACGCGCGCGATGCCGCTGTTGTCCACGAAGGTCAGCGCGACGAGCTCGACGCCGGCCGCGCGCAGGGCGTCCGCCCGCAGCGCGCCCTGCTGTGCGAGTTCTGCCCGATCGAGCTGGCTCATCCTGCTCCCGTCGATGTTCACTGGACACTTCGAGAAAAGAGGTGGAGATCGTGTCAGACACCGTCGAAACCCGTCCAGGCCTGCGCCGCTCCCTCTCCGTCTGGCAGGCCGTCGGCCTGTCGGTGGCGTTGATGGCCCCCAGCATGGCCGCCAACATCAACCCCCAGCAGACCGCGGCCGCCGCCGGCCGAGCCGTCCCGCTCGCCTTCCTGCTCTCGGCGGTCGGCGTGCTGCTGGTCGCCTACGGCTTCGTCAAGCTCTGCCGGCACTACCAGCACGCGGGATCGGTGTACGCGTTCGTCGGCGCGACGCTCGGCCCGCGCGCCGGCGTCGTCTCCGGCATCGGCCTCCTCGGCACGTACACCTTCTACGCGGTCGTCACCAGCTCGGCCGCGGGCACGCTCGGCACGGCTTTCCTGACGCAGGTGGGCATCTGGCCGGACCCGCCGTCCTGGGGGCCGTTCGTGCTGACGGCCGTCGCGCTGATCGGCGCGTGGCTGCTGTCGGTGGTGCCCGCGCGCCGCGGCACGAGCACGCTGCTCGCCGTCGAAGGCGCGACCATCGCGGTGATCCTGCTGGTCACGGTCGTGATCCTGGTCCGGCTGCTGGCCGGCGGCGCACCGGGCGGCGCGCGCTTCACGATGGACGTCTTCGTCCCGGAAACCGGCCTGTCCGGGGTGTTCCTCGGCGCGGTCTTCGGCTTCCTGTCCTTCGCCGGGTTCGAGGCCGCCGCGACGCTCGGCGAGGAGACCCACGACCCGAAGCGCAACATCCCGCGCGCGATCCTCGGCACGGCAATCTTCGGCGGTGTCTACTTCGTCGTGGTCACCGCCGTCGAGATGATGGCGTTCGGCACCGACGCGACGGCGTTCCACGACTCGCCGTCCCTGCTCGGCGACCTCGGCAGCCGCTACGCGGGCGCGTGGGTCGGCGACGTCATCAGCGTCGGCGCCGCGATCAGCGCGTTCGGCTGCTGCCTGGCCTGCGTGGTCGGCGGTTCCCGGCTGCTCTACGCCCTGGGCCGCGACGCAGGTGGCGGCCTCGGCCGGACGTCCTCGCGGGGTACGCCGGTCGCCGCGGTGACGGCCGTGACGGTGGCGGCGGCGCTGATCATCGTGGTGTGCGCGCTGTTCTTCGGCGCGACGGCGGCGGACACGTTCGCGTGGTCGGGGTCGATCGGGACGCTGATCCTGCTGGTGATCTACCTGCTCACGACGGTCGGCGCGATCCTGCTGCTGTTCGTCAAGCGCCGGATGCGCGTGCCGGCGTGGCACCTCGTGTTCCCGATCGGCGCGCTCGCGGTGCTCGGCTACACCGTCTACGTCAACGTCGTGCCCTACCCGACCGAGGGCGCGGCGCGGTGGTTCCCGGTGGTGGCCGGCGCGGTGCTGGTGCTGGCGGTGATCTTGGTGCTGTCCGCACCCGGGTTCGCTCGTAGGGTGGGGGAGAGGCTGACCACCGTGGACGGAGGCGCATGACCGACCTGCTCCCGTTCGTCGCGGACCTGCCGCTGGTGGACCACCACTGCCACGGCGTCGTCACCGGCGACGTGGACCGCGCGGGCTTCGAGGCGATGCTCACCGAGGCGGACACGACGTCGCCGCTCGGCACCAGCCTCTTCGACTCGCTGATCGGGCTCGCGGTGCGCGCACACTGCGCACCCGTGCTCGACCTGCCGGAGCACGCGGAACCCGACGGCTACCTCGAACGCCGCGCCGAACTGGGCGCGGCCGAGGTGGCGCGGCGGTTCCTGCGGGCCACCGGCACGACCGACTTCCTGCTGGACGGCGGTTTCCTGCCCGACGCGCTCACCACGACCGGTGAGTTCGCGCAGCTGGCCGGCGCCCGCGCGCACGACGTCGTCCGGCTGGAACAGGTCGCCGAGCAGGTCATCCGCGGCAGCACGGCACACGGGTTCGCCACCGCGTTCGCCGACGAGCTGGGGAAACGCGCGGCGACCGCCGTCGGGCTCAAGTCGATCGCGGCCTACCGCGTCGGCCTCGAACTGGCGGGGGAGCGGCCGTCGCCGGCCGAGGTCGAAGCCGCCGCCGGGCGGTGGCTCGCCGCGGGCGGCGGCCGGCTGGCCGACGAGGTGCTGCACCGGTTCCTCGTCTTCACCGGGCTCGACCTCGGGCTGCCGGTGCAGTTCCACGTCGGCTACGGCGACGCGGATGTCGACCTGCGCCGCTGCGACCCGCTGCACCTGACCGGGCTGCTGCGCGCGACCCGCGACCGCGGCGTGCCGATCCTCCTGCTGCACAACTACCCGTTCCACCGCAACGCCGCCTACCTGGCGCAGGTCTTCGAGCACGTGTTCGTCGACGTCGGGCTCGCCACCCACAACGCGGGGTTCCGCGCGCCGGCGATCCTGGCCGAGCTGCTGGAGCTGGCGCCCTTCGGGAAGGTCCTCTTCTCCACCGACGCGTTCGGCCTGGCCGAGCTGTACCACCTGGGCACGGCCCTGTTCCGGCGGGGACTTTCGGACTTCGTGCGCGCCGGGCTCGACGCCGGCGCGATGTCCGAAGTGGACGCCGTCCGGCTGTGTGCTTTGGTGGGACACGAGAACGCGAAGAGGATCTACCGCTGGGAGAGCGCGTGAGTGACCTGTGGGACGCCTGGACCGGCGCGATCGAGGACGAGCTGCCCGCCGCGATCGAGCTGCGGCACGCGGTGCACGCCGACCCGCGCGGTTCCGGGGACGAAGAGGACACCGCCCGGCTGGTCGCCGGCGCGCTCGGGGCCGGCGACGGCATCCGCGTCGCCAAGACCGGCCGCGCGATCCCCCTGCCCGGCGGCGAGGGCCCGGCCGTGGCGCTGCGGGCCGAGCTCGACGCCCTCCCGGTGCTGGAGGGCACCGGCGTGCCGTGGGCGTCGGGCAACGAGTTCATGCACGCGTGCGGCCACGACGTCCACCTGGCCGCGCTGGTCGCCGTCTGCCGGGCGGCGCTGCGCGTCGGCGTCCCGCGGCCGATCCTCGCGCTGCTGCAGCCGCGCGAGGAAACCTCGCCGCCGGGCGCGCTCGACATCGTCGAGTCCGGGGTGCTGGCCGGGGCCGGGGTGGACGCGGTGATCGGCGCGCACGTCCAGCCGCGGATCGCGCACGGCGTCGTCGCGGCGGTGCCGGGCCCGGTCAACGCCTCCACCGACGAGTTCGAGGTGACCTTGCACGGCCAGGGCGGCCACGCCGGCTACCCGCAGCTGCTGCGCGACCCGATCCTGGCGCTGTCGCAGCTGGTCGTGAGCCTCCAGCAGATCGCGTCCCGGCGGATCGACCCGGTGTTCGGCGCGGTCTGCTCGGTCGGCCGGATCCAGGCCGGCGCCGCGGCCAACGTCGTCCCGAACAGCGCGACGGCGTTCGGCTCGCTGCGCCTGATGCGCGCGAAGGACCGCGACCGGGCCCTGGAGGTGCTCGCCGACATCGTGCACGGCACGGCGCGGGCCCACGGCTGCACCGCCGAGCTGGAGATCAGCCCGTGCGAGCCGGTGCTGGACAACGACCCGGCGCTCGCGGCGGGGGCGCGGCGCTGGCTGAGCCACGGCGGCTTCGTCGTCGACGACGGGTTCCGGTCGTTCGGCGCGGACGACTTCGCCCACTACTGCGGCGGCGGGACGCGCGGCCTGATGCTGTTCGTCGGCCTCGGCGACACGGCCGGCGTGCCCAGCCTGCACGACGAACGGTTCCTCCCGCGCGACCAGGCTGTCGTCCAGGTGGCGCACGCGCTGGTGGCGGGGTACCTGGCCGCCTTGGAGGCTTCGGCGGCCTAGCGCTACGGTGGCCGCGTGATGAGCGCCTACCTCGCGACGATCCCGAGCCCCGACCAGGGCGTCTGGCACCTGGGGCCGATCCCCGTCCGCGCGTACGCCCTGTGCATCATCGCCGGCATCATCGTGGCGATCTGGTGGGGCGAGCGGCGCTGGGTGGCCCGTGGCGGCACCAAGGGCACGGTCATCGACGTCGCGGTGTTCGCCGTGCCGTTCGGCCTGGTCGGCGGCCGGGTGTACCACGTCATCACCGACCCCGAGCTGTACTTCACCGAGGGCAAGAACCCCTGGAAGGCGTTCGCGATCTGGGACGGCGGCCTCGGCATCTGGGGCGCGATCGCCCTCGGCGCGGTGGGCGCGCTCATCGCGTGCCGCCGCAAGGGCATCCCGCTGCCGGCGATGGCGGACGCGATCGCCCCGGGCATCGTCGTCGCGCAGGCCATCGGCCGCATCGGCAACTACTTCAACCAGGAGCTCTACGGCGCGCACACGGACCTGCCGTGGGGGCTCGAGGTCTACCAGCGCTTCAACCCGGAGGACCCGGACAACCTGCTGAACGGCGTCGCGACGGGGCACATCCCGCTGCCGGAGAGCCCGGTCCACCCGACGTTCCTGTACGAGCTGATCTGGAACCTGCTGGTCGCGCTGCTGGTGGTGTGGGCGGACCGGCGCTTCAAGCTCGGCCACGGGCGGGCGTTCGCGCTGTACGTCGCGGGCTACACCGTGGGCCGCGGGTGGATCGAGATGATGCGGACGGACACCGCGAACCACATCCTCGGGCTGCGGGTGAACGTGTGGACGTCGATCCTGCTGTTCGTCGCGGCGGTGGTGTACTTCGTGCTCGCGGGCAAGCGCGGGCCGCGGGAGCTGCCGGAGACGCTGGTCAGCAAGGACGCGGTCGGTCCGGACGAGACGCCGGTCGCGGCCTCGGAGGACGAGCCCGAGCACGCGAAGGTGGCCGCCGAGGCACCGGCGCCGGAGAAGCCCGCCGCTTCGGAGGAGGCCGCTCCGGCCGAAGAGCCGAAGAAGGCCGACGAGAGCTGAGCGTCAGAGGTCGGGCAGGCCCAGGTTCAGGTTCGGCGCCTGCAGCCCGCCGTCGACCTCGAGGATCTTCCCCGTGACGTACCCGCCCGCCCGGGACGCCAGGAACACGACCGTCGCCGCGATGTCCTCGGCCTCGCCGATGCGGCCCAGCGGCGTCGCGCCCTCCATCTTCTCCTTGAGCTCCGGGTTGCCGACCACGATCTCCAGCGCCGACGTCGCCACCGACCCCACCGAAATCGCGTTCACCCGCACCCGGGGCGCAAGGTCCGCCGCCGCCAAGCGTGTGTAGTGCGCCAGGGCCGCCTTCGCCGTGCCGTACGCCGCGAAGCCGCGGCCCGACACCCGGCCCATCACCGACGAGATGTTGACGACCGAGCCGCCCGCCTCCAGCAGTGCGGGCGCCGCCGCCACCGTCAGCGCGTGCGCCGTCGCCACGTTGAAGCGGAACGCCTCCTCCATGAAGTCCACCGTCGACTCCAGCAGGGGCCGCGGGTACGTGCCGCCGACGTTGTTGACCACCAGGTCGAGGCGCCCGAACTCCGCCACCGCCGTCGACGCCAGTGCCGCCGCCGCTTCCGGCGAGGAGAGGTCGGCGGGGACCGGGATCGCCCGGCGGCCGGCCGCCGCGACCCGCGCCGCGACCTCGTCGAGCTGGGTGGCGGTGCGGGAGGCGATGACCACGTCGGCACCCGCTTCGGCGAGGGCCACGGCCGTGGCCGCGCCGATTCCCCTTCCGGCGCCGGTGACCACCGCGACCTGGTCGGTGAGCTTGAACCGATCGAGGATCATGCGGCGAAATGTAACACGTTCTAGTGACCGGTGACACAAATCCGCGCTGCCGCGTCGGGCCCGTCACGTTAAGCTTGACGCGAGTTTCCGGGCCGTATACTTAGCAAAACGAACTACCGGGAACCCATCAGGAACTACGTCGTTCCGCGCAGCCAGATCGTTACCGTCCGACGCCGTCCGGGGCGCTCTGAAGTGCTGCTGCCATGTTTCCCAGGTGTTAAAGTCGCGCTAACAAGCGGGCCATCGTCGTCCCGTGCGCTCCCCGGCCGGTAGCCCGGCCCCGCACGACAGACGACGAAGGAGGTCCCTTCATGATCTTCTCCGCCATCCCCGGCAAGCAGGGTCTCTACGACCCCGAGACCGAACAGGACTCCTGCGGTGTGGCCATGGTGGCCGACATCCGCGGGCGGCGCTCCCACGGAATCGTCACCGACGGCCTCGCCGCGTTGACCAACCTCGACCACCGCGGCGCCGCCGGCGCCGAACCCACCAGCGGCGACGGCGCCGGCATCCTGCTGCAACTCCCCGACACGCTGCTGCGCGCCGAAGCCGGCTTCGCGCTCCCCGAACCCGACTCCCGCGGCCACCACGCCTACGCCGCCGGCATCGCGTTCCTGCCCGACGACACCGAGCAGCGCCGCAAGGCCGTCGGGCTGGCCGAACGCATCGCCGTCGAAGAAGGACTGGAGGTCCTCGGCTGGCGCGAGGTCCCCGTCGACGCCGACCGCGCCGACATCGGCCCGACCGCCCGCTCGGTCATGCCGCACTTCGCCATGCTGTTCGTGACGGCGGACGGGAAAACCGGCCTGGAGCTGGACCGGCTCGCCTTCTGCCTGCGCAAGCGCGTCGAGCACGAAAGCGCGAACTCCGGCTGCGGCACCTACTTCCCGTCCCTGTCCTCGCGGACGATCGTCTACAAGGGCATGGTGACCCCGGAGCAGCTGCCCGCGTTCTTCGCCGACCTGCGTGACGAACGCCTGGAAAGCGCCATCGCGCTGGTGCACTCCCGCTTCTCCACCAACACCTTCCCGTCGTGGCCGCTGGCCCACCCGTTCCGGTTCGTGGCCCACAACGGCGAGATCAACACCATCCGCGGCAACCGCAACCGCATGCGGGCCCGCGAGGCGCTGCTGGAGTCCGACCTCATCCCCGGCGACCTGTCCCGGCTGTTCCCGATCTGCTCGCCGGACGCGTCCGACTCCGCGTCCTTCGACGAGGTCCTGGAGCTGCTGCACCTGGGCGGCCGGTCGCTGCCGCACGCCGTGCTGATGATGATCCCGGAGGCGTGGGAGAACCACTCCACCATGAAGCCCGAGCGCCGCGCGTTCTACCAGTTCCACGCGAGCCTCATGGAGCCGTGGGACGGCCCCGCGTGCGTCACCTTCACCGACGGCACCCTGGTCGGCGCGGTCCTGGACCGCAACGGCCTGCGCCCCGCGCGCTGGTGGCGCACGGCCGACGACCGCGTCGTGCTCGCCAGCGAGGCCGGCGTCCTCGACGTCGCGCCCAAGGACGTCGTGGCCAAGGGGCGGCTCAAGCCCGGCCGGATGTTCCTCGTGGACACCGAAGCGGGCCGGATCGTGGACGACGAAGAGGTCAAGTCCGCGCTCGCCGGCAAGCTCCCGTACGAGGGCTGGCTGCACGCGGGCCTGCTGAAGATCGCCGAGCTGCCCGACCGCGACCACGTCGTGCAGAGCCACGACTCGGTGCTGCGCCGCCAGCTTTCCTTCGGCTACACCGAAGAAGAGCTGAAGATCCTGCTCGCGCCGATGGCCGAGAAGGGCGCGGAGCCGATCGGCTCGATGGGCTCGGACACCCCGCCCGCGGTGCTGTCCCAGCGATCCCGGCTGCTCTACGACTACTTCAAGCAGAACTTCGCCCAGGTGACCAACCCGCCGCTGGACGCGATCCGCGAAGAGCTCGTCACGTGCATGGCGCGGATCATGGGCCCGGAGCGCAACCTCCTGGCCCCCGGCCCGGCCTCCTGCCGGCACCTGAAGCTGCCGTACCCCGTCATCGACAACGACGAGCTGGCCAAGCTCATCCACATCAACGACGACGGCGACCTCCCCGGCTTCGCGTGCAGTGTCCTTTCCGGACTGTACGAAGTGGACGGTGGCGCCGAGGCGCTGGCCGGCGCGATCGAGCGCGTCCGCCGTGAGGCGTCCGAAGCGATCGCCGCCGGCGCGCGCACGCTGGTGCTGTCCGACCGCGACTCCGACCACCGGATGGCGCCGATCCCGTCGCTGCTGCTGGTCTCCGCGGTGCACCACCACCTGGTCCGCACCAAGGAACGCCTGCGCGTCGCGCTGGTCGTCGAATCCGGTGACGCCCGCGAGGTCCACCACATCGCGCTGCTGCTCGGCTACGGCGCCGCCGCGGTCAACCCGTACCTGGCCTTCGAGACCATCGAGGACATGATCGGGCAGGGCGCGGTCACCGGCATCGAGCCGGCGAAGGCGGTCCGCAACTACGTGCAGGCGCTGGTCAAGGGCGTCCTGAAGATCATGTCCAAGATGGGCATCTCGACGGTCGGCGCGTACACCGCCGCCCAGGTCTTCGAATCCCTGGGCCTGAGCCAGGACCTGCTCGACGAGTACTTCACCGGGACGTCCTCGAAGCTCGGCGGCGTCGGGCTCGAGGTGCTCGCCGAAGAGGTCGCCGTCCGGCACCGCCGCGCGTACCCGGACAACCCGACCGAGCGCGTCCACCGTGGACTCGACACCGGCGGCGAGTACGCCTACCGCCGCGAGGGCGAGCTGCACCTGTTCACCCCGGAGACGGTGTTCCTGCTGCAGCACGCGTCCAAGACCGGCCGCGACGAGGTCTACCGCAAGTACACCGACGAAGTGCACCGCCTCTACCGCGAAGGCGGCACGCTGCGCGGTCTGTTCAAGTTCAAGGAAGGCGTCCGCGAGCCGGTGCCGCTCGACGAGGTCGAGCCCGCCGAAGCGATCTTCAAGCGCTTCAACACCGGCGCGATGTCGTACGGCTCGATTTCGGCCGAGGCCCACGAAACGCTGGCCATCGCGATGAACCGCATCGGCGGCCGGTCCAACACCGGTGAGGGCGGCGAGGACCCCGAGCGGCTCTACGACCCCGAACGTCGCAGCGCGATCAAGCAGGTCGCGAGTGGACGGTTCGGCGTGACGAGCGAGTACCTGGTCAACGCCGACGACATCCAGATCAAGATGGCGCAGGGCGCGAAACCCGGCGAGGGCGGCCAGCTGCCGCCGAACAAGGTGTACCCGTGGATCGCGCGCACCCGGCACTCGACGCCGGGCGTCGGCCTCATTTCGCCGCCGCCGCACCACGACATCTACTCCATCGAGGACCTCGCCCAGCTGATCCACGACCTCAAGAACGCCAACGAGCACGCCCGCATCCACGTGAAGCTGGTGTCCTCGCTGGGTGTCGGCACGGTCGCGGCCGGGGTGTCCAAGGCCCACGCCGACGTCGTGCTCATCTCCGGCCACGACGGCGGCACGGGCGCGTCCCCGATGAACTCGCTCAAGCACGCGGGCACGCCGTGGGAGATCGGCCTCGCCGAGACCCAGCAGACGCTGCTGCTCAACGGGTTGCGCGACCGGATCACCGTGCAGGTGGACGGCGCCATGAAGACCGGGCGCGACGTCGTCATCGCGGCGCTGCTCGGCGCCGAGGAGTACGGCTTCGCGACGGCCCCCCTCGTCGTCGCGGGCTGCATCATGATGCGCGTCTGTCACCTCGACACCTGCCCGGTCGGCGTCGCCACGCAGAGCCCGGAACTGCGCAAGCGCTACACCGGCCAGGTCGAGCACGTGGTCAACTTCTTCGAGTTCGTCGCCGAAGAGGTCCGGGAAACCCTGGCAGCGCTGGGCTTCCGCACCCTCGACGAAGCCATCGGCCACGCCGAGCTGCTGAACACCGACGAGGCCGTCGACCACTGGAAGGCGTCCGGTTTGGACCTGGCGCCGATCTTCGAGATGCCCTCGGAGACTCCGTACGGCGGCGCCAAGCGACGCACCCGCGGCCAGGACCACGGCCTCGAGCACGCCCTGGACCGCACGCTCATCCAGCTCGCCGAGGCGGCCCTGGAAGACGCGCACCACGTCAACATCGAAATGCCGGTGCGCAACGTCAACCGGACCGTCGGCACGCTGCTCGGCTCGGAGATCACCCGCCGCTACGGCGGGGACGGCCTGCCCGAGGGCACGATCAACGTCACGCTCACCGGGTCGGCGGGCCAGTCGCTCGGCGCGTTCCTGCCGCGTGGCATCACCCTGGACATGGTCGGCGACGCGAACGACTACGTCGGCAAGGGCCTGTCCGGTGGGCGGATCGTCGTCCGCCCCGACCCGGAGGCGGCCTTCGCCGCCGAGGCGCAGACGATCGCGGGCAACACGATCGCCTACGGCGCCACCGGCGGCGAGATCTTCCTGCGCGGCCAGGTCGGCGAACGCTTCTGCGTCCGCAACTCCGGCGCCACGGTCGTCGCCGAGGGCGTCGGCGACCACGCCTTCGAGTACATGACCGGCGGCCGCGCGGTGGTGCTCGGCCCGACCGGGCGGAACCTGGCGGCCGGCATGTCCGGCGGCATCGCGTTCCTGCTCGACGTCGACGCCAAGAAGGTCAACCAGGACATGGTGGACCTGCTCAAGCCGAGCGCGGACGACCTCGCCTGGCTCAAGAAAACCGTGCAACAGCACTACGATCTCACCCGCTCCGCGGTGGCGGCCTCGCTGCTCGGCGACTGGCCGCGCCGCTCCGTGGCGTTCACGAAGGTGATGCCGCGCGACTACCAGCGGGTCCTGGACGCGGCGAAGGCGGCCCGCGCCGCCGGCCGCGACGTCGACGAGGCGATCATGGAGGCCGCTCGTGGCTGACCCGACCGGTTTCCTGAAGTACGACCGCGAAGAGCCGAAGAAGAAGTCCAAAGAGGACAGGCTGGCGAGCTGGGGCGAGGTCTACGCCGACGTCGATTCCGGGGAGCGCAACGAAAAGGTGCGCAAGCAGGCGTCGCGGTGCATGGACTGCGGCATCCCGTTCTGTCACTCCGGGGGCTCCGGCTGCCCGCTGGGCAACCTGATCCCGGAGTGGAACGACCTGGTCCGCCGCGGCGACTGGGCCGCGGCGAGCGACCGGCTGCACGCCACCAACAACTTCCCCGAGTTCACCGGGAAGCTGTGCCCGGCCCCGTGCGAGGCGGGCTGCGTGCTGTCGATCTCGCCGCTGTCGGGCGGCCCGGTCGCGATCAAGCGCGTCGAGCAGACGATCGCCGACCAGTCCTGGGAAGCGGGCTACGTCCAGCCGCAGGTGTCCGAAGTGCCCAGTGGGCAGCGCGTCGCGGTCGTCGGCTCCGGCCCGGCCGGGCTCGCCGCCGCCCAGCAGCTGACGCGCGCCGGCCACGAGGTCACGGTGTTCGAGCGCGACGACCGCCTCGGCGGCCTGCTGCGCTACGGCATCCCCGAGTTCAAGATGGAGAAGAAGGTCCTCGACCGGCGCCTCGCGCAGCTGCGCAAGGAAGGCACCCGGTTCGTCACCGGCTGCGAGGTCGGCGTCGACCTGTCGGTGGAGGAACTGCGCGAGCAGTACGACGCCGTCGTGCTCGCGGTCGGCGCGCTGCGCGGCCGCGACGACACGACGACGCCGGGCCGCGAGCTGGCCGGCATCCACCTGGCGATGGAACACCTGGTGCCGGCCAACAAGTTCGTCGAGGGCGACGGCCCGCCGTCGATCGACGCGAAGGGCAAGCACGTCGTGATCATCGGCGGCGGCGACACCGGCGCCGACTCCTACGGCACGGCCACCCGCCAGGGCGCGCTTTCGGTGACGCAGCTGGACCAGTACCCGATGCCTCCGTCCGCGAGGGACGACGAGCGGTCGCCGTGGCCGACCTGGCCCTACATCCTGCGCACGTACCCGGCGCACGAGGAGGCGGGCGAGCGGAAGTTCGCGGTGGCGGTCAAGCGGTTCGTCGGTTCCGAAGGCCGCGTCACGGCGGTGGAGCTCCAGCAGGTGAAGGTGCAGAAGGACCCGGCGACCGGCCGCCGCGAGGTGATCCCGGTCAACGACGAGGTCGAGACGCTGCCCGCGGACCTGGTCCTGCTGGCGATCGGCTTCGAAGGCGTCGAGGAGATGCCGCTGCTGGACGGGCTGGGCCTGTCGCTGACCAAGCGCGGCACGCTGTCGTGCGGCGCGGACTGGCAGACGGAGACCCCGGGGGTGTTCGTCTGCGGCGACGCCCACCGCGGCGCGTCGCTGGTGGTGTGGGCGATCGCGGAGGGCCGTTCGGTGGCCAACGCGGTCGACGCGTTCCTGACCGGGGCGTCGGACCTCCCGGCCCCGGTCCACCCGACGGCTTTGCCCCTCGCCGTCGTCTGATTTCCGGCTCCGAAAGCCCCCTCGCCGCTGGTGAGGGGGCTTTCGACCGTTTCGACCCATTGCTCCGAATGGCGGCTGCGCTCTCCGCGCACGGACAACTACTTTCGGGTAACTGTGCCGGTTCCGCGGCAATTCACCTCGGCGGAAGGTGGGCGTCTTGAAGCACACGACTTTCCGGGCAGCGGTCGTCACCGCGATCCTTTCCCTCGCGTTCGCCCTGGTCGGCGCGCCCGCCCAGGCCGCGCCGAAGCCCTTCTGGACGCCCGATGCCATGCGGGCGGCCATCCCGATGGACAACCTCGTCAAAACCCCCGCCTTCACGCCGAAGGACGTGGCGCGCGGGCAGAGCGCGATCATCCAGAGCATCCCCAACGGCGGGGGCGCCTGGACCGGCGGCGGCAAGGTCACCCAGACCGCCGGCCGCGTGTTCTTCCTCTTCAACGGCCAGAAGGCCTCGTGCTCCGGGGACGCCGTCACCAGCGCCAACGGCAGCGTCGTCGTCACCGCCGGGCACTGCGTCAAGTACCAGGGCACCTGGCACACCGAGTGGGTCTTCGTGCCGGGCTACGACAACGGCAACGCGCCCTACGGCCAGTGGGCCGCCAAGTCCACGCTGACCACGCCGCAGTGGGAAGCCAGTGAAGACATGAACTACGACGTCGGCATGGCCGTGGTGAACCCGCTCAACGGGCAGAAGCTCACCGACGTCGTCGGCGCCCAGGGCATCGCCTTCAACCAGCCGAAGAACCAGAGTATGTACACCTTCGGCTACCCGGCCGCCTCGCCCTACGACGGGACGAAGCTGATCTACTGCAGCGGCAGCACCTTCACCGACTTCCTGCTGACGCAGGACCACGCCATGCGGTGCAACATGACGGGCGGCTCCAGCGGCGGGCCGTGGTTCCTGTCGTTCAACGAGGGCACCGGCGCCGGCGTCCAGGCCTCGGTGAACAGCTTCGGCTACACCTTCCTGCCCGGCTACATGTTCGGGCCGTACTTCGGCACCGACGCGCAGAACCTGTACAACCGCGCGCAAGCCGCGTGAGCACTGTCAGCCCAGGGGAGGACGCAAGGGTCCGGCCCCTGGGCTGACGCCCGCGCGCAGCTCCCGGGCCAGGCTCGGGGTATGCGGAAATCGTTGGTGTTCCTGGCTTTCCTGTCCCTGCTCGCCGCACCTCCGGCGGACGCGTCCCCGAGTCTCGAGTGGACGACGTCGTGCCCGGACTACGGCAGGTCGCCCTCGCCCACGGCCGGGCTCGAATGCGCGACCCTACGCGTCCCGCTCGACTACGCGCACCCGGACCGCACGATCGAGTTGACGATCTCCCGGCACGCCGGCGTGCCCGGCAAGCGGCGCGGCGTCCTGCTGATGAACCCCGGCGGCCCGGGCAGTCCCGGGCTCGCCATGCCCGCCCAGCTGGTGCAGCGGATGGGCGGCTCGGGCCTGCCGGACGCCTACGACGTCATCGGGTTCGACCCGCGCGGCACCGGCTACAGCACGCCGGTGACGTGCGCGATGACGCCCGAGCAGCGCGGCGCCGTGCTGGGCCCGTACGCGGACGGCCCGCGTGACGTCGCCGCGACCGCGGCCAAAGCGCGTGTGGTCGCGAAGCAGTGCGGCGAGGCCGCGACTGCGGACCTCCTGCCGCACATGACGACCGCGAACACCGCACGCGACCTCGACCGGATCCGGGAAGCGCTGGGGGAGCGGAAGATCTCCTACTACGGCGTGTCCTATGGCAGTTACCTCGGCGCCGCGTACGCGTCGATGTTCCCGGACCGCGGCGACCGGATCGTGCTCGACAGCGTCCTCGGCCCGGCCGGCCTCGACGTCCGCGCCAACCAGCGCTTCGCCGAGGGGTTCGACGACCGCTTCCCGGACTTCGCCGCCTGGGCCGCCGCCCGCGACGACGCCTACCACCTCGGGCGGACGCCGGCGGCGGTGACGGCGAAGTTCTTCGAACTGGCCGCGGCCCGCGGGCCGGAGTTCCGCGCGAACACCTGGAACGCGCTGTACGACGACGCGTTCTTCCCCGCGCTCGCCGCCGAGTGGGCGGGCACGGCCCGCGCGGAAGCGGGCCCGCTCGACGGCGACAACCACGCGGCCCTCCAGCTGCAGGTGCTGTGCAACGACTCGGACTGGCCCGAGCAGCTCGGCTACTACCGGCACGCGGTCGAGCGCGAACGGCAGCGGCACCCGATGTTCGGCCCGGCGGCGGCGAACGTGAACCCGTGCGCGTTCTGGCCGGTCGAGCGCACCGAACCCCCGGTGCGCGTCGGCGGCGCGGGCCCGGCCGACGTGCTGCTGGTGCAGAACGAGCGTGACCCGGCGACCCCGCTGTCGGGCGCCCGCGAAACGCGAGCGGCGTTCGGAAACCGGGCGCGGCTGGTGACGGTCGACGCGGGCGGGCACGGTGTTTTCACGCGGGACAACGCCTGCGGGAACGCGGCGGTGCTGGAGTACCTGCGCGACGGGGTTTTCCCGGTGACGGACCGCGCGTGCCGGTGAGAAAATCCCCGCTGCCCGATGGGGCTGACTAGGTCACCCATCCGGTCGTCGCCGCCGATTTTCGGGTTTCCGTGGCGCACAATCACTCCGCCACGGCTCCCGGGTCCACTGTGGATCAATCACGGGGCCGGGCGGAGAGGTGGCAAGTCATGTCCAGACTCGTGCGGGCCGCGGTGGCGGCCGTGTCGGCCGCGGCCGTGGTCGTCGCCGCGCCCGGCGCCGAAGCCGGCCAGGGCGGCCTGAAGACGGTCGCCACCGGGCTGAACAACCCCCGGCACCTGACCGTCCACGACGGCAAGGTCTACGTCGCCGAAGCCGGCGCCGGTGGTACCGGGAAGTGCGTCGAAGGCCCCGAAGGGCCTGCCTGCTTCGGCTTCAGCGGCGCGGTGGCGCTGCTCGACGGCCACGGCGGCGTTCGCCGGATCCTGACCGGCCTGCCGTCCGCGGCCGCGCCCGGCGGGGCCGCGGTCGCGGGCCCGACGGACGTCGCGTTCGTCCACGGCCTCCCGGCCCTGCTCGCCGGCGACGTGCTCATCGACCCGGCGACCGGCGCCAATCCGTTCGGCCA
Source organism: Amycolatopsis sp. NPDC003865 (assembly GCF_053605345.1). Taxonomy (NCBI): domain Bacteria; kingdom Bacillati; phylum Actinomycetota; class Actinomycetes; order Pseudonocardiales; family Pseudonocardiaceae; genus Amycolatopsis; species Amycolatopsis sp. NPDC003865. The sequence continues at coordinate 281,887 of NZ_JBSGJA010000009.1, read as the reverse complement.
GGACGGGCGGCTGCTCGGGAAGCTGTCGGCCGCCTTCGGCCGGCACGTCGTGCCCGGTCCGGACTTCGCCGCGTTCGAGGCGAAGAACAACCCCGACCACGGCGCCGGGGCCGGCCCGGACACGCCGGTGATCGACTCGAACCCGTTCGGGATGACGCGCTACCGCGACGGCTTCGCGGTCACGGACGCGGCGGGCAACGACCTGCTCTACGTCGACGGCCGGGGCCGGATCAGCGTGCTCGCGGTGTTCCCGCCGAAGCTCGTCACCGCCCCGCCCGTGCTCGGCCTGCCGCCGGGGACGCAGATCCCGGTGCAGAGCGTGCCGACGTCGGTCGTGACCGGCCCGGACGGCGCGCTCTACGTGTCCGAGCTGAGCAGCATCGCCGTCGGCGCGGCCCGCGTGTGGCGGGTGGTGCCCGGGCAGCAGCCCCGGATCCACGCCGACGGCTTCACGGCCCTGACCGACCTGGCCTTCGACCGCACGGGCAGGCTGCTGGCCTTGACGTTCGCTCGAGACGGGATCGCGGCGCCGCCTTCTCCGGGCGTGCTGACCCGGGTGGAGAAGAACGGCAGCCGGACCGTGCTGGCGTCGGACGGCCTGGCCGCGGCGACCGGGCTGGCCGTGCGGGGTGACGAGGTGTTCGTCAGCAACAACGGCACGTCGCAGGGCACGGGCTCGGTCGTCCGGCTCGTCCCGCGCGGCTGACCGCCCTCGACCGGGGGGTCGGTGAACCTGAGGAAGCGCCCAAGAGAGGGAACCTTATCCTGGTGTTCGTGAACTGGACTGTGGACGTCCCCGTCGACACCCTGCCCGAACTGCCGCCGCTGCCGCCGGAGCTGCGCGCGCGGCTCGACAAGGCGCTGGCCCTGCCCGCCGCGCAGCAGCCGGAGTGGCCCGACCCGGAGGCGACGCGGCGGGTCCGCGGCGTGCTGGAGAGCGTGCCGCCGATCACCGTCCCGGCCGAGATCGACCGGCTCAAGGACCGGCTGGCGATGGTCGCCCGCGGCGAGGCGTTCCTGCTGCAGGGCGGTGACTGCGCGGAGACGTTCGAGTCCAACACCGAGCCGCACATCCGCGCCAACCTGCGCACGCTGCTGCAGATGGCGGTCGTGCTGACCTACGGCGCGAGCCTGCCGGTGGTCAAGGTCGGCCGCATCGCCGGCCAGTACGCGAAGCCGCGGTCGTCGGCGACGGACGCGCTGGGCCTGCCGGTCTACCGCGGTGACATCATCAACTCCCTCGTCGCCAAGCCCGAGCTGCGCGTGCCCGACCCCGGCCGGATGATCCGCGCCTACGCGAACGCGGGCGCGGCGATGAACCTGGTCCGCGCCCTCACCGGCGCCGGCATGGCCGACCTGCACCAGGTGCACGACTGGAACAAGGACTTCGTCACGGCCTCGCCCGCGGCGCAGCGCTTCGAGGCACTGGCCAACGAGATCGACCGCGGCCTGCGGTTCATGTCGGCCTGCGGCGTCACCGACACCTCGCTGCAGTCCACCGAGATCTTCGCCAGCCACGAGGCGCTGCTGCTCGAGTACGAGCGGTCGATGCTGCGGCTCGACAACGCCGACGCGTCGAACCCGAAGCTGTACAACCTGTCGTCGCACTTCCTGTGGATCGGCGAGCGGACCCGCCAGCTCGACGGCGCGCACATCGCGTTCGCCGAGCTGCTGGCCAACCCGATCGGGCTGAAGATCGGCCCGACGACCACGCCCGAGCAGGCGCTGGAGTACGTCGAGCGGCTCGACCCGCGCTTCGAGCCGGGCCGCCTGACGCTCATCTCCCGGATGGGCAACGGCAAGGTCCGCGAGGTCCTGCCGGCCATCGTGGAGAAGGTCGAGGCCTCCGGGCACAAGATCATCTGGCAGTGCGACCCGATGCACGGCAACACGCACGAGTCCTCCACCGGGTACAAGACCCGCCACTTCGACCGCATCGTCGACGAGGTCCAGGGCTTCTTCGAGGTCCACAACCAGCTGGGCACCTACCCGGGCGGCATCCACGTCGAGCTGACGGGCGAGGACGTCACGGAGTGCCTGGGCGGGGCGCAGGAGATCTCGGACATCGACCTGTCGGGCCGCTACGAGACGGCCTGCGACCCGCGCCTGAACACCCAGCAGTCGCTGGAGCTGGCGTTCCTGGTCGCGGAGATGCTCCGCGGTTAGGCTCCGGCCCCGCCGTCGACCGGCACGATCGCGCCGGTCACCATCGACGCGCGGTCGCTGAGCAGCCAGGCGGCCGCCTCGGCGACCTCGCGGGGTTCGGCCATGCGCCCGAGCGGGATCGAAGCCGTGATCCGGTCGACGACCCCGGGTGACGCCGCCTCCCACGCGTCGATCATGTCCGTGGCGGTCCCGCCGGGGGTGAGGCCGTTGACCCGGATGCCCTGCGGGCCCCAGGTCACGGCCGCGGTCTCGGTGAGGCTGTTCAGCGCCCGCTTCATCGCGCCGTAGGCGGGCAGGGCGGGGTTGGCGCGGCGGCTGCCGATGCTGGAGGTGTTCACGATCGCCCCGCCGCCGCTCCGGCGCATGAGCGCGGCCTCGGCGGTCATGGCGATCCAGTGCGCGCGGAAGTTGACCGCGAACTGGACGTCGATGTCGTCCTCGGCGGTCGTCTCGAGCGGGCCGGGCCGCTGGATGGCCGCGCCGTTGTTGAACGCGCCGTCGAGGCGGCCGTGGAGCTGCTCGACGCGGTCGACGGCGGCCCGGATGCTCGCGGGGTCGGCCAGGTCCAGCGCCACGGCGTCGGCGGTGCCGCCCGCTTCGCGGATCTCGCCGGCGATGCGGTCGAGGGCCTCGGTGCCGCGTGCGGCCAGCACGACGGCGGCGCCCTCCCGGGCGAAGAGGCGCGCCGCGGCCGCGCCGATGCCGCGGCTGGCGCCGGTGATGAGCAGGACCTTGCCGGTGAGCAGGCCGATCGAGGGGGAGTCACTGGGGTTCGTCATGACACCGACGGTGCCCCGGGCGGCCACTGGGAGGCAGGCACAAGCCGTACCAGGATCCGGCGCCGGAACGTCCGCATACTGGTGAGGTGGACAAGCAGGAGCTCGGGGCGTTCCTCCGCAGCCGTCGTGAGCGGCTGCGGCCGCAGGACGTCGGCCTGCCCGCCGGGCCGCGCCGGCGGACCCCGGGCCTGCGCCGCGAGGAGGTCGCGGTGCTCGCGCACATCTCCACCGAGTACTACGTCCGCCTCGAGCAGGGCCGGGCGCCGCGCCCGTCGGGCGAGGTGCTGGCCGGGATCGCCGAGGCGCTGCGGCTGACCGACGCCGAAATCGAGCACCTGCACGTCGTGGCGGGCACCGCCCCGATCCGGACCGACGTGCACCGCCGCGACGTGCGGCCCAGCATCCTCGCGCTGCTGCAGCGGCTGCCGCAGACGGCCGCCATGGTCATCTCCGCCACGTTCGAGGTGCTGGCGTGGAACGACCTCGCGGCGGCGCTCATGGAGGACTTCGCCGCGGCCCCGCCCGAGCGGCGCAACCTCGCCCGGAAGGCGTTCCTCGGGCCGGCGTTGTACGGGGTGTCCGACGTCGCGGAGTTCCGGCTCACCGTCGTCATGGAGCTGCGTGCCACCCTGGCCCGCTACCCGGCCGACCCGGCGGTGCGCGGGCTCGTCGAGGAGCTGCGGGAGGGCAGCGCCGACTTCGCCCGGTTGTGGGAGAGGCACGACGTCCGGGCGACGCCGGTGCTCACCAAGACGTTCCGCCACCCGACGGTGGGCGAGGTGACGGTCGACTGCGACTCCCTCGCCCTCCCCGAGCGCGACCAGCACCTGGTGCTCTACACGGCACCGCCCGGCTCCCGCAGCGCGGAGGCCTTGGCGTTCCTGGAAGTGGTCGGGGCCGCGTCCTGAGGAGCGGGTCAGGAGGCGTCGAGCAGGCGCGCCGCGGACTTCAGCACCGCGTCCCGCAGGGAGCCGACGTCCGGGACCGCCTCGCCGTTGACCTGCAGTCCGATGTGGACCGAGTCGCGGTAGGTCGCCACCGCGATGCCGACCGCGTGCCGGGGGGCCAGCGGGACGAACGGGTACACCTCCGCCAGCCGGGCGCCGCCGAGGGACAGCCGCGCCGGGGGCACCGGGACCGTCGTGATCACCAGGTCGAACAGCATCGGCGCGGCCAGGCCCGCCGTACGCGTGCCCAGGCGGTGCAGCAGCGGCGGGACGCGGCCGGCCAGCAGCGGGAGCGCCCCCGCGCCACGGCTCGGGCCCGCCGCCTTGTTGCGGGTCATCGCCCGGCGGACCACCCGCAGCCGCTCGACCGGGTCGTCCTCGCCGACCGGCAGGTCGCACAGGTAGCCCGACAGCTTGTTGCCGCCGAGCTGGTCGGCCGCCCGGCCGCGGACGCTCACCGGGATCAGCGCGCGCAGCGTGCGCCCGTCGGCGCGGTGGCCGCGGTTCACCAGCCATTCGCGCAGCGCGCCGGACAGCACCGCCAGCACGACGTCGTTGGTCGTGCCGCCGTGGGCCTTGCGCACGCGGCGCAGCTCGGACAGCGGCAGCCGGACGAACCCGAGGCGGCGCTCGGCCGACTGCGGCGCCGACACCGGCGACAGCGGCGGCCGCGCGGCCCGCACGAGCGACGACGCGATCCCGGCCGTCTCGTTCGCCTGGCCCCAGACCGTGCCCAGCGCGTCCTTCACCGTGTCCAAAGTGGAGCGCGGCGCCGGGATCGGCGGGGACGACGGCGCGATCCGCTCCGGCAGCTTGACGCCGTCGAGCAGGCCGGCCGCCACGGCGTACGCGCCGGCCCCGTCGGTCAGCGCGTGGTGGAGTTTCAGCAACAGCGCGAACTTCCCGTTCGGAAGTCCCGTGACGAGGGTGAGGTGCCACAGCGGCCGGGACGTGTCGAGCGGCTCGGCGATCCACCGCGACGCGTACGCGGCGAGGGGGTCCGGCTCGTACAGCGAACTGAGTGTCACGTGGTGAATGTGGTTCGCCGCAACAAATTCCGGGTCGTCGGTCCAGCTGGCCGAACCGGGCGGGAACAGCTCCGCGCGGGCGCGCTGGCGCAGCTTCGGCAGCCGGGCGGCGCGCTCGGCCAGCAACGCGGTCAGCGCGGCCGGGTCCACCGGGCCGCGGGCGGCGAAGGTGACCACCGCACCCATGTGCATCGGGGAGGTTTCGCTTTCCAGGCACAGGAAAGCGACGTCGAGCGCGCTGAGCGGTGAGCCTGCCATGGGCGACCTTTCCGGGTTCGCGGGTTGCACGGCCACGTGCGTCGGAAGGGAGGAAACCTCACTGCACCAGCCCGACATGACGGTCGGGTGGTCGAAGTGTTTCCACGACGCTAACTACCCACCCCGTTCATCCATTCGAGACACCCCGGGCGCCGGTGCCCGGGATCACAGATCAAGAAGAACGTTCAGCTTTCCGGCGCAGGCGGGGGTTCTTCCGCCCGGACCACGGCGGGCCCCCATTCGGGGGTGAGCGCCACCTGCTTGCCGACGCGGCGCACCGGCAGGCCGTTCACCTGCCGCTTGCCCAGCCCCGGCCAGATTTCCGCGGCGTCCTTCGCCGCGGCCCGGATCGCGCCGCCGTCGAGCGTCGTGCGCGTCTCGGGGATCTCCCGGTCCGTCCACTGGACGACCAGCTTCAGCGGGCCGGCCGGCGGGAGCGGCCACAGGAACACTTCGTGCTCGACGGCGAAGCGCGTGCCGCCGACGGGGTGCGCCCGCAGCACCGGTTCCTCCGGTTCGGACGCCGACGGCACCGAGACCGTCTCGGAGCTCGCCCGGCTGCCGTCGGCGTAGAGCACGCCGATCAGCAGCCCGTTGTAGTCGGGCTTGCGCCGGTGGTCGATCAGGCCCTCGGCGGGGTCGTCGACCAGGCTGTCCCGGGAGTACACCGTGACACGCAGCGTGAGCGCCTCCGGCCAGACCTCGACCGCCCGCAGCGCCACGACCGTGCGCTCGGACCGGCCCAGCGGCTGCGCCAGCGGCAGCACGGCCGGGACGATGTACTCGCGCGGGGGATCGGTCCAGTGCCGGCCGTTGAACGCGTAGAGCTCCTGTTCCGGGACGGGGAACAGGGGACGCTCGCGGGGACCGCCGGTGAAGAAGCTGCTCATCGGGCGGCCCGCGACACGCTGTCCGGCACCATGCGCCCACGGTAGGACAACCGCCCGGGAATTTCCGCCCCCGAACGGGCGTACGGCCCCTGCCTCCCGTGATCCGGGACACAAAGGCCGTACGCAGCGTGACCCGCTAGTCGCTCAGCTTGAGTTCGCCGTTCGTCCGCGCGGTCTCTTCGAGCTCCTTCTCGGCCGGCTTGCCCATGGCGTCCATCAGCTGCCGGGCCAGGCCGAGACCGGTTCCGCCGAGCGAGAGCGCCTTGGCGAACATGTCCGACATCCCGTCCGCGCCGTTGAGCACGACCATGTGGTCGACGTTGCCGAACGCGCTCGCGCCCGCCTCGACGATCTCCGGCCAGCGCTCGGCCAGCTGCTGGGCGACGACCGCTTCCTGGTTGTCCGCCAGCGCCGCCGCCCGCGCCTTGATCGCGTCCGCCTCGGCGAGACCCTTCGCACGGGCCGCCTCGGCTTCCGCCAGGCCGCGTGCCTTCGCGGCTTCGGCCTCGGCGAGACCGCGGGCCTTGGCCGCGGCCGCCTCGGCTTCACCGGTCGCCCGGGTCGCGCCCGCCGTCGCCTCCGCGCGGGCCTTCGTGGCCTGCGCCTCGGCCTCGGCGGCCGTCTTCACGCGGGTGGCGTCCGCCGCGGCGCGCAGCTCGGTCTCCTTCGCCTCGGCCTGCGCCTTGGCGATCGAGGCGTCACGGGCGGCGTCGGCCGTCGTGCGCGTGTCGTACGCCTTCGCGTCGGCCGGCTTGCGGACCTGCGACTGCAGCCGCTGCTCGGCCAGCGCCGCCTCCAGCTCGGCCGCCCGCGTCTCCTGGACGACGACCTCCTGACGCGCGGTCGCCTCGGCCAGCGGGCCCGACTGCGACGCCTTCGCCCGCGCCTGGTCGACCTCGGCCTGGTAGCCGGCCTGCTGGATCTGGCTCTCGCGGACCGCCGCCGCCTTCTTCGCGGCGGAGACCTGCTCGACCTCGGCGGCCTCCTGGTCGCGTTGCGCTTCGGCGATGCGGGCCGACGCGGCGACCGCGGCGGCGTGCGGCTTGCCCAGGTTCAGGATGTAGCCGGACTCGTCGTCGATCTCCTGGATCTGCAGCGAGTCGACGATCAGCCCCAGCTTGATCATCTCCGTGGCCGAGGACTGGCGCACCTCGCCGGTGAGCGCGTCCCGGTTGTGGATCATCTCCTCGATGGTCAGCCCGCCCACGATCGAGCGCAGGTGCCCGGAGAAGAGCTCGTGGATCGTGTCGTTCATGCCCTTCTGCTGGTCCAGGAACCGGCGGGCGGCGTTGGCGATCGACGCGAAGTCGTCCCCGACCTTGTAGATGACGACCGCCCGGACGGTCACCGGCAGCCCCTGCTTGGTGACGCAGGAGACCTGCAGGTTGACGCCGCGGGTGTCCAGCGAGAGCCGGCGCGCGGTCTGAAAGCCGGGCAGGACGTTCACGCCGCGGCCGGTGATGATCTTGAAGCCGAGGCTGTCCGCGGTGTCCGCGCGGTCGACGCGGACACCGAGCCCGGAGATGATCAGCGCCTCGTTCGGCTCCGCGACCTTGTACAGCAGCCGCAGGATCCCGAAGATCACCACCAGCGCGACGATGAGCCCACCTACCGAATACAGCAGGATTTCCACGAGACTCATGGCACCGACCCCCTCGCTTTTCTGTTGTGGGTGTGTTGGTGCCCCTTCGACGCCGTCAGCGGCTCAACGGTTGCCACCGCTCGACGTAAACCGTCCGCGGGGGTTCGAAGTCGACGACCAGGACCTGCGTCCCGGAGCTGAACGTCTCGTCCGGGTCGGCCGGGTAGGCGTAGAACGCCTCCGTGCCGCCCCGGACGTTCAGCAGGACTTCGCCGATGAGGCCGGGGCCGATCGTGCCGGTCACACGGCCTCGGCTCCCGATCATCCCCCGAAGCCCTTCAGCTTGACCTTGGAGCCCTTCTGCACGAACGTGCCCGGCTGCGGGTCCTGCTGGAAGACGAAGTCGAAGCCGCCACCGCCGCCACCGGGACCGCGGCCCCGGCCGCCGTCGCGGTCGGCCTTCAGCCCGGCCTGCTCGAGGATCTTCTGGGCGTCGTCGAACGAGCGGAACCGGACGTCCGGCACCTGGACGGCGTTGTTGACGAAGACGCCGATCCGCTTCTCCTTGGCCTGGGAGTTCGCCGGCGGGTCGGTCCGCGTGACGGCGCCGCCCGGGACCTCCTGCTTGAACTCCTCGCCCGCCTGGAACGGCTCGAACCCGGCCTGCTGCAGCAGCTGGAACGCCTCGTCCTTGCTCCGGCCGGTGACGTCCGGGACCGGCGGCAGCGGGATCGGGCCCTTCGACACGATGATCGTGACCTGGCCGCCGATGTTCAGCTGGCTGCCCGCGGACGGCTCGGTGCGGATCACCGCGCCCTGCGGCACCTCGGCGTCGTAGTCGTCGGTGCCGCGCACCGGGGTCAGCTGCGCGGTCTTGATCGCCTGCTCGGCGTCGGGCAGCGCGGTGCCGGGCCGCACGTCCGGCACGGTCGGGCGGCCCTTGGACAGCACGACCGACACCGTCGAGTTCGGGGTCAGCGGCGTGCCCTCGGCGGGCTCGGCGCGCAGCACCGTGTTCGACGGCACCGAGTTGTCGTACTCCTGGCTGAACTTCGGGGTCAGCTTCACCGCGCGCAGCGCGTCGCCCGCCGCGGCCTGGTTCAGCCCGACGAGCTTCGGCACGGTCGCGGTCTTGTCGCCGCCGGTGTCGGTGAGCATGAAGATGAACGCCGTGATCAGGCCGCCGAACAGCAGTACGGCGCCGGCGATGACGGCGATCCGCTTCCGGTTGTCGGCCGGCTTCTCCGGCTCCGGCTCGCTCCGGCGCCGCGCCACCGGCGGCCGCACGGGCGGGATCTGCTGGGTGATGCCCGGGGGCGGGGTGCCCGGGTGGCTCAGCGCCCGCGTCGCGTTCGGCCGGTGCACCGGCATGGTCATCTCGCCGCCGGGCACCTGCGGGATCCGCGGCAGCGTGCGCTCGGTGTCGGCGAGGTCGCCCTGGCCGTGCGACACCGGGACCGGGACGGTCACCGGCAGCAGGCCCAGCTGCGCGCGCACCGCCGTCAGCTCGGTCAGGAACTCCCCGGCGTCGGCGGGGCGCAGCTCGGGGTCCCGGCGGGTCGCGCGGGTGATCAGCTCGTCGAGCTCCGGCGGCAGGTCCGGGCGCAGCTCGCTCGGCCGCGGGACGTCGTCGTTCACGTGCCGGTAGGCCACCGAGATCGCGGTGTCGCCGGTGTAGGGCACCTGCCCGGTCAGCATTTCGTAGAGCAGGATGCCGGCCGAGTAGACGTCGCCGCGCGCGGTCGCCGAGCCGGTTTCGACCTGTTCCGGCGACAGGTAGGCGACGGTGCCGAGGATGACGCTCGAGCTCGTCGTGCCCGCGCTCGCCACGGCCCGCACCAGGCCGAAGTCGGCGACCTTCACCGCGCCGCCGGTGTGCGGCCCGGTCCGGCCGATCAGCACGTTCTCCGGCTTGACGTCCCGGTGCACCAGTCCCGACCGGTGCGCGGCGGCCAGCGCCGACAGCACCGGCTCGGCCACGCTCAGCGCCAGCGCGACGTCCAGCGGGCCCTTCTCGTCCAGCAGGTCGCGCAGGGTCCCGCCGTCCACCAGCTCCATCACCAGGAACGCGAGACCGGACTCGGCGCCCTGGGGCAGGTCGAAGCCCTGGTCGTGCACCGCCACCACGTGCGGGTGGTGCAGCTGGGCCGCCGACTGCGCTTCCCGGACGAAGCGGTCCACGAACGACCGGTCGTCGGCGAACCGCGGGTCCATGATCTTGATCGCGACCGGCCGGTCCAGCCGGGTGTCGGTCCCCCGGTAGACGGAAGACATCCCCCCGTGCGCGAGCAGCCGGTCCACCCGGTAGCGCCGCTCGAGGAGCGTGCCGACCAGGCTGGGGTGGGTGCGAGTCACGAGTATGGATCGTACGGAACCGCACACGGTTCGTGGAGGAGACCTCGCGGGTCACCCGTGCGCACTAGCGGGAGTGAGTGCGGAATGTGGCAGAGTGTCACGTGTGAGTGGGATTCCTGTCGCCGACGACGTCCTCGACACCGCCATCGCGGTTCTTCCGCTGGCGGAGGTGGCGAACGTCCTCGGGACCTCCGCCAACAAGGTCCGCCAGATGCTGCGCGACGGGCAGCTGATCGCCCTCAAGCGCGACGGCGACCTGTGCGTGCCCAGCGACTTCTTCGTCAAGGACGGGGTCGTCAAGGGCCTGGCCGGCACGATCACGGTGCTCGCCGACTCCGGGTTCTCGCGGACCGAGATGCTGCGCTGGCTCTTCACGGCCGACGAGACCCTGCCCGGCAGCACCCCGATCAACGCCCTGCGCACCAGCCACGGCACCGAGGTCAAGCGGCGCGCGCAGGCGATGGCTTTCTGACCTGCGCAGATACGTCGCAGCGGCGCTGAGGTGCACGGCCGCGGCGGCGCACAGGCACGCCGGCAGCGACCACGCCGCGAGCGGGCCGGCCAGCGCCGCTCCCGCCGCCAGGCCGGTGATCTTCACGCTCGCCGCCGTCGTGAACACCTGAGCCCGCACGTGCTCCGGTGCCTCGCGGTGGCGGATCGCGAACAAGGCCGTGAGCTGCGGTCCTTCGGCGATCCCGGCCAGCGCGGCGGCGGCGACCAGCAGCGTGACGCCGTGGCCGGCGGCCGCCAGCGCGGCGCTCGCGGCCAGGACCAGGGTGCTCAGCCAGACGGTCCGCTCCGGCGGCAGCGGTCTCCGGGTGAGAACCGCGTTGGCGAGCAGGGACGTGACCGCGAGGACGGTCAGCAGGAGGGCGCCGTCCTCTGGGCCGCGTAGGTGAGCCGCGCCCAGCAGGGGATAACAGACGGTGACCATGCCGATGCCCGCGCAGGAGATCGTCGACGCCGTCGTCGCGCGCCTGAGCGGGACGTTGCGGACGAGGACCGTGAAGCCGTCGCGCAGGCGGGTCCCGGCCGCGCGCCGCTTCTCGGGGAGGCGCCAGGCGATCGGCGTGGCCGCCGCGACCAGGCCGACGGCCAGCCCGAGACCGAGGGGGCCGCCGAGGAGCCCGGCGAGCCCGGGACCGGCGAGCGCGGCGGCGGTGAAGGTCAGGGCGTCGAGGCGGCTGGCTCTCTCGAGCCGCGGTCGGGCGACAGCGGGCAGCTGAGCCGTCCACCCGCCGGCGATGGCCGGGTTGAGCAGGCCGGTCACGACCGCGACGGCGACCACGCCGGCCAGGGGCAGGTGCCCGAAGACCGTGGCGATGACCGCGAGCCCGCCGGCGTACCCGGCGAGGGCGCCGGCGAGCAGCCGTCCGGGCGCGGGACTGCGGTCGAGGAAGGCGCCGAAGACGGGCCCGCCCACGGCGGCGGCCGCGGTCAGCCCGGCGAGCAGCGCCGACCCGGCGTGCGGGCCCGCGGTCAGCCCGAGCAGCAGCAGGGCGGGCCCGGACAGCTCGTCGCCGGTCCGCGCGAGCGTCGCCCCGGCCAGGTAACGCCTCAACATGGGCAAGACGTTACAGTGGGGTATGGCCTTTCCGCACCGGGATTCCGTGCAGCGCGCGGTCGAGTTGCTGGGCGTGCTGCTGGTGCCCGACCCCGCTCCGCGGGCCGTGGCTCGCGTTCTGCACGCGCACGGCGAACCGGACGTTTCCCTGTCGGCCGCGGACGTGCTGGAGTTGCGGGCTGCCGCGCGCGAACTGCGCGAGGTGTTCGCGGCCCCGGACGTGACCACGGCGGCCGCGGTGCTCAACGCGTTGTTCGCGAAGTACGCGGGCCCACCGCGCCTGACGGACCACGAAGAGGGCTACGGCTGGCACTTGCACGTGGACGCGGCCGACGACGGGCCGTGGGGAGCGTGGCTGGTGACGTCGTCGGCGCTGGGGCTGGCGTCACTGCTGGCCGAGCGCCAGGACGTGCCGGGCGGGTTGTGCGCGTCCGCGTCGTGCGGGAAACCGTTCGCCCACACCGGCGGCGGGAGCCCGCGGAGGTACTGCTCAACCCGGTGCGCGACACGGGAAAGGGTCGCCGCGCACCGGGCACGAGCGTGATCAGCCGTTCGTCTTGTCCCGCCAGGCGATCCACTTCTCGAGCGCGCCCAGGTCGTAGTCCGGGCCGCCCACGCCGACCGTGAACGTCGTGACGCCCAGGCCCAGCAGCTTCGGGCCCAGCTCGTCCGGCTCGCCCTGCACGCCGCACGAGCGCTCGATCTCGCCCGGGTCGCGGCCGACGTCCGCGCAGTGCTGGTCGAGGATCTTCACCTTGCGCTCGACGACCTCCGGGTCGCCGAAGCCGTGCCAGATGTCGCCGTGCTTGGCCACCAGCTTGAGCGTCTTCTTCTCGCCGCCGCCGCCGATCAGGACCGGGATCTTGCGCGTCGGCGCCGGGTTCAGCTTGCCCAGCCGCGACTCGATGCGCGGGAGCGACTCCGCCAGGTCGTCGAGGCGGCCGCCGGCCGTGCCGAACTCGTAGCCGTACTCGTCGTAGTCCTTCTCGAACCAGCCCGAACCGATGCCGAGGATGAGCCGGCCGCCGGAGATGTGGTCCACGGTCCGCGCCATGTCCGCCAGCAGCTCGGGGTTGCGGTAGCTGTTGCAGGTCACCAGCGCGCCGATCTCCACGCGGGACGTCGACTCGGCCCACGCGCCCAGCATCGTCCAGCACTCGAAGTGCAGGCCGTCGGGATCGCCGTACAGCGGGTAGAAGTGGTCCCAGTTGAAGACGATGTCGGCGCCGAGGTCCTCGGCCGCCGAGGCGGTGCGCCGGATGGTGTCGTAGTCGGCGTGCTGCGGCTGGAGCTGCAGGCCGATCCGGATGCGTCGTTCGGTCATGATCGCAGCCTACGACCGCCTTGGAACGTCCCGCGCGCCCAGACCACGGCCAACGGGGGTAGTGCGACTACCAGCCTCCGTGACTTCGGGACCACCGCCCGCCGGGTGAGGATGTCGTAGTGCGGGAGCAGCTGCGAAACCCCCGCTTCGGCCCGCCGGTACGCCGCCCGCGTCCGCGCGACGAGTTCCGACGTCGGCAGGTAAAGCCGGCCGCGGTCGAGCCGTACGTGTGCTCGCTCAGCTCAGCGAACGTCCGGTACTTGACCGGCGAAAGGTCCATTCGCAGGGACTTCAGGAACGCGTCGAACGCTTCCGCCCGATGCCGTAGCGCCGCACGGTGTCGGGCAGGGCCGTGAGCACCAGGTCGCCGACCCGGTCGAGGGACGCCGCCGGATCGCTGCCCGGTTCGGGGTTGCCGACCAGCTCGTCGGCCATCCGCGCGAAGGCCCGCGCCGGCAGCAGCCGGGTGGCCAGGAAGAACGTGCGACCGTGGTGGGCGTTGATGCGGCGGCACTCCGTGTACGCGGCCCGCAGGTCCGGCGAGAGGATGCCCGCCGCGTCGAGTTCGTTCACCGGCCGGTGATCCGTTCCGCCGCCAGCCGTCCGGAAATGAGCACGGGCGGGATGCCGACGCCGGGCGTGGTGCCGCAGCCGGCCAGCACGACGTTGCCCGCCGCGCGCACCAGGTTCGCCGGCCGGAACGGGCCGGTCTGCGCGAACGTGTGCGCCAGCGAGAACGGCGTCCCGGCGGCGAGCCCGCGCGCCGCCCAGTCCGCCGGGGTGATCGTCTCGTCGACGGTGAACTCGTCGCCGAACCCGGTCAGGCCACGCGCTTCGAGCGTGCGGAAGAGCTCTTCGCGGTACGGCTCGCGGACGCGGTCCCAGTCGATCGGCCCGCCGCGCAGGTTCGGCGCGGGCGCGAGCACCGAGACGATCTCGCCACCGCGGCCGGCCAGCCCGGGGTCGGTCGCCGTCGGCCGCGTGACCAGCAGCGACGGGTCGCTCATCAGCTTGCCCTCACGGATGATCTCGGCGAACGTCCGCTCCCAGGCGTCGCCGAAGAAGATCGTGTGGTGCCCGAGGTCCCACTTCTCGGTGGTCCGCCCGTGCAGGACGACGGCCGACGGCGAGTAGCGCAGCGGCACGAGCCGCTTGGGCCGCGCGCCGAGGAGCCGGTAGGCCGCCGTCAGCTCGGTGGCCAGCACGACGGCGTCGCACGCGATCCGCTCGCCCGAGCGCGTCCGGACCGCCCGCACCCGCGAATTCACCCGTTCGAGCCAGGCGGCTTCGGTGCCGAACCGGACGTCGGCGCCCGCCCGCGCGGCCGCGCCGGTCATCGCCCGGCCGATCTCGCCCATGCCGCCTTCGGGGTAGTAGACGCCGCCGACGGTGTCCATGTACGAGATGACGCCGTACGCGCCGATCGCGCTCGCCGGGTCGAGGCCGGCGTAGAGGGCCTGGAAGGTGAACAGCCGCCGGACGCGCTCGTCGAGCAGGTACCGGCCGACGCGCGGGCCGAGCCTGCCGAACCCGCCCAGCGCCGCGAGCTTCGCCAGCGCGGGGTGCGCCAGGTCGGCGGGCGAGTCGAAGTTCGTCCCGATGAACCGGTCCTTCTGCACGGCGTACAGCTCGCTCAGCCAGCGCCGCAGCGCCCGGTAGCCCACCGCTTCGCGGGCACCGGCGAACTCGCGGATCTCGGCTTCCATGGCGTCGCCGTCGGTGTGCAGCGCCAGCGAGCTGCCGTCGGCGAACCGCGCCCGGTACGCCGGGTCCAGCCGGGTCAGCCGCAGGTTCTTCGCCAGGGGCTCGCCGACGGCGGCGAACGCCTCTTCCAGCAGCTCCGGCATGGTCAGCACGCTCGCGCCGGTGTCCACGGCGTTGCCGCCGAAGTTCTCCTGCCCGGCGCGCCCGCCCGGGGTGTCCGCCTGTTCGAGCAGCGTCACGCGCCGGCCGGCGCCGAGCAGGTGCAGGGTCGCCGAAAGGCCGGCGAGCCCGGCGCCGATCACGACGACGTGGTCGGCCGGGCCGTCGATCGTCCGCACGTCAGTACGTCCGCTGGGTGGCCTTGACGACCAGACCGGTCAGCGCTTCGGGCGCGGGCCCGGCCAGGTGCGCGCGGTCCAGCGCGGCCAGCGCCGCCGTCGTCAGCTCGTCGATCCGCCGCTCGACCGCGTCGACCGCGCCGACCTGCCGCAACGCCATCCGCACGGTCTCGACGCCCTCGTCGGAGAGGTCCGCGTCGCCGATCGCGTCCGCGATCACGGTGGCCGCGGCCGTCTCGCCCTTCTCGGCGGCGAGCTGCAGGCCGAGCGCGACCAGCAGCGTGCGCTTGCCCTCGCGCAGGTCGTCACCGGCGGGCTTACCGGTGACCGACGGGTCGCCGAACACGCCCAGCAGATCGTCGCGCAGCTGGAACGCCACGCCGACCTCGCCGCCGAACTCCAGCAGCGTGGCGATCAGCTCGTCGGACGCCCCGCCGAGCGCGGCGCCCAGGTGCAGCGGCCGCTGGACGGTGTAGGCGGCGGTCTTCAGCCGGTCGATCTTCAGCGCGGCCTCGACGGAAGCGTCGCCGGTGGCCTGCGTGCGGACGTCGAGGTACTGGCCGGCGAGGACCTCGGTGCGCATCGCGCGCCAGGCCGGGCGCGCGGCGGCGAGCGTCTCCGCGGGCAGCGGGGCCTCGGCGAACATGTCGTCCGCCCAGGCCAGGGCCAGGTCGCCGACGAGCACCGCGGTGGCCAGGCCGAACGTCGCGGGGGAGCCGAGCCAGCCTCGGTCGGCGTGCAGCTTCGCGCCCGCGATGTGCACGGTCGGGAAGCCGCGGCGCGAGTCGGAGGAGTCGATGAGGTCGTCGTGGATCAGCGCGCACGCCTGGATCAGCTCCAGGCTGGCCACCGCCTGCAGCACACCTTCGGCGTCCGGGCCCGCCGGGTCGCCGCCCGCGCCGCGCCAGCCCCACCAGGCGAAGGTCGGGCGCAGCCGCTTGCCGCCGTTCAGCACGAACCCGCGCAGCGCGTCGATCCCGGCGGCCACGGTCGGCTCGGTGTCCAGGATCGCGGTGCCCGCCGTGTCGAGGAACCCGGCCAGCGCGCGCTCGACGTGGACGGGCAGATTGGCGTCGGAGACGGGCGCGTTCATCCCGCCATCCTCGCCGAACCCGCGGGGGTGCGGGGCGCCGGGGCACCCGGATGTGGCGAATCAGACTCCGGCCGTGGCCGGGGCCCAGAACGGCCCGGTCAGGCCCGCCTCGGCGAAGTAGGCGACCGCGCTGTCCGGCTCGCGCCGCCGGTAACCGCGCTCGAGCCGGCCCGCGTACCAGCCGCGGGCGAGCCGCCAGAGCGTGACGAGGTCCATCACGTACCCCTTTTCGCCCCCGGTCGCCGCGAGCCAGGCGTCCACACAGGACTCGCAGCAGAACAGCCGCTGGTTCCCGCAGGTGTGCAGCACGTCGTCCCACATCCGGGCGGCGGGCACGAGGAAGTGCGCCACCTGCGCGCCCTCCGGCGGTTCCGCCCGGTTCACGACCAGGGCGTGCGGCTGGCCGCAGCCCGGGCAGCGGGTCGCGACGAGCACCTCCGGCTCGTCGTCGACCAGGTGGGGGATGGCGAAGGAGTCCCAGGCACAGCCGCCCCACCAGAGCGTGTGCGAGCCCATCACGGAAAAACCGAGCGACTTGGCCGCGAAGGGGTGGGCCAGCACCACGTGCTCGCACTCGTCGAGAACCAGGTGGTGGGCGTCGGCGAGGCGGTGCAGCGCCTGCTTGGCGACGGCGAGGGACCCGCCCGCGGCGTCGGCCAGCTCCGGCCCGGTCGGCGCGCGGCCGCGGTCGGCGAAGGCGTGGTAAACGGCCAGGCGCACGTCTTCGTCCCAGCTCGCGTCGTCGTACCTCATCGCTCACTCCTGTATCGAGTCTAGAGCGGAGACCCTTAACATTCGAGGTATGACGTCGGTGATCGAGCGGTTGCGAGGAGACGGGCCGAAGTTCTCCATCGAGTTCTTCCCACCCCGGGACGCGGCGGACGAGGCCGTCCTGTGGAAGGCGATCCGGGAGCTCGAGCCCTACGACCCGGCCTACATGTCGATCACCTACGGCGCCGGCGGCTCCAGCCGCGACGGCACGGTCCGCAGCATCGCCCGCGTCGCGACCGAGACGACGCTGGTGCCGATGGCGCACCTGACCGCGGTCAACCACTCCGTCGCCGAGCTGCGGAACGTGATCGGCTGGTACGCCTCGGTCGGTGTCCGCAACATCCTCGCGCTGCGCGGCGACCCGCCCGGCGACGTCTACGGCGAGTGGATCCCGCACCCCGAGGGCCTCACCTACGCCGAAGAGCTGGTCCAACTGGTCCGTGAGCTGGGTGACTTCTGCGTCGGCGTCTCGGCGTACACCTACGGCCACCCGCGCTCGTCCGACCTGGAGTCGGACACGAAGTACCTGGTCCGCAAGCTGCGCGCGGGCGCGGACTTCGCGATCGCGCAGCTGTTCCACGACCCCGAGGACTTCCTGCGGCTGCGCGACCGGGTCGCCGCGACCGGCTGCGACGTTCCGGTGCTGCCGGGCGTCATGCCGCTGACGACCATGCGGACCCTGCAGACGACGATCAAGCTGTCCGGCGCGCCGGCCCCCCGCAAGGTCCTCGACCGGCTCGAACCGCTGGCCGACGACCCCAAGGCGTTCCGCGCGGCGGGCATCGACGTCACCACCGAGCTGTGCGAGAAGCTGATCGCCGAAGGCGTGCCGAACCTGCACTTCTACACGTTCAACCGGTCGAAGGCGACGCGCGAGGTGATCGCGCGGCTGGGGCTCGTCCCGGCCCGTGCTTAAGTACGTACCACCGGCCGGTCGTGGGCCGGTAGCGTGCGCCGCATGGCTTCTACTGCTTCCGACGGCGTGCACGGCATCTGTGACCGCTACGTCGACGACTACGCGGCCGCGGACCCGGTCGCCGCGACCGCTTACGGCGTCACGGGGTACGACGACCGGCTGACCGACTACTCGGCGGACGGGTTCGCCGAGCGCGCCGGGCTGGCCGCGCGGGCGCACGCCGCCGTCACCGCCGCCGAGCCGCGCGACGCCGCCGAGCGCGCCGCCAAGGCCGTGTTCACCGAGCGCGTCGGCCTGGAGCTGGAGATCCACGAGGCCGGCCTCGACGTCGCGAGCTTGAACGTCATCTCCAGCCCGGTGCAGGAGCTGCGGATGGCGTTCGACCTGATGCCCCTGGAAACCGAGCAGGACTGGTCGGTCGTGTCGGCGCGCCTCGGCGAGGTCCCGCACGCGCTGGCGAACGTCCGCAGCGGCCTGCTCACGGCGGCCGACGCGGGGCACGTCGCGGCGCTGCGCCAGGTCGGCAAGGTCGCGGAGCAGTGCGAGACCTGGGCCGGCCTGAAGGACGAGACGGGCTTCTTCACCCGGCTGGTCGAGGGCGCGTCTTCGCCGTCGCTCGCGGCGGATCTCGCGCACGGCGCGCGGGCGGCCGAGGAGGCGTTCGCGGAGTTCGCCGGGTTCCTGCGCGCCGAGCTGGCCCCGAAGGCCCCGGTGAAGGACGCGGTCGGCGAGGACGTCTACCGCCTGTGGTCGCGCTACTTCGTCGGTGCGGCGCTGGACCTGCGCGAAGCGTACGAGTGGGGCTGGGCGGAGTTCGCGCGCATCGAGTCCGAGATGCGCGCGGTCGCGAACCGCATCAAACCGGGCGCGTCCCTGGCGGAAGCCGCGGCGGTTCTCGACGCCGACCCGCGCTACCGCGTCCGCGGCCGCGCCGAGTTCGAAGCGTGGATGCAGCACCTGTCGGACGAGGCGCTGAAGTCGTTGCGCGGCAAGCACTTCGACATCTCCGACCGCGTGATGGCCCTGGAGTGCAAGATCGCCCCGCCGGGCGGCGGCGTCGGCGCGTACTACACGGGCCCGAGCGAGGACTTCGGCCGCCCGGGCCGCATGTGGTGGTCCCTGCCGTCGGGCCGCGACGAGTTCTCGACGTGGCGAGAGACGAGCACCGTTTACCACGAGGGAGCCCCGGGTCACCACCTGCAGATCGCGACGGCGGTGGACCAGTCCGAGGGGCTGAACAAGTACCAGCGCCTGATGGCGTTCACCTCGGGCCACGCGGAGGGCTGGGCGCTGTACGCGGAGCGCCTGATGGAGGAGCTGGGCTACCTGGCCGACGACGGCGACCTGCTGGGGATGCTGTCGGAGCAGCTGTTCCGTGCGGCCCGGGTCGTGGTGGACCTGGGGATGCACCTCGAGCTGGTCATCCCCGCCGGCACCGGCTTCCACGAAGGGTCCCGGTGGACCCCGGAGCTGGGGCTGGAGTTCATGCTGACCCGCACGATCACGGACCAGGCGCACGTCCGCGACGAGATCGACCGGTACCTGGGGTGGCCGGGCCAGGCACCGGCGTACAAGATCGGCGAGCGCTTGTGGCTGGCCGCCCGGGCCGACGCGCAGGCCCGGGCGGGCGCGGAGTTCGACATCAAGCGGTTCCACACGGAGGCGCTGCGCATGGGCGGGATGGGCCTGGACACGCTGCGGGAGCAGCTGGCCCAGCTGGACTGAGGTGTGCGCGGGGGCCCGCCGACCACGGGCGGCCCCCGCCCTTCGGCGTCTTCTAGCGGTCATTGCCACACTGCTGCTGGTGGGTGGTGTTGAGTGACTGTGTCATGCGTTGGGCTGGCCCGGTCGAGGGTCGTTCTGGGGCGGTGTTTGAGTTCGGTGGCGACGGCATCGAGGTGCGCGGCGGTGTGCATCGAGAGGTCGGTGCCGTGGGGAAGTGCTGGCGCAGCGGGCCGTTGGTGTTCTCGTTCGAGCGGCGTTGCCAGGGTGGCGTGCGGGTCGCAGAAGCAGACCGGCATGTCCGTGGCCGCGGTGAACCGGCCGTGCAGGTGCCTCTCGCTGCGCTGGCAATGCGGCGATCTTCGCGATGAGGGCGTCACGAACCAGGGTCGGGGCATAGCCGCCGGGCAGGGGCAGCAGCACGACGTAGCGGGTAGTGCGTTCGACCAGTGTGGCGATCGCGCGGCGGTCGTGAGCGCCCATGATCAGATCGCCTTCCCCGTGCCCGGCACCGCCCGATCAGCGGCCTCGGCCGGCCGGTCGCTGATCATCACCATCGGGGTGGCCATCCGCGGCCGTCGCCGATCCGGGCGGATATACGCCATTCGGTTGCTGGTTGCGGTCCAGTCCCCGGCTGATTGTCGACACCGGGCGGCCCAGCTCCGCAGCGATCGCCCGCAGCGAAACCCCGGGCTCTCGGACCCGATCAGCGATCCGGCCCCGCTCATCCAAGCTCGACAATCGCGAGGACACCCCCACCGACGGCGGAGTAGCTGCGGCCTGGGCCACCTTTGCCCGCCAGCGTGTGGCGGTCCGGTAATGCACTCCGACCCGCCGGCTGCCTCTCCGCTGCCAGTTCCCGCTTCCACCAGCGCAAAGTAAGCCACCCGCTCGGCGGTCAGGACATGCGGCAACTCCTGAACACTCAGGTGTTGCAGCCACCCCTGGAAACCGCCCACCCAGGGGGGCGTCCCCACGTCCAGCCTATCGGCCCCGCCCGACAAACCCGCTGGAAAAGCCCTCTCGCGGCTTGGCTGTCCACAACTGCACCGCCCTGTGGAAAACCCATCGCGCCGCCCCTCACCCGGCGCTAAGTTCCCCTTCGTGCGCCGAATTCTCTTCGTCACCCCGCCGCCCCGCGACTGAGCGGGGTGGTCCTCCGCCGTGTGGCCTCCAGCGCCCGCGGCTGATTCGTCTTGCGTACCGCCCCGCGTCGTCGAACTCCCTTTTCCTTCGACGCAGGAGCGTTTCCCTTGCTCGTTCTCCCCACGCGCGCCCGCTCTTCGGCCGCGCTCGTCCTCGCCGGTGTCCTCTGGGGCACCGGCGGCCTCGCCGGCTCGCTGCTCGCCCAGCTGGCCGGCCTCCACCCGCTCGCCGTCGCCGCCTACCGGCTGCTCGTCGGCGGCGGGATCGCCACCCTGGCCGTCCTCCTCAAAGGCGGCGCCCTTCCGCGTACCGCCCCGGCGGCCCGGCGGCTCCTCGCCGTCGGCGGGCTGTTCGCACTCTTCCAGGCGAGCTACTTCGCCGCCGTCGCGTTCAGTTCCGTCAGCATCGCGACCATGACCACGATCGGCGCGGCCCCGGTCTTCGTCACCCTGGCCGCGGTGCGGAAACCGGGCCGCTGGACGCTCGTCTCGGTCGCGGGCACCCTCGCCGGTCTCGTCCTGCTGCGCTGGTCACCCGAGGAACCCGCCCACCTCCTCGGCGGCGTCGGCTTCGCGCTGCTCGCCGCGGCCGGCTTCGCGGCACTGACGCTGCTCACCGCGAAACCGGTCATGGACCCGCTGGCCACGACCGCGTTCGGCGGCCTGATCGGCGGCCTCCTGCTCACCCCCGCGGCGAGCTGGACGGGCATGGCGCTGCCGCTGCACGCCGACGTCCTCGCGGTGGTCTGCTACCTCGGCGCGGTACCGACCGCGCTCGCCTACGCCGCGTACCTGCGCGGCCTCGCGACGGCGCACCCCGTCCTGGGTGCGCTGTCGGCGGTGCTCGAGCCGCTGACCGCCACGGTCCTGGCCGCGCTGCTGTTCGGCGAACGGCTGAGCGTCACGGCGTGGTGCGGCGCCGGCGTGCTGGTCGCGGCGCTGGTGATCGGGTACTGGCGGCCGGAACCCCGGTAGCGGACGCTGCCCCTCGGCTCAGCGCGCGTCGAGGGGCAGCGACCGCCCCAGGATCGCGAACGGCCGCGGGTCGCCGGCGAAGTGGTAGTCGCGCAGGACGTCGACGAAGCCGGTGCGCCGGTAGAGCTTCCACGCCCGGCTGGTGCCCTCGGGCGTCGACAGCAGGACGTTCGCGCTCGGCACGCCGTCCAGCAGACCGCGCAGCAGGTCCTCGCCGATCTGGTGGCCCTGGTTCTCCGGCTTGACGTGGATCTCGGTCAGCTCGAAGTAGTCCGACAGCCAGCGCTCGGCCGCCTCGGGCCCGAAGCGGCGGCTCAGGCCGTGGCGGACCTGCTCGTGCCACCACTGCCCGGCCCGGCCGCGGTAGCCGTAGGCGAGCCCGAGCAGGACGTCGTCGGCGTCGAGCGCGGCCATGCAGCGCCAGCCCTCACGCAGCGCGTGGGTGAGCCACATCGGCGCGCGCTGCTCGGCGGTGCCCGCCGGGTACCGCATCGCCCGGACGTAGATGTCCAGGGCTTCGGGCAGGCGTGCGCGGAACTCGTCCGTCGAGAGCTGGACGTAGCGGGAGCAGCCGGCGGGCATCGCGGTCACAGCGATCCATCTTCCTCCGCGCCGTCGAGCGCGCCGGGGGTGCCCCCGGTCAAGGCCACCAGCTCGGCGAAGGTGGTCGGGTAGACGGTCTTGGGGTGCCCCGCGGCGGCCCACACGACGTCGTGGGCGCGCAGCGCGGTGTCGACGAGCGTCGGCAGCTTGGTGGGGTGCCCGGTGGGCGCGACCCCGCCGATCGGCTGTCCGGTGTGCGCCCTCACGAAATCGGCGTCGGCCTTGCCGATTTCGGCCCCGGCCAGGCGTTCGAGGGTGGCCGGATCCGCGCGGTGCGCCCCCGAGGTGAGGGCGAGGAGCGCGTTTTTGTCGGACCCCAGGCGGAAGATGAGGCTGTTGGCGATGGCGCCCACGGGCACGCCGAGCGCTTCGGCCGCCTGAGCGGCGGTCCGGACTTCGGCGGGCAGCACGCGGATGCCCTCGGCGGCGGCGTGCTGCCCGGCTTCGGCCAGCGCGGCCGCCACCTTGGCGACGGCGGGGTGGTCCAGCGAACTCATGAGCCTATGAGATCACGCCACCGACCTGGTGTCCCGCGGGATTCCACCCCCGGGGTTGAGCGGAGGCCGGGTGGAGGGTTACTCTGGATTTTGTTCGAACAGACGTTCGACATCGGTGAGCGCGCACCGGTCAGGTGCCCGGCTCCGGGGCGGGGGAAGCGTCTCGGCGCCGGGCACATGATCGGGCTCACCCGCGCAGCAGGAGGAGGGTCGTCATGTCCGTCGAGGTCGTGTCCCCCACGGAGCCGGGGCAGCCGCAGCTGCCTATGACCCTGCGCCCGCACACCGGGCGGTCCCCGCTGCGCCCGTCGGTGTCGTCGGCCCCGCCGGTCCCGGGGTGTGTGGAGCCCCGCAAGCCGCGGCGCCGCCCGGTGGACGCCGGCCAGCCGGAGCTGCCGATGACGACGGGTCCGGCCGCCGAGCCGGTGCCGCCCGCTGCCGCGGCGTCGGTGCCTGAGCAGGCTCGGCCTGCTGCCGGCGATTCCGCCGAGCTGCCGCGTCCGGCCGCCGTGCTGGAGTCGCCTGTTGCCGTGGGGTCGGTGTCTGAGCGGGCTCGGCCTGTCGGAGGGTTTGTGGCCGGCGATTCCGCCGAGCTGCCGCGTCCGGCCGCCGTGCTGGAGTCGCCTGTTGCCGTGGGGTCGGTGTCTGAGCGGGCTCGGCCTGTCGGAGGGTTTGTGGCCGGCGATTCCGCCGAGCTGCCGCGTCCGGCCGCCGTGCTGGAGTCGCCTGTTGCCGTGGGGTCGGTGTCTGAGCGGGCTCGGCCTGCCGGAGGGTTTGTGGCCGGCGATTCCGCCGAGCCGGCGCGTCCGGCCGCCGTGCTGGAGTCGCCTGTTGCCGTGGGGTCGGTGTCTGAGCGGGCTCGGCCTGCCGGAGGGTCTGGGGCCGGCGATTCCGCCGAGCCGGCGCGTCCGGCCGCCGAGCTGGAGTCGCCCGCTGTCGTGGCGTCGGTGTCCGAGCAGCCTCGGCCTGCCGAAGCGCCGCGGCCGCCCGCCGCGCCTGAGCTGCGACCGCCTGCTGCTGCTGATGCGCAGTCCCCGCTGCCGGTGCCTCCGCACCAGCCTGCCGCCGATGGTGAGCTCGAGCAGTCCCAGCTGCCCATGTCCCTTCGCCCGCCCGCTCCGCCCGTGGCCGCCGGGCTGCTCGCCCAGGCCCGGCGTGGTCTCGCCGAAGCCGAGCGCGAGACCGATCCCGTCGAACAGTTCGTCGGCGCCTACCTCGCCGCCCTGCGCGGGGCCGCCGCCGTGCTCGCCGCCCGGGGCCGTCCGCACCGGGGGCGTGCCCGGCCGGCCAGCAGCTGGGTGCTGCTCGACTCCGTCGCCCCCGAACTGCGTGAATGGTCCGCCTTCTTCGCGAGCAACTCGGCCGCGCGCGCCGCCGCGCAGGCCGGGATCACCGGCAAGGTCACCGCCGAGTCGGCCGCCGGGCTGGTGCGCGCCGCCACGCCCTTCCTCGAACTCGTCCGCCGCCTCGTGCACGGCCTGCCGATCACCGGGGAAGCCCATGTCGCGTGAGCACGGCCCGGTCGACCAGGGGCGGCTGCTCACCGCGTTGGGGATCGAAGGCCGGGTGCTGGCCGAAGCCGTCCAGGCGGCGCCGACCGAAGCGCCGGTGCCCGCCTGTCCCGGCTGGTCACTCGGCGAGGTCGCCCGGCACGTCGGGAGCCTCTACCGGATGGTCCGGCGCCGGCTGGCCGACGGCCGCGGCCCGGACGACTGGCAGCGCGACCCCGAGCCCGGCCAGAGCCTGACCGCCTACCTCGAAACCGGTCTGACGGAGCTGCTCGACGAGCTCGCCGCCCACGATCCCGAGGACCACGCCGACACATGGTGGCCGGCGGACCCGACGTACGGATTCTGGCGCCGCCGGATGCTGCACGAAACCCTGGTCCACCGCGTCGACGTCGACCAGGCGGCGGGCGCGGAGCCGCGCGGGATCGACGAAGACCTCGCGATCGACGGCATCGACGAGGCCCTCACGCTGTGGTTCGGCCAGAAACTGCCGATGCTGGGCCTGACCGGCACGAAGGCGGGCTCGGTCGGCGTGCGCACCGGCGCGCACAGCTGGATCGCGCGCGCCGGGCCCGACGTGACGGAGGCCTGGCGCTGCTCGGCCGAGGAGGCCGAGGCCGCGGACGACGTCGTCACCGCCGCCGAGCCCGAGCGCATCTACCTGTGGTTGTGGGGCCGGTCGTCCCTGACCTCGGTGACCGTGCGGGGCGTGCACGACCAGGCGGCCCAGCTCTGGGCGCTGCTGCGGCTCGCGACCCGATGAACCCGGTAGGTGGGGAAGCCGAACCGGAACTGTCGGGGGTGGCGGCTAGCCTGCGGCGCATGAACACGCGCCTGGTGAACCTGGTGATCGACGCGGCGCGGCCGAGGGTCCTCGCCGACTTCTGGGCCGCGCTGCTCGGCTGGCGCGTCGCCGTCGAGGAGCCGGACGAGGTCGACGTGCGCGCCCCGGAAACCGACGGCTGGGACCTGGACCTGGTGTTCGTCCCGGTGCCCGAGCCCAAGGAGGTGAAGAACCGGATCCACCTGGACCTGGCGAGCACGACGCTCGCCCACCAGGAGGAGCTGGTATCGCGCGCCCTGGAGCTGGGCGGCCGCCGCGTCGACCTCGGGCAGGGCGCCGTGCCGTGGGTCGTGCTGGCCGACCCGGAGGGCAACGAGTTCTGCGTCCTCGAACCCCGCGACCGCTACGCCGGGTCGGGCGCGGTCGCGTCGATCGTCGTCGACGCCCACGACCCGGAGCGCCTGGCCGGCTTCTGGACCCGGCTGACGGGCCGGCCGATCAGCGCCCGCGAGGGTGACGTCCTGGTCGGGCTGCGGGCGCCGTCGGGGCGAGGGCCGTGGCTGGAGTTCCTCCGCAACGACGACGTGAAGCGGGTCAAGAACCGCCTGCACCTCGACGTCGCGCCCCCGGCCGGCGCCGACCACGGTGCGTCGGTGGCCGAAGTGGTGGCCGCGGGCGCGGCGCCGGCCGACCTCGGCGGCCCGGACCTGCCGTGGCGCGTCCTGATGGACCCGGAAGGCAACGAGTTCTGCGTGCTGACCCCGCGCTGAGGCGTTTCGCCCGCGTTGCCGAGCCGTCCCGAACGCTGATCTGCGCGAAACACTCGCGTCCCGGAGCGGCAACACGCGCGGGGGACCGTGGGGGCATGGAGACCTCCAGAGCGTTGCCCCAGCTCGACCCGGCGGCCGACGTCGACGCGGGTTCGCCGTCGGCGTGGCGGGTGCGGGTCCGGATGCACGACCACCCCGGCACCCTGGCCCGCATCGCGATCCGGCTCGCCGATCTCGAGTGCAACATCCTCGGCCTGACGGTGCTGCCCGTGCCCGGCGGAGTGCTCGACGAGATCGTGCTGCGCCCCGCGACCGGCCTGCCCCGGCAGCACCTCGTCGACGCCATCCGCGCCGAGGGCTGCGAGTGCACGGCGATCATCGACGCCGACGTCCACGAGCTGGTCGACCCCTCGTCGTCGACGCTGCTCGCGACCCGGCGCGCGATCGACGACCCGGCCCGGCTCGCCGAGGTGCTGAAGGACGTGCTGGCCGCGGACGTGGTCACGCGCGTCCCCGCGGCCGAGGCGAACCCGGGCCGCACCGAGAGCGGGCACCGCGCGGTGTTCGCGCTGGGCGGCGGGGACGCGCTGGTGGCGCGGCGCCGGTGGGCGCCCTTCGTGCAGCTGGAACTCACCCGCGCCGAGGCGCTGGTGACGTTGCTGGGCGCGGCGGCCCGCAACGTCGCTGGCCCGGTGGTGCTGAACCGCCCGGACGGCGCGGCGATCGTCCTGCGCAAAGGCGTCCCGGCCGACGCCGACGCGGTGGCCGAACTGCACCGCCGCTGCTCGACGGCGACGCTCTTCCGGCGCTACCACACCGGCGTCCGCACGGTCCCGCGCCGCTGGCTGCACCGGTTGCTGGTGCCGCCGCGCGGGACGAGCGTGCTGGCCGTCTTCGGCCGCGACGTGATCGGGCTGGCCCAGCTGATCCCGTCGGCTTCCGGTGGCGCCGAGATCTCGCTGCTGGTGGAGGACGACTGGCAGCACCAGGGCATCGGCACGGAGCTGCTGTCCCGCCTGGCGGCGCTCGCGGAGGCGCAGGGGATCACGGAGCTGCGGGCGGACTGCCTGTCCGGCGACGACGTGCTGCCGCGCACGGCCGCTCGCGCGGGCCTGCGCACGGAACGCTCGGCCGAGGAGAGCACCCAGCTGAGGATGTTCCTGCGCGACTGAGCAGGCCGGGGCTCAGCCGGTCAGCGTTTCCAGAACCAGTCCTTCTCGCGAGCCTCGCGCAGCGCCGTCTTCTTGCGGTCGGCGGTCAGCCGGTCCAGGTAGAGGATGCCGTCGAGGTGGTCGGTCTCGTGCTGGAGGCACTGGGCCAGCACGTCTTCGCCCTCGACCTCGATCGGCTCGTTGTGGATGTCGACGCCGCGGACCTTCGCGTGCTTCGCCCGCTTCGTGGGGAACCACAGTTCCGGGACCGACAGGCAGCCCTCGTTGATCTCGTGCGTCTCCTCCGACAGCTCGGCGATCTCCGGGTTGATCACGTACCCCGTGAGCCCGGCGACGTCGTAGCTGAAGATGCGCAGCCCGACCCCGATCTGCGGTGCCGCCAGCCCGGCGCGTCCGGCGGGTTTCACCGAGTCGACCAGGTCGCGCACGAGCGCCTCGAGCTTGTCGTCGAACACGGTGACCGGGTCGCAGACGGACTTGAGGATCGGGTCGCCGAAATAGCGCAGTTCGCGCATCGCCATGAGCAGAACATCCTTCGTGCGGTGTCGAACCGGCAGCTTAGGCCCGCAGGCGCAGGCCCGACGGTGTGGCCCGGAAACCCGCCTCCCTCAGCACCTCCGCGAGCTCCGAGGTCAGGGCCTGCTCGCCGTCGGCGCGCTGGACCGACAGCTGGCCCAGCCAGCCCTCCCGCACCGCCGCCGACAGCGCCTGTGCCGCGTCCACCAGCGGTTGCCGCTCTTCCGTGAAGCTCAGCAGTGATTTGCCTCCTCGCTCGACGTACAGCGCCGGCACGCCGTCCACCAGCACAGCCAGCGCGCCGGCCTTGCGGGCCGGACGGTGTTTCGTGTCGCCCGTCGCCGCCGGCCACGGGAGCGCCGCGCCGTACGGCTGGGCCGGGTCCGCCGCCGCCAGCACCACCGCGCGGCCGGGCGCCGGACGGCCCGGACCCGACAGCGCGCGCAGCCGGTCCACCGCGCCCTTCGCCGCGAACTGGGCCGCGCCCAGCCCTTCCACCACGTAGCCGCGGATCACCTGGCCGGTGTCCTCCATGCCGCGCAGCACCTTGTAGATCCCGGAGAACCCACCGGTGACGCGTTCGGTGTCGAGCGCCCCGCGGGTCAGGACGCCGTGGCGTTCGAGGAACGCCTCCGTGCGCGCGTGGGCGCGGCGGGTCGCGTCGGTCTCGCGGTTCGGCGTCAGCGCCCAGCGGCCGGCGACGGTCGGCGGCCCCGACCGCGACGGCATCTGCGGCCGCCCCGCCCGCAGCCGCGCGTACCGGCCGCGGGGTGCCTGGCGCCGCGGCTTGTGCGCGCCGTGCCCGGCCACCTGGGCCCGCAGCGGCCCCAGTGTGTCGCCGGTGACCAGCCCTGCCCACACCAGGTCCCACAGCGCGGCCACCACTTCGGCGTCGTTCGGGGCCTTGTCCACCAGCACGCTCGCGCGGTCCACCAGCTGCCGGAAGAACAGCGCACCACCCTCCAAAGTGGACAGGAGAGCCTCGTGCAGCGGACCGGTCGGGATGTCCTCGACGACTTCCGGCAGCAGCAGGTCGGCGACGTCGGTGGGCGCGAGGGCGATCCAGCCGTCCCCGCCGGACAGCGCGCCGCAGCCCGCCCACGTGACCTCGCCCGCGGTCGTCAGCTCGTCCAGCAGCGCGGGGGAGTAGCCAGGCAGCCGCCCGGGCAGGATCAGCGACTCCACCGCGCTCGCCGGCAACGGCGCCCCGGCCAGCTGCTCGACCACCGACAGCACGTCGTCCGCCGTCGGCGCCGCCCGGACGCGGCCGCCGAACCCGTGCCACGACGGCAGGAACCGGCCCAGCGCCGCCGGTTCGACCGGCTCGACCTCGGCCCGCAGCTTCGCCAGCGACGCTCGCCGTAGCCGCCGCAGTACCGCGGAGTCGCAGTACTCAGTGCTGACCGAACTGCCCACGCCGTGGGTGTCCGGGTGCCCGACCGGGCTCAGCTCGCCGCGGACCAGGCGGCCTTCGCCGGTCATCCGGTCGAGGACCCCGGTGACGACGGCCATCCCGAGCCCGAACCGCTTGGCCACGTCCGCCGCCGCGAACGGCCCCCGGCTGCGGGCGTAGCGCGACAGCAGGTCGCCGAGCGGGTCCGCGACCGGTTCGGTGAACGCCTCGGGCACGCCCACCGGCAGGGCGGTGCCCAACGCGTCCCGGACCCGGCCGGAGTCCTCGATCGCCAGGAACCGTTCGGTGCCACCGATCCGCACGCGGATCGCCCGCCGCGCCGCCTCCAGCTCGGTGAGCCATTCCGCCCGGATCCCGCGCTCCGCGGCCTCCTCGACGGTCAGGTCGCCGAGGAACCGCAGCAGGTCGGCGGCGTCCTCCGCCGAGCGCGCGTGCCGGTCGGGGTCGAGGCGCTGCAGCGACCGGGTCACCTCGGCGACGGCCTCCGGGTCCAGCAGCTCCCGGATCGCCTCGGTGCCCAGCAGCTCGGCCAGCAGCGCCGAATCCAGCGACAGCGCCGCCGCCCGCCGCTCGGCCAGCGGCGCGTCGGTCTCGTACAGGAACATCCCGACGTAACCGAAGAGCAGGCTGCGCGCGAACGGCGACGCGGCCGGCGTCTCGACCTCTACGAGACGGACCTTGCGGGCCCGGACGTCGGCCATCAGCTCGCGCAGGCCACCCACGTCGTAGACGTCCTGCAGGACCTCGCGCATCGCCTCCAGCACGACCGGGAACCGCTCGTACTTCGCCGCGACCGACAGCAGCTGCGACGCGCGTTGCCGCTGCTGCCACAGGGGAGTGCGGCGCCGGGGATCCCGGCGCGGCAGCAGCAGCGACCGCGCCGCGCACTCCCGGAACCGCGCCGCGAACACGGCCGAGCCGCCGACCTCCGCGACGATCAGCTGCTCCACCTCTTCGGGATCGAGCAGGATGTCGTCCGCGCCGATCGTGACGTCCGCGCCGTCGGCGTCGAGGGCGTCGGGCAGGCGCAGGACGATGCCGTCGTCGGAGTGCGCCACCTGCGCGTCGACCCCGCGGTTCTCCCGCAGCCGCGCGGCGATCGCGAGGGCCCACGGCGCGTTCACCTGCGCGCCGAACGGCGAGTGCACGACGATCCGCCAGTCGCCCAGCTCGTCGCGGTACCGCTCCAGCAGGATCGTCCGGTCGTTCGGGACGTGCCTCGTGGCTTCCTTCTGCTCGGCCAGGTACTGGAGCAGGTTGTCGCACGCCCGCTCGTCCAACCCCGCTGCGGTGGCCCGCTCCCGTGCCTTGTCCGCGTCCGAAGTGGACAGTTCGCGGACGAACTTCCCCAGCGCCCGGCCGAGTTCCAGCGGACGGCCCGGCGCGTCGCCCTTCCAGAACGGCATCCGCGCCGGTTCGCCCGGCGCGGGCACCACGATGACCCGGTCGTGCGTGATGTCGGTGATCCGCCACGACGACGTGCCGAGCAGGATGGTGTCCCCGACGCGCGACTCGTACACCATCTCCTCGTCGAACTCGCCGACGCGCGAACCGGGCTTGTCGTCCCCGCCCGGCGTCATCACGGTGAACAGGCCGCGGTCCGGGATCGTGCCGCCGGAAGTGACGGCGAGGCGCTGCGAGCCGGGGCGCCCGCGCAGCTCGCCGCCGACGCGGTCCCACGTGATCCGCGCCCGCAGCTCGCCGAACTCCTCGCTCGGGTACCGGCCGGCGAGCATGTCGAGCACCGCGTGCAGCGCGTCGTCCGGCAGCGACGCGAACGGCGCCGCCCGCCGCACCAGCGCCGCCAGGTCCGGCACCGTCCAGGGCTCCAGCGCCACCATCGCGACGACGTGCTGCGCCAGCACGTCCAGGGGGTTGCGCGGGTAGCGGACGGCCTCGATCGCGCCGGCCGCCATCCGTTCGGCGACCACCGCGCAGGAGACGAGGTCGCCGCGGAACTTGGGGAACATCACGCCGGAAGAGACCGCACCGACCTGGTGCCCGGCGCGGCCGACGCGCTGCAGGCCGGACGCCACCGTCGGCGGCGCCTCGATCTGGACGACCAGGTCGACCGCGCCCATGTCGATGCCCAGCTCCAGCGACGACGTCGCCACCACACACGGCAGCCGCCCGGACTTGAGGTCCTCCTCGACGTGGGTGCGCTGCTCCCGCGACATGGACCCGTGGTGCGCCCGGGCGATCACCGGCGGCGCACCGGTGCTGACCCCGGACTGCCCGACGGCCTCGGCCGGGAACGAGTCCTCCGGCGTGAGCTCCGTCTGCTCCGCGGCCAGTTCGTTGAGCCGGGCCGTCATCCGCTCGGTGAGCCGGCGGGAGTTGGCGAACACGATGGTCGACCGGTGGGCCCGGATCAGGCTCAGCACGCGCTCTTCGACGGCCGGCCAGATCGACGGCCGCTGCACGGGGTTGCCCGCGATCTCCTCCAGCGTCCCCAGGCCGCCCGGGGCGATGTCGCCGGGCGGGAACGCCTCGGTCAGCGACTCGAGGGACTCCAGCGCGTCGAGCGGGCTCGGCGCCGGGCCGCTGCGCGGTGCGTCGAGGTTGCTCATGTCCTCGACCGGCACCTCGACGCGCACTTCGATGGTTTTCGCCAGCTTCGGCTGGACCACCCGCACCGGACGGCCGCCGGCCAGGAACGCGCTCACCTCGTCGATCGGGCGGACCGTCGCCGACAGGCCGATCCGCTGCGCCGGCTTCGGCAGGAGCGAGTCCAGCCGCTCCAGCGACAGCGCCAGGTGCGCGCCGCGCTTGCCGCCGGCGACCGCGTGCACCTCGTCGACGATCACGGTCTCCACGCCGCGCAGCGACTCCCGCGCCGACGAGGTGAGGATGAGGAACAGCGACTCCGGCGTGGTCACCAGCACGTCCGGCGGGGTCTTGCCGAACGAGCGGCGCTCGGCCGCGGTGGTGTCGCCGGTGCGCATGCCGACCTCGATCTCGGGCACCGGGAGCCCGAGCCGCCGGGAGGCCTGTGAGATGCCGGCGAGCGGGGCGCGCAGGTTCCGCTGGACGTCGACGGCCAGGGCCTTCAGCGGCGAGACGTAGAGGATCCGGCAGCGTTTGGTGGCCTCCGCCGGCGGTGGTTCCACGGAAAGCCGGTCCAGCGCCCACAGGAACGCGGACAGGGTCTTGCCGGACCCGGTCGGCGCGACGACGAGGGCGTGCTCGCCCGCGTGCGCCGCCTGCCAGGCGCCTTCCTGGGCCGCGGTGGGCGCGGCGAAGGCCCCCGCGAACCAGTCCCGGGTCGCGGGGGAGAAGAGGTCGAGCACGTCAACTGCCACGTCGTCCATGATGCGCGGCACCACCGACAGTTTCGGGCCGGTCGGCCACGATCACGCTGTCGGCGAACGCCGGGTACACCGCGTCGATCTCCGGCTCGTCGGTGATCAGCCGGTACTCGCGGTCGAGCGGCGTCCAGTAGGAAAAAGGGGCCTGGTCCAGCTTGGAGTGGTCGGCCAGCACGTAGGCCTCGGCGCCCGCGTGCAGCATCGCGTGCTTGACCACCGACTGCTCCAGTGACGGGCAGCACAGCCCCCGCCCGGGCACCACGCCGTCCGCGCCCAGGAATACCCGATCGGGGGAGATGTGCCGCAGCTGGGCGAGCACGCTCTCGCCGAGGATGGCCTCGTTGGGGTGCCGCAGCCGGCCGCCGAGGACGATCAGGTCGATCCCGGCGAAGCCGGCCAGCTCGCGGATGGCGGTGACGCCGTTCGTGACCACGGTCAGCCCCTCGCGGTGGGCGAGGTGGCGGGCGAGCCTGCCGGTGGTCGTGCCGGCGTCGAGCAGCACGACTTCGCCGTCGCGCACCAGCGCTGCGGCCTGCCGGGCGATGGCGTCCTTCGCCGCCGCGTTCTCGCGGTCCTTCTCGCGCGGGCTGCGTTCGGTGTCGAGCGCGCCGCCGTAGGTGCGCACGACGTGCCCGGCGCCGGCGAGGGAGGCGAGGTCGCGGCGGATCGTCGACTCCGAGACACCGAACTCCTCGGCCAGCTCCGCGATGCCGCCCGAGCCGTCGCGGACGGCCTCGAGGAGCATCGCGCGCCGGTCACGGGTTCCTGGTCGCGGCTGGGACATGCGCCGAGTCTTCCACGACGGCCGGTTTCAGTCCGAAGAACGCCAGCGCGGCGGCCACGGCGAGGAACGCCGCCAGCACGACGAACCCGGTGGTCGCGCCGCCGGTGACGTCGGTGAGCCAGCCGACCAGGTAGGGCCCGGCGAACCCGCCGAGGTTGCCCAGCGCGTTGATCAGGCCCATCGCCACGGCCACGACCTCGATGCCGAGGATGCGGCTGGGAATGGCCCAGAACGGCCCGTACGGCATGTAGACGCCGGTCGCGACGACGCAGAGCAGCACCAGCTGCACCCACGCCGGCCAGTGCACGAGGTTGCCGAGCAGCAGTCCGGCGATGGCCACGACCAGCGGCACGGCGACGGCCAGCCGCCGGTTGCCGGTGCGGTCCGACCAGTGCGCGCACGCGACCATCCCGGCCAGCGCCAGCACGTACGGCACCGCCGACAGGAACCCGACGGCGGTGGCCGAGCCGCCCGTCATCGTCTTCACGACCGACGGCAGCCACAGGCTGAAGCCGTAGAAGCCGGTGATCCAGAAGAAGTAGACGCCGATCAGCAGCAGCACCTGCCGGTTGGCCAGTGCCTGCCGGTAACCCTGCCTGACGAACGCGGGCTTCGCTTCTTCCTCGGCCCGCAGGGTGGTTTCGAGGTACTCGCGTTCCTCCGCGGAGATCCAGCGGGCCTTCGCCGGCCGGTCGGCCACCGCGAACCACCAGACGACCGCCCACAGCAGCGGCGGCAGGCCCTGGATGACGAACACCCAGCGCCAGGACATGTGGTCGAGCATCAGCCCGGACAGCGGGGACATGACGATCGCCGAGATCGGCAGGCACGTCATCCACAGCGCGTTCGCCCGGGCCCGTTCGGCCTGCGGGAACCAAGACGCTAGCAGGATCAGCACCGCCGGCCACACACCGCCCTCGAACAGCCCGAGCAGCAGCCGCGCCAGGTGCAGCTGCGTCTCGTTCCGCACCAGGCCGCAGAGCACCGCCGCGAACGCCCACGCGATCATCAGGATCAGCACCGTCTTGCGGGCGCTCCACTTCGCCGCCAGCACCGCGGCCGGGATCTGCAGCACGAGGTAGCCGACGAAGAAGATGCCGCTCGCCAGGCCCTTCGCGCTGGCCGACAACGGGAAGTCGTCGCCGATGTAGGGCAGGATCACCGCGACGTTCGTGCGGTCGAGGTAGGCCAGCATGTACATGACCACGGCGACCGGGATGACGTACGCCCAGCGCTTGCGGGGGATCACCGGACGCCCGGCGGGTAGATGGCGGGCAGCTTCCGCGCGTACGGCGCCAGCGTGGCCGCGGCCTTGAACGCCGCGCGCATCGTGCCGTGCGACGCGCGGCCGGTGCCGGCGATGTCGAACGCCGTGCCGTGGTCGACCGAGGTGCGCAGGATCGGCAGGCCGACCGTCACCGAGACCGTGCCGTCGAAGTCGTACGTCTTCGACGCGATGTGCCCCTGGTCGTGGTAAAGCGAGAGCACGCCGTCGAACCGGCCCTGGATCCCTTGGTGGAACACGGAATCCGCCGGGATCGGACCGACGACGTCGAGCCCGGCGGCGCGCGCGGCGGCCACCGCGGGCGCGATCGCGACGATCTCCTCGTCGCCGAACTTGCCGTTCTCGCCGCCGTGCGGGTTCAGCGCCGCCACGGCGAGTCTCGGTTTCTCCGTGCCGAAGACTTCGAGCGCGGTGTAGGCCTCGCGGATCGCGTGCTCGATGTTCTCCCGCGTGATCCGGTCGATCGCTTCGCGCAGCGAAAGGTGCCGGGTGGCGAAGAAGATCTTCAGCCCGGACACCCAGAACATCGTGTTGAACCGGGTCGAGCCGGTCAGCTCGCCGAGCATCTCGGTGTGCCCGAGGTGCTTCGAGCCCGCCGCCCAGATCGCCTCCTTGTTGATCGGCGCCGTCACGACCGCGTCGACCTCGCCGGCCAGCGCGAGCCGGGTGGCCACTTCGATCGCGCCGACGGCGGCGGCACCCGCGGTCGCGTTGACTTCGCCCCACGGCAGGTCCTCCCGGACCACGCCGAGGTTGAGGATGTCGATCACGCCGGTGGTGAAGCGCGCGTCGGCGACCGTGGCGATCGGGTTGATCTCCAGGTGCAGGCCGAGGTGCCGGACCAGGCGTTCCAGCACGATCGCGTCGCCGACCGCCACCCCGCGGGCCAGCTGCAGGGACTCGGGCTCGGCGAGGGTCTTGAGGGTGATCTCCGGGCCGATGCCGACGGGGTCGCCGAGGGTGACGGCGAGGATCGGGAGGTCGCTCACGGGTTCTTCCTTCCGGTGGCCAGCACGTGGTTGAGGTGTTCCAGGCAGGCGACGGCGGCGTCCCGGCCGCCGATCAACCCGCCCTTGGTGGCGAAGGGGAGCCCGCTGTGCGGGCCGCCGGAAAGCCGCCCGGCGACCGCCAGCGGCAGCACTTCGGTGTCGATCTCGAAGCCGTCGGCCTCGAGTGCCTTCGTGACCTCGACGGCGATGTCACCGCCGGTGGCGTAGAGCCCGCCGATCCGGTGCGCGCCGAGCACCAGCCGGGTCGCTTCGCCCAGCGCCGGCGGGATCCGCGCCGCGACGCCCGCGTCGACCGGCGCGCCCGGCGCGGGTGCGACGGTCCGGATGCCGACCACGCGGTGCCCGGCGGCGAGGAGTTCCCCGGCCGCGGCCGCGATCGCCGGCGGATCGGGCCGGTCCGGGTCGACGTCGACGTACCGCGCGTCCAGCACCAGCTCGGTTTCCAGCACCTGATCACGGGTCTGCCCGGTGATGCTGCCGATCACCGCGAGCACCGGCGGGACGGTGCCGTGGCCGGGCGCGAGGCCCAGCGCGGCCGCCAGCCGGACGCCGAACGGCCCGGAATCCACGGATATCCAGCGCGTGCCTTCGGCCGCGAGCCGGGCGGCCGCCTTGGCGACGGTGGTGAGGTGCCGGTTCGTCGTGGCGTCGCAGACGACGACCCCGGCCGGACCGCGCAGGGCCGCCTCGACCGCGTCGACGCCTTCTTCGACGACGTCCAGTGGCAGCTCGGCGATCTCGCGGTCGGTGGGCCGCAGCAGCGTGCGGATCCGCGACGTCCCGACCGGGGCGAGGGGGTCGCGGGCGGCCGGGCTTTCGGCCAGCGGCACGCCGTCGACCAGGTGCAGGCCGCCGAGGGTGACCCGGCCGGCGTCCGGGAACGCGGGCACGACCAGGGCGCGGGCGTCGGGCGCCGAGGCCAGGACGGCCTCGGTCTCCACCCCGACGTTGCCGCGCAGGGTCGTGTCCACGCGCTTCACCGTCAGCTCGACGGGCCCGGCCAGCTCGACCGCCTCCCGGACCGCCCGCGCGGCGTGTGGCGGCGAGGCGTGCCGGGTACCCAGGTTGACCACCAGCGCGTCGATCCCGCTTCCCGCGCGGAGGCAGGGCGCGTCCGGTTCGAGCGGCGCGTTGACGGAAACCGCGCGCAGCCCGAAGCGGGCGTACAGCGCTCCGGTCGCGTTGCTGCCGGTCAGGTCGTCCCCGAGGACGAGCAGTTTCGGCATCACCCGCTCCTTTGCGCAGTTCGTGCAACTCGATTGACCGAACTGCGCAACTATCGTGCACCGTGATCCACCTCTCCGTCAAGCGGCGGTGACTTTCGCGGGTCCGCACGCACGGTGACCGCGCGCATGGCAGCATCACCGCGAACGCCGTCACGGCGTGTTTCGCGAAGGGGAGTGCTGTGCGGATCCTGTCCGTGGACCTCGGGACGTCCAACACCGTCGCCGTCCTGTCGGCGCACGGCAGGCCGCCCCGGGTCGTCGAGGTCGACGGCTCGGCCAACATGCCGTCGGCCGTGTTCGCCACCGAAGAGGGCACGATCATGGTCGGCCGCGACGCCGAGCGCCGCGCCCGCCTCGACCCGACGCGCTTCGAGCCGAACCCCAAGCGCCGCATCGACGAGCAGACCCTGCTGCTCGGCACCGACGTCGTCCCGGTGACCGACGCGCTGGCCGCCATCCTGCGCCGCGTCCTCGAAGAAACGTCCCGCCAGCTCGGCGGCGAGCAGCCCGACGAGGTCCGGCTGACCCACCCCGCGCAGTGGGGCCAGACCCGCCGCAACGTGCTGATGTCGGCCGCCCGGCTCGCCGGCATGGGCCAGAACATCCTGCTGGTGCCCGAACCGGTCGCCGCGGCCGCGCACTTCGCGTCGTTCCCCGGCAAGTCCCTCGCACCGGGCCAGGCGCTCGCCGTCTACGACCTCGGGGCGGGCACCTTCGACGTCGCCGTCGTCGGCGCCACGCAGAACGGCTTCACCGTGCTCGCCGAGGACGGCCTGCCCGACCTCGGCGGCCTCGACGTCGACCAGGCGCTCATGGTGCACGTCGGGCGCGAGGTCTCGCACTCGGACCCGCAGCGCTGGCAACGGCTCCTGCGGCCGGAGTCCACCGGCGACCGGCGGACCCGGCGCGCGCTGCAGGAGGACGTCAAGGCGGCCAAGGAGGCGCTGTCGCGGCACCCGCAGACCGAGGTGCCGATGCCCGAGCCGTTCAAGGACGTCCTGGTCACGCGCGGCGAGCTGGAGGGCCTGGTCCGGCCGGCGATGCTGCGCAGCGTCGAACTGCTGTCGCGGACGCTGCGCTCGTCCGGGCTGACCCCGGACCGGCTGGCCGGCATCTACCTCGTCGGCGGGTCGAGCCGGCTGCCGCTGGTCGGCACGATGATCGCGGAGAAGCTCGGTGTCGTGCCGGGCAGCCTCGACCAGCCGGAGACCGCCGTCGCGCTCGGTGCGCAGCACGTGGCGCGCGACGGCATGGGCGCGCGGACGCAGAACGTCGAAGGGGCCGTCGCCGCCGGCGGCCCGCCCCGCCCGCAGTACGCGCCCCCGGCTCCGCCGCCGCAGTACCCCGGGTACGCGCCGTCGAACTTCCCGCCCAGCGGGCCGCAGCCGGTGCCGTCGAACTTCCCCGCGTACTCGCCCGCGGCCGCGGCGGAGAAGACCGAGCCGAAGCCCGGCGGGAAGAAGAAGCTGCTCATCGGGATCGCGGCCGCGGTCGTGGTGGTGCTCGCGGCGGGGCTGACGTACTTCCTGACGTCGTCGTCCTCGGCGACGACCTACACCGCCGACCAGTGCAGGACGCCGGGGCAGGCCGACGCCAAGGGCCTCACCGGCTGCCTGCGCCAGCTCGCCGGGAAGATCGCCGACACCGGCGACTGCAAGCCGGGCATGGGCAACGGCCCGGCGGCGCCGGCGGAGAGCCTCGGCGTGTCCTCGACGTGCTCCGCGCCGGGCCGGGCGGGCACGCAGGTGACCTACGTCCAGGGCGACAACGCCGACCGGCTCAAGCAGTACACCGACGGCCTGCTCACCTCGGCGGGCGGCGACCGCACGGAGGCCGACTGGGGCGGCAACGGGCTCAAGGGGCACTACTCGTCGGCCGCGGGCCGGACGTCGGCGGTGCTCGTGTTCACGGTGTCGGACCGGCCGCTGGTGGGGTTCATCTACCAGCTGAATTCGGCGGACCAGGCCGAGGCGACCACGCCGGGCACGCTGGCCGACTACTTCGAGGCGAGCGTCCAGCCGGGGGAGTAGGCGGCGCGAACGGACCGTTCGCGCCGCCGGTTAGAGTGGGTCCGATGCGGATCACGGTTTTCCGGCGGCTCATGGCCGAGGAGTTCGGCCCCGGGCGGGCCCAGGTGCTGGCCAGGGACCACGTGCTCAGCGGGCTCGGCGGGCGCACCGTCGACCAGGCGCTGACCGCGGGAATCCCGGCCAAGGAGATCTGGCGAGAGGTCTGCGACGCCTTCGACGTCCCGCGCGAACGGCGCTGACCTGGGCGTTTCCCGGGCGTCCGACCCGGGTGGGCGAAAAATCCTAGCGCAAGGGTGTGTCGCTGCCGACCTCGAACAGGTGTTCGTCTATGGTGTTGTCCACATCGGGTCCAGCGATCCACAGATTGGGCGCCGCGCCTGGAATTGTCGGTCCCCGCCGCTAGCGTCGGACCGGACAGCTGAAGAACCGACACAGAGCCCCCGGAGAGCCGGGGCTTCGACCAGCGAGGTGGACTTCCATGCCTGCAGCACCCGACAAGGACAAGGCGCTCGAGCTCGCGCTCGCGCAGATCGACAAGCAGTACGGCAAGGGCTCGGTGATGCGCCTGGGCGAGGACACCCGGCCGCCCATCGCCGTGATCCCCACCGGGTCGATCGCCCTCGACGTCGCGCTCGGCATCGGCGGGCTGCCCCGCGGCCGGGTCGTCGAGATCTACGGCCCGGAATCCTCGGGTAAGACGACGGTCGCCCTGCACGCCGTGGCGAACGCACAGCGCGCCGGCGGCATCGCGGCGTTCATCGACGCGGAGCACGCGCTCGACCCGGAGTACGCCAAGGCACTCGGCGTCGACACCGACGCGCTGCTGGTCTCCCAGCCGGACACCGGTGAGCAGGCCCTGGAGATCGCGGACATGCTGATCCGCTCCGGCGCGCTCGACATCCTGGTCATCGACTCCGTCGCCGCGCTCGTGCCGCGCGCCGAAATCGAGGGCGAGATGGGCGACTCGCACGTCGGCCTCCAGGCCCGCCTGATGAGCCAGGCGCTGCGGAAGATCACCGGTGCGCTGTCCAACTCGGGCACCACGGCGATCTTCATCAACCAGCTCCGCGAGAAGGTCGGCGTCATGTTCGGCTCCCCGGAGACGACCACCGGTGGCAAGGCGCTGAAGTTCTACGCATCGGTCCGCCTGGACGTGCGCCGCATCGAGACGATGAAGGACGCCGGCGAGGCGGTCGGCAACCGGACCCGCGTCAAGGTCGTCAAGAACAAGGTGGCCCCGCCTTTCAAACAGGCCGAGTTCGACATCCTGTACGGCCAGGGCATCTCCCGCGAGGGCTCGCTGATCGACATGGGTGTCGACCAGTCGATCCTGCGCAAGTCCGGCGCCTGGTACACCTACGAAGGCGACCAGCTCGGCCAGGGCAAGGAGAACGCGCGCCGGTTCCTGCGCGACAACCCGGACATCGCCAACGAGATCGAGAAGCGGATCAAGGAGAAGCTCGGCATCGGCCCGCAGCTCGACGCGGCCGCGGTCGAAGCCGTCCCGGCGCCGGTCGACTTCTGATCGAAGGGGGCGGACCCCCGGACCCCCGCCGGCCGTGGTCGCGTTGACTTCGGGCGCGGGTTTGTGAAGACGAGGAGTGACGTAGGTGGCGAGGGCGCCCAAGGTTCCGCCGGCCGAGTTGCCTCCCGAGGAGCGGTACAAGAAGGCCAAGGAGATCTGCTTCGATCTCCTGGCCGCTCGACCGCGGACTCAGGAAGAACTGCGGCAGGCGTTGCAGCGCAAGGGATTCGACGAGGAGACCAGTGAAACCCTGCTCGGCAAGCTCGACCGGGCGGGGCTGGTCAACGACGAGGAGTTCGCCCAGCTGTGGGTGAAGTCCCGCCACGCGAACCAGGGGCTGTCCCGCACCGCGCTGGTGGCCGAACTGCGGCGCAAGGGCGTCGACGGTGAGGTCGCCGCGCAGGCGGCGGGAGAGGTCGACCGCGAATCCGAGGAGCAGATGGCCAGGGAACTGGTCCGCAAGCGCCTCGGATCCCTCGGCAACGTCGACGAGCAGACGGCGCTGCGCCGGCTGCTCGGCTTCCTCGCCCGCAAGGGCTACCCGCAGGGGCTGGCGTACACGGTGATCAGGGAGGAACTCCGCGAGTACGGCGCGGAGTCCACCCTCCTCGACGACGCCGTCATCGACTGACCCGCCCCCGGCCGGCGCGCGCGGGGAAGGCCGCGCCGGCTGGGCGGTGGTTGGTGTTGCCGACGTGGGATGGCCGCGCCGGCCGGCGAAGGTCGGTGTTGCCGGTGTGGGGATGGCTGCGTCGGCTGGGTGGTGTTCGGTGCTGCCGGTGTGGGGATGGCTGCGTCGGCTGGGTGGTGGTTGGTGTTGCCGGCATGAGGATGGCCGCGCGGGCGGCCGTTGCCGGCGCGGGGGCGATCGCGCCCGCCGGGCGGTTGCCGGCCAGGTCTGATGCCCTCGTGGGACCGGCCGTCGACGGTCGGCGACCGGGGCTGCCGGCTCCCCGGGCGCGGGCTTGCCAGGTGGCTCAGTTGCCGACCTGGTCCACCTCTCGCCGCCGGAACTGCGAGCCGGAGAACCGGCCTTCCGGACCCGCCGAGCCGCTGAGCGCGGTGGAATCCGCCGGCCGCGGGTCCGCCGGCGAAACGCGGAGCGGCACGGCCGGTTCCGCGGGTGCCTGCCCGGTGGGTACCCGGCGGTCCGAGCGGTGCTTGCGGACCGCCAGCAGCAGCACCGCGAGCAACCCCATCACCACACACGTGACCACCGCCGACAGCACCAGGAACTCGTCGAGCCGCCCGGCCGCCAGGTACGCGCCCAGCGCCACCGCCACCAGGGCGCACACCGCACGGTCCACAATGGACTCCATCGACAG
Organism: Amycolatopsis sp. NPDC003865; assembly: GCF_053605345.1. Lineage (NCBI taxonomy): Bacteria > Bacillati > Actinomycetota > Actinomycetes > Pseudonocardiales > Pseudonocardiaceae > Amycolatopsis > Amycolatopsis sp. NPDC003865. Next base: position 240,573 of record NZ_JBSGJA010000009.1, on the reverse strand, counting down.
GAGCGTCGCGCGGTAGCGGGAGTCCGGGATGGAGTCGTTCAGCAGCTGCTTCTGCACCGGGAACGAAATCCCCGTCGCCACCGCGAACACGCACAACAGGACCACCGCCGGGAGGGCACCCACGAACACGACCACACCAAGGCACAGCGCCATCACGATCGTCAGCGTGAACACCGACCCCACCGGGCCGATCGCGCGGCGGAGGCGGTGCGGGCGGGCCGCGCCCAGTGCCTCGAAGACCGTCATGGCGGCCAGCACCGCGCCGTACCAGTTCACCGACAACGACTTCGACTCCAGGATCGGCTGGAACAGGTTCACCTGGCAGATCCGCACCAGCGTGAACATCGCGATGCCCTGCACCATCAGCAGCACCAGCCACCGCGACGAACGCAACGCCGACAGCGCGCCGCCGACGCCCGCCAGCAGCGACGCCGTCTTGCCCGTGACCCGGCGGCCGCCGGGGATCGGCGGGAGCTTCAGCGCGAACGCCAGTGCCACGCCCGCGTTGATCGCCGTCAGCCAGTACGGGGACGGGAGGTTCCACGCCATCAGCAGGCCGATCACCGGCCAGTACACGATCTTGCCCACCAGGCTGTACGCCCGGCCGACGCCCTCCACCCGGAGGTAGTGCTCACCGGCGCCCGAAGTGTGCAGGTACTCGTACAGGTACGCGCTCTGCGCGCCCGACACCAGCGACCGCGCCAGGGCGATCAGGACGAAGTGCAGCAGGAACCCGGTGTACGAGCCGAGGAACACCGGCACCAGGTTCGCCGCCACGAGCACGCCCGCGCCGGCCGCCAGCGACGTGCGGTAGTCGAACCGGTCGGCGAGCATCCCGGTCGGGATCTCCAGCAGGCAGAACACGACGTAGTAGATGCTCTGGATGCCGAAGATCTCGCCGTCGGACAGGCCGACGAGCTTCTGGTACTGGTAGAAGATCGGCACCCACAGCAGCAGGCCGAAGAAGAACTGGAACCCGTAGGTCAGCCGGACGGTGCGCCGGACGGCGGGGTTCGCGGGCAGGCGAAGGCCCAGCATGACGGTTTCTCCTGAATTCAAACGGAATACGGGCGCAGCTGCACGAGGTGGAGGTGCTCGCCGTCGGCGAGCCACTCGACGTCCACCGGCGAGTCGAACGTGTAGTCGGGCGAGAAGTGCCCCTGCAGCAGGCGGCCGGCGATCGCGAGCCGCTGCAGCTGGTCGTGCGCCCGCGCGTCGAGGTCCGCCGTGGCGTCGCCGAGCGACACCGTGCGGCCGCCGCCCTCGACCGTCGAGTACAGGTACTGCATGGGCAGCGCCGACCCCTCGACGACGTCGGTCACGCGCGGTGACACGTTGACGTACACCGTGCGGAAGTCCGCGCGGTTCATCGGGTTCGTCGTCACCAGCACGCCGCCGAAGTCGGCCGCGACCTGCTCCTGGATCACCACGCCCATGTAGCACTCGTCGAGGGAGATGCCGGCCTGGTGCCGGAGCCGGACGCTGCGCACCGATACCAGCGACGCCCACACCTCCTTGACGCTGGCGAAGATCCGCTCGGCCGTGGTGACGTGGTTGAGCGACTCGTAGATCCCGGCCGCCGAGAACCCGGCCAGGTCTTCGGCGTTCGACGAGCTGCGCACGACGAACGAGCGCACCCCGGCCAGCTGCGACACCAGCGCGGAGTCGATCTCCCCGGCGAGCGCGCCCGGCAGCCGCGCCGCTCGGATCAGGCTCTGCAGCTCGACGCACAGCGGCTCGATTTCGCGGGCGTCCAGTTCCAGCGCCATCTTCAGCTTGCCGATGGCCTGCTGGATCCTCGGTGACGACTCGAGGAACCGCCGCTGCAACGAGAACGGCAACGCGATCCCGCGGGGCACGCGGACGCGCTCGTCGAGCAGCCGCCGGGCCGCGGCGCCCAGATCGGCGTCGACAGGGACGTCCAGCAGCCGGGCCAGGTACGGCAGCAGGTTCTCCCGCGGCGGGCGCGGCACCTGGTAGAAGCCGAGCAGCCGCTGCGAACCGTGTGCCAGCACGTGGTGCAGCTCGCCCAGGTTGGCCGCCTTCGTCCCGTACCGGTAGCGGTCGGTCGCGCGCAACCGCTTCAAGTTCACGATCGGGCTGTGCTCGGACTCCGGCTCCTCCAGCTTGACGCGCTGGGCGTACCACTTCGGCGGGGCCGCCGAGGCCGGCTCGGGGACCTCCCGCAGCGAGAGCCCTCGAGCGTCCACTGTGTACTCGACCCACTTGCCGTCGAGCCCGCGACCCTCGATGTCGGCCAGGGCGCCCACCTGCACGGCGTTCGGGATCTGCCAGCCGGTGGCGAGGACGTTGGTGTGCGACAACGGCGTCGTGTGGCGGGCGTTGACGATGCCCGAGAGCCGCGGGATGTCGTCCGGGACGCGGTCCATCACGATGATGTCCGACCACTCCAGCGTCGCGGCGCGGTACTCGGCCTCGGTGCGGAACGCGCGAAGCCGGCCCGTCGCGGTGCCGGGGTTCAGCGGGACGAACGGCGCCGTCGAGAACAGCTCGTGCGCGAACACCCGGGGCAGCTCGCCCGGCGGGATCTCCCGGACGATCCGTTCCTGCAGCTGGTTGGCGGGCTTGAACACCAGCGGCAGCGCCGGGTCGACGTACCGCGCGACGAACGCGTGGAACTCGCGGATCAGCGCGGCCGGCATCGTGTCGACCTCGACCGTCTCGAGGGAAAGCAGCTGCGGGTGCCGGGCCAGGATGCCGAGCAGGAACCGGCGGTCCGGTGCGTGGTAGAACTCCTGGTTGTAGGAATCGATCTCCGCGCGCACCCGTTCTTCGGGGACGCCGAGGATCTCTTCCCCGATATAGATCGCGTGAAAGGAATGGCGGGCGTCGTTCAGGAAGTGGATCACCGCGTTTTCGCGGTCGACCACGACCTTGACGAAGGAATAGCCGCCGAGGGTGCCGCCCAACTGGTGGAGGGCGGACAGTGAAAGACGTTCGCCGACGAGTGCGGCGACGTTCTCGGGGGCAGGACTGGGGGCGACCACATCGGTCAGGGACACCGGATCTCCTCGCTCGAAACAGCGAGAGGAAACGATAACAGGCCGGTAAATCACCCACTGGAGCCGCGATTGCTCCATTCAGCGGGATTCATGACCGCCGCCACACCCGCTCGGAGCACCGTTCCAGAAAGCTGGAACGGTGCTCCCGGAATGCGGACGCGCATTCCGCCGTTCGGGCGCGATCACCACGCGGGGTGATTTCCGCTACAGCTGTGCGGCTTCCGCGGCCAGCTTCTCGATCGTCGCGGGGTCGAGCGAGGCCGTCAGCCACGAACCGCCGATGCAGCCGACGTTCGGCAGCGCCAGGTACGACGGCGCCGAAGCGACGGTGATCCCGCCCGTCGGGCAGAACTTCAGCTGCGGCAACGGACCCGCGATCGACTTCAGGTACGCGACGCCACCGGACGCCTCGGCCGGGAAGAACTTCAACGCCGTGAGCCCGCGCTCGGCCAGCCGCATCGCCTCGGACACCGTGCTCGCGCCGGGCAGGAACGGCAGCCCGGTCTCGAAGCACGCGTCGACGACCGCGTCGGTGCAGCCCGGCGTCACGAGGAACTTCGCCCCCGCGTCCGCCGCCTGCTTCGCGTGGTCGGCCGCGGTGATGGTGCCGGCGCCGATGACGATCTCCGGCACCTCGGCCGCGACGCGCTCGATCGCGGCGAGCGCCGCCGGGGTGCGCAGGGTCAGCTCGATGACCCCGATCCCGCCGGCGAGCAGGGCCCGGGCCGTGGGCACCGCGTCGTCGGCGTCGTCGATCACCACGACGGGCATCACGGGGGACAGCTCGAGCAGGTCCTGACCGGTGGTCACTGACCGACCTCCTGGGTTGTGAAAGCGGGCGTTCCGAAGTGCTCCGGGGTCAGACCGCCGAACACCGAAGCGCCCTGGTCAGCAGGGCCGACCGTCCGGCGCAACGCGGCGAACAGCTCTCGGCCGGTGCCGGTCCAGGATGCTTCGGACGGCGGGGAGTCCACAAGCTCACGGCGGGCGAGTTCTTCGTCACCGACGAGCACGTCGAGGGAGCCCGAAGTCGCGTCCAGCCGGATGACGTCGCCGTCGGCGATGCGCGCGATCGGGCCGCCCGCCGCGGCTTCCGGCGTCACCTGGATGGCCGCCGGGATCTTGCCCGACGCGCCCGACATGCGGCCGTCGGTGAGCAACGCCACGGCGTGCCCGCGGTCCATCAGCACACCCAGCGCCGGGGTGAGCCCGTGCAGCTCCGGCATGCCGTTGGCCCGCGGCCCCTGCTGCCGGACCACCACGACGACGTCGCGGTCCAGCTCGCCCGCTTCGAACGCGGCCTTGAACGCCTCCTGGGTGGTGAACACCCGCGCCGGCGCCTGGACGACGCGGTGCTCGGGCGCCACCGCCGACACCTTGATCACCGCGCGGCCGAGGTTGCCCTCGACCATCCGCAGCCCGCCGTCGGCGGCGAAGGGGCGCCAGACCGGGCGCAGCACGTCCTCGTCGAGGCTGCGGGTGGGCACGTCGCGCCAGACCAGCTCGCCGTCGGACAGGATCGGCTCGGCCCGGTAGCGGTGCAGCCCGAACCCGGCGACCGTGTGCACGTCCTCGTGCAGCAACCCCGCGTCGAGCAGCGTGCCCACCAGGAACTGGATGCCGCCGGCGGCGTGGAAGTGGTTGATGTCGGCGCTGCCGTTCGGGTAGACCCGCGCCAGCAGCGGCACGACCGCCGAGAGGTCCGAAAAGTCGTCCCAGGTCAGCTGGATGCCCGCGGCCGCGGCGATCGCGACCAGGTGCATCGTGTGGTTGGTCGAGCCGCCGGTGGCGAGCAGCGCGATGACGCCGTTGACGAACGCCTTTTCGTCGAGGATCCGCGCGACCGGCGTGTACTGCTCGCCGCGCGAGATCTCGACGATCCGCCGTCCGGCTTCCTCGGTGAGCGCCTGGCGCAGGGAGGAGCCCGGCTGGACGAAGCTGGCGCCGGGCAGGTGCAGGCCCATCACCTCGACGACCATCTGGTTGGAGTTGGCCGTGCCGTAGAAGGTGCAGGTGCCGGCCGAGTGGTACGACGCCGCCTCGGCGTCGAGGAGGTCTTCGCGGGTCGCGAGACCCTCGGCGTACAGCTGCCGGACGCGGGCCTTCTCCTTGTTCGGCAGCCCGGAGTTCATCGGCCCCGCCGGGACGAGCAGCGCGGGCAGGTGACCGAACGACAGGGCGCCGATCAGCAGGCCGGGCACGATCTTGTCGCAGACGCCCAGCAACAGCGCGGCGTCGAACATGTCGTGCGACAGCGCGATCGCCGTCGACATCGCGATGACCTCGCGGCTGAACAGGGACAGCTCCATGCCCGCCCGGCCCTGGGTGATGCCGTCGCACATCGCGGGCACGCCGCCGGCGAACTGGGCGACACCGCCCGCGCCGCGCACGGACTTCTTCAGCCACGCCGGGTACTCCTGCATCGGCTGGTGCGCCGACAGCATGTCGTTGTAGGACGAGATGATCGCGACGCCGGGGGCCCGCGCGGCCCGCAGCGCCTCCTTGTCGACGCCGTCCATCGCGGCGAAACCGTGGGCGAGGTTGCTGCACGCGAGACCGCGGCGGACCGGGCCTTCTTCGTGCGCGGCGGCCACGCGGCCGAGGTAGGCCGCGCGGGTCGCGGCACTGCGGGCCGCGACGCGTTCGGTGACGTCGGCGACGACTCGGTGCAGCTTCGTGGTGGGGGTGGGGCTCATGTCCGGCTCCGGATCACTGGTGTGGGGTGGTCCGCGGGACGGCAACGCTGGCGCCTCTGGGTCGTGACACTGGCCACAGTACCTCGGGAAAACGCCGAATCAAAATCGATTCAGAAGATCGACCCGCGTGACCCCGATCACCCCCAGAGCCGTTAGTGTGCTAGTTGTCACACTGCACGACGCACGGTAAAGCCGTAGGGGCGAGTGATCGCCCGCCCGGCTTCCGCCGGCCCCACCACACCGGGAGGATTGATGTCCACCTCCGAAATCGCCGAGCTGCGGCGAACCATCGGCCAGCTCAGGCAGTGCGTCGGCGCACTGCGCTCGCGTTACGGCGACGCGTCGGCGGTCCGCCGGCTCGCCAACGACGTGGAGCGCCTCGACATCGACACCGCGGACCTCGACGGCACGCCCCTGGCCGTGCCCGCCCAGGCGAAGCCCGCCGAGCGCGTCCCGGTGCCCGACACCCCCTACGACCCGGCGCTCTGGCACGGCGCCGATGACGAAGGCGTCGGCGGCTACAAGCGCGACCAGCGGTGAGCGCTCCGGCTGACAACGGCGTCGGCACCGGCGTCCGGGCCCCCAAGCGGGCCCGGATCGCCGAGCGCACCCTCCGCACGGACCGGTGGTGGCTCCAGCCGCTGCTGACCGTGCTCGGGCTGTCGGCGTTCATCATCTACGCGACGGTCCGGTCGTTCGTGCGCACCGCGTACTGGGTGCCCGACTACCACTACCTGACGCCGTTCTACTCGCCCTGCCTGTCCACTTCCTGCGTCGAGGGCTCGAGCCACTTCGGCCACTGGTTCGGCGACCTGCCGGGCTGGATCCCGCTCGGCTTCGTCGTGCTGCCGTTCCTGCTCGGCTTCCGCCTGACCTGCTACTACTACCGCAAGGCCTACTACCGGGCCGTGTGGTTCTCCCCGCCCGCCTGCGCCGTCGCGGAACCGCACGCGAAGTACACGGGCGAGACACGGCTGCCGCTCATCATCCAGAACGTCCACCGCTACTTCTTCTACGTCGCGCTGATCGTCTCGCTGATCAACACCTACGACGCGATCACGGCGTTCCACGGGAAGACCGGCGGCTTCGGGTTCGGGCTGGGCAACATCATCCTGCTCGGCAACGTGGTCCTGCTGTGGGCGTACACGCTTTCCTGCCACTCGTGCCGGCACGTGACCGGCGGCAGGCTCAAGCACTTCTCCAAGCACCCGGTGCGCTACTGGATCTGGACGCAGGTCACGAAGCTCAACACCCGGCACATGGCGCTGGCCTGGACGACGCTCGGCACGCTGGTGCTGACCGACTTCTACGTCATGCTCGTGGCCAGCGGCGCGATCTCGGACCTGAGATTCGTCAACTAGCACGCCTTTCTCCCTAAAACTGACGTCCCCAGTTCCGAGGTGGAATTCTTCTATGACCGAGGTCGAACGCCACAGCTACGACGTGGTGGTGATCGGGGCCGGTGGCGCCGGTCTGCGCGCGGTGATCGAGGCGCGCGAACGCGGTTTCCGCGTCGCCGTCGTGTGCAAGTCCCTGTTCGGCAAGGCGCACACGGTGATGGCCGAGGGCGGGTGCGCCGCGTCCATGGGCAACGCGAACTCGAACGACAACTGGCAGGTCCACTTCCGCGACACCATGCGCGGCGGGAAGTTCCTCAACAACTGGCGGATGGCCGAACTGCACGCCAAGGAGGCGCCCGACCGCGTCTGGGAGCTGGAGACCTACGGCGCGTTGTTCGACCGCACCGCCGACGGCCGGATCAGCCAGCGCAACTTCGGCGGGCACACCTACCCGCGGCTCGCTCACGTCGGTGACCGCACCGGCCTCGAGCTGATCCGCACGATGCAGCAGAAGATCGTTTCGCTGCAACAGGAGGACTTCGCCGAGACCGGCGACTACGAGGCCAAGATCAAGGTCTTCGCCGAGTGCACGGTCACCGAGCTGCTCACCACCGACGGGAAGATCGCCGGCGCGTTCGGCTACTGGCGCGAGAGCGGCCGGTTCATCCTCTTCGAGGCACCCGCGGTCGTGCTCGCCACCGGCGGCATCGGCAAGTCGTTCAAGGTGACGTCGAACTCGTGGGAGTACACCGGCGACGGCCACGCGCTGGCGCTGCGCGCGGGCGCGAAGCTGATCAACATGGAGTTCGTCCAGTTCCACCCGACCGGGATGGTCTGGCCGCCGAGCGTCAAGGGCATCCTCGTCACCGAGGGCGTGCGCGGTGACGGCGGCGTGCTGAAGAACTCCGACGGCAAGCGGTTCATGTTCGAGTACGTGCCCGAGGTGTTCAAGGGCCAGTACGCCGAAAGCGAAGAGGAAGCCGACCGCTGGTACGCCGACGCGGACAACAACCGGCGCACGCCGGACCTGCTGCCCCGCGACGAGGTGGCCCGCGCGATCAACTCCGAGGTCAAGGAAGGACGCGGGTCCCCGCACGGCGGCGTCTTCCTCGACATCGCCAGCCGGCTGCCGACCGAGGAGATCAAGAAGCGGCTGCCGTCGATGTACCACCAGTTCAAGGAACTGGCGGACGTCGACATCACGGCGGAGCCGATGGAGGTCGGCCCGACCTGCCACTACGTCATGGGCGGCATCGAGGTCGACCCGGACACGGCGGCGGCGAGCGTGCCCGGCCTGTTCGCCGCCGGCGAGTGCTCGGGCGGCATGCACGGGTCCAACCGGCTCGGCGGCAACTCGTTGTCGGACCTGCTGGTGTTCGGGCGGCGCGCGGGCCTCGGCGCGGCCGAGTACGTGTCCGGTCTCGACGGCAGGCCCGCGGTGCTGGAGTCCGATGTGGACGCCGCGGCGAAGATGGCGCTCGCGCCGTTCGACCCGCCCGCCGGCGCGTCGGCCGAAAACCCGTACACCCTGCACACCGAGCTGCAGCAGTCGATGAACGACCTGGTCGGCATCATCCGCAAGGCGGGCGAGATCGAGCAGGCGCTGACGAAGCTCGGCGAGCTGCGGGAGCGGATCCTGCGCGTCACGGTGGAGGGGCACCGGCAGTTCAACCCCGGCTGGCACCTCGCGATCGACCTGCGCAACATGCTGATGGTCAGCGAGTGCGTCGCGAAGGCCGCGTTGACGCGGACCGAAAGCCGCGGCGGGCACACGCGCGACGACTTCCCCGGCATGGACCCCGAGTGGCGGCACAAGCTGCTGGTGTGCTCGGCCTCGGACGGGGACAACCCGGTCGTGCCGGACATCGACGTCACGGTGAAGGAGCAGGTGCCGCTGCGGCAGGACCTGCTGGAGCTGTTCGAGTTCGGCGAGCTCGGGAAGTACTACACCGACGGTGAGCTCGAAACCCACCCCGGGAGCAAAGCATGAGCTATAAGGCGAGTTTCCGGGTGTGGCGCGGCGACGACACGGGCGGCGGCCTGCAGGACTTCACGGTGGAGGTGAACGAGGGCGAGGTCGTCCTCGACATCATCCACCGGCTGCAGGCCACGCAGGCCGCGGACCTGGCGGTGCGCTGGAACTGCAAGGCGGGCAAGTGCGGCTCGTGCTCGGCGGAGATCAACGGCAAGCCGCGGCTGCTGTGCATGACGCGGATGTCGACGTTCACCGAGGACGAGGTGATCACGGTGACGCCGCTGCGGACGTTCCCGGTGATCCGCGACCTGGTCACCGACGTGTCGTTCAACTACACGAAGGCGCGGGAGATCCCGTCGTTCACGCCGCCGCCGGGGCTGAAGCCCGGCGAGTACCGGATGCAACAGGTGGACGTCGAGCGGTCGCAGGAGTTCCGGAAGTGCATCGAGTGCTTCCTGTGCCAGAACACCTGCCACGTGGTGCGCGACCACGAGGAGAACAAGGAGTCGTTCGCCGGGCCGCGGTACCTGATGCGCATCGCGGAACTGGAGATGCACCCGCTCGACGTCGCCGACCGCCGGGACGCCGCGCAGGACGAGCACGGCCTGGGGTACTGCAACATCACCAAGTGCTGCACCGAGGTCTGCCCGGAAGGCATCCACATCACCGACAACGCGCTCATCCCGATGAAGGAGCGCGTCGCCGACCGCAAGTACGACCCGATCGTGTGGCTGGGCAACAAGCTCTTCCGCCGCGACAAGTAGCGCTTCCCTCCCGACGCTCGCGAACCGTGCGATCAAGCCGGTTCGCGAGCGTCTTCATTTCCGCGGCGCCAGCAGGAAGCCGAGCGTGCCGGCGGCGAGCCGGGCTTCGACCGCGGCCGGCTCCGCGGCGGTCCGGCGCCGGAATTTCTGCGACGCGACCAGCGAGAGCAGCCACCAGGCGGCGGCTTCGGCGTCGAGGTCCGCGCGGAGTTCGCCCTCGGCGCGGCCGCGGTCCAGCAGCGCGGTGAGCGAGCCGGCGAAGCGCTGCGTGGACTTCTTCGCGGCCGCTTCGACTTCGGGTTCCCCGGTGATGGCGGCGGCGTCGGCGAAGATCGCGCCGATCGAGCCCGCGCTGTGCACCTGGTCGAGGTGGCCCGGGTCCAGCATCGTCTCGAGCAGCACGGCGACCGGCGTCGCGCTCTCGGTCGTCCGGTCGATGAGCCGGCAGACGTGGTCCGCGGCGCGGTCGACCACGGCGGCGAACAAGGCGGCCTTGGTCCCGAAGTTCTGGAACACGACGGGCTCGCTGACGCCGACCCGGCGCGCCACGGCGGAGGTCTTGCCCCGCAGGTAGCCGACCTCGGCGAAGACCTCGGTGGCGGCGGCGAGGATCGATTCGCGACGGTCCGGGGCGCTCATCCGGACCCGGCGGGCTGACTCGGTCACGAGACCCAGCGTAGTGCCCCTTGCCGTCCTACTTAGTGACGACTAACCTGGCGGACACGTTCTTAGTCGCGACTAAGTTATGGGGTGGGTCATGAAGCTGGGACAACTGCTGCACGGACGACCGGACGCGCGGGCGCCGGGAGCGATCCAGCACGCCCGGGCGTACGAAGTGCTGTCGGTGGCGGTGTTCGCCGGCCGGCGGAAGCGCACGTTCGGCCGGCTGGTGGAGCTGGCGGGCGTCGCGCCGGGGGACCGGGTGCTGGACGTCGGCTGCGGACCCGGGTACCTCACGGCGCTGGCGGCCGAAGCCGCGTCGCCCGGCGGGCGGGCGGTCGGGATCGATCCGTCCGAGCCGATGGTCGCGCAGGCGCGCCGCCTGCGCGGCACGGCGAACTGCTCGTTCGAAGCGGGCCGGGCCGAGGCGCTGGCCGCGCCGGACGGCTCGTTCGACGTCGTGGTGTCCAGCCTCGCCGTGCACCACATCCCGGAGGCGGTGCGGGGCACGGCGTTCCGCGAGATGTTCCGGGTCCTGCGCCCCGGCGGCCGGATCCTGCTGGCGGACTTCCGCCCGCCCCGCGGCCGCCTGGGCCGGCACCTCGTGGGCACGACCGCCGGGCCGCAGATGCGGGACAACCCGGTCGAACGGATTTCGCCGATGCTCGCGGAGGCCGGCTTCGAGGTGGAGTCGGAGAGCCGGGCCGGCGGGTTCCTGCTCTGCGTGCGAGCGTCGAAGCCGTGATCACGGCAGGATGGCAGGGTGCTGGAGATCGAGCTGCTGCCGCCGTCCGCCGACCCCGCCTTGATCGGCCGGATCACCGGGCTGGTGAACCAGGTCTACGCCGAGTCCGAGAAGGGGCTGTGGCTGGGCAGCACCGACCGGACCGCCGCTGACGAGGTGGCCGGCTTCGCGCGGGCCGGGGAGATCGCCGTCGCGTTCGCCGACGGTGACCTCGCCGGGTCGGTGCGCGTCCGGCGGCTCGACGAGACGACCGGCGAGTTCGGCATGCTCGCGGCCGATCCCGCGCGACGCGGCCTCGGCATCGGGCGCGAGCTGGTGGCGTTCGCCGAGCGGGCGAGCCGGGACGCGGGCTGCCGTGAGATGCAGCTGGAACTGCTGGTGCCGCGCGAGTGGACGCACCCGGCCAAGCAGTTCCTCGCCGAGTGGTACGACCGGCTCGGCTACCGCGTGACGCACCGCGCCGACCTCGCGGTGGACTACCCGCACCTCGCGCCGTCGCTGGCCACGCCGTGCGATTTCCTCGTCTACCGCAAGGCGCTCGGGTGACGGTGCTCGCCGGGGCGCACGTGTTCGACCCCGAGACCGGGGAGACGACCCGTGCGGACGTCCGGCTCGACGGCGCCCGGATCGCCGAAGTCGGGCTCGGCCTCGAAGGCCCGCCCGTCGACTGCTCCGGTGGGCTGCTGATCCCGGGGCTCATCGACTGCCACGTGCACGTCGCCTTCCGGCGCCCCGAGCCGTTGCCGCGCAGCGCCCGGATCCTCGAGGCCGTGCCGGTGCTGCGGCGGTTGCTCGCGCGGGGCATCACGACTGTCCGGGACGCCTGGGGCGCCGACGCCGGCTTCAAGCACGCGCTGGCCGAGGGCTGGATCACCGGGCCGGACCTGCTGGTCAGCCTGCGCCAGCTGGGGCCGACCGGCGGGCTCGGCGACGCGTGGGATCCGGCCGCCGGCGCCGTCGACAACTACGGCGACCCGTCGCTGCCGGACCCGTTGTTCGACGGGCCGGACGCCGCCCGCGCGGCCGTCCGCCGGATGGTGCGCGCGGGCGCCGACTGGATCAAGGTCGGCGCGAGCGGCTCGATGCGGGCGGTCCGCGCGGGCGTGGACGTCCGCCCGACCGACGACGAGCTCGCCGCCGTGGTCGACGAGGCCGCCCGCTGCGGCCGCGACGTCCTGGCGCACGCGCACACCTCGGCGGCCGTGACGTCGGCGGCCCGGGCGGGAGCGCGCAGCATCGAGCACGGCACGTTCCTCGACGACGACGCCGTCACGGCCCTGGCGGACGCCTGGTACGTGCCGACGTTGTCGCCGATGAGCGACACCGAGTTCGCCGGCACGCACCGGCGTTCGCTGCGCCTCGCGGCGGAGGCGGGCGTCCGGATCGCCGCGGGGTCGGACCTGGCCCCGCGTCCCCATGTCGACTTGACGACCGAGCTGCGCCTGCTGGCCGCGGTGCTGGGGGACGCGGCCGCGGTGAAGGCGGCGACCTCCGAGGCGGCGCGGCTGCTCAGGCTCGAGCACGACCGCGGGCGGGTCGAGGCGGGGCTGCGGGCGGACGTGGTGTTGCTCGACGGCGTGGATCTCGACGTGTCGGATCTGCCGGCCCGGGTCCGGGCGGTCTGGCACGACGGCCGGCTGGTCACTTCGCCATGAGTTCGAACTCCTCGGTCAGGCGGACCAGGAACTCCCGCGACTCGCGTTCGGACAAGGCCGCCTGTTCCAGCCTCGTGCGGAGGACGTAGAAGGCTTCGACCGCCACCCGGTCGTCGACGAACAGCCCGGCGGAGAAGGTTTCTTCGTAGGCCACCGGCGGGTGTTCGGCGAACTCCAGAATGGTGAACCGGCTGCCGACCAGGTGGTACGGCGGTGCCGAGGCGGGCACCACGCGGATCGTGCAGTGGGGGAGGTTCGTGGCCAGTACCAACGACTGCAGCTGTTCATGCATCAAAGCCGGGTCGCGCAGGATCGATCTCAGCGTGTGCTCGTACACGAAGTAGACGCAGTGGGGCGGGTTTCGGCGCTGCAGCAGCCGTTGCCGCTCGATCCTCGCGCGGACCAGTGTCTTCAGCCGGTCTGTCGTGTAGCGCCCGGACAGCTCGTAGACGCTGCGCACGTAGTCCTCGGTCTGGAGCATGCCCGGCAGGGCCGCCGGGCTGTTCGAGATCACCGCCGTCGCCAGGTTTTCCTGGATGATCAAGGACTTCATCGGGTCGACGAGCTCGTCGAAGTACGGCCGCACCCAGTACAGCTCGCTCGGTGGCCGGGTCAGGTGCAGCAGCCGCTCGCGCTCGGGCGCCTCGGTGCCGCAGTGCGCGAGGTAGATCGCCAGGTCGATCGGCGAGATGCGCCTGCCGTTCTCCCAGCCGGACACCTTCGACGCCGACCAGTGGGCGCGCCGGGCCACCTCACGCAGTGACATCTGTTTCGCCTCGCGCTGGGACTTCAGCTCGACGCCCATTTCGCGCGTGCGTACCGTGCTCTTTTCGGTCATGCCCGCACGCTAAAGGCAACCACCGACAAAACGGCTCCTGCCGCGCAGGGGTTCACCGGAACGGATGTTGCTGTTCTGCCTGTGCGACAACGGATTTCGCTCACGAAGCGCTGCGAAGCAGCTTCGCATAATGAAGGGCGCTTCGCGCGTTAGTAGGCCACACTGGCATTCATGACGTTCCTTTCCGGAATCGAGCTGAGCCGCCGCTTCTACGCCGAAGCGGTCGCCCCGGTCGTCGACGGGCCGCACAGCGCCGCGCTGGTCGGGCCCGGCTCGGAGGTCCTCGGCTTCGACACCGCGCGCTCCACCGACCACGACTGGACCGCCCGCGTCTTCCTCTTCCTCCCGGAGGTCCGGGACGTCCCGGTCCCGGCCACCTTCGGCGGCCACCCGGCGAAACTGGTGGTCGCGACGCTCGACGGGTGGGTGCGCGGCTTCCTCGGCTTCGACCCGCGCCACGCCGGCCGCCGCGACTGGCTCGCCACCCCGACCCAGGTCTTCGCCGAGTTCACCGGCGGGGCGGTGCACCACGACGACCTCGGCTTCGAGGCGCTCAGGCGCCGCGTGGCCTGGTACCCGGACGACGTCTGGCGGTACGTCCTCGCGTGCCAGTGGCAGCGCATCGGCCAGGAGGACTCGTTCGTCGGCCGGTGCGGGGAGGTCGGGGACGAACTGGGCTCGGCCGTCGTCGCGGCGCGGCTCGTGCGGGACCTCATGCGGCTGTGCCTGCTCATGGCCCGCCGGTACCCGCCGTACAGCAAGTGGCTCGGGAGCGCCTTCGCGCGGCTGCCCGCGGCCGCGGCGCTGAGCCCGCACCTCACCGGCGCCCTCGCGGCGACGGACTGGCGAGAACGCGAACGGCACCTCGTCGCGGCCTACGAGAACGTCGCCGGGCTGCACAACGCGCTCGGCCTCACCGAACCGGTCGAGCCGCGCGTGAGCCGCTTCTTCGATCGCCCGTTCCGGGTGGTCCACGCCGAGCGGTTCGTCCGCTCCCTGGCCGGGGAGCGGCCGATGACCGGAGCGATCGACCAGTTCGTCGACAGCACCGACGTGCTCGGGCACCGCGAGCTGACCCGTGCGGTGGTTGACTGCGCGCATGGCTGAACCGAAACCGCGCGACCTGGCCGCGCTGCTGCTGACGCTGACCGTCGTGACCGGGGTCGTCGACGCCGTCAGCTTCCTCGGCCTGGGCCGGGTGTTCGTGGCCAACATGACCGGCAACGTCGTGTTCCTGGGGTTCGCGGCGGCGGGGGAGACGACGCTGTCGGTGCTCGCGTCGCTGACCGCGGTGCTGGCGTTCCTGGCGGGCGCGCTCGCCGGCGGGCGGCTGGCCCGCCGGGACGACGACCACGACGCCCTCCGGCAGGCGACCGCGGTCCAGGCGGCGCTGGTGGCGGTGGCGGTGGTGCTGTCGGCGACGCTCGGCACCGGCACCCGGGCGGGCGGCGAGCTGCTGATCGTCGTGCTGGGCGTGGCGATGGGCGTGCAGAACGCGGCGGTCCGCCGGATCGGCGCGCCCGACCTCACGACAACCGTCCTGACGATGACGCTGACCGGCTTCGCGGCGGACTCGAAGGCAGCGGGCGGCCCGGGGGCGCACCCGCTGCGGAAGGTGGCGGCCGTGGGGGCGATGCTGGTGGGCGCGCTGGCCGGCGGGCTGTTGCAGCTGCACGTCGCGATGTGGACGGCGCTGGCGCTGGCCCTGCTGCTGATCCTCGGCGTGCTGGCGGTGCTGTCGCGGCAGCGCGGGCCGGCCGGGAACCCGGCCTGAACTGCGTTCGTCCACAGTGATCCCGTGTGCGCCGCCGGGACCGCACACGACGTCGCTGACGCAGGTGTCGGCAGGCGGCTCGCCGTGCGCCGTGCCGCGGCTGATCGCCGGCCCGAACCCCGGCAGCCAGGTCAGCCGAGGGCGCGCCCGCCGTCGACCAGCAGGCGCTGGCCGGTGACGAACCCCGCCTCCTCCGACGCGAAGAAGCTCACCGCCGCCGCGACGTCCTCCGGGGTGCCGAGCCGGCCCGCCGGGACGGACGCGCGGTACGCCTCGCGCTCCGTCTCGTCGACCTCCGCGTGGCGCTCCACGGGGACGAAGCCCGGGGCCACCGTGTTGACCGTGATGCCGTCCGGGGCCAGCTCGCGCGCCCACGCGCGGGTCAGGCCGATCTGCGCGCTCTTCGCCGTCGCGTACGCCGAGCGGCCGGGCGGCGGGCGATCCGCGACCTCCGAGTCGACGTGGACGATCCGGCCGTGGCCGCGGGCCCGCATCCCCGGCAGCACCGCGTGCCCGAGCAGCACCGGCGACCGCACGAAGAAGTCCAGCTGCGCCAGGTGGTCCGGCCAGTCCACTTGGGACACCGGAGCCTCGGGCTGCGGGCCGGTCGCGTTCAGCACCAGCACCGTGATCGGGCCCAGCAGCGCCGTGACGCCGTCGACGAGCTCGCCGACCTGACGCCGGTCCGTCACGTCGGCGGCGAACGCCGCCGCCTTGCCGCCCTCCGCGAGGATGCCCTCCGCCGCCGTCTCGAGGTCGGCGTCGTCACTGTGCCCGTTGACCGCGACGGCGAGCCCGTCCCGCGCCAGTCTGCGCGCGATCACCCGGCCGAGTCCGCGGGAACTGCCGGTCACCAGTGCGACGCCCATGCGCTCGACGCTAGGGGAGACCCCCGGGTAGGACAACCCGGGCACGAAAAAGCGGGTGGGTGCGATTCGCGCACCCACCCGTTTCCGCGGAACCTCAGAGACCGCCCGAACTGTTCCCGGTGGAGAAGTCCGTCGCCGCGGTCACCGCCGCTGGAGCGGCTTCCAGCGGCTTCGCGCCGCGCGGGGCCTTCTTCCGCCGCGACAGCTTGCGCTCCAGCCACGAGGCGAACCACGACAGGGCCAGGTTCAACACGATGAAGATGATCGCGATGACGATCAGCGTCGGGATCGTGTTGTTGAAGTTGCCGGTGATCGGCCCGGAGCCGCGGATCAGCTCGTCGTAGCCGATGGTCAGCTGGCCGGCGAGCGCGGTGTCCTTCAGGATGACCACCAGCTGGCTGACCAGGGCCGGCAGCATCAGCGTGATCGCCTGCGGGAGCAGGACGTTGATCATCGTCTGGGTCTTGCGCAGGCCGAGCGCCGACGCGGCCTCGGTCTGTCCCTTCGGGAGGGACAGGATGCCGGCGCGGAACACCTCCGCCATCACCGAGCCGTTGTAGAGCACCAGGCCCGTCACGGCGGCGAACAGCGGCCGGGTGTCGGCCTCGATCGGGGTGTAGTACGCGTACAGCGCCGCCCCGAACACCATCAGCAGCAGCACCGGGATGGCCCGGAAGAACTCGACCACAGCGCCGACCGGGATCCGCACCCACTTGTGCTGCGACAGCCGGCCGATGCCCAGCAACGCGCCGATCGGCAGCGCGATCACGATGGACAGCGCGGCCGCTTCGAGCGTCTTCAGCAGACCGGGCAGCAGGAACTGCGTCCAGGTCGAGCCCTCGATGAACGGCTTCCAGAGCGCGCCCGCCCACTGGCCCTTCTCGTCGAAGCCGGTGTAGACGAACCACGCCACCAGCAGCAGCACCAACGCGAACAGGACCGTGTAGATCCAGTTGCGGGTCTTGGCCTTCGGGCCCGGGGCGTCGTAGAGGACGGACTGCGTGCTCATCGCTTGACCTCGGCTTTCTTGGCGACCCAGCCGAGCAGCAGGCCGAGTGGCAGGACCAGCGCGACGAACACCAGCGCGAACAGGATGAAGACCAGGAACAACGAGTCGGACTCGTTCTCGACCATCGTCGACATCAGCAGCGACGCCTCGGCGACGCCGATCACCGAGGCGACGGTGGTGTTCTTCAGCAGCGCGATCAGGACGTTCGCCAGCGGCGCGATCACCGAGCGGAACGCCTGCGGCAGCACGATCAGCGTGAGCACCTGCAGGAAGTTGAGCCCCAGTGCCCGCGCCGCCTCCGCCTGGCCGACCGGGACGGTGTTGATGCCCGAGCGCAGCGACTCGCACACGAACGTCGCCGTGTAGACGACGAAGCCCAGCACCGCCAGCCGGAACGCGTTGTCGGCCAGCGAGGTGGGCGAGTCCGCGGCGGCCAGGTTGATGCCCAGCGTGGACGAAAGACCCAGCGACGTGAAGATGATGATCACGGTCAGCGGGGTGTTCCGGAAGATGTTCACGTACGCCGTCGCGAAGCCGCGCATGATCGGCACGGGACTGACCCGCATCGCGACGAGGATCGTGCCCCACACGAGCGCGCCGATCGCCGAGAAGAACGTCAGCTGGATCGTCGTCCAGAACGCGCCGACGAGGTCGTAATCAGGGTTGTTGAGGAACTCGAACACGGTTGTCCAACCTGGCCTCGGTATGGGAACGGTGCGCCGCATTCACGGCGCACCGTTCGACTTCACAAACCGGATATCAGGGAGCGATCGCCGGGGCGGCCGGGATCTTGTAGCCCGACGGGCCGACGTTGGTCTGCAGCGCCTTCTCCCACGAGCCATCCTGCTCCATGGCCTGGATGGCCTTGTTGATCGCGGCCTTGCCGTCCGCGTCGTCCTTCTTCAGGCCGACGCCGTAGTTCTCGTCGGAGAAGCCCTTGCCGACCAGCTTCAGCTTGCCGGGCTGCTGCGCGGCGTAGCCGGCCAGGATGACGTCGTCGGTGGTCATCGCGTCGACGGTGCCGTTCAGGAGCGCGGTCACGCAGTCGGTGTACTTGCCGACCTCCTGCAGCTGCACGTCCTTGGCGTACTTCGACTTCACGTTCTGCGCGGGGGTCGAGCCCTTGACCGAGCACAGCTTCTTGTTGCCGGTCAGCGACTCGGGACCGGTGATGTCGGTGTTGTCCGCCCGGACCAGCAGGTCCTGGTGCGCGACGAAGTACGGGCCGCCGAAGGAGACGTCGTTCTTGCGCTTGTCGGTGATCGAGTAGGTGGCGACGATGAAGTCGACCTCACCCTTCTTGATCAGGTCCTCGCGCTGCGCCGACTGCGCTTCCTTCCAGGTGATCCCGGACTCTTCGACGCCGAGCTGCTTGGCGATGTACTTCGCGACGTCGACGTCGAAGCCGGCGTAGGTGCCGTCCGGCTTCTTCAGGCCGAGGCCCGGCTGGTCGAACTTGATGCCGATCGTCAGCTTCTTGTTGTCCTTGGCCCGCTGGACCAGGTTCTTGTCGCCGCTCGCGCCGCTGCCGGACCCGCCGCCGCAGGCCGTCAGGGCCAGCCCGGCGGCCATCACGACCGCGCCGACCTGCAGAACTCGGTTCAACCGCATCGTCTCTCAGGTTCCTTCCGAATCTCGTCCGGCCGCGTGGCCGGGGAAAGTGCTCAGTGGGTCAGGATCTTGCCGAGGAAGTCCTTCGCGCGCTCGCTCTTGGGCGCGGTGAAGAACTCGTCCGGCGTCGTGTCCTCGACGATCTCGCCGTCGGCCATGAAGATCACCCGATCGGCTGCCCGCCGGGCGAAGCCCATCTCGTGGGTGACGACCAGCATCGTCATGCCGTCCTTGGCCAGGCCGGTCATGACGTCGAGGACCTCCTGGACCATCTCCGGGTCCAGCGCCGAGGTCGGCTCGTCGAACAGCATGACCTTGGGCCGCATCGCCAGCGCGCGGGCGATCGCCACGCGCTGCTGCTGGCCGCCGGACAGCTGGGCCGGGTACTTGTCGGCCTGGTTGGCGATGCCGACGCGCTCCAGCAGCTCCATCGCCGTCTTGCGCGCGTCCTCCTTCGAGGCCTTGCGGACCTTCGTCGGCGCCAGCATCACGTTTTCGAGGATGGTCTTGTGCGCGAACAGGTTGAACGACTGGAACACCATGCCGACGTCGGCGCGCAGGGCCGCGAGCGCCTTGCCTTCGGCGGGCAGCGGGACACCGTCGACGGCGATCTCGCCCGAGTTGATCGGCTCGAGCCGGTTGATCGCCCGGCACAGGGTCGACTTGCCCGACCCGGACGGACCCAGCACCACGACGACCTGGCCGCGAGGCACCTCGAGCGTGATCTCCCTGAGCACGTGCAGGTCGCCGAAGTACTTGTTCACGGCGGACGCCTTGATCATCGGCGCCGCCACCTCCG
The DNA here is from genome assembly GCF_053605345.1 of Amycolatopsis sp. NPDC003865. Taxonomy (NCBI): domain Bacteria; kingdom Bacillati; phylum Actinomycetota; class Actinomycetes; order Pseudonocardiales; family Pseudonocardiaceae; genus Amycolatopsis; species Amycolatopsis sp. NPDC003865. The sequence goes on along the minus strand of NZ_JBSGJA010000009.1, from coordinate 220,815 downwards.
CGGTCATCTGGCCTCCAGGGTCGTTCGAATGCGGCGTGGGTCACCACGCGATGGCGAGAACCTACCGTTGACTTACCGGCTGGCAAGCCGAGTTGAGCAATACTTAGGGTTTCAACTGCGTATCGATGTCCATTTTGGGGGTATCGGCGTCAGCGTAACCCACAGTCACCGTCCGGGTGGCCCGTGCGCCGCGGGCCGGGACGTCCTAGAGTTCGGCGCTACCGGCCGGTGGAGCGGGTCACCATGGGAGGCGGACGGGTGCGGGTGCTGCTGGTGGAGGACGACGACCGGGTCGCGGGCGCGCTCATCCCGGCGCTGACCCGCCGCGGCCTGGCGATCGCGCGGCTGGCCACCGGCGCCGGCGTGCTCGAGCGCGTGCACGAGGTCGACGTCGTCCTGCTCGACCTGGGGCTGCCGGACATCGACGGTGTCACGCTCTGCACCCAGATCCGCGCGGTCAGCGACGTGGCGATCATCGTCGTGTCGGCCCGCGGCGAGGTCGACGACCGGATCCGGGGCCTGCGCGCCGGCGCCGACGACTACCTGGTCAAGCCCTACGACGTCGAGGAGCTGCTCGCCCGCGTCGAAGCCGTGCGCCGCCGCCGTCCGGAGCACACCGTCACCGAGCAGGCCGTCATCGAGGTGGGCGACGTCAGCGTCGACCTCGCCCGGCACGAGGTGCTGGTCGACGGGCGCGCGATCGCGTTGTCCCGCAAGGAGTTCCAGGTGCTCGCGCTGGTCGCCGGCGCGCGCGGCGCGGTGTGCTCGCGCGAGCACGTGCTCACCGAGGTGTGGGGGCACCGGGGCGCCGCGGAGAGCCGGTCGCTGGACGTCCACGTCGCGACGCTGCGGACGAAGCTGGGCCGCCCGTCGCTGATCGAAACGGTCCGCGGGGTCGGCTACCGGCTCGGCGGCGCGGCCGCCCGGAGCTGACGACGTGCGCGTCCGGCTGCAGGGCATCGTGCTGACGCTGGTGGCGCTGCTGGTGTTCGGCCTCGGCATCCCGCTGGCCATCTCGATCGCCGCCGGCGCGCAGCAGGACCTCTTCCTCGACCGGCTCACCGACACCGCCCGGTTCGCCTCGCTGGCGCAGCGGCCGCTGCTGGACAACAAGCCGTACCTGATCGAGCCCGACGTCCGCCGCTACACCGAGGTGTACGGCGTCCAGGTGGTGGTCGTCGACCCGGACGGCAAGCCGGTCGTCACCTCGCTCGGCCCGGCCGCGGCGCGGATCGACCTCAAGGACGAGCGGATCAGCGACCCGGTCCACGAGGCGTTGGCCGGCCGCCGGTCGCAGCCCGCCGGCGTGCTGATGCCGTGGGACTCGACGCCGCTGGTGCTCGCCGAGCCGGTGCTCGCCGACGGCGAGGTGCGTGGCGCGGTGCTCACCGTGTCCACCACCGATTCCGAGCGCGCCGCCGTGCTGTGGTGGTGGCTGCTGCTCGCCGCGGGCGGGATCCTCGCGTTCGTGGTCGCGCTGGGCGTGGCGATCCCGGTCGTCCGGTGGATCCTCAAGCCGGTGAAGCGGCTCGACGACGCGACCGGGGCACTGGTCGCGTCCGTGGTCAGCGGGCGGGAGGCCGAGCCGGTGGGGGAGAGCGGCGGTCCGCCCGAGCTGCGGCAGCTCGGCCGTTCCTTCGACCGGATGGCCGAGAGCGTGTCGGGCGCGCTGGCCGCGCAGCGCGCGTTCGTCGCGGACGCCTCCCACCAGCTGCGCAACCCGCTGACCGCGCTGAAGATCCGGCTCGGGAACCTCGACGGCCACGTCGTCGACGACCAGTCCGCCGCCGACCTGGAGGCCGCGCGGGTGGACGCCGGGCGGCTGCACCAGATCCTCGACGGTCTCCTCTCGATGGCCCGCGCGGAGGCGTCCGGCGGCGAGCTGGACCCGGTGGTGCTCGACGACGCCGTCGCCGAGCGCGTCGCCGACTGGTCGGTGGTCGGCGAGGCCAGGGACGTGCGGCTGGTCGTCGACGCGGCGGGCGACGGCGCGCGGGTCCGGATGCCGCCGCGCGGCGCGGAGACGATCCTGGACGCGCTGCTGGACAACGCGCTGAAGTTCACCGCGGCCGGCACCGAGATCCGGGTCGCGGTCGAACGCGACGGTGACCGGGTGCGCCTGTCCGTCCGCGACCACGGGCCCGGCCTGCCGCCCGAGGAGCTCGACCGGGCGCTGGACCGGTTCTGGCGCAGCCCGGCCCACCAGAACGTGCCGGGCTCGGGGCTGGGCCTGGCGATCGTGTCCGAGCTGACCGCGCACTCCGACGGCGAGCTGGCGCTGGACCTGCCCGACGGCGGCGGCCTGCGGATCACGATGACGTTCCCGGCCGCCTAGGTCTTCTTGTCCCGGTAGTACCGCAGCGCGCCGGGGTGCAGGGGGATCGGCTGGGTCTCGATGCCGGGGTGGACGTCGATCGACAGCGCCGCCGGGTTCGCCAGCGCCAGCTGCTGGCGCGCGTCGAAGAGGCCGCGGACCAGGGCCTCGGCGACGTCGTCGCTCATCGACTTCGGGACGATCAGGAAGTTGGGCACCAGCAGCGTGGTCACCGGGCCCGGCTGGTTGTACGTGCTCGCCGGGATCGACGCGGTGCCGTAGACCTGGTTGACCTCCTGCATCTTCGGCATCACGTCGGCGATGTCGAGCAGGCGCAGCGACTGCGTGCCGTTGTAGGCGGCCAGCGTGGGCGTCGGCAGGCCGCCGGACCAGAAGAAGGCGTCGATCTCGCCGTCGAGCAGGGCCTTGACGGAGTCGTCGAGCCCGCGGGAACTGGTGGTGACCGAGTCGGTGAGGTCGGTCGCCTGCAGCAGCCGGCGGGCGATGTACTCCACGCCCGAGGACTTCGCGCCGGTCGCGATCCGGCGGCCGCGCAGCTGGCCGACGGTTTTGATGTCGGAGTCGGCGCGGACGACGATGTGCAGGTAGTCGTCGTGGATGCGGGCGAGGGTGGTCAGCCGCGGGTCGCTCTTGTACCGGTCGGCGGCGACGTCGGCGGCGACGAACGCGACGTCGGCGGCCCCGGCGAGCACCTTGTCGATGTTGTCGGGCGAGCCCTGGGTCTGCAGCACAGCGGGCCGCTCGATGTCGAGGCCCGCCGCCCACGCCGTGGCGAGGGTCTGGGCGAGCTTGTCGTAGACGCCGCCGGGGTTGCCCGCGGCGATCCGCAGCTTCAGGTCGCCGAACCCGGAGCTGCACGCCGAGAGCGCCAGGACCAGGGCGGCCGCCATCGCGAGCGCCTGCCTCCGCCGCTTAGTGGCCACGGCCCGATCGTGCCAGATCCGGTGCTCGAGTGGTCGGCCACCGGCGATCAGGGCACTCTCGGTGCGGAGGAAGGGAGAGCTTCATGGACGTCGTCGTCGTGGGTGGCGGGCTGGCCGGGCTGAGCGCGGCGCGGCGGCTGCGCCGGGCCGGGGCCGAGGTCACGGTGCTGGAGGCGGGCGACGCCGTCGGCGGCCGGGTGCGCACCGACGTCGTCCGCGGGTTCCGGCTCGACCGCGGGTTCCAGGTGCTGCTGCCCGCCTACCCGGCGCTGCGGCGGCTGACCGACGTCGCCGCGCTGCGGCCGCGGCCGTTCACGCGCGGCACGATCGCGATGACCGGCTCGGGCCGCCGCTGGCTCGCCGGGCCGTGGCACGGCCTGCCCGCGGTGCGCGGGGCCGCGGCGTTCGCGGTGCGCCGCCCCGCCGACGGCGCGCGGATGGCGGCGCTGGCGGCCAAGGACGTGCTGGCGGCGGACCGGACGGACACCGGGCGCAGCACCGCCGAGGAGCTGCGGCGCTGGGGCCTCTCGCCGTCGACGGTCGAGGAGGTGCTGCGGCCGTTCCTGGCCGGGGTGTTCCTGGACCCGGCATTGGCGACGTCGAGCCGCCTGTTCCACCTGATCTGGCGCAGCTTCCTGCGCGGCGGCGGCGCGCTGCCCGCCGAGGGCATGCAGGCCCTGCCGGACCAGCTGGCGGCCGGGCTGACCGTCCGCACCGGCGTCGAGGTCGACGCGGTCACCGAGGACGGCGTCCGCACCCGCGACGGGGAAGAGGTCCGCGCGCGGGCCGTGGTGGTGGCGACCGACGGGGACGTGGCCGCGCGGCTGCTGCCGGGGGTGGAAGCGCCGGGCTGGCACGCGGTCACGACCTTCTACTACCGCGCGGGCACCTCGCCGCTGCGCTCGCCGACCCTGCTGGTCGACGGCCTCGACGACCTGCTGCTGAACACGGCGGTGCTCAGCGAGGTCTCCCCCGCCTACGCCCCGGAGGGCTCGGCGCTGATCTCCGCGTCGGTGCCCGACCGCGCCGACCCGGGCCTGGAACCGCGGGTCCGGCAGCGGCTGGCGCGGATCTACGACACGGACACGCGGGGCTGGGACCTGCTCGAGACGTACGCGATCCCGAAGGCGCTGCCGGTGTTCGGCCCGGGCGCACCGCTGCGCCGGCCGGTGCGGATCGGCCCGGGCCGGTACGTGTGCGGTGACCACCGGGACACGCCGTCCGTGCAGGGCGCGCTGGTGTCGGGTCAGCGGGCGGCCGCCGCGGTGCTGGCCGACCTCGTCGCGTAAGTCCACAGTGGACGGGCATGGCTGACTCCCGGGGATGGGCCCCTGGGCGGGTGGCGGCGCCACGCAGAGGTTCGAGGTGGAACCGGTTCCGAGGATCGCTCCGCGGCGCCGAACTGTCAAGGGTTGACAGGCCGGGTGCGGTGGTATGAACCTTTTCACCGATCGTTCCCCGCCGGCCCTCGAGGGCATCCGCCCGGCGTTCAGGGACGAGCCGGACGACGCCGTCCCCTGACCGGCGGCGGGTCCGCCCCACTTCCCCGGCCAGGGAGGAACCATGCCCTCGAACGTCCTGCCGCGGCGCCGTCGCCGCGGACCCGGTACCCGCTTGGCTACGCTCGCGGCGGCCCTCGCCGTCGCCGTCCTCGGGCTCGCCGCGCCTTCGGCGACCGCGGCGGACGCCTTGATCTCCCAAGGCAAACCCGCCACGGCGTCGTCGGTGGAGAACGCCGGCACCCCCGCGAGCGCGGCGGTGGACGGCAACACCGCCACGCGCTGGTCGTCGCAGTTCAGCGATCCGCAGTGGCTCCAGGTCGACCTAGGCGGGGCGGCGACCGTCAGCCAGGTCGTGCTCCGCTGGGAGGCCGCCTACGCGACCGCGTACCAGATCCAGGTGTCCGCCAACGGTTCCACGTGGTCCACTGTGTACCAGACGACCACCGGCACCGGCGGCACGCAGACGCTGAACGTGACCGGCTCCGGCCGGTACGTCCGGCTCGCCACGACCGCGCGCGCCACCCCGTACGGCGTCTCGCTGTGGGAGTTCCAGGTGTTCGGCACCGGCGGCGGGACGACGCAACCCGGCGCGGGCACCCCGCCGGACTCGTTCTGGGGTGACACGGCGAGCATCCCGGCTGCGCGCAACGTGCTCACCGTGAAGGTGCTCAACCGCACCAACGGCAAGTACCCGGACAGCCAGGTGTACTGGAACTTCGGCGGTCAGACGCACTCGATCGCCGAACAGCCCTACCTCGACATGCCCGCCAACTCCGCCGGGCGGATGTACTTCTACCTGGGCAGCCCGAACAGCCAGTACGCCGACTTCATCGAGTTCACCGTCGGGCCGGACGTGTTCAACGGCAACACGACCCGCGTCGACGCGTTCGCGCTGAAGCTGGCCATGCGGCTGCACGCCCACGACGGCTACGACGTCCAGGTGGGCGACGACTACGGCCTGTTCCAGGAGGACCGCTCGGCCACCTTCGCCCGGTTCCAGTCCGAGGTGCCGACGGAGTTCAAGGGCCTGGCGACGGTGAACGCGCCGTACCGCATCCCGGCCCCGGGCAGCGCGCCGGACTTCCGGGCCGGCGGCCAGTACGCGAACTACTTCACCGCCTACGCGCAGTCGGTCGGCGTCAACGAGCCGACGTCGAACATCACCGGCTGCGCCGGTTCGCTGGCCGGGAACCCGGACATGTGCGCGGCGCTGAACCGCCACACCGCGCACCTGCCGCAGTCGCAGTGGCAGGACCCGGCGCGGTACTACCAGGCGGCCCCGGCGAACTACTACGCGAAGTTCTGGCACGACCACGGGATCAACCACCTCGCCTACGGCTTCCCGTACGACGACGTGGCCGCCCAGTCGTCGTTCGTCTCCCACGGCGACCCGCAGTGGCTGGTGGTCGCGGTCGGCTGGTGACCGGCCCGGCCCTCCGGTGGCCACCGGCTACCGGAGGGCCGCGATCCCGGCCAGGAAGATGTCGACGCCGGCGAGGAACTGCGCCCGGTCGTCGTGCTCGCGCAGCTGCGCGGAAACCCGGTGCACGAACGGGTACTCCTCCGGGTCCAGCTCGGCCCACTGCGCGGCGACCTTCGCGAGGAAGGCCGCCCGGTCCGCTTCGCCGAACGCGAGGACCCGAGCGTTCGCGGCGTTCTGCCCGGCGACGCCGAGGACGTAGTTCACGAGCGCGCCCGCGGCGTCGAACAGCGCCGCCGCGGGGACGCCGAGCGCGTCGAGCAGCCGTCCGGTGCTTTCGTAGATCTCCAGGAGCGCGGGACGCCACGGCTCCCGGGAGAGCTGGGCGCCGACCCACGGGTGGGCGTCGATCGCGTCGAACAGGCGCAGTGCCACCGTGCGCAGGGCTTCTCGCGGGTCCCCGGTGACGACCACGCCGGTCAGCACGCCCGCGATGACGTCGTCGGTGGCCGCCGCGAGGAGATCGCTCTTGTTCGCCACGTGGTGGTAGATCGCGCCGTAGCCGGTGCTCAGGCGCGTCGTGAGCGCCCGGAAGGTCAGCGCGGCCTCGCCGCCGCCGTCGAGCAGCTCGGCCGCCGCCTTGACGATCACCTCCCGGGACAGCCCGTCCGTGCGTCGTTTCGCCATGGGCTCATCATGCCATCTTTGGATCGTCGATCCAAAATCGTGGTAGCGTTGTTGGAGTGACAATCCATTGCACGATCGTCGGCGCCGGCCTCGGCGGTCTCGTCCTGGCCCGCGTCCTGCACGTCCACGGCATCCCGGCGACGGTCTACGAAGCGGAGACCTCGCCGGCCGCCCGCCGCCAGGGCGGAATGCTCGACATCCACCCGTGGAACGGCCGGCGGGCGCTCGACGCGGCCGGCCTCACGGAGGGGTTCCGCGCCCTCGTCCTGGCGGGCCGGGAGTCCTACCGCGTCCTCGACCGGACAGGGACTGTCCTGCTCGACCGGCCCGACGACGGAACCGGCGAGCGCCCCGAGGTCCAGCGCGGCGAACTGCGGCGGCTGCTGCTCGATTCGCTGCCGCCCGGGACCGTCCACTGGGGACGGAAGGTCACCGGCGTCCGGGCCCTCGGCGAAGGACGGCACGAAGTGGGCTTCGCGGACGGCACCACCGTCGTCTCGGACCTGCTCGTCGGCGCGGACGGCGCGTGGTCCCGGGTCCGCCCGCTGCTGTCGGACGCCGTGCCGGAGTACGTCGGCGTTTCGGTGGTCGAGACGTTCCTGTTCGACGCGGACACCCGCCACCCCGCCGCCGCGAAAGCCGTGGGCGCGGGGTCGATGTTCGCGCCGGCGCCGGGCAGGGGAATCCTGGCGCACCGCGAAAGCGGCGGGACGCTGCACGCGTACGCGCAGCTGCGCAAGCCCGAGGACTGGGTCTCGGGCCAGGTCGCCGGGGAGTTCGCCGGCTGGGCCCCGGAGCTGAGGGCGTTGCTGACGGACAGCGACGTACCGCCGGTCCTGCGCCGTCTGTACACGCTGCCGCCCGGGCACCGCTGGGACCGCGTGCCGGGGGTGACCCTGATCGGCGACGCGGCCCACCTGATGCCGCCGAACGGCGAAGGGGCGAACCTGGCCATGCTGGACGGCGCTGACCTCGCCCAGACGATCGCGGCGAACCCGGAGGACCCGGAGAAGGCGTTGGCGGAGTACGAAGGGGCGATGTTCCCCCGCGCGGCGGCCGAAGCGGGGGAGGAGGACATCTACGACGTCATGCTGGGAGAGGATGCGCCGCACAGCATGGTGGCGATGTTCACCTGACTGGTTCTGACCGGCAGCGAAGACGCGGTATGCCTTGGGGAAACGCCCAGTGGTCTTCGCGCCAGGCGAGGTCCTCGTGGGACAGGGTCACCGGCTGACCGAAGGAGAAGTGCCGCCACGCCGCCCATACTCGCGTTGACACCAACCGGTCCGCCACCGATCGTTAGCCGCCGGGGAAGGTGCGGGAGAGGACGTTGTCGTCGGCGAGCGAGCCGGCCGGCGCGAGGTGGACGTGCGGACGCGGCCAGCCGGCCGCCGGAAGCCGATCTCGTCGTTCCGCTGCGTTGCCTGCTCGAGGGGCCGAGCGCCCGCGCCGAGCCCGGCCCCGGCCAGTCGCTGCGCGGAGACCAGGCACTGCGGCCGCGACCGGTCTCGCCGGCCGCGGCGCACGAACCTTGAGGTGCGGAGCGTGCGGCCGGGCCGGCACGCGGCAGGTTGCGGAAGCACCTCTCGGCGTCACGGGCCCGTCACCGGCATGCGCGCAGGCAGCACCGGTGTGCGCGCCGACTCGGCAGGTGGCGGCTTTGCCTCGTCAGGCTGGTGTTATCCGACGTAGCACCGCCTTGCCATGTGTTTGTCGGCCTGATGCTGCTTCCCAGATTCTGCCGTGAATCGACCGGCTTCTGAAGTGTGTCCGTTGTTCAGAAGCCTTGAAGAGCGGATGAACGTAATTCTTCGAATTCTCGCTGAATAGGCGCGGGAAGCGCTCCGAGGATGATCGGCCGATAAGACCGGGCCTTGATGATCGCCTTGTGCTTTCCGGCGCTCTGCGCGGCTTCCGCCGCTTGACCGATTTCGGCGCAGAGTGCGCGGCGCCCCTCCGGAGTTCCTCTGACCGCGCCTCGCAAATAGGAGCGAGCCAAGCTGTCGAGTAGGGACTCCATGTGTGTTTGTTCTGACGATTTACCGAACATTTCGCGCTCCTCGGGTTTCCGGCACTGACGGTGCCGGGTTCAGGGAATCACTGGCCGACCGACGCCAGCCATACCTGGACGGGACTGGCGCATTGTGGTGCCGTACCTGAGGCACAATCTTGGTTGTTCCAGAGCAGAAATCCAGCGGCCAGTATGACGCCGATAAGCCACGGGCGGATCGCCCGGGTCAACGAAAGCTTGGGAAGTGCTCGCTTGAGCAGGTCGTCGATTGCTTCGATGACGGCCATCACGCCGGCACCGTAGCCGTACACGACCTCCGGCGGCTTCCGGCCGAACCTGCGTGCGAGCCGGCTGGCGCCGAGGTCGGGCAGCAGCAACAGGACCACCAGCCCGCGGGTGAGCAGGGTCAGTGGGTGGACCAGTGCGCCGCCCAGCCACGGGAGCAGCTTGGCGGTGAGTACGCGCAGCAGGAAGAACGCAAGCACGACGGCGACGATCAGCTCCCCGAACGTCCGGAGCCAGAACGGGAAGCCGATCTGCGTGGCAGCGTCGTCCAGCAGCCCGACCAGGTCACCGAGCACCGGCACGTCGGAGACCGGACTGAGCACCTCAAGCCTAGCCATCGTCCTCGTCCTCTTCGTCCTCGTCGTCCAAGTCGGCACGGCTGGACTTCGCCGTCACGGGTTTGGGTGGGTCGGAGACGCTCGGCTTGCCCACGAGGGTGTCGTTGGCGTCCGACAACAGGCCCGCGACGTCCCGCCGGGTCACCAGCCGCGCTTCCAGCAACGTGTTCAACACCGTCAACGAACGGTCGTAGTCGAGCTGCTTCTGGTCCTTCCACAGCTCCAGCACGTCTTGGACGTCTTCCTTGTTGCCGGAGAGACGCAGCGCGAGCATGTTGATGTCGCCTTCGCGCAGTACCTCGGCGTAAAACCTCAGGCGCTCCTGCTTGAGCTCGAGTTCGTGCTGCTCCTTCATGAGCTCCAAGGCACGTTGGTGTTCGGCGTGCAGCAGGTTCAGCTCGTGGGCACCCACTGCCGTCTCCCGATCACGGATGAACTGGGTCCGCTGGGCGATATGTTCGCGTGTGCTTTCTTCGAGGGCCAGCACCGCGGAGCAGTTGACGACCTCGACGACGTCGGAGACCCGGATCACCCGGTCCTGGAACTCTTGGGCGATCTGGCGCTCGGCACTCGCGCTCTTCTCGACCTCGAAGCCGCGAGTGATGGTGCGGAGCCGCTCCTCGAGGAGATCGTGGATGACCGCTCGCGGCTCGACCGTCTGCGCCTTCACTGCGGCGATCGGGTCGTGCACCTGCCACGTCACCCGGACGTTCGCGGCGAAGTAGAACGCCTCTTCCTGAGAGGGCAGTTCCATCGAATAGATCTCGTAGTGCGGTTGGACGTCGACCAGGAACATCTCGCGCGGGGTGGCCAGCCACAGCTCACCCATGGTGAGCCGGCCGGTGCCGACCCGGTACTCGCCGCTCTTGGTGACGTAGACGACCGCCGAATGGCCGGAGGTCGCCGGATTGTCCTTGCGGAGCGAGGTGCGGCTGACCTCGATCTTCCGGACGATCGGTGCGGCCGGCGGTTCGGCCGGCGGTTCGGCCGGAGTTTTCGGCGCGGCCGCTGCGGGCGTGTCGGGTTTCTCGGGTGCGGCGTCGTTCGGGGAAGCTGACTGTGTTGTCATGAGTTCGCCTCTTTCTCATCGAAGAGCCGGAGCACGGTCCGTGCTGCGGCGGTGGGGCCTTGCCGGGCGTCGGCCCACTGTTCGAGGTCGTAGCGGATGCCGTCGAGGTCACCCGAGTACCGCCCGATGTCGTACAGCAGGCCGGCCAACGCTGGGGCGAGCGTGCTGTCCTTGCCCGAGATCTGAACCCAGTCCTTGATCACGTGGTTGGCGTCGCGCAGGAAGTCGGCGGTCTGGAGCATCCGGGAAAACAGGACGAGGATCTGTGTCCGTCGGTCTTTGTCTTGTTCGGCCAGCCACAGCAGGACCGGCCAGCGCTCCGAGCTGGTGTCCACCCGGACTCGCACGTAGCGCGAAAGGATCAGCACCGTGAGCAAGGCGGTGTCCCGCCGGTCGGGCGGCCGGCCGTCTTCGGACCAGCGGACGAGCGCGTCGAGAACTTGACCGGGATCGGCGCGCAGGAAGAGGTCGTTCAATCCGACGCCGACGGAGTAGGCGGTGGCCGGGATCGCGGCCTTGCGCAACAACTTCAACGCTTGCCGCGTGCTTATCGACGGCATACTGCCCAGTGCCTCCGCGGCGGTCGCGCGCAACGCGGGCGTCCCGCGCTCGGCCCACTGCTTGAGCACTCTGGAGACCACGTGCTCGAGCTCCGGGAGCTGCCCCGGCACACGCAGCGCCGCGACCGCCGCCCGCCGCTCCTCCGCGTTGCCGGAACCGGCCCAGCGGAGGATCATCCGGTTGAAAACGTAGGTGAAGTCGTGTTGGCTCAACGCCCCGACCGCGACGCCGACCCGGGCGGGGACTTCGTGCTCGTCGTCCCCGCCGAGGTCGAACAACCAGTCCAAGACGACTTCGAGCGCGTCGGTGTACTGCAGCCGCAGCCAGTCGAGGACGCGTGCGGGGAACCGGTCGTCCCGGAACCGGACCTTCCTCACCTGGACTTCGCCGTGGTTCGTCGCCTGCGAGCTTTCGACGAATTCGGCCCTGGCTGCCTCGACCCGCTGGGAGAGCTGTGTGGCGAAGACACGCCGTGCGCGATCTTCGCGGCGTGGGGCTTCGAGCCGCCGGAACCGGTTGGCGAGCATTCCCGCGGCAGTGGACACCATTTGCACGGACTCGTCGTTGAAGATGGCGAGGGCGATCACGAACGCGCGCTGGTCGGAGTCCTCCAGCGCCTCGAACCACTGGGAGAAGTCGACCGAACTCGCGTGCGAATAGCGGTCACGGACGTAGGTGAGGTCGAGGCGGTTGTTCGCGACGTCGATCAGCAGCCGGCCCAGTTTCGCGAGTTCTCGCGGTGGGAGCTCTTCGCCGAGCTGGTCCACGATCTCCCGCACTTCCGGGCGGGTCAGCAGCTCGCGGTCAGCCGTCGCGGAGTCGGCCAGTTCCCACGCGAGGTACCGCTCCAGCAGCGGTTTCGGTCGTATCCGGCCGAAGTCCGTCACCACGAATTCGCTGATTTCGCTGTCGACCAACCGGACGGATTTGTCGACGATGACGACCAGCATGCAGCCTTGTTCGCGCATCGTCCGCTCGAGCTGCTCCGCGTGGAACGACCGGAATTCCGAGGCTTGAAGCGGATCCAGCGACTCGAGGAGGTAACCGTGCGCGGGCTGGAGGTACTTGGCGGTCAGCTCCTTGAGCGGACGGTCGGGGTCGAGCTTGCGGACACCGGCCCGGCAAGTTTCGTTCAGCAGGCGCAACGCGGTCGTCGTCCGGCCGGTGCCCTTCTTCGCCTGGATGATCAGCAGCTGCCGCTGTTCGAGACGGTATCGAAGCTCGGCGTAACCCTCCGGCTCCACGAACGATTTTTCGATGCGTTCGAGCACGGTCCTGGGCACCTCGCCGCTGCGGAGCCGCAGGTCGACATCGTGGTAGCCGGCTGCCCCGTGCCGGTCGCCGACGTGGCCGACGGAGGTGTCACCAAGGAAGAAGTTCGCGGTCCCGAAGGAGCCGGCCAGTTCACCGGTGCCCCAGCCGAGCAGGGATCGAACGGCCGCGTCGATCTGGTCGCTGAACCGGCCCCACGACTGTGCGCTCTCCGGGTCTGCAGCTTTGTCCTGTGCGGCCCGGATGCCATCCTCGTCGTCCTTTTCTCCATCTTTCGCTTCGGACTTCTCTTCGGTTTTCTTGTCCTTTTCGGCGGTGTTTTCGGGCGGAGGGTTGTCCGACGGTGACGGCGGCGTCTCGGTCTTTTCGGATGCGTCGGTCTCCTGGTCGTCCGGTGGTTCAGTCGTCACGGCCGGCCCCTTCGTAGTAGTCGCCGGCGTGGTGAACGGCTGTCGGGCCGCGGAACTCGTAGATATTGCCGCGACGGACCGGCGTGGGGTGAGGTGTGGGGGCCGTCGTGGGCGGCGGTGAGTCAGGGCCGGGTGGCCGCGGATAGCCGGGGACCTTGACGTACAGGGCCGTTCCGGTAGCGGTGGTGACAAGCCGGTACAGCGACGGGTTGCTGCCCCCTCGGCCCCGGCGGATCACGGCCCGGTACACCCGTTCGGTGGCGACGATCGCGCAGTCGGCGTTGGGTGCGCGGTCCAGCACGTCGGTGACGGCGGCAGACAGCGCGGCCTCGACAGCGGTGTTGACGTCGAGGGTCGCCTGGTGGCCGACGAGGGGGATTTGCCCTTGGTGCACGGCGATTCTGAACGCAGCGACCCCTCTCTGACGCGCTATTCGCTCGATCGCGCCGGCCAGCGTCGTCACGACTTCGGGGGCCGGGAGCGCCTGCTCCGGAACCACCGCGACCACCCGGGAGGCGCCGGGGGACAGCTGTTCCGGCGGCAGCGTGATCCGGCACTCGGCCAGCGCGTGTTCCAGCACGTCGGTGAGGACATCCGGGAAGCCACCGGCCAGTACGACGATCGATGAAGCGACCGGCGTGACGTCGGACCCGGTGCCGAGTTTGGCGATCAGGAGAGCTGCCAAGGTCGCCGGCGACGTCATCCGCGCGTCGACGTGCCCCGTGGTCGTGCGCAGCCCCGGGATCTCGGTGTCGTCGAACCGCACCGGCAGGATGTAGCCACCCTCGGTCCGGAATTGCCGGTCCTGGGCCGAGCGCCGTTCGTGCCGGGTCCACATCCGGCGCGCGAACGCCTCGGAGGCGAACAGGACGCAGTAGCGCGATCGGTGGTTGTAGATCTCGTCGAGGCGCGTGTAAAGGTCCGCGCCCAACAGGTCCGCGGTCTCCTCGGAATCGAGGAAGACGCGCAGGCCCGCGGAGACGAGGTGCTTGGCCACCTCCTCGACGTAGTCGCGTTCCTCGCCCGCGAACGACAGGCAGTAGTCGTACTCGTACTCCGGTCCGTCGGTCATGCTTCCTCCTGTTCGATTCCGGGATGGCGGCTCATCGGCTCGTCACCTCGACGATCACCGTCCGGTTGCGCGCGGCGGCCGCGGGAATCAGCGAGCCGTCCGCGTTGTGGTCGGGCACGTAGCCGTCGAAGTAGCTGCCGACGCCGGCCGTGGTGATCTGCTCGCGCTTGGCCCCTCCCTGCACGAGGAGCCCGGCCACCGCGTTCGCCCGCGCGTCGGCCAGGGCGATCTGGCCCGCCCGATCGCCGGTGCGGGCGGTCGTGCCGGTCAGCCGCACGCCGCGGCTACCCCGGGCGGCGAGCCAGCGGGCGACCGGCGCGATCACCTCACCCGCCGCCGCTGCGTCGCGGAAGTCCGCGCGGTCCGGCTGGAAGCCGACCTTCCCGTCGTCGGGCAGCACCAGCTTGGTGAACTGATCCGGATCGAGGTTGTCGGGCAGCGGGACGGGGACCACCCCGACCGGCGGCACGCCGGCTGGGGCCGCTCCGCCGTGGGGCTCTGGCAGAACGTCGACGCAGTCGGCTTTTCCGGCTTTGGCGATCGCCTTGTACAGCTCGGTCAGCTGGTTGTGCCGAGCCGTGTCGAGCGGGGCTTGCGGTGCCGCCGTGTCGGCGATACCGGCGAGCAGGACCGTCTTGTGCCGCAGGTCCGGCACCGCGTCGCCCAGCGCGCTCGCGACCTCGCCGGGGTCGGCGTCAAGCAGGCCAGGCTGGCGGAAGTCCAGGGGTGGCACGGTCTGCAGGCCGGAGTCGACGAGCACGACCGTGCCCGCGCCTTCCCCGGTCGCATGGGCGGCGACGCCGAGGGCGCCGAGCACGTCCGCTTCGGCAACCTTGGCCCGCACCGAAGCCACGGCGGTGGCGAACTCGCGGATGAACCGGGCCTGGTCGTCTTCGAGAGCCGCAGTGTTGTTGGCGTCGGAATAGAACTGCGCGGACGTCGTGACCTCAGGCCGTCCGTCGACGGTCACCACCGAGACCTTGGGACCCGGCGTGTGGTCTCGCGCGGCCGTGACCGCCGCCTGGACGATCAGGCCGACCTGGTCCGGCAGAACCGGCTGAGGGCTGCCGGCCCGGCCACCGGCCGCGACGGCGAACGGTCCGGTGGCCTGGCACTTCCCGATTCGCGCGGCCGTGGGTGCCGCTGCGTCCGATTCGGCGTCGCACGCGGCCAGGGCGGGCAGCAGCACCACCGCGGCGAGCAGGACGTGGGGGAGACGGAGAGATCTGAACAAGGTTCCTCACAACTTTCGGATGTCCGGTCGGGTGGCGCCGTGCCCGAGGGCCGCCAAGCCGTGGCGGTCCCCGGGCCCGAACGACCCGGTGGTGGGGCTGGGGTGCATGACGGCGCCGGACCGCAGTGCGTGCCCGAGTCCCAAGGCATGGCCCAGTTGGTGGCGCAGGTTCGCGGCGGCCGGGCCACCGCCCAGCACGCAAAGTCCACGGTCGAGGTGCGCGTCGCCGTGGGCCGCGCTGAGCTCGCAGCAGTTCTCACCGGCGGCCGCGGGCCGGACGACGATGTCGCCCGGCGCCACCTCCTCAGCGCGCGCCGCCGGCGGGTGCGCGGCAGCCGTCCGCAGATCGAGCCCGGTCAGCAGGCTCAGCTCGGCGACGACCTCCTCGAGGTCGGCCGGCGGCGTCCACCCCGCGGACTCGGCCGGCCGGATGGTGACGGAGAGTCCCGGACACCAGCGGATCGGGTGTCGTCCGCGGCACCGGGTGAAGGTGAAGTCGACACCGTGGGCCAGGGGCGGCGGTCCAGCGGCCCACCGGGTCGGGGGCAGGGGCACCGGGGGTGCCGGTGTGCCGGCCGCGCGCAGGACGACGTCCGGGTACCGGCCCAGCGGTCCGATCGACGTCCGGCCGCTTCGGCGGGATCGCATGTGTTCGCTCCGTTCAGTTCCAGGTCCAGTGCCGCCGGCAGGCCGGGCAGACGAGCCCCGACATGCACTCCTGGCAGAGCCGCCCCGGGTCGTAGGCTCCCGAGCAGGCCCCGCAGACATCGAGCTCTTGACGACAGTGCGGGCAGCGGGGCTTGGGCGGCTCCGCGGCTTCCTGGCCGAGGAACCGCTGGTACCAGCGGTTCATCCGGCCCGCCGGATTTCCTCGTCACCGTCTTCTTCGGGCTCCGCGGCCGGACTGGACGAGGGCAGCGGCACCGGGCCGGTCTCCGTCACGCCGGTTTTCGCCGGGTCCTGCATGTGCACCGCCATCAAGTGCCTCGCGTAGTTGGCGAGTTCGGCACCGAGCGCCTGGCGCTCGCGGATCGCGGCCGTCATCCGCTCGTCCTCACGGTCGAACTCCCCGACGCACTGGTCGACGACGGAGTCCGCACGGACCTTCAGCGCGTCGAGCCGGGCGACCTCGGCGCTCTGCTGCGCCGTCTGCTTGACGAAGCGGCGGTGGGCGAAGTAGACGGGGTTGTAGAGACGTTCGGCTTCGAAAGCCGTGCACAGCCCGCTGACGAGGTACAGGGCGAAGAAGAACCATGCGGCGTAGTGGCCGCGCTCGACCTTGGCCGCGTCCGGTCCGGCTCCCGCGCCGAAGCCGAGCGCGGATCCGGTCAGCTCGGCGCTGTGCCAGCGGACCACCAGGAGTACGACGCCCAGGGCCAGCCAAGCGATCGTGAGGACCACGATCGCCGGGACGACCCCGGTACGGCCGTGGCGCAGCCCGGCGAGCGCCACCCCGGCGGTGGCGGCGGCCATCAGCGCCAGCGCGGTCGCGCCCAGCGCCATCAGCCAGGAGAAGACCTCGGCTTCGTTGAGCAGCAGATCGAGCACCGCCTTGAACGCGGCGGTGTCGGTCAGCGCGCCGACGAGAATGAGCAGACCGGCGGCCAAGAGACCGAGTGAGCCGCGGCCCGCGAGAAGCTCCGGGGCCGCCCACCCGGCGGGCTTCTTCCGCCGGCCGGCGAAGATCCGGTTCATCGCTCGCCCTCCTCGTCGTCGCGCACGGGCACCGGCCGTTCCGGGCCGGCGCCCGGCGAGCGGCCGGCGAGCTCGGCGCGGCACTGTTCGCCGGCTTCGTTCAGGCGCTCGAGCTCCTCGGTCGCGTGACTCGCCTGCAGCTCCAGCTCGCGGCGGTACTGCGTCGCCTGACCGAGGTGCAGCGCCAGCACGGTCTGGTGGTCGAGGTACTCGGTGCGCACGGACTCGACCCACGCGGCCACCCACGATTCGACGACCAGGTCGAGCGCCGCGCCAGTGCCCTCGTCGACCGCGTCGCCCAGCTGTTCCACCAGCTGGCGCACGCGCTGGCGGCAGGTTCCCCGATCCGGCGCGGGCGGCATGTCGAACGGCACCGCACGCCACCGGTCGATCTCGGTCAGCTGCAGGAATGGACCGGGCTTGTCGTCAGGGCCGGCCCGGTCGGGCATGACGTCCTGCCAGGTGGGCTCGGCCGGTTCGGGTCTTCCACGGCGGTGGCGGCGGAACATGGCGAATCCTTTGTGATCGTGGTGGTCGGTCGGTGGGTCAGTGCTGTGCGGCAGGCTCGGGCGGCACGGGCACGACGAGCGTTTCGGGCTCGTGAACCCAGGCCGGCAATTGAGGCCGGGCCAGCTCGAGCAGCGGGATGAGCGCGCCGCCATCGGGGTGCCGGCGGACGAGGTGGCGTTCGTAGGTGCGGCACCGCCGCTGGGCGTGTTCGTGGTGAAGCTGGATCCGCGCCAGGGTCAGCCTCTTCCTGGCGACGATCCCTCCTTGCAGCCGGGCCAGCTCGACGTGGAGTGTGCGGGCCTGTTCGACCGCGCGCTCCGCGTCCTGCACCAGCGGACTGCGGCGCCGGTTGTGCTCGCGCTGGCGCCGGGTCCGGACCAGTTGTTCGTCCACGCCGGATTCGACCGCGTTCCGCCGGGTCAGCTCCTCTTCCGGTGGCACCACCGGCGTCGCGGCCAGCCGCGCGCGGGCGTCGGCGACCTTCTCTTCGGCACTGGTGATCTCACCCTCGAGCTCTTCCCGGCGCCGGACGAGCGGGTGGATCTCCTCCTCCTGGCGGAGCAGTTCACGTGCGGCGAACACGTTGAGGTGATGCTGACGCACGCCGTGGTAGGGCGTCGCGGCGAACTCGTCGTTCACCGGCAGCGCGGGAAACCCCGATTTGCCGTCCTGCCGCCCGGCTCGGCGGTCGGCCAGCCGGGCCACCGGTCCGTAGCGAAGTGCCTTCCGGCGTAGCTTGTCGGCTTCTCGGTCCGGGTTCTTCGACATCGCGCCTCCTGGCGGAAGGGCGTGCGACGCGTGCCGCACGGCTGAGACTCGTTACGCCGAGCTTCTCTCGGCTCCTTGGAACGGCGGTGGATCACTCGTGGACCACTGTGTCCACTGTGGACCTCGGTTGCGCTGGACTCAGCGGGCTCTGAACCAGCGCCGGACCAGGCTTCCGGTGAGACCCAGCAGGACAAAGAAGATCACTGCCCGGACGAGGTCGCCGTGGTCGTCGGCTTTTCCGGTGTACGCCGCCGCTCCGTAGCTGAAGAAGACGATGTCCACGAGCGCGATCCCCAGCACCCAGCGTCCGGCGTAGGAGCGGGCTCGCGAGACCTGCTGATACGTTCGGCGGTCGCTCCGGTCGAGGTAGTCCCCGTTGTGGATCGTCTGCCCGCCCTGCGAGATGTAGTTGGTGCCGCCCTCGGTGTGGTTGAACTGCCGGCCGTGCGGGCCGTTTCCGTGATCGGGCGGGAACGTCATCGCCGGCCTCCTTCGGTACCGTGGTTGTTGACCGTCTGCGTGCCCTGGCTGATGTAGGTGATGCCGCCACCGGACACCGATGTGTACTGGTTTTGCCGGCCGGCCGGTGTCGGCCGATCGGGACCACCGTCGGAGACTGCGCCCGGGGCTTCCGTGAGTTCGTCGATCAGTCCACGGAGGTCGGTGGTGAAGCTCCGGTCGCGAAGCCGCCGGTAGGTCGAGCTGGACAGTGCGCGGACGTCGGGGGGCAGCTCGGCCGCGGCGGGCAACCGCGTGTCGTCGAGAAGCACCGGAACTACCGGGACAGCGCGTTCGAAAGCCGTGCGCAGCTCGGACCGGACCCAGTCCCGCGGATCCGCGAGCCGCGATCCTCCGTCGTCGTCACGAGCATCCAGCCAATGAGGACCGATGAGCGCCACTACGAGGTCGGCTACGGAAACCGCGTCCCGAATGGACGCCGGATACAGTTCTCCGGGGCGAAGCGAGTCTCGGTCGCGAAATACGCTTTGCCAGCCGGATCGCTTCGCGAGTCCGGCAGCGATCTCCCGTGCCACGTGCGCGCTGTCCTCGTGGCGGTAGCTGATGAATGTGCGGCGCATCGATCATTTCTCCTTCTGTGGCGCCGGACCGAGCCAAATCCGACGCACAGGGGTTGTCCATGGCGACCGGCGCCGACCGACAATGGATTTCGAAGCGGAACTCGTACTCGCCTCAGCGAATTCGACGCTCTATGGATCGACCTCGAGTGCATCCTCGTTACGGCGTTTTGGAACTGTTACTTCGGTGAAGAATGACCGTCACCAGTCGGTACTTCGGCTCTTCGTGCCGCAGGCGGTGATCATGTCGGTGGCTCCGTCCTCGGGCTCGCTACCGGGTACGCGGAGACGGCGTTCACCCGTTTGCGAAGATGATGAGGGGTGTCGTTGGACCGGGCGTGGATCGGACGTGTATCGCTCGGCGAGACGTTGTGATTGACTCGGGAAGTGATCGACGACGGCCCGGAGTCCCAACCGCGCAGCTGGTCGCGGGTGCACTCCGCCAGTGTGTTCTCTTCGCCGTGGTTCGATGTCAGAAAGGATGCGGCCGTACGGCCTGACGGTTCTACGGGCCGGTACGACCACGTCGTTTCCAGTGGGTCCGTCACGGCGGTGGCGCTGGCGGAGGACGGCCGCGTGGCCGTCACGAGGCAATGGATCTACACCCACGGTGAGACCCAGTGGCGATTGCCTGCCGGCCGGATCGACCCCGCCGACTCCGACCCGCGCGCCGCAGCCGCCAGGGAGCTGCGGGAGGAGACCGGGATTTCCGCCGAGAGCTGGCGTCATCTGGGCACGGTGAACTGCGCGGACTCCTTCACCAACCATCGTGACCACGCCTTCCTGGCGACGGGGTTGGACCGCGGGGCCGCCCGGCTGGAGCCCGGCGAAGCCGACCTGCGGGTGTACCTGCTGCCTTTCGAAGAGGCGTTGTCACTGGTCATCGACGGCTTGATGCCCCACGCCGGCAGTTCGTTCGCCTTGCTCATGGTGCGCGCGCTGGGTGTGCGATGAGCGAGTTGACCGTTTCCTGAAACGCAGGGGACAGGCAACCCGTTGTAGACCCGAACCACTCGGATGAATCCTCGGAACAAGCGCGATCGCGCTCTCCGATAATCAATTCCGAGGAGTTGTCATGTCTGTTTCGCAGTCGTTTCGTGTCCTTGTCAAGACCGCTGCCGCGGTGGTCGCGCTGACCGCGCTCGCCGTTCCGGGGTTCGGAGTCGCTGCCCCGCTCGCGGACGACGGGTCCCCCGTGGCTCCGGTCGTCACTTCGCCGCCCTCGGCCGCTCCCAACGGGCATTCGTGGATTGACTGAACGGTGCGGACGGCTGCCCGGCTCGTCTCGTGGGTTTCCGGCGGAGAGCCGCGCAGCCGTCTGACGCATTGCCTTCGCTTGACGACGATGCTGTACTGCCGCAAGGTGAACCTCGCGAGACGGGGAGGTTGGCGTGGTCGAGTCGTTCGGACGGGATTTGCGGGAACTCCGACAGGGGCGAGGTCTTTCGCTGGAAAAGCTCGCCCGCAAGGTCAATTACAGCAAGAGCTACCTCAGCAAGATCGAGAACGGTTTGAGCGCGCCGACGGCCGATGTCGCGAAAAGGTGTGACAGCGCGCTCGAGACGGGTGGCAAGCTCGCCGCGATGATCATGTCCGCGAGGCCGGAGCTTCGACCCGAGACCGAAGCCGAATCCGAAGCCGGCTACGACGGATCGACCGAGGAAGTTTGGGTGATGGTGATGGATGCCGAAGGGACGTCCGGATTCCACCGCCTCCCGCGGCGGCAGGTCCTCGCCGGATTCGGTATCGCGGTGGGATACGCGCTGACCGGCGGCGCCCGATCGGTGGTGGACCCCACGACGATCGCAGGTCTGCGCGGCGCGTTCGACCACTACCGCAGGCTTGGCACCACGAGCCGTCCGGGCATCGTTCTGCCACAGGTCGTCGCCCACGTGCACACGGTGCGTGCCCTCGCGGGCGGTGCGGTCGCGCCCGAAGTGCGCGACGAATTGCTCATCCACGCTTCGCGCGCCGCGGAGTACGCGGGCTGGATGAGCCAAGAAGCCGGAGACGACCGGGCCGCCGCCTGGTGGACCGCGAAGGCGGTGGACTTCGCGGCTTCCGGCGGGGATCGCCACCTGGGCAGTTACGCGCTGGTCCGGCAGGCGGAACTCGCGCTGTACAAGCAGGATTCACTCAGCACTGTCGAATTGGCTTTGCGTGCTCAGGCGGATCGGTCGGCCGGTTCGCGGATCCTCGGACTCGCGGCCCGGTGTGAAGCGCAGGGCCACGCGCTGGCCGGTGCTCCCGACGACTACCTACGCGCACTGGAACGCGCGAGGATGCATCTGTCCGAAGGTACGCCGTCCCCGGCGCCGGGCCCGGTGCTCGGTTCCGCCAGCGTTGTCGACGAAGTCGCGCTGGCCGAGGGCTGGTCGCTCTACGACCTCGGCCGCCCCGCCGAAGCCGCGGAGATCTTGGACCGGGAGCTGCCCGGTATCGCCGCGGACGCGCGGAGGGCCCGCGCCCGCTTCGGGGCGCGTCGCGCGTTGGCGCACGCCGCCAACGGTGAGATCGAGCACGCCTGCTCGCTCGCCCGCGAAGTACTCGCGAACGCGGCGCACGTCGACTCCGCCACCGTGCGGATCGATCTCCGTCAGCTTTCGCGCACGCTCGCACGGTGGCACAACCACTGGGCGGTGCGCGAGCTGCTGCCCGAACTGGCTGTCGCGCTGAAGGTCGACAGCGTCCGGCCCACCTAGCCCGTCGCGGTGCATCCGCACCGGTACCCGGCCACTTCGGCTCGAACTTCGTCCGCCTCCGCCCACGCGAGTCCGTCGAAAGCCGCGAGCGCGGCGCGCCAGTGCCCGGCGGCAGCGGCGTGTTCGCCGGTCCGGTGCAGCACCCGTGCGGCGCCGCGATGGGCGTGAGCCTGCTTGCCCCGGTCACCGGTTCCGCGGGCGAGGTCCAGTGCCGCGAGGCAGGACGTGAGGCTCTGGCCGCACTCCCCGCGGACCAGCTGGGTCGCCGCCCGATCCAAGTAGAGCTGGATGCGAAGGCCGGGCTCCGCGACGGTGTCGGCCACGGCACGCGCGAGTTCGTGGTGGCGGATGGCGTCATCGAGCCGTCGTTCGAGGCGGTGCACCACACCGATGTTGCTGAGCGCGTAGGCCTGGCAGCTGCGGTCGCCCACCTCCTCGGCCAGCGCCCGGGCTTCTTCGTGGTTCGCCAGTGCGTCGGCGTGGCGGCCCAGCCGTCGCCGCACCACGCCCAGGTTGTCCAAGGTATGGGCGAGGCCTTGGGTGTGGTCCAGCCTGCGCAGCAGGGCCGCGGCCGCGATCAGCCGTACCTCGGCGAGCTCGAGATCGCCCCGCAGCTCGTGGAGCTGCCCGATGTTGCTGAGCACGTGGGCTTGTCCGCGGAGGTTCCCGATGTGCTCGTACTTCGTCAGCGCAGACTCGTAGTGAGTGATCGCCGAAGCGTTGTCGCCCCGGTCCGCGTGCACGGTCGCGATGGCGCACAGCGCGCCGGCCTGGCCGAGCTCCTCGCCCAGTTCGGTCGAGAGCCGCAAGGCTTCGGTGGCCAATTCGAGCGAGGGCGCGGCCCGGCCGGCTGTCCGATGGGCACCGGCCAGCCGCAGCAGGACGTAGGCGAGTCCCGGCCGGCTCGCCGGCTCGGTCTCGAGGACCTTCCGGGCGAGCTCGAGCGTCTCGGTCCATTCCTCGAGGAGCCCGCCCGCGTAGTAGTAGCGCCACAAGAGCACGGCCAGCTGCCAGGTGTGCTCGAGGTGGTCGTGCCGCGCCGCGTACCTGATCGCCGCGAGCAGGTTCAGTCGTTCTTGCGACAACCAGGTCAGGGCCGTCCGGTTGTCGCCGAAGCGCACCGCGGAAGCACAGTCACGGCGGATGGCGGGCTGCCGGTCCTGGTCAAACGGGTAGGCGGCACGCATCGCGTTGGCGGTCGAGACCAGGTAGAAGTCGAGAAGGGGTTCGAGCCGGTCGGTGTCCGCGTTCGCCGGCGTGTGGAGGCCGCCCGCGTATTCCTTGAGCGGATCGAGGATCCGGTACCGCCCCTGCACGGGCTCCTCCAGCAGGCTCGCACCCAGCAGGCCGTCCAGCAGTTCTTGTGCCTGCGAGAGGCCGGTCCCCACGAGCGCGGCCGCGGCGGGCACGGTCAAGTCGTGCCCCGGCAATCGCCCGAACAGGCGGAACAGCCGTCGTTCGAGCTCGTCGAGCTGTCCGTAGGACACCGCGCAGGCGCCGGCGGCTCGCCCGGCCAACCCGGGTGCGTCCCGCCACGGTCCCGACTCGTCGACCAGCGCTGTCAGGTCGGCGAGCGACCATGAGCTGTGCAACCGCAACTGTGCGGCCAGCATCTTGATGGGGAGGGGGACGTATCCGCACCGTGCCACGAGGCTGTCGACGAGCGCCGGCTCACTCCGGACCCGATCGACGCCGATCAGCCCGTGGAACAGCTCGATGGCCGCTTCCGGACGCAGCGGCCCCAGCTGGATTTCGTCGGCGATGTCCACACCTCCGGTTCGCCTGCTGGTGATCAGCGCGGCACATCCGGGTTCGGCCGGCAGGAGCTGCTGCGTCTGCTCTTCGCCCGCTGCGTTGTCCAGTACGACGAGCGTGCGCGTTCCCGCCAATGCGGCCTGGTAACAGGCGATGCGCTGGCTGATCGTCGGTGGGTGCTGTTCCGGTGGCATTCCGAGCGCCGTCAGAAGACTGGCCAGAGCGTCCTCGGTCGTCACCGGCGCGACGCCCGGGGTGAAGCCGTCGAGCTGAATCAGCACCTGGCCGTCGGGAAAGCGTTCCCGCAGAAGGTAGGCCGCCTGAACGGCGAGAGCGGTCTTGCCGATCCCCGGCATCCCGCTGATCCACAGCGTCGCCGATCGCTGAGCGGCGGCCGCGACGAGTATCCGCGACTCGATCGTCGCCAGTTCGTCCCCTCGGCCCCCGAAGCGGGGAGGTCGGCCGGGCAGCAGCACACGCCGGCCGGTCAGCTGAGCCAGCTTCGCCAGCCGCCGCAGCTCGATCGGCACGTCCATGCCGTAGTCGTTCAGCGCCGTCCGCGTGTCGTGGTAGACGTTCATGGCCTGCACGCGGTCGCCGTTGGC
The DNA here is from genome assembly GCF_053605345.1 of Amycolatopsis sp. NPDC003865. Classification (NCBI taxonomy): domain Bacteria; kingdom Bacillati; phylum Actinomycetota; class Actinomycetes; order Pseudonocardiales; family Pseudonocardiaceae; genus Amycolatopsis; species Amycolatopsis sp. NPDC003865. Next base: position 196,585 of record NZ_JBSGJA010000009.1, on the reverse strand, counting down.
GACCAACGCTCGCACCAGCAGTCCGGCGAGCCGATGCCGCGTCGGTTCGGCGCTCACCACTTGCCGCAGCCGGTCGCGGACCCACCGGTGGTTCCCCTCGGCTAGTTCCAGCTCGGAGAGGTCCCCCAGGACATCGAAGTACGCCTCTTCGGGGGAAAACAGATCGGTCGAGCCGACGCGTTCGCGGTCGAGGTCCTCCAGGTATCGGCCGTGCCACAGCCCGGCGGCCTCGCGCAGCAAGGCGAGCCGCTGCGCGCGATCGGAGCAGTTCTGCGCCCGGTCGCGAAGGGTGAGGAAGCGAACGAGATCGATCCGCTCGGGCGCGATCCGAAGGATGTATCCCGTAGCGACGCGTTCGATCACCGGGCGATCGGCCGGCTCGGATCTTTCGAGGATCTTCCGCAGGCGCGCGACGTAGCCGGGCACCAGATTCGTCTTCGGCTTGTCCACTCCGTTCCAGACGATCTCGGTGAGCCGCTCGGCCGATACCGGCCGGTTCGCGTGCAGGACGAGGACGGCGAGGATGTACCGCTGCTGCAGGTCACCGAGCTCGACGGGATGGCCGTTCGTTCGCAGTTCGAACGGACCCAACAGGAGTACTTCCATGCCGCCTCCTCCGACGCGGTGTCACGACACTCTCAGTGAAACCGATCCCTGCGGGGCGCGAAAACACGTTGGGGTGGCGGTCCACTTTTCGTCAACTTTCCGTCCTTTCGTGTCCTGAACCGGCGTTCGAAGTCCATGAGCGGTCCATGCCTCGTCCAAGCCGGGATGTGAGACTTTCCGAAGAGTCCGCGGGTACTGCGAGGTGCGGTCCTGCGTAGCGGCGAGCGAGTCCCGCGATCACGGCGAACCACCGCCTTCCCCGACCCCTGGAGAACCCGATGCCCGATCGAGTCCTGCCCTTCTACGTGGTCTGCGACGAGTCCTACTCGATGGCAGATCATCTGGACCTGCTGAACGACTGTCTCGACGACGTGTACCGGGTCGTCCGCACGGATCCGGCTCTGGCCGGTCGGGCGCGGTTGGGGATGATCGGCTTCTCTCGTGAAGCCCGCGTCGTCGCCCCCCTCTCCTGGAGACCGGAAAGAGTCGACAAGCCGCGGCTCAGAGGCGGAGCGGAGACCAATTTCAAGGCGGTGTTCACCACTCTCCGCACAACGATCGAGCGCGATGTCGAGCGGCTTCAGACCGAATCGTGCTCGGTGTACCGACCTGCCGTGTTCTTCCTGTCCGACGGACAGCCGACCGATCACGCGGACTGGCCCGCCGCACACGCGAGACTCGTGGACGAGAGCTGGCCGGCGCGTCCGCGGATGATCGCCTTCGGCATCGGAGACGCCGACCGGACGACGATGAGCCGGATCGGCACCCATCGCGCGTACCTGAGCCGGACCGGCGTGACGCCCCGCCGCGTGATCCGCGAGTTCGCGCGGACGCTGACCAGTTCGCTGATCTTGTCCGGCGCGGCCACGGGAGAGCTGCACGTGCCGGCACAGGTAACGGGCTATACCACCTTGGAGCCGACACCGGCCTGAGCTCCGAAGCGCCAGGTTGGCACCCTGTCACTCTCGCTGTATCCGGTTGCGTACCCTCCGGAGCCACCATCGGCGATAGCGATCGGGTCGGGTTGTCCTCCGCGGGTATGCGGCCGCTGACAGGGCCGGCTGCCGGTGAGTCGTTTGCCGGGCATGCACGACCGGCTCAGCGGGCGGCGGCTTTGCCTGGTGAGGCGGGGGTTACCCTGGACTGCGATGACCGAGACACAGGCACCCAGGGCGTACCAGATCCGCACCTTCGGCTGCCAGATGAACGTACACGACTCCGAGCGCCTCGCCGGGCAGCTCGAAGACGCCGGGTACGTCCCCGTCGACCACGGGGCCAAGCCCGATCTGATCGTGTTCAACACCTGCGCCGTGCGGGAGAACGCCGACAACAAGCTCTACGGCACCCTGGGCCACCTGCGCCCGGACAAGGTCGCCAACCCCGGTCTGCAGATCGCCGTCGGCGGGTGTCTCGCGCAGAAGGACCGCGGGGAGATCGTCAAGCGGGCTCCCTGGGTCGACGTCGTCTTCGGGACGCACAACATCGGGTCGCTGCCGACGCTGCTCGAACGCGCGCGGCACAACGCCGAGGCCGAGGTCGAGATCCTCGAGTCCCTCGAGACCTTCCCCTCGACGCTGCCCGCGAAGCGCGAGTCGTCCTACGCGAGCTGGGTGTCCGTTTCCGTCGGGTGCAACAACACCTGCACTTTCTGCATCGTGCCCGCCCTGCGCGGCAAGGAGCGCGACCGGCGGCCCGGCGAGATCCTCAGCGAGGTCGAGGCGCTCGTCGCCGAGGGCGTGCTCGAAGTCACGCTGCTCGGCCAGAACGTGAACTCCTACGGCGTCGAGTTCGGCGACCGGCTCGCCTTCGGCAAGCTGCTGCGCGCGACCGGTGCCATCGACGGCCTGGAGCGCGTGCGCTTCACCTCGCCGCACCCGGCCGCGTTCACCTCCGACGTCATCGAGGCGATGGCCGAGACGCCGAACGTCTGCCACCAGCTGCACATGCCGCTGCAGTCCGGGTCGGACCGGGTGCTGCGCGAAATGAAGCGGTCCTACCGGTCGGCGCGCTTCCTGAAGATCCTCGACGAGGTGCGCGCGGCGATGCCGGACGCGGCCATCACCACCGACATCATCGTCGGGTTCCCCGGGGAGACCGAGGAGGACTTCCAGGCCACGCTGGACGTCGTCGAGCAGGCCCGCTTCTCCAGCGCCTTCACCTTCCAGTACTCGAAGCGCCCCGGGACGCCCGCCGCGACGATGGCGGACCAGCTGCCCAAGGAGGTCGTCCAGGAACGCTACGAACGCCTGGTCGAGCTGCAGAACGCCATCTCCTGGGAAGAGAACAAGAAGATCGTCGACCGCCGGGTCGAGCTGCTCGTCGCCGAGGGCGAGGGCCGCAAGGACGCCGAGACGAACCGGATGAGCGGCCGCGCCCGCGACGGCAGGCTGGTGCACTTCACGCCGACCGGCGCCCACGTCGACCGCGCGGTGCGCCCGGGCGACGTCGTCGAGACGGTCGTCACCTACGGCGCGCCGCACCACCTGGTGGCCGACGGCGACCTGCTGTCCCACCGGCGGACGCGGGCCGGCGACAACGCGGAGGCCGGGCTGAAGCCGAAGACGAGCGGCGTCACGCTGGGACTGCCGGGCTTCGGTGCCCCGGCCGCTCAGCCCGAGCCGGTGAGCGGGTGTGCGCTGTGACGGAGTCCAAGGGCAACGGCGAGCTGGCCGAGCTGGCCGCCGAGATCGACGAGGTGGGCAACCGCGCCTCGCGCACGGTCGAGCTCGGCCGGCGCGGGTTCACGATCGCCGTGTTCACGTTCGTGCTGCTGATCTGCCTGATCCTGCCGTGGGTCGGCGACAAGGCGGGCTGGCAGGTGCTGGCCGGCGAGGGCGGCGGCATCCCGCAGCTGTTCGCGGCGACGTCGACCGGCGTCGGCATCCTCGCCTCGGCGCTGGCGCTGGTGACGCGCCGGTGGTGGCTGGCCTGGGTGTGCGCCGCCGGCGGCTGGTTCGCTTCGGTGGACGGGCTGCTGGCCATCTGGTCGCAGCAGTCGTCGCACGCCAGCGGAGCCGCGGGCGGCGGACCCGGCTACGGCCTGATCATCGCCTGGATCGCGATGATCTGCCTCGCGGTGCAGTGGATGCGCACCGCGTTCTCGCGCTCCTGAGGACTCAGCCCACCCGGAGGGTGAGCGTGCTCGACGAGTACGCGGCGGCGTACAGCGTCGTTTCGGGGTGGTAGAGCCGCAGCGAGACCGTGGCGCTCAGGCTGAAGCTGAGGCTGAACGTGAAGCCCCCGTTCGGCCGGCAGGTCGTGTCGGCGAGGTTGACCCAGACACCCGCCTGCAGCTGCTGCACGATGACGGTTTCGAGCGTCTGGGTGCCGTCGGTGCGGGCCGCGTCGAGCACCTTGAGGTTGCCCTTGAGGTCGACTTTTTCGTTGACCTTGACGTGGTCCTTGCCGAGCTTGCCGTCGAGCTTCACCTTGCCCTTGCCGGCCTCGGCGGAGGCGGCGACCGGCGCGGCGACGGCCGGGGCGGCGAGAGCCGGGGCGAGCCCGGCGACAGCGATGCCGATCGCCAGCGCGGAGAGGGTCCTTCTGGCGCTGAGAAGTGTCCTGGTCATGATCGAAGTGGAGCACCGGCAGCCGCGGAGAGCTCCCCGAAACCCCCGGTCGTGGTGGCGACGGGACCGCTTCGGGTGACCCGTTAACCGTCCGATTACCCGAGGGCCGCCACGACCCCGCCCTCCCTGGCAGGGTTCCGGCAACCCGACACCACCGGCCGTGTTCCGGCTTCGGATCGGGGCGGCGGGGAAGGTCTGGATGAGGGTGCAGATCCGGCCGTCAGCCTGCCGTTCGGGCCGGTGAAACACCAGCAAAAGAGCGCTTCGACCTTGCCGGAGCCCCCGCCCTCCCTGGGGGGCCGGCCCCGCTTCCAGCGTATCGGCGCCGACCGACGAAAAAAGGGGAAACGCGGCCGAGCGGCCGGCTTGTCCACAACACCACCGTGATGTGGACAAGCCGGCCCGAAACCTCAGCGGTCGGCGACCGCCGCCTCGGCGGCCTGCAGCCACTCCCGCCACTGGGCGGCCTGCTCCTCGGCCTTCTTGGCCCGGCGCTCGTCCCCGGCGGCACGCGCCTTCGCGGCCTGCGACTCGAACTGCTCCACCCGCTCCCGGAACTGCGCGGCCCGGGCCTGCGCCTCCGGGTCCGTGCGGCGCCAGCGGGTGTCCTCCGCCGACTTCACGGCGTCCTGGACCGCCTTCAGCCGGCCGTCCAGCTCGCGGATGCGCTCGCGCGGGACCTTGCCGATCTCGTCCCACTGCTCCTGGATCTTGCGCAGCGCGCTCTTCGCCGCCTCCAGGTTGGCCGCCGCGTCGATCTTCTCGGCCTCGATCAGGAGCTCTTCCTTGCGGGCCGCGTTCTGCGTGAACTCGGCGTCGCGCTCGGAGAACACCGCGGACCGGCGGGCGAAGAACTTGTCCTGCGCCGCGCGGAACCGCTGCCACAGCGCCTCGTCGCTGTCCTTGGGCGCGCGCCCGGCGGCCTTCCACTCGGTCATCAGGTCCTTGTAGCGGCCGGCGGTCTCGCCCCAGTCCTCGGACTCGCTGATGGCCTCGGCCTCGGCGATGAGCTCTTCCTTGCGCTGCTTGGCCGACGCGCGCTGCTTGTCCAGCTCGGCGAAGTGCGACCCGCGGCGGCGGTTGAACGCCTCCCGGGCCTTGGAGAACCGCTTCCACAGCTCGTCGTCGGTCTTGCGGTCGACGCCCTTGACCGTCTTCCACTCGTCGAGGATCGCGCGCAGCCGGTCGCCCGCCGCCTTCCACTGGGTGGAGTCGGCGGCGATCTTCTCGGCCTCTTCGGCCAGCTCCTGCTTGCGGGCGACGGCGGCCGCGCGTGCCTCTTCGCGCTCCGCCTTCGCGCTGGCCAGCGCCTTCTCGGCGTGCCCGATGACGTACTCCAGCCGCGCGGCGAGCGCGGCCAGGTCGCCGACCAGCGCGGCCTCGGCCAGCCCGTCGCGGATCTGGGTGGCGCTCGACAACGCGTGCTTCGGGTCGCCGGCACCGGACCCCAGCCGGGTCTCCAGCAGCTCGACCTCGGTGCGCACGTCGTCGAAGCGGCGGGCGTAGTGCACGAGACCTTCGTCGGGGCTGCCTGCCTGCCAGACGCCGACGGCGCGTTCCCCCTCGGCGGTGATGACGTAGACGGTGCCCTCGTCGTCGATCCGGCCCCAGGTCGACGGGGTGGGTTCGGCGGGCGGCACGGGCGGGGCGGCGTGCCCGGCGTGCAGCGCGTGCGGCACCGGGTGCGGGGCCGGGGTACCGGTGGAAGTGTTCTCCTGGGCCATCGCAGGCTCCTTATCGCCTGTACGCCCGCTCGCGCGGGCGCCCCGCCGCGGAAGCGGGGCCGGGTAATGCGGTCGTCACGGGCCGTGCTCGGATGCTACGGCCTCCAGTCGGCATTCAAGCAGCTCAGCGCGCATCGTGGTACCGGATGAGCCACTCGAAGCTCGTGATCCTACTTCCGGTGGACGCTCTCGATCGGCCCGCCGGTATCGTCAGCCGCCGTGAACAGCCCCGTCGTCCCGCTCGCGGTGGTCGGGCCGACGGCCACCGGCAAGACCGCGCTCGCCGTCGAGCTGGCGCTGGAACTGGGCGGGGAAGTCGTCAACGCCGACGCCCTGCAGCTCTACCGGGGCATGGACATCGGCACCGCGAAGGCCACCGAGGCCGAGCGCCGCGGCGTCCCGCACCACCTGCTCGACGTCCTGGACGTGACCGAGACGGCGTCCGTCGCGGCCTACCAGCGGCACGCGCGCGCCGAGATCGAGCGGCTCCTGGCCGCCGGCCGGGTGCCGGTGCTGGCCGGCGGGTCCGGCCTCTACGTCCAGGCGGTGCTCGACGACCTGCGGTTCCCCGGCACCGACCCGGTCGTCCGGGCCCGGCTCGACGCGGAAGCCGAGCAGCTCGGCACGCCCGCGTTGTACACCCGGCTGGGTGAACGCGACCCGGCCGCCGCGGCCGCGATCCTGCCGACGAACACGCGCCGGATCGTGCGTGCGCTGGAGGTCATCGAGATCACCGGCGAGCCGTTCTCGGCCAACCTGCCCAAGCCGGGGCCCGCCCGCTACGGCACGGTCGTGCTCGGCGTCGACCGCGCGCCCGAGGAGCTCGACGACCGCGTGAACGAGCGCGTCCGGCGGATGTTCGAGGCCGGCTTGGTCGACGAAGTGCGAGAGCTGGAGAAGCGCGGGCTGCGCGACGGGAAGACGGCGTCGCGGGCGCTCGGCTACCAGCAGGTGCTCGCCGAACTGGACGGCGACGGCGACTTCGAGGCGGCCGCCGAGGCGACGGCGCAGGCGACGCGGCGCTTCGTCCGGAAGCAACGCTCCTGGTTCCGGCGCGACCAGCGGATCCACTGGTTCGACGGCGCCGAGCCGGGGCTGGCCGCGCGCGTCCTGGATACCCTGGGCCGGTAATCTGCCCCCATGGGCGGAATCGAGTTCCTCAAGGGGCACGGCACGCAGAACGACTTCGTGCTGCTCCCCGACCCGGCGGGCCGCCTCGAGCTGACCGAAGCCCGGGTCGCCGCGCTGTGCGACCGCCACCGCGGCCTCGGCGCCGACGGAGTGCTGCGGGTGGTCCGCGCCGCGGCGATCGACGAGCCGTCCGCGGGCGAGTGGTTCATGGACTACCGCAACGCCGACGGGTCGATCGCCGAGATGTGCGGCAACGGCACCCGCGTGTTCGCCCGCTACCTGGTCGACGCCGGCCTGGAGACCGCGGGCGAGTTCGTCATCGGCACGCGCGCGGGCGACCGCCCGCTCGTGGTGCACCCGGACCGCTCGGTGACGGTCCAGATGGGCCCGGCGACGATCACCGGCACGTCGGTGACGGTGGTGGCCGGCCGGCCGTTCTCGGGCGTCGCGGTGAACGTGGGCAACCCGCACCTGGTGTCGCTGATCGACGAGGACGTGGCGGACCTGGACCTGCGCGACCAGCCCGACTTCGACCACGACGTCTTCCCGCACGGGGTCAACCTCGAGTTCGTCAACCGCCTCGGCGAGGGCGCGCTGCGGATGCGCGTCCACGAGCGCGGGGTGGGGGAGACCCGGGCGTGCGGAACGGGCACGGTCGCCGCGGTGGCGGCGGCGTTCCACCTCGCGGGCACGGACACCGGAGCGTCCACAGTGGACATCCCGGGCGGGCGGGTGTCGGTGACGGTGTCCCGGGGCGGCTCGACGCTGTCGGGCCCGGCGGAGATCGTGGCGCGCGGCGAGATCGACGAAGCCTGGTGGGCCGCCGCCGGTTCCTGACGGCGTCAGCCGGTTTCGAGGGCGTTCAGGATCTTCCAGGTGTGCCAGTGCGAGTCGTGCTCCTGGCAGAGCAGGGAAACGGCCGTCAGCACCGCCACGAGCGCGTTGGTGCGCGTGACCTGGCCCGGCGCGGTGATGTGGTGGCTGGTCACGTGCCGGCTGAAACTCGTCGGGGCGGGCGTGCCGCTCCCCGGCGACCACGGTGTCATGGCGTTCAGCAAGGGCATCACGGTGGCCAGTTCGCGCAAGATGCCGAGCGAAGCGAAGAAGGACAACCCCGCGCTGCGGGCGCGTTCCGACAACGTCTGGACGCGGCTCAGCGCCGGGGCGTGGCTGTGCCGATCGCCGTAGACGATCGTGAACGCGGTGCGGACGAGCTCGTCGACGAGGTTCGCGGCCGCGGACTGAGCCGGTGACGGAAGATCGAGGCGAAGTGCCTGGACCGCTTCCCGGGCGACCCGGACCGACGGTGCCGCCGCGGGGACCCGGTCCAGCTCGTCCAGGCGGCTGTCGCAGTGGTCGAGGATCGGCTCGCACCGGTCGACGAGAACGTCGTGGACCGAGACCGCCTCGTCGTCGTGCGCGGCCAGGAGCAGCTTGACGGTTTCCGGGTCGGGCACCCACGCCAGGGGAACGCCGTGCGCCAGCGAGAGCCGGACGGCCGCGAAGTAGTCGACGTCGGCTTTGCCGTCGGCGACCCAGTTCGGCGGAGCGGCCCGCCGGTGGAGCTCGTCGACCCGCTTGCCCGAGGCCCTGGCCGTGCGTTCGACCCAGGGCCAGAACCCGTCGATCGCGCGTCCGATGGAGTCCGCCAGCTGCCGCGCGGGCTCGGGGGACACCTCGGCCGCAGCCGGTTGGACCAGGGGCCGGAACGGTCGCAGCAGGTCAGCGGCGGCGAACGCGAACTCGTCTCCGGTCGCCGCGGGACGCTGCCCGCCCGGCGCATCCGTACTCATGGCGAGAGATTAACGGTCCGGCCCGGCGGAATTCCCGTTTCCGCGGCAGGAATTCCGCCGGGCCCACCGGGTCAGCCGCCGATCTTCGCTTCGATCGCGAAGTCGCCTTCGCGGGTTTCGACGTCCGCGATCGCCCCGGCGACGCGGATGTCCGGCTCGATGGCCGCGAACCGGACCAGTACCTCGGCCGGTCCGGTCACGGTCAGCATTTCCACGGCCGTCCGCATCGACACCTTCGCGTCCGTCTTCGCCCGCCGCACCGCCGCGATGACCTCGCCCGCCAACGTAAGCAGTTCCGGGTCGCCTTCGACGGCCGTGGCGACGGGCCACGGCGCCCGGTGCACCGAGCCCTCCTGCCACCACGACCAGACCTCCTCGGTCGCGAACGGCAGGAACGGCGCGAACAGCCGCAGCACCGCCGACAACGCCGTCACCAGCGCCGCCTGCGCCGACGAGGCGGCCGCGGAACCCAGGTCGCCGTACGCGCGGCCCTTCACCAGCTCGACGTAGTCGTCGCAGAACGTCCAGAAAAACGTCTCCGTCACCTGCAGCGCCCGGGCGTAGTCGAGAGCCTCCAGCGCCGCGGTCGCCTGCTCGACGACGACGGCCAGCGACGCCAGCAGGGCCCGGTCCAACGGCTCGGTGGCGACCGCGTCCGGAGCGGGCACGCCGAGGCCCAGCACGAACCGGCTCGCGTTGAGCAGCTTCGTCGCCAGCCTGCGGCCGACCTTCATCTGGCCCTCGTCCACCGCCGTGTCGACGCCGGGACGCGCGCTCGCCGCCCAGTACCGCACCGCGTCCGAACCGAAGCGCTCGAGCATGTCCACCGGAGTCGTCACGTTGCCCTTGGACTTCGACATCTTCTTGCGGTCGGGGTCGAGCACCCAGCCCGCGATCGACGCCGCCCGCCACGGCAGCACACCGTGCTCCAGCTCCGCGCGCACCGCCGTCGAGAACAGCCAGGTGCGGATGATCTCGTGCGCCTGCGGCCGCAGGTCCATCGGGAACACGCGCGCGAAGAGGTCGTCGTCGAGGCTCCACCGGCCGACGATCTGCGGCGTCAGCGACGACGTCGCCCACGTGTCCATCACGTCCGGATCGGCCACGAAGCCGCCCGGAACGCCGCGCTGGTCCTCGGTGAACCCGGGCGGGACGTCGCTGCTCGGGTCGACCGGCAGGGTGTCCGGCAGCAAGCGCGCGTCGTAGTCGGGCTCGCCGTGTTCGTCGAGGCGGTACCACAGCGGGATCGGCACGCCGAAGAAGCGCTGGCGGCTGATCAGCCAGTCGCCGGCCAGGTTCTCCACCCACGACGAATAGCGCACCTTCATGTGCCTGGGCACCCAGTTCAGCTCTTCGCCGCGGGCCAGCATCTTCTCCCGGAACGCGGAGTCGTTGCCGCCGTTGCGCAGGTACCACTGCCTGCTGGCGACGATCTCCAGCGGCTTGTCGCCCTTTTCGTAGAACTTCACCGAGTGCGTGATCGGCCGCGGCTCACCCCGCAGGGCACCGGCCTCGCGCAGCAGCCGCACCAGGATTTCCCGTCCCGTGTGGACGGTCTTGCCCACCAGCGGCGCGTACGCCTCCGCGGGCACGCCCGGCGGCGCGTCGGGCAGGAACCGGCCGTCGCGGCCCAGCACCACCCGCGTCGCCAGGCGCAGCTCGCGCCACCACGTGACGTCGGTGGTGTCGCCGAAGGTGCACACCATCGCGATGCCGCGGCCCTTTTCCGGGTCCGCCAGGTGGTGCGCCACCACGGGCACCTCGACGCCGAACACCGGCGTCCGCACGGTCTTGCCGAAGAGCGGCTCGAAGCGCTCGTCGTCGGGGTGCGCCACCAGCGCGACGCACGCCGGAAGCAGCTCCGGCCGGGTCGTCGCGATCACGACGTCGGCGCCGTCCGGGCCGGTGAACGCGAGGTCGTGGAAGGCGCCAGGGCGTTCGCGGTCCTCCAGCTCGGCCTGGGCGACGGCGGTGCGGAACGACACGTCCCAGAGCGTCGGCGCTTCGGCCTGGTACGCCTCGCCGCGGTCGAGGTTGCGCAGGAACGCGCGCTGCGAGATCAGCCGCGACTCGTGCCCGATCGTCTGGTAGGTCAGCGTCCAGTCGACCGAGAGCCCGACCTGCCGCCACAGGTGCTCGAAGACCTGCTCGTCGGTCTCGGTCAGCGACTCGCACAGCTCGATGAAGTTGCGCCGCGAGATCGCGACGACGTCCTTGCCCGGCTTCTCCGGGGCGCGGAAGTCCGGGTCGTAGGGCAGCGACGGCTCGCAGCGGACGCCGAAGTGGTTCTGCACGCGGCGTTCGGTCGGCAGGCCGTTGTCGTCCCACCCCATCGGGTAGAACACCTCGAGCCCGCGCATCCGCTTGAACCGCGCGAGGACGTCGGTGTGGGTGAAGGAAAAGACGTGCCCGATGTGCAGCGACCCGCTGACCGTCGGCGGGGGAGTGTCGATCGAATAGATCTCTTCCCGGGTCTTCGTCCGGTCGAAGCGGTAGGCACCCGTGGATTCCCATACGGGTACCCACTTGGCCTCCAGACCGTCGACACCGACCTTGTCCGGGACTCGTGGGCGCTCGTGTGGGGTACTCATGAAGCAACTCTAGGCGGCGGGAGAACCGCTTTTCGCTTCGGTCGGCAGGTCGCGCATGTGCCGCAACGGCGAGCACACGACCCACAGGACCGCGGCGGCCTCGCCGGCGGCGGCGACCCAGATCGCGCCGCGCAGCCCGAGTCCCTCGCCGAGCGCGCCACCGAGCAGGCCGCCGAGCGGGATGGTGCCCCAGACGACGAACCGCACGCTCGCGTTCATCCGGCCGAGCAGCCGGTCCGGGCAGATCGCCTGCCGGTAGGAGACCTGCGCGATGTTGTAGATGATGATCCCGAACCCGCTGAAGACGAGCCCGAACCCGGAGAGCCCGAGCCGCCAGTCCGGCGCGGCGAGCGGGACCAGCAGGTAGCCGGGCGCGGTGACCAGCGGGACCAGCCAGATCGCCCGGGACTGGCCGACCCGGCGGGTGACCGCGCCGGAGCAGACCGCGCCGAGGATGCCGCCGGCGCCGCCGACGGCCATGAGCGCGCCCACCGCGGCCGGCGGCAGCCCGACGGTCCGCGTCAGGAACAGCACTTGCACCGCGACGAACGCGCCGTTGAAGAAGTTGGCCGTCGCCGTGGTGCCCACGATCGCCCGCAACGGCTTGTCGGAGAAGACGAACCGCAGGCCCTCGGCGATCTGCGGGAGGAGCCGGGCGTGGCCGTCGCGCCGCGGCGCGGGCTCCGCCGCGCGGATCCGCGCCAGGCACAGCGCCGAGGTGAGGAAGCCGAGGCCGGTGACCAGCACGGTGTTCGCCGCGGTCACCAGCTGGACCAGTACGCCGGCCGCGCTCGGCCCGGCGATCTGCGCGGTCGACTGGACGGCCTGCAGCTTGGCGTTGCCCTCGAGGAGGTGCTCCCGGCCGACGAGCGAGGGCAGGTACGACTGGTAGGCGATGTCGAAGAACACCGTCGCGATGCCGACGAATAACACGACGACGAGCAGCTGGGCGAGCGTCAGCACCCCCGCCCACCAGGCGACCGGCACGCTCAGCAGCAGCGCCGCCCTGGCGAAGTCGGCGGTGAGCATGACCCGGCGGCGGCGCATCCGGTCGACCCACACGCCCGCGGGCAGCCCGATCAGCAGGAACGCGAGCGTCTCGGCCGCGGTGAGCAGGCCCATCTCGAACGGCGTCGCGGCCAGTGTCACCGCGGCCAGCAGCGGGACGGCGGTGTTCCCGATGAACACGCCGAACTGGCTGGCCGTGTCACCGGCGAAGAGCCGCCTGAAGTCGGCGTGGCGGAAGAGCGACCCCCTGTGCATGGCTCCCGAGTCTGGCCGGAGTGATTGGAAACTGTCAATCACTGTTCGTCCTAAGCTGTCCCGCGTGCGCCCCGAGAAACGACGTCCCGCGACCGAAGCCGAGGCCGCCGCGCTGGCCTCCGGAATACGGCTGCGCATCATCCGGTTGACCTTCTCGGAGGCGCTGACGAACAAGGAGCTCGCGCAGCGGCTCGGCCGGGACCCGGCGACGACGCTGCACCACGTGCGCAAGCTCGTCGAGACCGGCTTCCTCGCCGCGCAGCCGCCGCGCCGCGGAGCCCGGGGCGCCAAGGAAATCCCGTATCTTTCGACGGGCCTTTCGTGGACACTCGACTCATGCGGTGACAAGGGCGTGGAACAGGCGGTTCTCGAGGCCTATCTGGCCGAGATCGCCGAGACCGGATTCGAGGGCGTGCACCAGTCGCGCCTGGTCGTCCAGGTGGCCCCCGAGGAACGGGCGGAGTTGGAAACGCGGCTCAACGCCCTGCTCGAGGAGTTCCGTTCGCGTCCCCGCCGTCCCGGCGCGGAACGCACCGCGATCTACCTCGCCACCTATCCCAGCACGTAAAAGTTCGGTTCCCGCGGCGAAACGTGGGAACATGGAGGCACGATGACAGAACTGACACACACCGAAGACCACGACGACGAGCTGTACGACCCCTCGACCGGCGAGATGGAGCTCGAGGACCGCGCTTCACTGAGGCGCGTCGCGGGACTGTCCACGGAGCTCGAGGACGTCACCGAGGTCGAGTACCGGCAACTGCGGCTGGAACGCGTCGTGCTGGTCGGCGTGTGGACCGAGGGCACGGCCCTGCAGTCCGAGGCGTCGCTGGCCGAGCTGGCGCGCCTGGCCGAGACAGCGGGCTCGGAGGTCCTCGAAGGACTCATCCAGCGGCGTCCGAAGCCGGACCCGGCCACCTACATCGGTTCGGGCAAGGTGAAGGAGCTGCGGGACATCGTCTCCGCCACCGGCGCCGACACGGTGATCTGCGACGGCGAGCTCTCGCCGGGCCAGCTGCGGCAGCTCGAGGAGAAGGTCAAGGTCAAGGTCATCGACCGGACCGCCCTGATCCTCGACATCTTCGCCCAGCACGCCCGGTCCAAGGAGGGCAAGGCGCAGGTCGAGCTGGCCCAGCTGCAGTACCTGATCCCGCGGCTGCGCGGGTGGGGTGCGTCGCTGTCCCGGCAGGCCGGTGGGCGTGCCGGCGGCGCGAACGGCGGCGTCGGCCTGCGTGGTCCCGGTGAGACGAAGCTCGAGACCGACCGGCGGCGGATCAACAAGCGCGTGGCGAAGCTGCGTCGCGAGATCGCCGCCATGGACACCATCCGCGAGACCAAGCGCGGGCGGCGGCTGGCCAACGAGGTGCCCAGCGTGGCGATCGTCGGCTACACCAACGCCGGCAAGTCGAGCCTGCTCAACGCGCTGACCGGGGCCGGGGTGCTGGTGGAGGACGCGCTGTTCGCCACCCTCGACCCGACCACGCGGCGCGCGCAGACCGCGGACGGCCGCGGCTACACGCTGACCGACACCGTCGGGTTCGTGCGGCACCTGCCGCACCAGCTGGTGGACGCGTTCCGCTCGACGCTAGAGGAGGCCGCGGACGCGGACCTGCTGCTGCACGTGGTGGACGGGTCCGACCCGGCGCCGGAGGAGCAGGTCAGCGCCGTGCGCGAGGTGCTCGGCGAGATCACCCGCAAGCGCAAGGAACCGCTCCCGCCGGAGCTGCTGGTGATCAACAAGATCGACGCGTCCGACGAGGTCAGCCTCGCCCGGCTGCGGCACGCGCTGGCCGGCTCGGTGCCGGTGTCGGCGCGGACCGGGGCGGGTATCGCGGAGCTCGTCGACGTGATCGCCGACCGCCTGCCGCGGCCGGAGGTCACGGTCGACGTCCTGGTGCCCTACTCGCGCGGCGAGCTGGTCGCGCGGGCGCACGCGGACGGCGAGGTGCTCGAGGAGGAGCACGCCGAGGACGGCACGCGCCTGCTGGTGCGGGTCCGCCCGGACCTCGCGGCGGCTTTGCGCGAGTACGAGACCAACTCGACCAGGGCCTGACACGTCTCCGTAGTGTGCGGACAGGGAGTCCGCACACTACGGAGGTGGCTGGGTGCGCTGGGTGGTCGTTCTCGTCTTCATGGCCGTGCTGGGCGCGGCGGTGCCCGCGTCGGCCGCCGAGGCGCCCCAGCCGTTGTGCACGATGAAGGATCCGCGCATCGGCGAGCTGTCCGGCCTGGTGTCGGACGGTTCGAAGCTCTACGCGATCAACGACGGCGGCAGCAAGGTCCAGGTGTTCGTGCTCGGGCGCGACTGCAAGGTCCAGAAGGTCCTGACGGATCGCACAGACCCCTTCGACGTCGAGGACCTGGCCCGGACCCCGGACGGCACGCTGTGGCTGTCGGACACGGGCGACAACAAGAAGGGGCGGCTGACGGTCGCTCTGCTGGAGCTGAGCCCGGCGGGCAAGCTGACGCTGCACCGGCTCACCTACCCGGACGGGCAGCACGACACCGAAGCGCTGATCATGGACAAGGCGGGGACGCCGTACCTGATCACCAAGGACATCCTGGGCGAGGCGAAGGTGTACCGGCCGCAGGGGCCGTTGGGCAGCCCGGGGCCGACGAACCTGGAGAAGGTCGGCACGGTGAAGATCGCGACGACGGACACCCAGGGCGGCCCGGTCGGGTCGATCGGTTCGGTGCTGGTGACGGGCGGCGCGTCTTCGGCCGACGGAACTGTCGTGGCGTTGCGGACCTACACGGACGCTTATCTGTATTCGGCGCCCGACGGCGACGTGCTGGCCGCGTTGCAGCGGACACCGGTCCGGATCCCGTTGCCGGGGGAGAAGCAGGGCGAGGCGATCGCGTTCGACCCCGACGGGACGCTGCTGTCGGGGAGCGAAGGGGTGGGCGAGCCGATCCGTGCGGTGCGTGGGGCGGCCGCCTCGGCGCCTGCGCCTTCTTCGGACACGAAGCCGGCTTCGAGCGCGGGCGGTGAGTCCGGTTCGGACGGTGGGGGAGTGCCGGTGCTGCCGGCGGCGGGGATCGCGGTGGCGGTGGTGGGGCTGGGCTGGTTCGGGTTCAGCAGGCTGCGCCGCCGGAGGGGCTGAGCGCGGTCCGCCTTGGGGCCGCTCGCGCCGTCTGGTGTCCACCAGGGATCGTCCTTCGCGCGGTGCGGGGCGCGGCCGTCGGGCCGCGCAGTCCTGCGCACCGCGCGAAGGAAACCTCGGCCGGCGCGGTGGCGGACAGGGCCGGGCTTCCTGTCCATCCCCGCGTCGCGGCCGGGCTCGCTTCCCGATCCCGGCTCCCCACAGCCGAAGATCATCCGATCCGGTGAACCTCCCGGGCCGTGCGAAAACCCGGGAGCACCTCTCACAACCGGCGCAGCACCGCCACGACCTTGCCGAGCACCGTGGCGTCGTCGCCGGGGATCGGCTCGTACGCCTCGTTGTGCGGCATCAGCCAGATGTGGCCGCCCTTGCGCTTGAACGTCTTGACCGTGGCCTCGCCGTCGATCATCGCCGCGACGATCTCGCCGTTGTCCGCGTCCGGCTGCTGGCGGACCACGACCCAGTCGCCGTCGGTGATGGCCGCGTCGACCATCGAGTCACCCGTGACCTTCAGCAGGAACAGCTCGCCCTCGCCGACGATCTCCCGCGGCAGCGGGAACACGTCCTCGATGGCCTGCTCGGCCAGCACCGGGCCACCGGCGGCGATCCGGCCGACCAGCGGCACGTACGCCGCCTTCGGCATGACCGGCTGCTGGTCCATCTCGATGCCCATGGGGTTGTCGTCGGTCGCCGAGAGCACGCCCACCGCGCGGGGCCGGTTCGCGTCCCGGCGCAGGTATCCCTTGCGCTGCAGGGCACGCAGCTGGTGCGACACCGACGACGTCGACGTCAGCCCCACGGCCTCGCCGATCTCGCGGACGCTCGGCGGGTAGCCGAACCGGCTCACCCAGGAGCGGATCACGTCGAGGACCTGCTGCTGGCGGACGGTGAGGGTCTCGTCCACGTCGTACACCTCGGGCATGGGGTGCACGCTGCCCCCGGGGGACCCACTGGTCCTGCCCGCCTTGTTCTCCTTCGCCACTGCGTCGCCTCCCAGACGTTCGCTGCACGTATCGCGCGCCGGCCGCCACCCGCCGGGTGCGGGCAGCCTCGCCGGCGGCATCTGCCCGGCAGATGCCCTGGTCACCGACGTTAGCCCCCGGGCACGACGATTTCAAACATCTGTTCGATCGACACGCCGTGTCCGCTCGATTTTGTCGGTGGTAGGTGGTAGACCTTCGCACGGGCGTTCGATAGAACGCTTGTTCGACCTTGATCCACGGGCCGGCACCGGCCCCGGAAACGGGCGGACACAGGGTTTCGAGGAGGTTCGGATGTCCATTCTGGCCGAACGCGGGCACGCCCGCCCGGCGACCCCGGTCCCGGCACAGCCCCGTCCCGTCCGCGTGCTGCGCGGCCGCCGCGGCGAGGTCCAGCGCCCGCCGACACGCGCACGGGTCGTGGCGGGCCGCCGCCCGGCGGGCGCACCCTGCGCGGCGCCCCGCCGGGTCCCGGTGCGCTGGCCGTGGCTGGCGGCGCTGGCGGTGGCGAGCTGCCTGGTGGTGACGGGTCTGGGGCTGGTCGGCGGCGGCACGGCGAGCGCGCCGGTCCCGGCGCAGACGGCCACGGTGTCGGTGGGCCAGGGCGACACGCTCTCCTCACTGGCGGCGAGGTTCGCGCCGGACAGCGACCCGGGCGCGGTCGTGGCCCGGATCAAGGAGCTGAACCGGCTGGACGATGCCGTGCTGGTGCCTGGCCTGCCGCTGACGGTCCCGGTTTCGGCGCCGTGACCACCCGCTCGCTCCCGGGCGGGGGTGAGCGGTCGAGGTGATGGCTCCGGCCGAGCCGGGTGCTCGGCCGTTGCTGCGATGGCTGCCGTGCGTGAGTGGTGCGCTGCTTCGCCGCTGGGATGGGTGCCGGGCGTGAGTGTGTGCCGGTTGGCCGCTGGGATGGGTGCCGTGCGCGAGTGGTGCGCCGCTTGGCCGCTGGGGTGGTTGCGGGCGTGAGTGCTGCGCTGGCCTGTCGCCAGGATGGTTGCCGGGCGTGAGTGTGTGCCGGTTGGCCGCTGGGATGGGTGCCGTGCGCGAGTGGTGCGCCGGTTGGCCGCTGGGACGGTTGCCGGGCGGCGAGTGTGTGCCGGCCCGTCGCCGGGGTGATTGCCGGGCGCGAGTGGTGCGCCGGGCCCGCCGCCGGGATGGTGGTTCCGAGCCGTCCTGTCCCCGTCGAGCGCCGCGAACACCGTCCACGAGATCACCCGCTCCGGTGAAACCGCCGATCCGTCCACCCGGTCCGGACCCCCGGCGAGAGCGCCCCGCCGCGCCACCCGAACAGACCAACCCGGCTCCGACCAGGGCGACCACCCCGCAGCCCCTCGGTGCCGCCGCGCCACCCCCGTGGAAAGCGCCACCCGGCCCTCACCCGGGCGGGTCCGGCACCGGCCGCGTCGCTTGCGCACACCCTCGCCGCGTTCTACGCTCGCCCGCTATATGTAGTAGTTACACCGCTGTAGTTGGTCCACAGGTTGGGGTAGACTGGGCAGCAGTTGTCCACAGCTGGTCGGCTTTTACCCACCGGATGTCCACAAAACGATCACCAGGTGCAGGGGTGCATGGTGGCCGCGGGGACGTCGACCGCGGGCAGCCGGCGAGGAGGGGAAGGTGATCGGCGGATGAGGTGCCCGTTCTGCCGGCATGCGGACTCCCGGGTCGTCGACTCCCGAGAGGTGGATGAAGGCCAGGCGATCCGCCGGCGGCGCTCGTGCGCGTCGTGCGGACGGCGGTTCACGACTTCGGAGACGATGGTGCTCGCCGTCGTCAAGCGGTCCGGGGTCACCGAACAGTTCAGCCGGGACAAGGTGGTGAGCGGCGTCCGCCGCGCCTGCCAGGGCAGGCCGGTCGACGACGACGCGCTGCAGCAGCTCGCGCAGCGCGTGGAGGAGTCGATCCGCTCCGCCGGGCTGGCGGAGATCCCGAGTCACGAGGTCGGCCTGGCCATCCTGGGCCCGCTGCGTGAGCTCGACGGGGTCGCCTACCTCCGGTTCGCCAGCGTCTACCGCTCCTTCTCCTCGGTCGAGGACTTCGAGAAGGAGATCGCCGACCTTCGTGAGGCCATAGCGGGTTCTGCTGCCCAGGGAGACAGCGATCAGCGAGCAGACGGCGCTTAGCCGTTCCGCTGCGGGAGTGAGGGTTCGACCGATGACCGAAACCGTGGGAACCGGGACCGGCACGGCCGCCGGCAAGAAGAGCAAGGCAGCCGGCGGGCTGAGCGTGAAGCGCGTCTTCACCACCGAGGGGAAGCACCCCTACGACCAGGTGACCTGGGAACAGCGCGACGTCGTGATGACGAACTGGCGCGACGGCTCGGTCAACTTCGAGCAGCGCGGCGTGGAGTTCCCCGACTTCTGGTCGGTCAACGCCACCAACATCGTCACCAGCAAGTACTTCCGCGGCGCCGTCGGCAGCCCGCAGCGCGAGCGCAGCCTCAAGCAGCTCATCGACCGCGTCGTGAAGACCTACGTCAAGGCCGCGCGCGACCACGGCTACTTCGCCTCGCCGCAGGACCTCGAGATCTTCGAGCACGAGCTCACCTGGATGCTGCTGCACCAGGTCTTCAGCTTCAACTCCCCGGTGTGGTTCAACGTCGGCACGGCGTCGAAGCAGCAGGTCAGCGCCTGCTTCATCCTCGCCGTCGACGACACCATGGAGTCGATCCTCAACTGGTACCGCGAGGAGGGCCTGATCTTCAAGGGCGGCTCCGGCGCGGGCCTGAACCTCTCCCGCATCCGCTCCTCCAAGGAACTGCTGACCTCCGGCGGCACCGCGTCCGGCCCGGTCTCGTTCATGCGCGGCGCCGACGCGTCCGCGGGCACCATCAAGTCCGGCGGCGCCACCCGGCGCGCGGCGAAGATGGTCGTGCTCGACATCGACCACCCCGACATCGAAGAATTCGTCCAGACGAAGGCCCGCGAAGAGGAGAAGATCAAGGTCCTCCGCGACGCCGGGTTCGACATGGACCTCTCCGGCGCGGACATCTCCTCCGTGCAGTACCAGAACGCGAACAACTCGGTCCGCGTGTCCGACGAGTTCATGCAGGCGGTCGAGAACGGCACCGACTTCGGCCTGCGCGCCCGGCTCACCGGCGAGGTCATCGACCGGACCGACGCGAAGAAGCTGTTCCGCAGCGTCGCCCAGGCCGCGTGGGAGTGCGCCGACCCCGGCATCCAGTACGACGGCACGATCAACGACTGGCACACCTGCCCCGAGTCGGGCCGGATCACCGCTTCGAACCCGTGCAGCGAGTACATGCACCTCGACAACTCGAGCTGCAACCTCGCGTCGCTGAACCTGCTCAAGTTCGTCACGCCCGAGGGCACGTTCGACGCGCCGCTGTTCGCGCGCGCCGTCGAATTCGTCATCACGGCGATGGACGTCTCGATCTGCTTCGCGGACTTCCCGACCGAGCCGATCGCCGACACCACGCGCAAGTTCCGCCAGCTCGGCATCGGCTACGCGAACCTGGGCGCGCTGCTGATGGCGCTGGGCCACGCGTACGACTCCGACGGCGGCCGCGCGCTCGCCGCGGCGATCACGTCGCTGATGACCGGCGTTTCCTACCGCCGCTCGGCGGAGCTGGCCCAGGTCGTCGGCGCGTACGAGGGCTACGCGCGCAACGCCGAGTCGCACCAGCGCGTGATGCGCAAGCACGCGGCGGCGAACGAGCTCGTCCGCACCTACCACGCCAACGACGCCGCGGTCCGCGCGCTGGCGACGGAGGAGTGGAAGAAGGGCATCGACATCGGCACGAAGCACGGCTGGCGCAACGCGCAGGCGTCGGTGCTCGCGCCCACCGGCACCATCGGCTTCATGATGGACTGCGACACCACCGGGATCGAGCCGGACTTCTCGCTGGTGAAGTTCAAGAAGCTCGTCGGCGGCGGTTCGATGCAGATCGTCAACCAGACCGTGCCGCGCGCGCTGACCGCGCTCGGCTACCAGGACGAGCAGGTCGAGGCGATCGTCGAGTACGTGGCGCAGCACGGCCACGTCGTCGACGCGCCGGGCTTGCGCCCGGAGCACTACGAGGTGTTCGACTGCGCGGTCGGCGAGCGGTCGATCGCGCCGATGGGACACGTCCGGATGATGGCCGCGGTGCAGCCGTTCCTGTCGGGCGCGATCTCGAAGACGGTCAACATGCCGGAGTCGGCGACGGTCGAAGAGGTCGAGGAGATCTACTTCCAGGGCTGGAAGCTCGGCCTCAAGGCCCTCGCGATCTACCGCGACAACTGCAAGGTCGGCCAGCCGCTGTCGACGGCCAAGAAGGAAACGGCGGTCGCCGAACCGGAGAAGGTCGTCGAGTACCGGCCGGTCCGCAAGCGCCTGCCGAAGAAGCGCCCGAGCCAGACGGTGTCGTTCACGGTCGGCGGCGCGGAGGGCTACCTGACGGCGGGCTCGTACCCGGACGACGGCCTCGGCGAGATCTTCGTCAAGCTCGGCAAGCAGGGTTCGACGCTGGCCGGCGTGATGGACGCGTTCTCGATGTCGATCTCGGTGGGCCTGCAGCACGGCATCCCGCTCGAGTTCTACGTTTCGAAGTTCTCGAACCTGCGCTTCGAGCCGGCGGGCATGACCGACGACCCGGACATCCGCATCGCGACGAGCGTGATGGACTACCTGTTCCGCCGCCTGGCCCTCGACTACCTGCCGTACGAAAAGCGTTCGCAGCTGGGCATCCTCTCGGCGGACGAGCGCTCGGCGGAGGTCGAGGCCACCTACGGCGGCACGCCGAACGTCGACCTCGAGGCACTGAGCACCACAGTGGACTCCTCGCCGGAGCCGCACGCGGGGGAACCGGAGCACCCGCACCGCGAGGCCCAGACGACGACGGAGCTGATGGAGCTGCGCCTGGGCAAGGCGGCGGACGCCCCGCTGTGCATGACGTGCGGAACGAAGATGCGCCCGGCAGGCTCGTGCTACGCGTGCGAAGGCTGCGGAGCGACGTCCGGCTGTAGCTGACGCTCTCCGCTGACCCGGGTGGACGCCACCCGGGTCAGCGGAACGCCTGCTGCAGCTCGGAAACCGGCGGCAGGTCGGCGACGAACCCGAACCGCCCGGCGAGCATCTCGCGTGCACCGTCCACGAAGGACTTCAGCGCCAGCCGGGACAGCGCCGCGCCGATGCTGACGCGGCGGACTCCGATCTCGGCCAGCTGCTCCAGCGTGATCGACGGGTCCGCGAACCCCATCACCACGTTGACCGGCTTGCCGACCGACGAGACGACCGCGCGGATCTCCTCGAGCGTCCGCAAGCCCGGCGCGTACAGCACGTCCGCGCCCGCCTCCTCGAACGCCTGCAGCCGCTTGATCGTGTCGGCCAGGTCGTTGACGCCCAGCCACAGGTTCTCGCAGCGGGCCGTCAGCACCACCGAACGCGCCCGTGCCGTCTCGACCGCCGCGCGGACCCGGTCCACCGACAGCCCGAATTCGTAGATCGGCGTGGCGCGATCGCCCGTGTGGTCCTCGATCGACGCGCCCACCGCGCCCGCGTCGGCGGCCGCGGCGATCGTCTTCGCCGCTTCGGCCGGGTCGTCGGCGAACCCGTTCTCGAGGTCCGCGTTCACCGGCAACGGCGTCGCCTCGGCGATCTCCCGGACGTTGGCGAGGATTTCCGCCCGGGTCGCCCGGTGCCGGCCCACCACGTTGGCCACGCCCAGGCTCGTGGTCGCCAGGGCCGGGAACCCGAGGTGGGCCAGCAGCCGGGCCGTTCCGGCGTCCCACGGGTTCGGCAGCAGGAAGGGCTCGGGCCGCTCGTGCAGGGCCCGGAAGTCGTCGGCGGTCGTCATGCGTTCAGCTTCCTCCCGCGACGGCCGCCGGACAACGGCCTCAGCGGGCGAGCACCCGCGCCACCGCCCCCGCCAGCTCCTCCGGTCGCCCGCGCCAGGCGATGAAGTGGTCCGGCCGCACCAGCACCGCGCCGCCGTCCTCGATGCCCGTGGCGCGCAACCAGTCTTCGTCCTCGACGACGTGGACGTCGAAATCACCCGTCCGTGGCCAGTCACGGCCGGGCCCGGCGAGCAGCGTGAGCCGACGGCCGACCAGATCCACTGTGGACAGATCGGCGGCGAGCCAGGCGTGGGGCACCCGGGACCCGGGCGTCCCGTCGAGCACGACGTCCTCAGTGGACGGCAGGCCGGGCCGGGCGCCGAGCACCGCGGCCGAGTCGTAGCGGTACCCGAGGTGGACGACCGGCGCGTTGACCACGCCCGCGGCGGCGCGGGCGGCGGCCGCCGCGGGGCCCTGCTCCCAGTGCAGGCGAGGATCTTCCAGCCGGCGCAACGCCTGGTCGAGCGCCAGCGCCGCCACCGGACGGCGTTCGGCCTCGTAGGTGTCCAGCAGCGCCGGGCCCGCGGTGCCGTCGAGGACCGCGGCCAGCTTCCACGCCAGGTTGTGCGCGTCGGCAATGCCGGTGTTCGCGCCGAACGCCCCGAGCGGCGGCACCGCGTGGGCCGCGTCGCCGGCGAGGAACACCCGCCCGGCGCGGAACCGGTCCGCCAGCAGCCCGCGCACCCGCCACGGCAGCACGCTCAGCACCTCCACGGCGAGGTCCGGGACGCCGACCGCGGCCCGGATCAGCGCGACGCACCGCGCGGGCGGAAACGCCTCCACCGGCTCGTCGCCGAGCTCGGTGTGGAAGATCCAGTCCTTCTCGGCGTCGACGGTCACCAGCATCCCGGGCGCGTCCGGTGTCGTGATCGTGCAGTTCGCGAAGTGGTGGCCCTTCGTGTACGGCGTCAGGTCGGCGCGGAACAGGATGTTGAGCAGCGGCTGTCCGAGCGCGCCCGGGCCCGTCGTGCCGATGCCGAGCGCCGACCGCACCTCGCTGCGGCCACCGTCGGCCGCGACCAGGTAGTCCGCGCGCTCGGTCCGCCGCCCGCCCGGGCCGTCGAGGACCGCGGTGACGCCGGTGGCGTCCTGCTCGACCGAGACGAGCGTCGTCGAGTACTCGACCGTCGCGCCGCGTTCGCGCGCCGCGGTCAGCAGTACCGAGTCGAGCCGGTCCTGCGGGCAGGTGCCGCGCAGCACGCACGGGCTGTGCCGGGACGCGGCGACGTTCGGGCTGTTCGGCGTGGCGGGCGGGGTGTCGGGCAGCTCCGCGGTGGCCAGGGTGACCGCGGAGATCTTGCCGAGACTGGCGGCGCGCCGGACGGCGACCGCCTCGACCGCGTCGGCGATCCCCGCCTGGCGGAAGAACTCCAGGGTCCGGAAGCCGAGACCGGTGGCGCGCGGGTGCGCGGACGGCCCGTCGGCGCGTTCGACGACGAGCGCGGGCACGCCGTGGCAGGCGAGGAAGAGCGCGGTGGACAGGCCGACGGTGCCGCCGCCGGCGACGAGGACGCGAGACATGGTGACCCCCATATGGCTACGGTGTTCTCACTACGGATACACCGTAGCCACTCCGGTACGCTGTTCGCAACGACGACGGGAGGACGACGATGGCGGACGAGCCGGCGCTGGTCTGGGCCAAGGAGCGGCGGAGCCCGCGGCGCCAGGCCCCGAGCGTCGAGCAGATCGTGCGGACGGCGATCGCGATCGCGGACGCGGAAGGCCTGCCCGCGCTCTCGATGCGGCGGGTCGCGGCGGACCTCGGCTCGGGCACGGCGTCGCTCTACCGCTACGTCGCGAGCCGCGACGAGCTGCTGGACCTGATGATCGACGAGGTCAAGGGCGCCGAGCGCACCGAGCTCACCGGCGACTGGCGCGCGGACCTCGCGAGCGTCGCGCACCAGGTCCGCGCGACGCTGCTGCGGCACCCCTGGCTGAGCGGCGAGATTCCCGGCCGCCCGGCACTGGGCACGAACTCGCTACGCCGGCACGAAGCCGCCCTCGCGGCGGCGGCGGCGCTGACCGGTGACATCACCTTCGCGGCGGGAGCGGTGGACGTGGTGCTCGCGTACGTCTTCGGCACGGTGACGCAGGAGCTGGCGGAGCTGCAGGCCCAGCGCCGGTCCGGATTGACGAAGGAGCAGTGGCAGGCGAGCGTGGGCCCGTACATCCGCGAAGTCATCGCGAGCGGCGAGTACCCGCAGTTCTCCCGCCGGGTGGTCGAGGGGGAGGAGCGGACCGCCGAGGAGGTGTTCGAGTTCGGGCTGGCCTGCGTGCTCGACGGCATCGCGGCCCGCGCGCCGCGGCGCTGAACGCGCACGAGCCGGGCCCACGTCCGCGGGCCCGGCTCGCGCGGTCACGAGGTCAGCTGTCGTAGTCCTCGTCGTAGTCCTGCCAGCCGTGGTCGCCGGCGTCGGCGTCGGCGTCGGCTTCCGCGGTCACCGAGTGCACGGCCGTGCCGCCGGTGCCGGCCGCCGCGTACCAGTTGTGGTAGCCGGCGTACCCCGGCACGGCCAGCGAGTGGACGCCCTCGGACGACGCGCCGTCGGGGCCGGCCGTCAGGTGGCCCGAGTCGTAGGCGGCGTAGTGATCGCCGGCGTGACTCGCGATGTGTGTCGAGGACGCGCCGTCGGCGCCGGCCCAGTGGGCCTGCTGGACGTAGCCGGCGTCGTCATCGTCGTCGTCATCGGTGTCGGTGTCGGCCGCCGGCTGTGAGTGGGTGACGTGCTCCGCGGGCTCCACCGGGTCGGGATGGGCCACGGCGTGGTGGTGGACGTGGTGGGTCACGGCCGCGTCGTCGGTCGAGTCGCCGTCGTCCCCGTCGGTGTCGTCGCCGGTGCCGGACTCCTCGCTGTGGACCACGCCCGCGCCGCCGATGCCGGCATAGGCGCCGTCGGTCTCCGACCAGTGGTGGCCCCACCAGCCGGTACCACCCTCGGTGTCGGTCGTGGCAGCGCCGCCGATCCCGGCGTAGCTGCCGGAGGTTTCGAAGTGGCTCCAAGGGGTCCAGGGCTCATAGGGGCCGTCGAGCGGGCCGGCCGACGAGGGGCCGGCGATGACGAGGGAAATCGGCACCGCGAATGCGCCCGCCAAGGCGAGTCGACGCAATGTGGACATGAGTGATCGGGGTTCCTTCCTGGCTGCGGCTCCCGGGAATTCTCGGGGTTTCCGGGTGCCGGGACAGAACATCTGCCCACTTCGGACGGTACCCGGCAATCCGGCCAGCTGACCTGCATGGATACCCGATCGGTGCGGCGAACCCGCCCGCCGGAGGACAACGGCGGAAAAGCGCTGAAACAGCGTAGGCCGGACGCGAAATGCTGTCGGCGTGAATAGCGTGAAATCACACGCTCAGGTAGTCCGGCGTTTATCCCGGAAGGCGCTTCAGCGGTCGGCCTGCAGGATCCACTCCCGCCCGTCGGGGTCGCGCACGGTCATCTCGCGCGTCCCGAAGTGGGTGTCCTCGAAGGGTGAGACGACCTCGACGTCGGGCGTGACCTCCTTGCCTTTGAGAACGATCTTCATCCCGGTCGGCCGGCTTTCGGGCACCTCGGCGACGAAGACGTAAGGCCCGTCGCCGTTGCGCAGCAGCCCCGAGTTGTGGTCGGTGGCGAAGTCGAGTTCGAACCCGAGGGCCTGGAAGAACTGGGCGGCCTTGCCCCAGTTGTGGGTCTCGAGGTACACGGCTTCGATGGTCATCGCTGGTCTCCTTCGGTCTTGGCCAGGTACTGGCGCAGGGCATCGGTCACGAGGGCCGACAGGGATTGGCCGTGGTCGACGGCGTGGTGCTTGACCTCCCGGATCAGGTCCACGGGGAGGTACACGTTGAACTGCTTGACGTCCTTGTCCGCCATGACAGCATGCTAGCATTATAGATAGCTAGCGCGTCAACTTTCACCGGATCTCCACCGGACCCGCCCGGGAAGTCCACGACCGCACGGCATCATCGACCCCGATGAACTGGTTGCGGGAATTCGAAGCGGAAGCCGAACGCCGACGCCAACGGGACGACCCTCCCTGGGCGCGCGGGGCCCGGCTTCACCCCGACGTCGCGAAAAGCGTGCAGCGGTTCCAGGTCGGCGAAGCCGGTGATGGCGCCAACCTCATCGCGAAGGCCGGCGACGGCGACTACCTCGCCGCCGTCAAGCTGTTCGTCGCCGAGGAGCAGAACCACGCGCGCATGCTCGCCGAACTCCTGCGCGCCGCCGGGGTGCCGACGATAGAGCGGCACTGGTCCGACACCGTGTTCGTCCGGCTGCGGCGGGCCCTCGGGCTGCGGCTGGAGCTGATGGTCCTGCTCATCGCCGAGGTCGTCGCGCTGCGGTACTACCGCGCCCTGCGCGACGGCGGCGGCGACCCGCTCCTCACGCAGGTCGCGGGCCGGATCCTCGCCGACGAAGAGCGGCACGTGCCCTTCCACTGCCACCGCCTGCGGATCGGGTTCGCCGGCCTCCCGAAACCCGTGCGCGCCGCGGTGTTCGGTGCCTGGCGGGTGCTGCTGCTGGGCGTCGCGGTCACGGTCGCCGCCGACCACGGCCCGGCGCTGCACCGGCTCGGCGTCGGACGGCTCGTCTTCGTCGCCGACGTGCTCACCGCCTTCGAAGCCGCGCTCGCGCGGATCCGGGGTGACGAGCCGAAACCGAAGACGCGGTACGTCCCGAAGCGAGCCCGGCCGCGGGGCCTCGTCTAAAGCAGGCGAGCCAGTTCGCGAAGCGACGCCGTGATCCGCTCCGGCGTCACGCCCAGCGCGCGCTGGTGCAGGTACAGCTCCGGCGCGAGCGGGGCCAGCAGGACGTCGGCCAGGACGTCGGGGTCCGGGGTGTCCGCCGCCAGGACGCGCACGTGCGTGCGCCAGAAGCCGTACGCGCCCGTCGTGAAGCGGGAGTGGCCCACCTCCGTGCCCAGCACCAGCGGCGCGTGCCGCTCCAGCAGCTCCACCATCGCCGCGTAGAACGCCGCCAGCCGCTCGGCCGGCGGCGCGCCCGGGCCCAGGGGCGGGTCGCCGCGCAGCAGGGACTCCTGGAGCCGGCGTTCGTGCTCGTCCAGCAACGCGACCGCGATCGCCGCGCGGTCCGGATAACGACGGTAGAGCGTGCCGCGGCCGACGCCGGCCGCGCGGGCGATGTCCTCCATCGTCACGTCGGCCGCGCCGCGGGCGGTGAACAGCTCCTCCGCCGCCTCGAGGATCTTCGCGCGGTTGCGGGCCGCGTCGGCGCGTTCGGGCATGGCGGCAGCCTAGGGAATAAGCGGACGAAGCGTCCAGTTGACCTCAAGCGGACACCGCGTCCACTTGAGGAGGAACCGTGACCCACCTGCTGCACCTCGACTCCAGCGCCCGCCGCACGTCGTTCTCGCGCGAGCTGACCGCGCGCTACGCCGCGACCTGGGACGGCACCCGCACCTACCGCGACCTCGCCGCCGACCCCGTCCCGGTGATCGGCGAGGCGTGGACCGAGATCTGCGACGCCCTGCTCACCGCCGGCATCACCGATCCCGCGCACTACGCCGACGTCGTCGAAACGCCCTCGCAGAAGCAGGCCTGGGCGATCGTCGAGCCGCTGCTGGCCGAGCTGCTCGAAGCCGACGTCGTCCTGATCGGCGCGCCGATGTACAACTTCTCGATCCCGGCCGCGCTCAAGACGTGGATCGACCAGGTGACGTTCCCGCGTATGTCGCTGCGCGGAAAGGCATTCGTCATCGCCGGCGCCCGCGGCGGTACGTACGCGCCGGGCACGCCGAGAGCACCGTTCGACCACCACGAGCACTACCTGCGCGACTTCATCGCCGGGCACTACGACGTCGACGACGTCCGGTTCGTGCACGCCGAGCTGACCAACGCGCTCGTCGACCCGCACCTCGCCCCGCGCGACGGCGAACGGAAAGCGTCGCGCGAAGCGGCCTTGAAGGCGCTCTGATGGGCTGGGTGACGCTCGTCGCGGCCGGGCTCGTCGAGATCGCCTGGTCGCAGAGCATCAAACCGACCGAGAACTTCACCCGGCCTTGGCCGACGCTCCTGTGCTTCGTGCTCGGCGCCGCCGCCGTCTACCTGCTTTCGCGCGCGATGGACACCGTCCCGGTGGGCACCGCCTACGCGGTGTTCACCGGGATCGGCGCCGTCGGCGCGATCGTGCTCGGCGTCGTCGTGACCAAGGACCCGCTCAGCGTCGGCCGGGTCGCCGCGCTGGCCCTGATCGTCGGCGGCGTCGTGCTGGCTCGCGTCACTTCGTGAGCTGCTCCCAGAGGAACTCGAACACCAGCGCCCACTTGAACGCCAGCTGCTCGTTGTCCGCCGCGGCGCCGTGGCCGCCTTCGATGTTCTCGTGGTAGCGGACGTCGTGCCCCTGCTCACGCATGCGCGCCACCATCTTGCGGGCGTGAGCGGGGTGCACGCGGTCGTCGCGCGTCGACGTCACGAACAGCGACGGCGGATAATCGCGTCCACTGTGGACGTTCTGGTACGGCGAGTACTTCGCGATGTACTCCCACTCCGCTGCCTCGTCGGGGTCGCCGTACTCGGCCATCCACGACGCGCCGGCCAGCAGCAGGTGGTAGCGGCGCATGTCCAGCAGCGGCACCTGGCTGACGATCGCGCCGAACCGGTCCGGGTACCGCGTCAGCATGACGCCCATCAGCAGGCCGCCGTTGCTGCCGCCCTGGATCCCCAGCTTCTCCGGCGTCGTGATGCCCCGGGAAACCAGGTCCGCGGCCACCGACGCGAAGTCCTCGTACACGCGGTGGCGCTCGGCCTTGATCGCCTGCGTGTGCCAGCCCGGCCCGTACTCGCCGCCGCCGCGGATGTTCGCGACGACGTACGTGCCGCCGCGCGCGAGCCAGCCGCGGCCGATCATCCCGCTGTAGGACGGCGTCAGCGAAACCTCGAAGCCGCCGTAGCCGGTCAGCAGCGTCGGGCCGCCTTCGGCGCCGGACGGCCGGACGACGAAGTACGGGATCTTCGTGCCGTCCTCCGACGTCGCGAAATACTGCGCGACGCTCATGCCCGAAGCGTCGAAGAACGCCGGCGCCTGCTTCAGGACTTCGACCTCTTCGCCGACGTGGCCGTAGCTGAGCGTCGACGGCTGGAGGAAGCCGCTGGAGTTGAGCAGGTACTCGTCGCTGACGTCGGGATCGGTGTCGAAGATGTCGGCGCTGCCGAACTCCGGCCCGCCCGCCAGGGGCTCCTCGGTCCAGCCGTCCGGGCCCGGGGTCAGGGTGCGCAGCTCGGTGCGGACGTCGCGCAGGGTGCCGAGCAGCAGATGGTTCCGTGTCCAGGCCCAGTAGTCGAGCGACGTGTGCGCGTCGGGCGTGAACAGCGTCGTGAAGTCCCGGGCGCCCGCCATGAAGTCGTCGAACCGGATGCCGATCAGCGACCCGGCCGGGTGGTCCACGCCGCCGACGTTCCAGCCCGTGCGCGGCCGCACCAGCAGCCATTCGCGGTGGATCGACGCGCTCGCGTCGTCGGGGACGTCGATCTTGACCAGCGCGTCGGGCGTCCGCAGGTACAGCTCGGAGCGGTAGAAGTCGATCGCGCGGCTGACGAAGTCGCGTTCGAAGCCTTCGGTCGGGTCGTGGGACGCGCCGATCGAGACGTCGTCGGGCTTGCCCTCGTAGACCGTGACGGCTTCTTCCAGCGGCGTGCCGCGGCGCCACTCCTTGGCCAGCCGCGGGTAGCCGGAGCTGGTCAGCGTGCCTTCGCCGAAGTCGGTGCCGATGTAGACGCGGTCCTCGTCGATCCAGCCGATCCGCGTCTTCGCCTCCGGTACGGTGAAACCGCCCTCGACGAACTCGTGGGCGTCGAGGTCGAACTCGCGCACGACCGTGGCGTCCGCACCGCCGCGCGAGAGCTCGACCAGGCCGCGCCGGTAGTCCGGCCGCAGCACGGTCGCGCCCTGCCAGACCCAGTTCTCGCCCTCGGCCTCGGCGAGTGCGTCGACGTCGATCAGCAGCTCCCACTCCGGTTCGGGCCGCCGGTAGGACTCCAGCGTCGTCCTCCGCCACAGGCCGCGCGGGTGGCTCGCGTCCTGCCAGAAGTTGTAGAGGAACTCGCCGCGGCGGCGGACGTACGGGATCTGGTCGTCGGCGTCGAGCACCTCGCGCAGCTCGTCACGCAGCTCGGCGAAGCGCGCGCCCCGGGTCAGTTCGGCCAGCGTCTCGTCGTTGCGGGCGCGCACCCAGCCGAGCGCGTCGTCGCCGGTCACGTCTTCCAGCCACAGGTAAGGGTCCTCGACACTCATGCCGACAGTTTCGTACGTCAAAGGTCCTGGTGGCCACCGGGACGTGTTCCCGTTTCGTGATCCTTCCCTCTCCGGCGGTCCGTATGCTGGTGCCATTGAGCAGGGGGAGAACGTGAACGACGACGGAATGTCCGGTTTTCCCGCGCCGTCGGCCGGGGACCGGTCGCCGGAACCCGCGTGGGCCCCGGAACCGAACCCCTGGGCACCGAACTGGGCCGCCGCGCCACCCGTCCCGATCGCCCCGCCGCGCAGCCGGCTCTGGGGCGCCGTCGCCGGGGTCCTCGTCGTCGTGCTGGCGATCTCCCTGATCGCGGCCACCATCCCGCACCGCGTCGACGGGCACGCGTACGTGGCCCAAGGCGTCGACACCGGCCGCGCGTACAGCGGCGGTTCGGACGGCAAACCCGCGAAGCCGGTGCCCGAGCTGGCGCGCAACCCGCTGTTGTCGGCCGGCATCACGCCCGGGCCCGCGACGTGCGCGCTGCCCGACCTCGGCCGGGCGGCCGCGCAGCTCAAGGCCTACTACGGCGCGCTCGTCGACTGCCTGGAGCAGTCGTGGCGCCCGGCGCTGCGGCAGGCGAACGAGCCGACGCTGACCGCCACGGTCTCGGTGACGCTGCCCGAGCACAGCGCGTGCGGCTCGGCGCCGTCGGAGAGCGAAGCCGTCGCCTACTACTGCGGCGGCGACACCACGATCTACGCCCCGACCGACTGGATGCTCTCGGACGCCGGGCTCAACAAGGCCCGCCACATCGCGACGATCGCCCACGAGTACGGCCACCACGTGCAGCGCGAGAGCGGCATCCTGGCCGCGGCGGCGGACAAGATGACCTCGCCGAACGAGGACAGCGCGGCCGACAAGGAGGTCGTCCGCCGGATCGAACTGCAGGCGAACTGCTTCGGCGCGCTGTTCCTCGCCGCGGTCGCGGGCACGGGCTCGATCAGCCGGTCGCTGGCGAACGCCGCCGTCGCCGACTACGGCCGCGCGAACGACAGCGACACGCACGGCTCGCGCGAGCACCAGCTGTCGTGGGGGAAAGCCGGCTACGAGGGCAAGAACACCAAGGCGTGCGACACGTGGAGCGCCGCGCCCGCCGACATCAGCTGACGGTCCACGCCGGATCGCGGCCGAGCAGGGCGAGGAACCGGTCGAGCTCGCTCGCGTCCGGTCCGATCGCGACGCTGTGGGCGAAGGAGCCGTTCTCCTCGCGGCCTTCGTCGGGAATCCGCTCGGCCAGCCGCAGGGCGGCGCGCACGGCTTCGGCGTCGGGTTCGTAGGGGAGGCCCAGCGCCCGGGCCAGGTCCCAGCCGTGCGCGACGGTGTCGACGAGGTGCATGTGCGCGGCGATCGTGCCCGGGAACGTGCCGAAGTGGTTGATCGTGAGCTGCCGCTCCAGCACGGTGTCGTCGGCGAAGGCTTCGAGGAAGTCGTCGACGGACGCCCGGTAGGCCGCGACGGCGTCGTTGCCGAGGTCGCCGGCGTCCCAGTCCGGGGCCGAGCCGTCGCGGGCCGCCGTCGCGAAGGCGTGGTTCTCGCTGACCTGGTGGCGGAGGAGGTCTTCGAGAGTCCAGCCGGCGCACGGGGTCGGGCGTGAGAAGTCTTCCGGCTTGGCGGCGGCGACGGTCTTGTCGAGGACGAGCAGGGTGCGGCGGTCGAGTTCGCGGAGATCCATGCCTCGCACGGTAGGCGGGGGAGCGGACCACGGACAGTGCCAAATCCCGGCCAACCCCGGTGTGCCAATCTGGAGGCGTGGACGTCCACATCGACCTGACCGGGAAGCGCGGGCACCGCGACGCGATCTACCGGCAGCTGCGCGCGGCGATCCTGGACGGCCGGATCCGGCCCGGCGAGGCGCTGCCGCCGACGCGGGAGCTGGCGCAGCGGCTGGCGGTCTCCCGGACGACGGTCAGCGCGGCCTACGACCGGCTCACCGCCGAAGGGTTCCTCGCCGCGCGCGTCGGCGCGGGCACCTTCGTCACGGCGCCGTCCCTGACCCGCCCGCCGCCGTCCTCGGTTTCGGGGGTCCGCCCGCTGCCGGAGTGGGACGCGGTGCCGGCGCCGCCCGCACCGTTCGCGCCGGCGCCCGAGTTCGACTTCCGGCCCGGCGTCCCGGACCTCACGCGGTTCCCGTTCGACACGTGGCGCCGGCTCGTCACGCAGCGGCTGCGCGCGGGCCAGGCCGACCTGATGACCTACGGCGACCCGCAGGGGCTCGCTTCGCTTCGTGAGGAGATCGTGCGGCACATCGGGGTGTCGCGGGACGTCCGGGCCGGCGCGGCACAGGTCGTCGTCACCGCCGGTGCCCAGCAGACGACGGACCTGGTCGGGCGCGTGCTGCTGCGGCCGGGTGACGTGGCCGCCGTCGAAGACCCCGGCTACCCGCCGCCGCGGCTGGTGCTGGAGGCCCGTGGGGTGCGGGTCGCGCCGGTGCCGGTGGACGCGTCCGGGATCGTCGTCAACGCGATCCCGGCGGAGGCCCGGCTGGTGTACGTGACGCCGTCGCACCAGTACCCGCTGGGGCTGTCGATGTCGCTGGAGCGGCGGCTGGAGCTGCTGGACTGGGCCGAGCGGCACGACGCCGTGCTCGTCGAGGACGACTACGACACCGAGTTCCGCTACACCGGGCGGCCGCTGGAACCGTTGCACAGCCTGGATTCCCGCGGCCGCGTGGTGTACGTCGGGTCGTTTTCGAAGGTGCTTTCGCCGGCGTTGCGGCTGGGGTTCCTGGTCGCGCCGCCGTCGCTGGTGCCGGCTCTGGTGAAGGCCCGGTACCTCACGGACTGGCACGCGCCGAGCGTCGAGCAGGCGGCGCTGGCGGCGTTCATGGCCGAGGGCGGCTTCGCGCGGCACGTCCGGCGGATGCGGAAGGTCTACCGCGAGCGGCACGAGCTGCTGTCGTCGCTTCTTCCGGGCTTCGGCTTCTTGACGCCGTTGCCGTCTTCGGCCGGCCTGCACGTGAGCGCGGTGTCCTCGTCGGACCTCTCGCCTCTGGTGCGCCGCGCCCGGCACGCCGGCGTCCGGCTGTACTCGCTGGGGGACTTCGCGGTGGGCGAGCGTCGGCACGGGCTCGTGTTCGGTTACGGTGCGGTCGCGACGGAGCGGATCGGGCCGGGACTGGCCCGGCTGCGCGAGCTGGCGGACGGGGGAGCGGCGTGACCGACGACGTGATGGTGGCGATCGACGCCGGCCTGCGACAGCACATCGGCGGCGACCGCGAGGGCGCGTACGCGACGTTCACGCAGCTGTGGGCGTCGATCGGCGAGGACGGCGACCCGCTGCACCGCGTCGCGCTGGCGCACCACATGGCCGACGTGTGCGACGACCCGGCGGAGGAGCTGGAGTGGGACCTGCGCGCGCTGGCGGCGGCGGACTCGCTGACCGACTCGCGGGCCCAGGAGTACCACTCGTCGCTGGCGGTGCGCGGGTTCTACCCGTCGCTGCACCTCAACCTGGGCGAGGACTACCGCAAACTGGGCGACCTGGCCGCGGCGCGCGAGCAGCTGCGACTGGCCAGGGCCCGCTTGGACGCCCTGGGCGACGACGACTACGCGGCAGGCATCCGCTCGGCTTTGGACGGCCTGGCCGAACGCCTCGGCTGAATCGGTTCGAATACCACGAGGACGCCCCGTTTGCCGGACTTTCGCACGGGTCCCGGCACCCTTACCCTGTGGTGATCCAGCTCACCGACGGGAAGGATCGCCATGCGGATTGCGGATCTGCTGCGCAAGAAGGGGTCGGCGGTCGCGACGGTCACCCCGGAGACCACGGTGACCGCGCTGCTGGCCGGCCTGGCCGACCACAACGTGGGCGCGATGGTGGTCGTGTCCCCGGACGGATCGATAGCGGGCATCGTGTCGGAACGAGACGTGGTCCGGCGGTTGAACGAGCACGGTCCGGGTCTGTTGGACGGCCCGGTGTCGGAGATCATGACGAAGCTGGTGGCGAGCTGCACCCCGGACGATTCGGTGGACCAGCTGTCGGTGCTGATGACGGAGCGCCGGATTCGGCACGTGCCGGTGCTGGCCGATGGACGGTTGGCGGGGATCATCTCCATCGGGGATGTCGTGAAGAACCGGATGGAGCAGCTGGAGAAGAGCCAGGAACAACTGGAGGCGTACATCTCCCAGGGCTGACGGCTCAGCGGGTGGGCTGGGCAAGGACGGCCTGCGAGCTTCAACTGCTCTTCCCCAGCCTTTCCCTCTCTTCTGGCCCAGGGTTCAACCCGAGTGCGCTGTCTGTCCGTCGTGTTACAAGCGTCGGGTAGTTGGCCCGGCTGAAGGCTCGAGTGTTTGAACGCCGGCTCCGATATCGATCGCGGGGGGATGATGAGCGGGCAGGACGCGGCTTCTGGTTTCGAGTACCAATTCCTGAGCACCCTTTCGTTCACCTTGGCAGACCTGCACCACGACGACCGTTTCACCGCAGTGGTGGTTGATGCTCCCCTTTCCGAGGACCCTCGAGTTGACCAGGAGATCGTCGACTTCGCTCTGATGCGCGGGGAAGGTTGTCGGCTCGCAGCTCAAGTGAAGGGCGGAGCTCCAGGAAGCTCGATGAACGCAGCTGACGCCGCACGCGTTCTGCTTCGATTGCTGACGCAGGACGCTGAGCGGTACGCGCTCATCACGAACCGACGAGCCGGTTCCGGACTCCTCGAATTGGTGGACGTTCTGAGGTCGGGCGATCCACGGGAAGGGCTGGCAGCGCTTCTGTCCCGCTCTCCGAAGGTTGAGGCTGCTGTCGTGTCGGCGGGACCGGAGTGGGCCGAACGCCTGGGGCGGGTCGACATCGTGATCGACGATCGGTCGATCGACGAACTCCGAACAGCCGTGCGTGAACAGGTGCGAAACGCACGCCGCAAGTTCAAACCCGAAGGCGCCAGTTGGGACGCCGCTGGTCTGCTCACCGGTTACCTCGTTGCTGAAGTACTCGCCAGAGCCGCGAGTCGCGAGGGGACGACGTTGGATCGGGCGTCGCTCGAAACAGCACTGCGAATCGATCGTGAGGCGCTTCGGTCTCTGATGCACGAGCGTGACTGGGCTGTGCCAGTCACGCCCGTACCGCGTGCAACCGACGTAGCGCGACCGGAAGTACTGATCGAGATCGGACGCACTCTGCGTACACCGGTGGCCGACGTTTCGGCTCCCGTGTGCGTGCTCACGGGACTATCCGGAATCGGAAAGACCGGGATCGCCACGGCCTGGCTTGAAGACCGAGCGGACTCCTACGACTGGGTGCTCTGGATCGAAGCTGCCAGTCCCTCCCGCATCGAGGCGTCGTTCGTCCAGGCGGCGGCCCGGCTGCTCCAGGGTGAGCGTGGTGTGGAAGAGACTGCCCGAGATGCGGTGCACGGGGTGCTGGCGCGGTCGGCCAGACCTTGGCTCATGGTGTTCGACAACGCGCCCAGCTTGCGTGAGATCAGGGACTGGCTACCAACCAGCGGGTACGGTCATGTTTTGGTGACCACAGTCGATCCGACCGCCGTGACCGGTCCGGGCACCGCGTCTGTCAGCTTGACGGCGATGACAGAGGACCAGGCCGTTACCTTGCTAAGCGTGCGCCTGCTGGCGGACCGCAGCGCCACCAACGACGAGGTGGACGTTTTGCGTGCGCTCGCCCGACGCCTGCAATACTGGCCACTGGCCCTCGAGATCGCGGCGGCTTACCTTAACGACTGCCTCGGTGGCATTATTGGGGTCGAGTCGTATGAACAGTTGCTCATGCGTTCGTTGGCCGACGAGCAGTCGGTGCCGCCTGGCTATCCGCATACACTCGTGCGGGCTATCGAGTTGGCCTTCCACCGCATGGCCGAACAACCAGAACAAGCGGATCGCATCGCCGTCGCGGCTCTACGGCGTGCCAGCTTGTTCGCACCTCGCGGTATACCGCTCCACCTACTGCTGAGTGCATGCATGCTCGAACCGCGTTCGTTGGTCGAGGACGGCGTTGAGCGAGGCCCCCGTGTGTTCGGCGGAGTTGATCCCCCTCTGGGGGAAATCGTTCGGGCGATGCGTCGTCAGTCGCTCGTCGTAGTTGACACTGCGCTGGGGGGTGAGAAGGAGCGCGTGCCGATGGAATCATCTGGGTTCACCATCGCCATGAACGAAATCGTCCAAGCCATAGTGCAGAATGAACTGCGAAGTAGTGATGATTTCGATCGCGCTCTGGCGACGGTGGCATTTCATGTTCAATATTGGCTTTCGTGCTTCATGGACGAAGAGGATTATTCCATCGCGTTGGCGCTGGCCTCGCATGCTGTCGTAGTCGCCGAGACTGCGTTGGAGGTCGAGTTGCAAGACTACAGCGTCGCTTTGCTGCTGGGAAATACTGCGCGGATGCTTGATATTGCGGACTCGCACTCGTTGGCTGCCCATTACCTTCGTGCCGAATTGCGCATCCTTGATCGTTGCGAGGGTGATCAGGCGGTTCTTCGGATACAGACTGCCGCAAACCTGGCGTCCGTCCTGTATCAAGGTGCGCTTCGGCCGCGAGAGGTTGCTGACGATATCGCTGATGCGCTCGAGGTGTTGATCGCGCAGCTTCCGCGAGCGTACGAAATTGACCCGGAAGTCACCGCGCACACCGTTCGTAATGGGCTGCTCGCTGTTGTCAACTTGATCCTCGACGGCGGGGTATTCGCCGTCCGCATCGAACAGCTTCGGGTCGCTCTTGAGCAATACAGTGTGATGATGCCGATCGTTGACCGACCTGATCTCGGTCGTGAATTAATGCAAATTCACTCGCTTGTAAGAGATGGCGAATATGGTGAAGTGATCGATCGGGTCAATGTCCTTCTTGAGGCTTCGGGAATCGTTGGATTGGAGCGTCCTCAACTGTATCGAATCCGGCTCGAATGCAAGGTCTGGCTTCAGGATTGGGATGCGGCGAAACGTGAATTGCAACCGTTTATTGACATGGCCACTGCGGGAAGCCTGCGCGGCGACAATGCTGCCCACCTAGCCCGGAACGTTTCACTTGCGGCGCTGCAGAATCTGAAAGTATCTGATGGTCCAGCCGCTGAAATAATGAGCGGCGCCGTCGAGGTTGCTGATATCTATGAAGCTAGTGGTGGAATCCTGCAGGCGCACGACAAGGTCATGGTCGAATTGTTTCGCGGCATTCGCTCGGTCCTGGCTGGCGAACCTGATCGTGTGCGACAAATGCTGATGCGATTTGACAGGGTTGAATTGGATCGACAAAACTACCTGATTGGATACTTGATTCATGGTTTGCTAAATCGGTGGATAGAAGTCTCTTCTTGCTGGTCGTCATCCGGGGTGCAAGCGACGCCTGCTGGAGTTCGTCAACCTTCTTTAAGTGAAGAAGATTTCATGGGTTCGGTGGTGGTCATACCCGTTTCCTGGAGGCCGCTCATGGCAGTGGCTGCCGCCCAGGCGTACGTGGGAGTTTCCTTCACTGCAGACGGCTACCTGGGTGCTGCTGTCGATATTGGGCGTGCACTCGACCTGTTGGGATTTCCTGCGCAGGTTGTATCGACTCGCTGCACGTTGCGTCTGGCGCGAGATCAAGACGAAGTGCTTCTCGAGCAAGACCCGCACTACGCGATCTTCTGTCCGCAATTCGAGCGTCTCGTCGACCCGGGGATATCGGGTCTGGCGTCTTCAACCGATGCGCTGCCAAATCCCACGAAGGCGTCCCCTGTTATCGCGCAGGTCGGAAGCTCGGAGCGGTTCCACGCCGGACCTGTCGGTGTACTCACCGAATATGGGGTCTTGGTCGGGTACGACGAAGTTCGGTCGCTTGCGAACATGGGGTCAGCCTCGGACGTGATTGGCCCGCAATCATCCTCTGCGGCATTTTTGATCGCGTTCAAGGCGCTGCTTGCCTTGGCCGCCTGTCAGGACGCCAGTTCTCTCGTCGCCGCGCACCCGACTCTGGTGGACCTCATCCCCTTGGCTGATTCCGGTACCTCACACTGAGTTATCATCGAGTGGCATCGACGCCGAGTTTACCAATGCGGGCCGACTGGCGACCGGGATGTGGAAAACAATAGTGCTCGGAGGTGGCGAATCGGATTGAGCTACTCGTGCACGCTCGCAATGCGAGGAAACGTCGATCCACACCGAATCAGTACGCCGAACGCATTGAGCGGCGGGCACGGCTCACTCCCGCCAGCCCGTCAGCTCCACGCCCTTCGCGACATCCACCCGGTAAGACAGCTTCACTGCACCGGTCTCACCCGCCGCCAAGGTCAACTTCCACGCGAACTCGCCCAGCTCCGAAGTCTCCACCGGCTCCGGCGACGCCTTCACATCCCGGACCGTGATCCCGTCGTCCCGCGAAACCGGCGCCTGATCGAGCACCGTGACCACAGCCTCCCGAGGCCCGTGGTTCCCGACCGAGATCTTGTACTCGGCCTCACGCCGCTTCTGCCCCGACAACGTCGCCCTCGAAGCCGTCCGCCGCACCAGTTCACGCTCGATCCGGATCCGGTCGTCGACCCCCAACGCCAGCTCCAGCTCCTCCCCAGGAGCCCAAGCCTCCAAAGAAGTAGTCCCAACGAACTCCGCGTCATGGAACACCGAAGCCCGCCCCGGCCGCAAAGCGAACGACGACGTGTTGACAACTGTGGCCCGCAGGTACGCCTCCTCGGCCAACACCGGCGCGGTGACGTACCCCAGCGAGGCCGTGAGATCCAACTGCGCCAACGTCGTCCGGTGCCCCTGGGCCCCCGACGGCACCGCCACCGGACGCGAAGGCCGATACGTCACCGCCGTCGTGCCCTGCTCGACCGAAGCCAACTTGGGTGCCATGGGCGCGGCAGCAGCGGTGAAACTCCGAAGACGCGCTCCCTCCGGGATCCCGCCACCCGAACCGCCGTACGCGGCCGCCGGAAGTGCGGGCCCCCCGGGATTCGGGAGGACGCGGTCTAGGTACCACGGCGAAAGTTCCGGCACCACCACCGACACCGCCGGCCGCGCGGTCGACAAAGCGAGTTCGCACTCCGGCCAGTCTTCGCCCGTGTGCTGGCTGACCAGCCCGTACGACATCACCGTGACGTCCGTGCCGCGAACCCGGACGTCGTACCCCGGCTCCCAGCTCGCCCCCGGGACGACATAGGACAGTTCCAGCTCCGCCGAAGCGGAAGTGTCCGAGATCTCCAGCTCCACAACCACCGAAGTACTGTCCTCTTCGGACCGCGCGCTGTGCGACTCGATCCGCCGATCCAAAGCAGTGAGGTCCTCCCGCAGCCGCGTGATCCGGTCGGAAAGCACTCGACGGGCCTTCAACGCCGCGGCCAGACGCGAACTCAGCGCATCGGTGACCTCGGCGACGCGCGACGGC
Organism: Amycolatopsis sp. NPDC003865; assembly: GCF_053605345.1. Classification (NCBI taxonomy): domain Bacteria; kingdom Bacillati; phylum Actinomycetota; class Actinomycetes; order Pseudonocardiales; family Pseudonocardiaceae; genus Amycolatopsis; species Amycolatopsis sp. NPDC003865. The sequence goes on along the minus strand of NZ_JBSGJA010000009.1, from coordinate 156,452 downwards.
TCGGCGGTCCCCGCCGCCAGCGCCTTCGCGAAGCTGCCACCACTGCGCTTCGCGAGCGAAGTCAGCAGATCCACCTTCATCGCTTCGGCCGCTTCGTCGTCCACGACGCCGTCGAGCGTCGCCTGGTCCGCACGCCGCTGCTCCACCAGAGCCCGCAACGCGGTGTCGGCCGGGGACGCGTGCCGCTCGGTGCGGATGTCCACGCCCGCGATCAGCGCGGGGCCGGTGCCGGTGACGCGGACCGAGCCGGGGTCGAGCGACAGGGGAAGCCCGGCGAACGTGACGCGCGGACCCCCGTCGAGCGATACGCGGCCCCGGCGGGTGATCCGGGCCTGCTGCGGGTAGACGGTCACGGCGGCGATCGGCGCTTCCACGGTCGGCATGCCCCCGACGTTAGTCTCTTGACACTCCCGCGGCCGGAACGGAAGTCTCGACAGTCGTCCGCTTCGCCCGGCTTGGGGGTTTGATGAAAGCCGCAGTCGTGCTCGCCGCCGTCCTCGCGCTGCCGCTCACGGCGGTCGCCGCCGAAGCCGCGCCGCCCGCCCCGGTCTTCACCGGCGGCCAGGCCCAGCCGGTGTTCGACCCGGCCGACGTCGTCCGCGAAGACGTCTGGGTCACCGCGCCGGTCGACAGCGACCACGACGGCCGAGACGACCTCGTGCACGCCCAGGTCGTCCGCCCGCGCGCGACGCAACAGGGCCTGAAGGTCCCCGTCGTCTACCAGGCCAGCCCGTACTACGCCGGCGGCAACGACATCGCGAACCACGACGTCGACGTCGAGCTCTACGCGCCCGGGTACGCCCGCGGCCCGGAAGGCCCCCGCGTCGCCGCGCACGGCGTCGGCCCGGCCACCCCGATCACCTGGCGCTACCAGGACTACTTCACCGCGCGCGGGTTCGCCGTCGTGTACGGCGAGTCGCTCGGCAGCGGCCTCTCGACCGGCTGCCCGACCACCGGTGACGTCAACGAGACGATCGGCGCGCGCTCGGTCGTCGACTGGCTCAACGGCCGCACCGCCGCGAAGGACGCGAACGGCGTCGCCGCGAAGGCCGACTGGAGCACCGGCAAGACCGGCATGATGGGCGTCTCCTACAACGGGACGCTGCCGAACGCCGTCGCGAGCACCGGCGTCGAGGGCCTCGAGACGATCGTGCCGATCGCCGCGATCTCCAGCTGGTACCAGTACTACCGCAACGACGGCGCCGTCGTCGCGGCCGGCGGCTACCAGGGCGAGGACGCCGACGTGCTCGCCGAGTACGTCTACACCCGGGCCGACCGGCAGGTCTGCCGCCCGGTGATCGACGGGCTGACCCGCGACCAGGACCGCGTGACCGGCGACTACACGCCGTTCTGGGACGTCCGCAACTACCGCAACGACGTCGCAAAGGTGCACGCGTCGGTGCTCGCGGTGCACGGCCTCAACGACTGGAACGTCAAGACCGACCAGGTCGCCGAGTGGTACGACGCGCTGAAGGCGCACGGCGTCGAGCACAAGATCTGGCTGCACCAGTCCGGCCACGCCGACCCGTACTCGCTGCGGCGCGACGTCTGGCTCGCGACGCTGAACAAGTGGATGTCGCACTACCTCTACGGCATCGACAACGGCATCCAGAACGAGCCGAAGGCGACGATCCAGCGCGAGGACCTGTCCTGGGTCGACGAAGCGGACTGGCCGGCGCCGACGACGGCCGAGGTCCGCGTCTACCCCTGGCCGGGCGGCAAGTCGAAGGGCACCATCGACACGCGCAACCCGGTGCCGGGCACAGCGGCCGTCGAGACCCTCGCCGACGACTCGTCGAAGACGATCGAGCAGCTGGCCGGCCTCGCGTCCTCCGGCAACCGGCTGCTGTACGCGACTTCGGCCGCGAAGCAGTCCGTACGCCTCTCCGGCACCGCGCGCGCCGACCTGGCGCTGGCGTTCGACCGGCCCGCGGCTAACGTCTCGGCGATCCTGCTCGACCGCGCTCCCGACGGCACGTCCCACATCATCAGCCGCGGCTGGACCGACCCGCAGAACCGCACGTCCCCGGCCCGCACCGAGCCGATCACGCAGGGACAGACCTACCGGATCGGGGTCGAGCTGATGCCGAAGGACTACGTCCTCGCGGCGGGGCACCGGCTGGAGTTCCTGCTGGCGTCGAGCGACCACGACTACACGCTGCGGCCCAAGCCGGGCGCGGGGCTGGCCCTCGACCTGACGAAGTCGTCGGTGACGCTGCCGGTGACGGGCGGCAAGCCGGCGCTGCGAGCCGCGTTCGGCTGATGCTGCCGGAACACCTGGACGCCGATGTCCGCACGTTGTGGGAGTACCACGACCTGCGGCACGAACCCCGGCGTTCCGACGTCGGGATCGGGCTGGGCAGCCGCGATCCCGGCGTCGCCGTCCACACCGCCGAGCTGTTCCACGCCGGGCGCTTCCCGCTCGTCGTCTTCACCGGCGCCAACGCGCCGACGACGGTGGACCGCTTCCCGCGCGGCGAAGCGGTGCACTACCGCGAAATCGCGCTGGAGCTGGGCGTGCCCGACGACGTGATCCTGGTCGAGCCCGCCGCCCGCAACACCGGCGAGAACATCGCGAACACCCGGCGGCTGCTGGCCGGGCGGGAGATCCGGTCCGTGACGCTGGTGACGCGGCCGTACCAGCAGCGCCGGGCCTACGCGACGGCGAAGCGGCTCTGGCCGGGCGTCGACGTCGTCTGCGCGTCGAAAGCGGCCTCGTTCGAGGACCACGTCACCGGGGAAGAGGACGTCGACCGCGTCGTCAGCATGCTCGTCGGCGAGACCCAGCGGATCACCGAGTACGCGGCGCGCGGCTTCGCGATCCCGCAGCCCGTCCCGGCCGGCGTGGAACGGGCGTTCGGCAGGCTGGCCGCGGCGGGCTTCACGCAGCGTCTCCTCCCGCGCGGCTGAAGATCACGCACTGTAACGATCTTTGCAGGTCAGGCGACTTATGGGGGCTCTGTCCGTTGTGAGAGGAAACCGCCATGACCTCGACCGCCGAACCCACCTTGGCGAGCTTGCGCGCCCAGCTGACCGGAACTCTCCTCACCCTCGGCGACGCCGGCTACGACGTCGCCCGATCGGTGTGGAACGGGGAAATCGACCGCCGTCCCGCTGTCGTCGTGCAGCCCGCCGGGCCCGCCGACGTCGCGGCGGCGCTCGCGTACGCCCGCGAAGCCGGGCTGGACGTCTCGGTGCGGGGAGGTGGCCACAACTTCGGCGGCGCCGCGGTCGTGGACGGCGGCGTCTGCGTCGACCTCAGCTCCCTCCAGGCGATCAGCGTCGACCCGGAGCGCCGGACCGCGCGCGTCGGCGGCGGGGCGACCTGGGCGCAGGTCGACGCCGCCGCGCAGGAGCACGCGCTCGCGGTGCCCGGCGGCACGATCAGCCACACCGGAGTTGGCGGCCTCACCCTCGGCGGCGGCTTCGGCTGGCTCACCGCCAAGCACGGGCTGTCCTGCGACAACCTGCTTTCGGCCGAGGTTGTCACCGCCGACGGCGAGGTCCTGCGCGCGTCCGCCGAGGAGCACCCCGACCTGTTCTGGGCGCTGCGCGGGGGCGGCGGCAACTTCGGCGTCGTCACCGAGTTCGAGTTCCGCCTGCACCCGGTCGGCCCGATCGTCCACCTGGGCCTGTTCTTCTGGGCGGCCGAAGACGGGGCGGCCGCGCTGCGCCACGTCCGCGAGGTGCTCGAGACGCTGCCGGCGGAGATGGGGACGCTGGTCGCCGGGCTCAACGCGCCGCCGGCGCCGTTCGTCCCCGAGGAGCACCACTTCCGCCCCGGCTACGCCCTGCTCATCGCCGGTTTCGCGGGGGAGGAGCAGCACGCCGAGGCGGTCCGGCCGGCGCGGTCGGGGCCGGCGCCGCTGTTCGAGTTCGTCTCGCCGATCCCGTACGTCGAGCTGCAGCGGATGATCGACGACTCCGCGCCGTGGGGCATCCTCGGCTACGAGAAGGCGGTCTACGCCGACGGGTTCAGCGACGAGGTCATCGAAGTCATCGCGGACCACCTGCCGCGGAAGACCTCGCCGATGTCGATCATGCCGATCTTCCCGATGCGCGGCGCGTACCACGCGGTGGACGACGAGGCGACGGCCTTCGGCGGCTCGCGACGTCCCGGCCTCGTCATCGGCATCTCCGCGGTCGCCCCCGAGCCGGAGGCCTTCGCGGCCGACCGGGCCTGGGTGCGGGAGTTCTGGACGGCGCTGACGCCGCTCGCGGCCAACACGGGCGGCTACGTCAACTTCATGGCGGACTACGAGGAGGACCGCGTCCGGACGGCCTACGGGCCCGCGAAGTACGAGCGGCTCGCGCGGATCAAGGCGCAGTACGACCCGCGGAACGTGTTCCACCACAACGCGAACATTTCGCCCGCGGGATGAGTCAGTCCGCGATGCCCGCCCGGTAGGCGAACGCGACCGCCTGCGCGCGGTCGCGCAGCCCGGCCTTGGTGAACAGGTGGTTCACGTGGGTCTTCACGGTCGCCTCGCTCACCACGAGCGTGCGCGCGATCTCCGTGTTCGACAGGCCCGCCGCGATCAGCCGCAGCACCTCGATCTCGCGGGCGGTCAGGCCTTCGACCTCCTTGACCCGCCGGGGCGTGCTGCGGGTGGCGGCTTCGACGAGCCGCCGCTGCAGCTCGCCGTCCACTGTGGACAGCCCGGCGGCCGCCGAGCGCAGGGCCCGCGCGATGGTTTCGGCGTCGGCGTCCTTGGTGAGGAAACCTCGGGCGCCGGCGCGCAACGCGGCCAGCAGCGACTCGTCGTCGGCGTAGGTGGTCAGGACGACGACCTCGGTGCCCGGGTGCCCGGCGCGGATCCGCTCGGTGGTTTCGACGCCGTCGCAGCGCGGCATCCGCAGGTCGACCAGGACGACGTCGGGGTGGTGCTCGGCGACGAGGTCGAGCGCGGCCAGGCCGTCGCCGGCGGCGCCGACCACCTCGACGCCGGGCAGCAGCCCGAGCAGCGTGACCAGGCCTTCCCGGACCACCGCCTGGTCGTCGGCCAGCACGACGCGCAAGCTCACGCCGGCACCGTCAGGTGAATCCGCCATCCGTCCTCCCCCGGCCCGCTGTCCAGGCGCCCGTCGAGCAGCGCGACCCGCTCGTTCATCCCGCGCAAACCGTAGCCTGCGGCCGGCGCGTCGGGCGGGCGCCTGCCCTGCCGGTCGGCCACGGTCAGCTCCACCGACCCGTCGGCGTAGTCCAGCGTGACGTCGACGTCGGCCTGCGCCGCGTGCTTGCGCGTGTTCGCCAGCGCTTCCTGCACCGCGCGAACCAGCGCGGTGCCGACCGCCGCGTCGACTTCGCGGGGCTCGCCTTCGACCTTGAGGTCCGCGCGCGCCCCGCTGTCGAGCCGGTAGGCGGCCAGCAGGTCGGCGATCGCGCGTTCGACGGGAACGGCGTCCTCGCGCAGCGCGGCCACGGCCTTGCGGGCCTCGGCGAGGCCGTCCGACGCCAGCTTCTGCGCCCGTTCGATCTGGGCGACGGCGTCCGGGCTCGCCCCGTCGCGCACCAGCATCAGCCGGGCGCCCTGGAGGTTCAGGGAAAGCCCGGCCAGCGAGTGCGCGAGCACGTCGTGCAGCTCGCGGGCGATGCGGGCGCGTTCGGCGAGGGCGGCCGCGCGGGCGTGCTCCTCGTTGGCGGTCTGGGCGCGGGCCAGCGCCAGCTCGGTCTGTTCGACCCGGGCGTTGCGCGTCCGCCGGTTCAGCCCCATCAGCACGATCACGGCGAGGACCGCATACGTCGACAGGGCGCTTTCCCAGTGGTCCTGGTGGGCCACCCAGGCCGCGGTGATCAGCGCGGCGTTCAGCACGACCGCCAGCACGGCCGGCACCGGGGACTGCCGCAGCACCACGAAGAACGTCGTGCTGAACATCGCCACCGTCGCCCAGCTGCCCGGCAGGGCCACCCACAGCGCGCCCGCGGACGCGATCACGGCGAGCGACAGGACCGCCGACGTCCTCCGGGCGCCGAGGTCGGCGATCCACGGCATCGGGATCGCGAGGACGAGGGTGGTTCCGATCAGGACCCAGGCGAGCGCGTTCGCGCGGGGCATCGCGGTGACCATCGGCACCGCGACGAGCCCCCAGCGCAGCCAGCCCTGCGCCGTGGGGAACCGGGGTCGTGGGGGCGTCATTCCGGGTGTCCTCCGCGGGTGCTTGTACGGAAAATGTACCGACGGGAGCTTCCCTTCGTGGAGTCAAGCTGTCCCGTTTGTCAGGAGGTAAGCCCCATGTCCAGGTTGCGACGGCTCGCCGTGTTCGCCGCCGCCGCGGCGCTGCCCGCGCTCGGCCTCACCCTCGCCGGCCAGGCACCCGCGTCGGCCGCGCCCAACTTCCAGGTGCCGTTCAAGTGCGGGGTCACCGTGACCGCGGCGACGTTCAGCGGCCACAGCCCGGCGTACTCGGTCGACTTCCAGAAGGACGGCATCACCGGCATGCCCGTGCTCGCCGCGGCGTCCGGCACGGTGACCCGGGTGGCCGACGAAGGCAGCACGAGCTACGGCAAGTGGATCGAACTGGACCACGGCGGCGGCTGGCGCACCCGGTACGCGCACCTGTCGGCCCAGGAGGTTTCGGTCGGGCAGTCCGTGGGCCTCGGCAAGGAGATCGGCAAGGCCGGCGCGACCGGCGGCGTCACCGGCCCGCACCTGCACTTCGAGGAGCGGCTGGACGGCGTGGTGCAGAAGGCGAAGCTGAACGGCGTCGCCGTGCCGTACTACGGCCACACGAACTTCACGAGCAAGAACAACTGCGGCGGCAACCCGTACTCCGCCGAAGAGGTCTGCGGCGACGGCTTCTCCGTCGTGGACCAGCAGGCGCTGGCGAACTCTTCGGGCACGGCGTACCTGCTGTACAACTCCTCGACCAAGGCGAACTGCGTGACGACGCTGAAGGCGACGTCGCTGGGCACGGCCAGCCCGGTCTCGGCGTTCCTGGAGGTCGAAGGTTCGGCGCGGGTGACCGACTCCGGCAGCTTCACCTACTACGCCGGGCCGGTGAAGAAGACCGCCGCCGCCACCTGCGTGAAGTGGGGCGGATCGGTCGGCAGCAACACCTACGAGAGCGGGTTCGAGCACTGCGGCTGAGGCCGTGGCGGTCGGTGGGGCCGGGCACCCTAGCCCGCCCCACCGACAAAAACCGCCGCCCGGGCGCCGTCCGCGGCGACTCCGTCCACATCGGCCCTGGCCATCCACAGATTCGCCGCCACCGCCCCAGCCGGGCCCGTCCTGCCCCACGCTGGAGGCATGACCACTTCCACCCCGGCCGGCCGGCCGCCGATCGACCTCCGAAGCCCCGCGCAGCTGCTGGCCGCGCTCCCGTACCTGATCGGGTTCCGGCCCGCGAACTCCGTCGTCCTCATCGGCCACCGCGCCGGCCGCGTAGGCCTGGTCCTGCGCGGCGATCTCCCGCACCCGGAAGACCGGACCCGGCAGGCCCGTGCGCTCGCGGCGAGGTTCGTGCTGTCGCCGCCGACGGCCGTGACGCTGGTGCTGATCGGCGGCGAGCGAAGACCCGGCGGCCCGCCACCGCACGCGGGTTTCGCGGCCGCACTGGCGGAGGCGCTCGACGAGCTCGGCATCCCGCTGTTGCACACGTTGTGGGCGGCGGACATCACCGGGGGAGCGCCCTGGAGTTGTTACACGGCAAAGGATTGCGCCGGTGAGCTCCCGGATCCGCGGGCGACGGTGACGGCGGCATGGGCGACGGAAGCGGGCTGGGTGGCGTTCGACAGCCGGGAAGAACTGGCGGCGCTGCTGGCTCCGCGGTCCCCGGAGGCCGTGGCGCGGCGGAACGCGTCGCTGTCCGGGATGTCGGCGTCGTCCTGGCCGGAACCGTCTTCCGTGGCCGAGGCGGCTTCGGTGATCCGGGCGGCGTTCGAGCGCCAACGACGGGGCGCGGGCCCGCCGACGGACGAGCAAGCGGTCTTGCTGGCCGGCGCGTTGACGCTCCCGGAAATCCGCGACGCGTGCCTGGGCATGGCGGTCCCGCCCCACACCCCGCAGGCTCGCGAGGCGGAGCGCATGTGGTTGACGCTGGTCCAGGAACTCCCGGCCCCGGAGCGAGCCGAAGCGGCAACATTGCTGGGCTACACGGCCTTCATGCGCGGCGACGGGGCGTTCGCGGGAATGGCCCTGGAGAACGCGCTGGAGGCGAATCAGGACCACGTGTTGGCCGGGTTGCTGAGAACGGTGCTGCAGCGCGGCATGCCACCCGAGCAGTTGCTGGGGCTGGCGCTGGCGGCGGATCCGGAAGGCCTGTCCGGGTTCGGGTTGGAGCCACCGGATTTCGAAGAGCCGGGTGCCGGCTCGCCGGTGAGTATCGCTTGTGGCTACGCGGAGTTCGTGGGAGACGAGACATGAGGGGCCTTCGCCACCCTGATCCCGCCGGCTTGCCTCGCACGGCGCCGTGACCGGTTCAAGCCGCGCCTGACCGTCGCCGGCCCGGCGGCGGTCAGGCCCGCGGCCGACGCCGGCCGCGGCCCGCCATCCGCGACCTCAGCCTTGAGCGCCGCGCCGGGACTGGGTGAACTCCCAGGCGTCTCGGACGATCCCCGCCAGTTCGGTCCGCTCCGGCTTCCACCCCAGGTCCTCGCGGGCCCGGTCGCTGGCCGCCACGAGCACCGACGGGTCGCCCGCCCGTCGCGGCGCCACCGCCGCCGGGATCGGGTGGCCCGTCACCTCACGGCAAGCCTCGATCACCTGCAGAACGGAGAACCCCGTGCCGTTGCCCAAGTTGTAGATCCGGTGCGAACCCGCCGTCGCGCTCTTCAGCGCCAGCAGGTGCGCGTCCGCGAGGTCCACCACGTGGATGTAGTCGCGGACCGCCGTGTGGTCCGGCGTCGGGTAGTCGTCGCCGAAGATCTGGATCTTTTCGCGGTCGCCCGTGGCGACCTGGAGGACGAGGGGGATGAGATGGGTTTCCGTGGTGTGGCGCTCCCCGAACGCGCCGTACGCGCCCGCGACGTTGAAGTACCGCAGGCTGACCGCGGCCAGCCCGTGCGCGGTGGCGAAGCTGGTGATCGCGGCGTCGATGGCGAGCTTCGTGGCGCCGTAGGTGTTGGTCGGCCGGGTGGGCGCGGACTCCGGGATCGGCGACTGCTCCGGCTCGCCGTAGGTCGCCGCCGTCGAGGAGAACACCAGGCGCGGCGTGCCGTGCTCGTGCATGGCCTCGAGCAGCCGCAGCGACGTGACGACGTTGCCTTCCCAGTACTTCGCCGGCTCCGTCATCGACTCGCCGACCAGCGACTTGGCCGCGAAGTGCAGCACGCCGTCGAAGCCCTCGCGCAGCAGGCTGCCCGCCACCTCGGCGGCGTCGCCCTCGATGAACCGCGCGTCCGGGTGGACGGCGTCGGCGTGGCCGGTCGACAGGTCGTCGACGACGGTGACCTGGTGCCCGGCCTCGATGAGCCGGGCGGCGCAGACACTGCCGACGTACCCGGCTCCGCCCGTCACGACCAGCTTCAGGGCGTTGCTCTGCTCCGACACGTCCAAGCCTTCCTGCCGAGGGTGATGACTGTGCTCCGCAGTCTTCCCCCTCGGCAGCGTGCGGGTCCGCCCGGGGTCTCAGACCTCGTCGCGGCCGGCGCCGCGCGACGGCACCGCGGTGAACATCCGCGGCCGCCGGTAGCCCGCCTTTTCGTACGCCGCTTCGACGGCCGCCTTGACCCCGTCCAGGTCGGCGTCGCGGACCAGCGCGATCGCCGAGCCGCCGAAGCCGCCACCGGTCATCCGGGAGCCGAGCGCGCCGGCCTCCCGCGCCGAGTCGACCGCGAGGTCCAGTTCGGCCGTGGAGATCCGGTAGTCGTCGCGCATGCTGACGTGCGAAGCGTCCAGGTACGGGCCGATGTCGGCCAGCCGGCCGGCGCGCAGCAGCTCCACCGTGTCGAGCACCCGCTGGTTCTCGGTGACGACGTGCCGGACGAGTGGCGCGAGGTCCTCGGGCAGCCGGTCGAGCGCCGCGGAGAGCCCCTCGACGGTGATGTCGCGCAGCGCCTTCACGCCGAGCAGCTCGGCGGCGCGCTCGGTGCCGCGGCGCCGCTCGCCGTACCCGCCTTCGGCGTGCGAGTGTTTCGTGCGGGTGTCCATGATCAGCACCTGCAGCCCGGCGTCAGCCAGGCCGAAGGGCACCTGCTCCTGCTCGCCGGAGCGCACGTCGAGGAACAGGACGTGGGACTCGGTGCAGCAGAGGGACGCCGTCTGGTCGAGCAGGCCGGTGGGCGCGCCGACGAAGTCGTTTTCCGAGCGCTGGACCCACCGCGCCACCTGGGGCCGCGTCGGAACGCGGTCGCCGGGTGCGCCGAGCTCCAGCCCGGCCAGGCCCAGCAGCGCCAGCGACACCGCGCACTCGAGCGCGTGAGAGGAGGACAGCCCCGCCCCCGACGGCACGTCCCCGGCGATCACCAGGTCGGCGCCGGCCGTGAAGCCCTGGTCGCGCAGCACCCAGGCGACCCCCGCCGGGTACGCGGCCCACCCGTCGACCGTGCCCGGCGCCAGGTCGGCGATCTTGAGCTCGCCGGAGCGCTGGAGCTGGCCGTCGTCGCCCAGGGTGGCCACGGACAGCACGCCGTCCTCGCGGGGTGACGCCGCGGCGGCCAGCCGGTGCGGCAGGGCGAACGGCAGCACGAAGCCGTCGTTGTAGTCGGTGTGCTCGCCGATCAGGTTGACGCGCCCGGGCGCGGACCACACGCCGGCGGGCGCGCCGCCGTGGACCGTGCGGAACGCCGCCACGGCCTCCGAAGCGGGGCTCACCTGGCCTGCGCCAGGACGGCGTGCAGCGCGGAGCTGGCGACCTGGGCGGTGGTCTCGCCACCGGTGACCTCGACGGTGCCGCCGTTGGCCTTGCCGATGGTGACCGTGCCGCCCGGCACGATGCCGACGGACTTGAGCTCGGTCATCAGCGACTCGTCCAGCTGGACGTGCTCGGCGATGCGCCGGATCTCGACGCGGCCGCCGCCGGTGCGGGCGAACTCGTCGAGCCGGACGAGGTCGGCCTCCGCGGGCGGGGCCGGGTCGCCGTCGCCCAGCTTGTCCAGACCGGGGATCGGGTTGCCGTACGGGGAGGTGGTCGGGTGGTCGAGCAGCTTGACCAGCTTGCGCTCGACGGCCTCGCTCATCACGTGCTCCCACCGGCACGCCTCGTTGTGCACGTGCTCCCACTCGAGCCCGATGACGTCGACGAGGAGGCGCTCGGCCAAGCGGTGCTTGCGCATGACGGCGATGGCCAGCTCGCGGCCGTGGTCGGTCAGCTGGAGGTGCCGGTCGTCGGCGACCACGACGAGGCCGTCGCGCTCCATCCGGGCGACGGTCTGGCTCACGGTCGGGCCGCTCTGCTGCAGGCGCTCGGCGATGCGGGCGCGCAGCGGAACGACACCTTCTTCTTCGAGCTCGTAGATCGTACGCAAGTACATCTCGGTGGTGTCGATGAGATCGTTCACGCTGTCCCCTTCGTCCGCGTTGCTCATCGTAGTCGTTGACCCCGACAGCGGCGGCGGGCCTTGGGGGTAACAACCCGCCGGTGACGGATATGTCCGCACCCCGGCGCGGCCGGGCGGGCGGCCGCTGGAAGATGGGAGGCATGCGTCCGCTGATCAGCACCACCGACCTCGCCGCAGCGCTGGCCGGCCCGGCCGGGGACCGGCCCGTGGTCCTCGACGTCCGCTGGCGGCTCGCCGGTCCGCCCGGCGCCGAGTCCTACCGCGAGGGCCACGTGCCCGGCGCGGTGTTCACCGACCTCGACCGCGTGCTCGCGGCCGAGCCGGGCGAGGGCGGCAGGCACCCGCTGCCCGACCCGGCCGACCTGCAGCGCGACCTGCGCGCCGCCGGCGTCCGGACGGGCGCGCCGGTGGTGGTCTACGACGACGCCGACGGCTCGGTGGCCGCGCGGGCGTGGTGGCTGCTGCGCTGGGCCGGCCACGACGAGGTGGCGGTGCTCGACGGCGGTTACGCTGCGTGGACCGCCGGCGGCCACCCGGTGAGCACGGAGCAGGTGACACCCGAGCCGGGCGACATCACGGTCCGGCCGGGCGGCATGCCGGTGCTCGACGCGGACGAGGCGGCGGCCCTGGCCCGCGACGGCTTGTTGCTGGACGCGCGCGCGAACCCGCGCTACACGGGCGAGACCGAGCCGGTCGACCCGCGGGCGGGACACATCCCGGGGGCGGTGAACGCCCCGTTCGCCGGCCACACGACCGACGACGGCCACTGGCGCACACCGGAGGAGCTGGCCGCCCGCTTCGCGGACCTGGGCCTGCGCCCGGGCGAGCCGGTCGGCGCGTACTGCGGCTCGGGCGTGACGGCGAGTTCGGTGGTGCTGGCACTAGAGCTGTCAGGCCACCCGGGCGCGGGCCTGTACGCGGGCTCGTGGTCCCACTGGTCCCGAGACCCGCACCGCCCAGCGGCGACGGGCGCCCTGCCCGGCTGAGTAGACGGGGACCGCGGCGAGGCCGCTGTCTGCGCCGGTAAGGCAGCTGGCGATGCCGCGGCGGGGCTGGCGGGACGAGTGCCGCGCTGCGCTGGCAACCCGCCTGGCCGGGCCGCGGCGGGTGGGCGTGCTGGTGAGGCGGCTGGCGGGGCTGCGGTCGATGGGCGGGGGGCGCCGGCAACTCGCCTGGCCGGGCCGCGGCGGAGCAGGCGCGGCGGCGATGCGCCGGCAACCCGCCTGGCCGAGCCACGGCGGCCCGCAGCCCAGCGCGCCGAGCCACCGCCGCACCGGCGAGCCGCCGCGGGTGGGCTACCCCGTGGCCCGCACTTCCGGTCCACGGATTCCCTCGATCGGCACTAGAGTCGACCGCATGTCGCCGGCCGTCGTTTGGGACTCCGCCCTTCTCGGTTATGACCTGGGTGGGGAACACCCGTTCAACCCCGTCCGGCTGGAGCTCACCGTCCGGCTGGCCACCGAGCTCGGCGTGCTCGACGGTGTCGAGCTCCTCGTCCCCAGCGCCGCCGGTGACGAGGAGCTCCTCCGGATCCACGCTCCCGAATACCTCGCCGCCGTGCGGGAGGCGCCGCTCGTCGGGTGGGATGTCGGGCATGGGCTCGGCACCGCCGACAACCCCGTCTTCTCCGACATGCACGACGCCTCCGCCCTCGTCGTCGGCTCGACGCTGCTCGCCGCCCGGAAGATCGCCGAAGGCGAGGCCACCCGGGCCGTCAACATCGCCGGGGGACTGCACCACGCCATGCGCGACCAGGCCGCCGGGTTCTGCGTCTACAACGACTGCGCCGTCGCCATAAGCTGGCTGCTCGACCACGGCTTCGAGCGCATCGCCTACATCGACACCGACGTCCACCACGGCGACGGCGTCCAGGCCGCCTTCTACGACGACCCCCGCGTCCTCACCATCTCGATGCACCAGCACCCCTTCACACTCTGGCCCGGCACCGGCTACTCCGCCGAAACCGGCCGCGGGAAGGCCGACGGGACTTCCGTCAACGTCCCGCTGCCGCCGCGCACCAGAGACCCCGGCTGGTTGCGGGCCTTCAACGCCGTCGTCCCGTCGCTGCTCGCCGACTTCGAGCCGCAGCTGCTGTTCACCCAGTGCGGCGTCGACTCGCACGAGGAAGACCCCCTGGCCGACCTCTCGCTCTCCGTCGACGGCCACCGCACCATCTACGCCACCCTCCGCGACCTCGCCGAGACCTACGCCGGTGGCAAGTGGATCGCCGTCGGCGGGGGCGGGTACCAGCTGATCCGCGTCGTCCCGCGGTCGTGGACGCACCTCATCGCCACCGTCCTCGACCGGGACGTCGCCCCCGCGACGCCGCTGCCGCCCCGCTGGGTCGAAACCGTCACCAAGGCCGCTCCGCACGCCGAACTCCCCAGCGCGATGACCGACGACCGCGAGACCGCTTTCAAGCCGTGGGGCGACGGCGCGGACGACCCGGTGGACGTCGCCGTCCGGGACACCCGCCGCGCCGTCTTCCCCCTGCACGGCCTCGACCCGGACGACCCCAGGGACTGACCATGGCCGGCCGGGACCCCTTCGACTACCCCCGCGACTGGGAGGCCGACGTCGTGCTGTCCGACGGCGGCACCGTCCACCTGCGCCCGATCGTGCCCACCGACGCCGACGGCCTGGTCGCCTTCCACGCCAAGCTGTCCGAGCGCACCCGCTACTTCCGCTACTTCGGCGCCTACCCGCGGATCCCCGAAAAGGACCTGAAGCGGTTCTCGACCGTCGACCACCACGACCGCGTCGCGTTCGCCGCGTTCCTCGGCGACGACATCGTCGCGGTCGGCCGGTACGAACGCCTCGACGACGGGCCGTCGGCGGAGGTCGCCTTCGTCGTCAGCGACGCCCACCAGGGCCGCGGGCTCGGCTCGATCCTGCTCGAACACCTCGCCGCGGCCGCGTCCGAATGCGGGCTGCGCCGGTTCGTCGCCGAGGTGCTCGCCGAGAACGCCGCGATGGTGCGCGTGTTCCGCGACGCGGGCTACCAGGTCAGCCGCGAGATCGAAGAAGGCGTGCTGCACCTGGAATTCGACATCGACCCGACCGAGGAGTCCCTCGCGGTCGCCCGCTCGCGGGAGCAGGCCGCCGAGGCGCGCAGCGTGCACAACCTGCTGCACCCGACGTCGGTCGCGGTGATCGGCGCGTCCGCCGAGCCGGGCAAGGTCGGCCACGTGGCCTTCGCGAACCTGCTGGCCGCCGCGTTCACCGGCACCGTCTACCCGGTCAACCCGGAGCACCGCTCGGTCCGCGGCGTCCGCGCGTACGCGTCGGTGCTGGACATCCCCGACCCGGTCGACCTGGCCGTCGTCGCGGTGCCCGCCGAGTCCGTCGAGTCCGTTTTGGACGCTTGCCTCGCCAAGGGCGTCAAGACGCTGCTGATCCTCTCCAGCGGCTTCGCCGAAGCCGGGCCGCACGGTTTGCACGCCGAGCTGCGGCTGGTCGGCGAGGCGCGGGCGCACGGCATGCGCGTCGTCGGCCCGAACGCCCTCGGCGTGCTCAACACCGCACCCGGGATCCGGCTCAACGCCACCCTCGCGCCGCGCCTGCCCGTGCGCGGGCGCACCGGGTTCTTCTGCCAGTCCGGCGCGCTGGGCACCGCGATCCTCGCCGACGCCGAATCGCGCGGCCTCGGCCTGTCGACGTTCGTCTCGGCGGGCAACCGCGCCGACGTCTCGGGCAACGATCTGCTCCAGTACTGGGAAACCGACCCGGACACCGACCTCGTCCTGCTGTACCTCGAATCCTTCGGCAACCCGCGCAAGTTCGCGCGGCTGGCCCGCCGCCTGGCCCGCACGAAACCGATCGTCGCGGTGAAGTCGGGGCGGCACGCGGTCCGCCCGCAGCTCGCGGCGACGTCCACGGAGATCGACGAAGCCAGCGTGCAGGCCCTGTTCGAGCAGGCCGGCGTCGTGCGCGTGGAATCGCTGGCGCAGCTGTTCGACACCGCGCTCGTGTTCGCCCACCAGCCGCTGCCCGCCGGGCCGCGGATCGGCATCGTCGGCAACTCCAGCGCGATCGGGCTGCTGGCCGCCGACACCGCGCGGATGCAGGGGCTGCGGCTGGCGTTCGACCCGGTCGACATCGGCCCGCAGGCCGGCCCGGAGGACTTCGCCAAGGCGGTCGGCGAGGCGCTGACGTCGCCGGACACCGACGCGCTGGTCGTCGTGTTCGCCCCGCCGGTCGCGATCCCCGGCACGGCGTACGCGCGCGCCCTGCGCGAAACCGTCGTCGAACTGGGGCAGCGCAAGCCGATCGTCTCGACGTTCCTCGCCGCCGAGGGCGTCCCCGACGAACTGGCCGTCTCGACCGAAGACGGCGTGCCGACGCGCGGCTCGATCCCGTCCTACCCGAGCCCGGAACGCGCCGTGAACGCGCTCGCCAGGGTCGTCCGGTACGCCGCGTGGCGGCAGCGCCCGCAGGGCACGCTGGTGCGGCCGGCCGGGATCCACACCGAGCAGGCGCAGGGGCTCGTGCGCGAGCTCCTCGAAAACGAGAGCGGCAAGACGACGCTGCTGTCCGACACCGACGTCGTGCGGTTGCTGGGCTGCTACGGCATCGACGTCGTGCCGTTCCGCGTGGCGTCCACAGTGGACGAAGCCGTCGCCGCGGCGGCCGAGCTGGGCTACCCGGTGACGCTCAAGGCCGTCGACGAGCGGTTGCGCGGCCGCCCCGATCTGGCGGGGGTCCGGCTCGACCTGGCCTCCGAGGACTCCGTGCGGACCGCCTACGAGACCCTGCGCGAGATCTCCGGCGACGACGACGTGTACGTCCAGCGGATGGCGCCGAAGGGCCTGTCGTGCGTGATCGGGCTGCAGGACGACCCGTCGTTCGGCACGCTCGTGTCGTTCGGGCTGTCCGGGCTGGTCAGCACGCTGCTGGGCGACCGCGCGTACCGGGCGGTGCCGCTCACCGACGTCGACGCGGCCACGCTGCTGCGCGAGCCGCGGACGGCACCGCTGCTCACCGGCTACCGCGGCGACGAGCCCGCCGACCTCGCCGCCCTGCAGGACATGGTGCTGCGCGTCGCCGCGCTGGCCGAGGACAACCCGGAGGTGCGGTCGCTGGTGCTCGACCCGATCCTGGCGTCGCCGGACGGCGCCTTCGTCGCCAACGCCCGTCTCGTGCTGGGGCCGCCGCCGTCGCGGCCCGACACCGGCCCGCGGCGCCTGCGCGCCATCAACCCCCTGGACTGACCATGCCGACCTTGACCGAGGTGCTGACCAAGCACATCGAGGACGTGCCGGGCGCGGTGGCGCTCGTCGCGCACGGCGAACGGGTCGAAGCGGCGGCCGTGGGCTCGGCCGACGCCGAGGGCACCGTGCCGATGGCGCGCGACTCGCTGTTCCGCATCGCGTCGCTGACCAAGCCGATCGTCGCGGCGGCGGTCCTGCTGCTCGTCGACGACGGCGAGCTCGCGCTGGACGACCCGATCGCGCGGTGGCTGCCGGAACTGGCCTCGCCGGTGGTCGTGCGGACGCCGGCCGGGCCGGTCGACGACGTCGTGCCCGCCGTCCGCCCGATCACGGTGGCCGACCTGCTGACGTTCCGCTGCGGGTACGGCCTCGCGGCGGACATGACGCTGCCCGCGGTCGACCTGCTGCTGCAGGTGCTGGGCCACCCGGCGGCGGCACCGCGGGCGCTGGCGCCGGACGAGTGGCTCGCCGCGCTGGCCCAGGTGCCGCTGCTGCACCAGCCGGGGGAGGCGTGGCTGTACGACACCGGCTCGGACATCCAGGGCGCGCTGATCGCGCGGGTGGCGGACCGGCCGCTGCCGGAGTTCCTGGCGGAGCGGCTGTTCGAGCCGCTGGGCATGGCCGACACCGGGTTCGCGGTGCCGACCGCCGCGCTGGGCCGGTTCACCAGCGCGTACCGGCCGGCCGAGCGCGGGCTGCGGCTGATCGACTCGCCGGAGGGCCGGTGGAGCAGCGCGCCGGCGTTCCCGTCCGGCGCGGCGGGCCTGGTCTCGACGGCCGACGACCTGCTCAAGTTCGCCCGGTTCCTGCTGGACGAGGGCACGGTCGACGGCCACCGGCTCCTGACGGCGCAGTCGGTGCACGGGATGACGACCGACCACCTGACCCCGGCCCAGCGCGAGGCCGGGCGCCTGTTCCTGCACGGCCAGGGCTGGGGCTACGGCGGCTCGGTCGACGTCCGGGCGACGCGGCCGTGGGAGGTCCCGGGCCGCTACGGCTGGGTCGGCGGCGCGGGCACGGCCTGGCACCTCCACCCGGCGACGGGCACGGTCACGGTGTTGCTGACGCAGGTGGAGATGACGAGCCCGGAGCCGACGCCGCTGATGCAGGAGTTCTGGCAGTACGCCGCCGAGCGGTGACGACGCTCGGGCCGCCGGTCATCCGGCCAGCAGGTTCCCGAGCGCCAGCAGCTGCGGGGTGGCCGGGCCCAGCTCGAATTCGAGGCGTTTCGCCGCGGTGAAGTAGCGGTGCACCTCGTGGTCCACGTCGATGCCGACGCCGCCGTGGACGTGCACCGTCGTGTGCGCCACGCGGTGTCCCGCTTCCGCGGCCCAGAACTTGGCCGTGGCCACCGCTTCCGCGGCCGGCCGGTCCGAAGCCAGCTGCCACGCGGCCTGCGTCGACGTCAGCCGGACCGCCTCGACGTCGACGTAGGCGTCCGCGAGGCGCTGGCGGACCGCCTGGAAGCCGCCGATGACGTGGTCGAACTGCTTGCGCTCGGCCGCGTAGGCCGCCGTCAGCTCCAGGGCCCGCTCGACGACGCCGAGCTGCTGCGCGCACACCCCGACCGTCCCGCGCAGCCGCAGCCACTCGCCGATGTCGCCCAGTGGCGTCCCCGGCGCGCCGGACAGTTCCAGCAGGCACGCGTCCGCGTGGTCGGTCGTCTGCTGCGGCCGCACCGAGACCCCGTCCGCGGCCGCGTCGACCAGGAACACCTCGTCCGCGGCGGCGACCAGGAAGCCGTGGGCGAACGCGCCGAAGTGCACCGCGGACCGGGAGCCCGAAAGCACACCTTCCGAAGCCGTGAACCCGGACAGCGCCACCGCTAGAACGCGTTCTCCCCGCAGCACCGGGAGCACCCAGCGGTCCACCAGCTCCGGCGTGCCGAACTCGGCCAGCGCCGACGCCGCCATCGTGATCGACGGCAGGTACGGCACCGCCGCCACGGCGCGGCCGATCTCGGTGAGCACCGCGCACTGCTCCAGCAGCCCGAACCCGCCGCCGCCCAGCGACGACGGCAGCGCCGCGTCGAGCACGCCCGCCTGCCCCAGTGCCGTCCACAAAGGAGCGTCGAAGCCACCGGTGCCGTGCGGGTCGTGGGTGGCCTTGTCGGCGACGATCCGCCGGGTCAGCGCGGCGAGGTCGGCCGAGGCCTCGGAAGGGGTGAAGTCCATGAGACGCTCCTAGCGCGTGACGGGCAGGCCGAGGGCGGTCGCGGCGATCATGTCCCGCTGGATCTCGTTGGTGCCGCCGCCGAAGGTGAGGATCAGCGCCGACCGGTGCAGCCGCTCGATCCGCCCGGCCAGCAGCGCGCCCGGCGAGCCGTCGCGGACGACGGCGGCCGCGCCGAGCACCTCCATCAGCAGCCGGTAGGCCTCGATCGCGAACTCCGTGCCGTACACCTTCGTCGCCGACGCCTCCGCCGGCCCGAGCTCGCTCGCCGCGGCCGCCCAGGCGATCCGCCAGTTGCGCAGCTTCAGGTACTCCGCGCCGGCGTGCACCCGCGCGAGGTGCACCCGCACCCATTCCTGCTCGATCGCGCCGGTTTCCTTCGCCCACGCCAGGACGTCGGCGAGCGCCTTGCGCACCGGCGCCGACGACGTCAGCGCGACGCGCTCGTGGTTGAGCTGGTTGGTGATCAGCGGCCAGCCCGCGTTCTCTTCGGCGACGCGCGCCGACACGGGCACGCGCACCTGGTCGTAGTACGTCGCGCTGGTGCCCGCGCCCGCGACCGTGCGCACCTTCGTCCACGAGAAGCCTTCGGCCGACGTCGGCACGATCAGCATGGACAGCCCGCGGTGCTTCTTCGCGTCCGGGTCGGTCCGGACGGCGAGCCAGACGTAGTCGGCGTACTCGATCAGGCTCGTCCACATCTTCTGCCCGGTGACGACGTACTCGTCGCCGTCGCGCACCGCGCGCGTCCGCAGCGACGCCAGGTCGGTGCCGGCCTCGGGCTCGGAGTAGCCGATCGAGAAGTGCAGCTCGCCCGCGGCGATCTTCGGCAGGTAGAACGCCTTCTGCTCGTCGGTGCCGTAGCGCATGATGGTCGGCCCGACGGTGTTGACCGTGAGGAACGGGACCGGCACCCCGGCGATCGCCGCTTCGTCGGTGAAGATGAGCTGGTCGAGCATCGACCGGTCCTGCCCGCCGTACTCCTTCGGCCAGCCCAGCGCGAGCCAGCCGTCCTTGCCCAGCTGCCGGACGATCTCCTTGTACGCCACGCCATCGCCGTACTCGTCGCCCGCGCGGAGGCTTTCCCGCCGCTCGGGCGTCATCAGCTCGGCGAAGTACTCCCGAAGCTCCGCGGCCAGCGCGCGCTGCTCCGGCGTGTAGTCGATCCGCACCCGTCACCTCGATCCGGCGTTATAGTAGAACCTGTTCTAGTTGTACCAGGACTCACGCGGCGGAGGAAGCATGGAGATCGGCGTCGATCGTTCGCTCTGCGAGGCGAACGCGGTGTGTGTCGGGTTCGCGCCGGACGTCTTCGACCTGGATGACGACGAAGAACTCGTCATCCAGCCGGGTCCGGTGCCGGCCGATCAGATAGAACAAGTTACAGATGCAGTCAAAGGCTGCCCGAAGAACGCCCTGTTCATCGTCGGTTAGCACCGTTCACTGAACCTCTTGCGGAGAGCAAGAACAGATTCTAATGTAGGCGCGGTCACAGGACTCGATGAGGAGGCCTCGCGTGAGCCTGACCGGCAGGACAGCGATCGTAACCGGCGCCGCCGCCGGACTGGGACGGGCCGAAGCCCTCGCCCTCGCCGCGCGCGGGGCCACCGTGGTCGTCAACGACATCACCGAGGCCAAGGACGTCGTCGAAGAGATCGAAGGAGCGGGCGGCAAGGCGGTCGCGGTCGCCGGCGACGTCGGCGACCGGGCCACCGCGGACGCGCTGGTGGCGGCCGCGCTCGACCTCGGCGGGCTCGACATCGTGGTCAACAACGCGGGCGTGCTGCGCGACAAGATGCTCTTCTCGATGTCCGACGACGAGTGGGACACCGTCCTGCGCGTCCACCTGCGCGGGCACTTCCTGTTGTCCCGCAACGCGACGAAGTACTGGCGCGACAAGTCCAAAGCGGACGGACGGCCGGTGTACGGGCGCCTGGTCAACACCGCGTCCGAGGCGTTCCTCATCGGCTCGCCCGGGCAGCCCAACTACGCCGCGGCGAAGGCGGGCATCACCGCGCTCACCATGTCGGCGGCCCGTGGCCTGGCCAAGTACGGCGTCCGCGCCAACGCGATCTGCCCGCGTGCGCGGACGGCGATGACCGAGGGCGTGTTCGGCGCGGCTCCCGCCGAGGGCGCCGACCCGCTCTCGGTCGAGCACGTCGCCCCCTTCGTCGCCTACCTCGCCTCGCCCGCGGCCGAGCACGTCAACGGGCAGGTGTTCATCGTCCACGGCGGCACGGTCTCCCTGGTCGCGGCGCCGCGGATCGAGCAGCGCTGGTCCCTCGACGAGCTCGAGACCTCGGTCAGCTCCTACTTCGCCGACCGCGACCCCGGCCGGATGTTCGCCGCCACCGAAATCCTGGGAGAGTCATGAGGCTGGACGGGAAGATCGCCCTGATCACCGGCGCCGCGCGCGGCCAGGGCGAGGCCGCGGCACGCGCGTTCGTCGCCGAGGGCGCCAAGGTGCTGATCGCCGACATCCTCGACGACGAGGGCAAGCAGCTCGCCGCCGAACTCGGGGAGCAGGCCGTCTACCAGCACCTCGACGTCGGCGACGAGGACGGCTGGGCCGCCGCCGTCGACCGCGCGACGACCGAGTTCGGCGCGCCGAACGTGCTGGTCAACAACGCGGGCATCCTGCACTTCTCCGAACTCGGCAAGACGAAGCTGGCCGACTACGAACGCGTCATCCGGGTGAACCAGATCGGGGCGTTTCTCGGGATGCGCTCGGTCGTTGAACCGATGACCGCCGCCGGCGGTGGCTCCATCGTCAACGTGTCCTCTGTGGAGGGACTGGCCGGGATGCCCTACCTCGTCGCCTACACCGCGAGCAAGTTCGCCATCCGCGGGATGACCAAGGTCGCCGCGATGGAACTCGGCAAG
Source organism: Amycolatopsis sp. NPDC003865 (assembly GCF_053605345.1). NCBI lineage: Bacteria > Bacillati > Actinomycetota > Actinomycetes > Pseudonocardiales > Pseudonocardiaceae > Amycolatopsis > Amycolatopsis sp. NPDC003865. The sequence goes on along the minus strand of NZ_JBSGJA010000009.1, from coordinate 134,750 downwards.
AAGCACATCCGCGTCAACTCGGTGCACCCCGGCGCGATCGACACGCAGATGGTCGAGACCGCGGCCGGCGGGCAGAAAGTCGACATGTCGTACGTCGGGAAGAAGGTGGCGCTCGGCCGGGTCGGGCAGCCGGAGGACATCGCGAAGCTCGTCCTCTTCCTGGCCAGCGACGAAAGCGCGTACTGCACGGGGGCGGAGTTCGTCGCGGACGGCGGCGCCACGGCGTCGCACGCGCTCAACCTGAGCTTCTGAAGAACGATCAGTTAACACCGCTAACGAAAATCGGGCACCGGGTATGGAGAACACTCGGAGGTCAGCGACGACCTACTGGGAGGTGTGGTGAGCGAGAGCACGGGCACGCTCCCGGGAACCGCGGCCCTGACCCAGGTCGGCCGCCTCGCGACGCTCTCCTGGGAAGTCCTGCGCGCGATCTTCAAACGCCCGTTCCAGGCCCGCGAATGGATCCAGCAGTGCTGGTTCTTCGCCAGCGTCACGATCCTGCCGACCGCGCTGGTGGCCATCCCGTTCGGCGCGGTGATCGCGCTGCAGCTCGGCTCGCTCACCGCGCAGATCGGCGCGCAGTCGTTCACCGGCGCGGCCAGCGCGCTGGCGATCGTCCAGCAGGCCAGCCCGCTGATCACCGCGCTGCTCGTCGCGGGCGCGGGCGGCAGCGCGGTCTGCGCGGACATCGGCGCGCGCAAGATCCGCGAAGAGATCGACGCCATGGAGGTTCTCGGCGTCAACCCGATCCAGCGGCTGATCGTGCCGCGCGTGCTCGCCGCGATGGTCGTTTCGGTGCTGCTGAACGGCTTGGTCAGCGTCGTCGGCGTGCTCGGCGGTTACTTCTTCAACGTCGTCCTCCAGGGCGGCACGCCCGGCGCGTACCTGGCCAGCTTCAACGCGCTGGCCCAGGTGCCGGACCTCTGGGTCAGCGAGATCAAGGCGCTGCTGTACGGCTTCGTCGCCGGGGTCGTCGCCGCGTTCCGCGGGCTGAACCCGCCGCCCGGGCCGAAGGGCGTCGGCGACGCCGTCAACCAGGCCGTCGTCATCACGTTCCTGCTGCTGTTCCTCATCAACGTCGTGCTCACCGCGATCTACCTGCGGATCGTCCCGCCGAAGGCCATGTGATGACCGCCGTCGACACCGACCGGACGCTCGAGTACCTCGCGCGCCCCGGCCAGAGCCTGGAAGGGCTCGGCAAGCAGCTCGCGTTCGCCGCGAAAGCGCTCGCCTGGTCGCCGCGCACGATCCGCCGCTACAGCCGGGAAACGCTGCGGCTGCTCACCGAGGTCTGCTTCGGCACCGGCGGCCTCGCCGTCATCGGCGGCACGCTCGGCGTGATGATCGGGATGACGCTCTTCACCGGCCTCATCGTGGGCCTGCAGGGCTATTCCGCGCTGAACCAGCTCGGCACGGCCGCGCTCACCGGGTTCATCTCCGCCTACTTCAACACGCGCGAAGTCGCGCCGCTCTCGGCCGGGCTCGCCTTGAGCGCGACCGTCGGCTGCGGCTTCACCGCCCAGCTCGGCGCGATGCGGATCTCCGAGGAGATCGACGCGCTCGAAGTGATGGGCGTGCCGAGCATGCCGTACCTGGTGACCACGCGGGTGCTGGCCGGCGTCGCCGCGGTGATCCCGCTGTACGCGGTCGGCCTGCTGTCGAGCTACCTCGCGTCCCGGCAGATCACCATCTGGCTCTACGGCCAGTCCGCCGGCACCTACGACCACTACTTCACGCTCTTCCTGCCACCCGGCGACGTCCTCTGGTCGTTCGGGAAGGTGATCGTGTTCAGCGTGCTCGTGATCCTGTCCCACTGCTACTACGGCTTCCACGCCAGCGGCGGCCCGGCCGGCGTCGGCGTCGCGGTGGGCCGCGCGGTGCGGACGTCGATCGTGCTGATCTCGGTGCTGGACTTCTTCCTGTCGCTGGCGATCTGGGGCGCCAACACGACGGTGAGGATCTCCGGATGAGGCGCGAGCTCTGGCAGCGGCTCCGGTACCAGGTGCTGGGGCTCGCCTTCCTGCTCGTGGCCGCGTTGTTCATCGCGTTCACCCTCGCCGTCTACAACAAGGCGTTCACCCCGGTCACGCTCGTGAAGCTGGAAACCGACCGGGTCGGCAGCCAGCTGCGCACCGGCGGCGACGTCAAGGTCCGGGGCATGCTCGTCGGCGAAGTCCGCTCGGTGCTGGCGAAAGGGGACCACGCCGAGCTGGAGCTGGCGCTGGACCCGGACAAGACGCACGTCATCCCGCGAAACGTCTCCGCGCGCTTGCTGCCGAAGACGCTCTTCGGCGAGCGGTACGTCGCCCTGCAGCTGCCCGAGACGTCGCAGGGCCCGATCAAGGCCGGCGACGTCATCCCGCAGGACCGCAGCAGCGCGGCGATCGAGCTGCAGAAGGTCCTCGACGACGTGATGCCGCTGCTGCAGGCCGTCCAGCCCGAGAAGCTGGCGAGCACGCTGACGGCGGTCTCGACCGCGCTCGACGGCCGCGGCAAGCAGCTCGGCCAGACGCTGGTGCAGCTCAGCGACTACCTCGGCAAGCTCAACCCGTCGCTGCCGGACGTCAAGGCGGACATCACCGGCCTCGCGAACGTCGCCAACACCTACGACAAGGCCGCGCCCGACATCCTGCAGGCGCTGTCCGACCTGACGACGACGAGCCGGACGATCGTCGACCAGCGCGCGCAGCTGACCGACCTCTACGCCACCGTCACGGCGGCTTCCGTGGACCTGACGAGCTTTTTGCAGGTCAACAAGGACAACCTGATCCGGCTCACCACGGCGGTCCAGCCGACGCTGGACGTCCTCGCGAAGTACGCGCCCGAGTACCCGTGCCTGCTGCGGCAGCTCGCGGAGTCCGTGCCGCGCGCGGAACTGGCGTTCGGCAAGGGCACCGCGCACCCCGAGGTCAGCCGGGTCACCATCGAGTTCGCCGCCAGCCGCGGCAAGTACCTCCCCGGCGTCGACGAGCCGAAGTACGACGACAAGCGCGGGCCGCGCTGCTACCCGAGCGTCCCGCACCCCGGGGTGTGGCCGCAGTACCCGCCGGACGGCGCGATCAAGGACGGCTCCAGCAAGCCCCCGCCGCCGAAGTACCCGCCCGAAGAGCTGCCGTCCGGAGGCGGCGCCGTCGGTGGGTCCCCGGGGTCGATCGTCGGCTCGGCCTACGAAACCGACCTGATCGACCTGCTCGCCGCGCCCGCGCTCGGCAGCTCGCCCGGCGACGTGCCCGGCTGGGCCGGCCTGATCGTCGGGCCGCTCTACCGCGGGGCGGAGGTGGAGCTGAAGTGAGGACCTTCGTCCCGTCCCTGGTCAAGCTCGCGGTGTTCGCCGTCGTCACCGTGCTGCTCACCGGGATCCTGGCGGCGACCATCGCGAACACGAACTTCGGCGAGACGTCCGGGTACCTGGCGAAGTTCACCGACGCGTCCGGGCTCAAGGAGGGCGACGACGTCCGCATCGCCGGGGTCAAGGTCGGCCAGGTCGACGCGATCGAGGTCGTGGCGGGCGAGCGGAACCTCGCCCAGGTGCGCTTCGACGTCGAGCAGACCTACCGGCTGCCGGAAACGGTGACCGCGACGATCAAGTACCGCAACCTCGTCGGGCAGCGCTACCTCGCGCTCGGCACCGACGTGCCAGGGGACAAAGCTTTGCCCGACGGCGGCACGATCCCGCCCGAGCGCACCAAACCCGCGTTGAACCTCACCGTGCTGTTCAACGGCTTCAAGCCGCTGTTCAAGGCGTTGAGCCCCCACGACGTCAACCAGCTCTCGGCCGAGATCATCAGCGTCTTCCAGGGCGAGGGCGGCACGATCACCAGCCTGCTGCAGCACACCGCGTCGCTGACGACGGCGATCGCGAGTAAGGACCAGGTGATCGGCCAGGTCATCGCGAACCTCAACACCGTGCTCGGCACGGTCAACGCCCACGGCCCGCAGCTCGGCGACCTCATCGAGCAGACGCAGAAGCTGGTCAGCGGCCTGGCGGAGCAGCGCAAGCCGATCGGCGACGCGGTCAGCGCGCTCGGCGACCTCGCGGTGTCCACGACCGGCCTGCTGGCCGACGCGCGCCCCGCGCTCAAGGACGACGTCGCGCAGCTCGGCGTGCTGTCGCAGAACCTCGGCGACTCCGGCGAACTGGTCAACCACCTCCTGGAAGTGCTGCCGGGCAACCTGCAGAAGTTCACCCGGACCCTGAGCTACGGCAGCTGGTTCAACTACTACCTGTGCGGGATCACCGGCACCATCGGCATTTCCTCGCTCGACATCACCGTGCCGATCGTCCCGCTTCCCGGTACCCAGCGCGCGGAGAGGTGTGGTCCGTGAAGCCGCTGAAGGATCGCAACCAGGCGGGAGTCGGCGCGGTCGCGCTCGTGCTGATCGTGCTCGTCACGGCCACCACGTACTTCTCCGACCAGCTCCCGTTCTTCGGCAACGGCACGACGTACTCGGCGTACTTCGGCGAGTCCGCCGGTCTGGCGCCGGACAACGAGGTCGAGGTCGCCGGGGTCAAGGTCGGCACGGTGTCGTCGGTTTCGCTGAAGGGCAAGCAGGTGCTGGTGCGCTTCCGCGTCAAGGACGTCCGGGTCGGCGACGCCACGAGGGCGTCGATCGAGATCAAGACGCTGCTGGGGGAGAAGTACCTCGCGCTCGACCCGAAGGGCGACGGCGCGCAGGAGCCGGACTCGACGATCCCGCAGGCCCGCACGCGCACGCCGTTCCAGCTGCAGGACGCGTTCGAGCAGCTGTCGACGACGGTCGGGGACATCGACACGAACCAGCTCGCCGACAGCTTCACCGCCTTGTCCGACAGCTTGAAGGACAGCCCGCAGTACCTGAAGGACACGCTGACCGGGTTGTCGTCGCTGGCCAAGACGGTGTCCTCGCGGGACGCCGACTTGCACACGCTGCTGGCCAACACGAGCCAGGTGTCGAAGACGCTGTCCGACCGCAACGCCCAGCTGCAACGCGTGATCAGCGACGGCAACCTGCTGCTGGGCGAGCTGCAGAACCGCAAGAAGGCGATCAACGCGCTGCTCACCGGCACCCAGCAGCTTTCGCAGCAGCTGACCGGGCTCGTCCAGGACAACCGGGCGCAGCTGAAACCGACGTTGGACAAGCTGAGCAAGGTGACCGACATCCTGCAGCGCAACCAGGGCAACCTCGACAAGAGCCTGCAGCTGATGGCGCCGTTCGCCCGCGTCGGCGCGAACGCCACCGGCAACGGCCGCTGGTTCGAGGGCTACCTGTGCGGTCTGCTGCCGCCGACGATCAACGCCGGCGTGGCGACCATCAACCCCGAGGGCTGCACCCCGCCGATCGCGGCGCCGAACCAGGGGGTGGGCGGCCGATGACCATCCGGACCTACCGCGGCCGCAGCCTGGTGACGTGGCTGGCGTTCGCGTGCGTGCTCGCGCTGGTGGTGACGGCCGGGCTGTGGCTGGTGTTCCGGGAATCCACCGGCACGAAGCTGTCCGCCTACTTCGGCAAGACCGTCGGGCTCTACGCGGGTTCGTCGGTGCGGGTGCTCGGCGTGCCGGTCGGGCAGGTCACCGACGTCACGCCGCAGGGTGACGCGGTGCGCGTGGACATGCGCGTCGACGACGTGCAGCTGCCGGCCGACGTCGGCGCGGTCGTCGTCGCGCCGAGCCTGGTCAGCGACCGGTACGTCCAGCTGACCCCGGCCTACGACAGCGGGCCCACGCTGGCCACCGGCACGGTCCTGCCGCGCGATCGCACGGCGACGCCGGTCGAGCTGGACGACCTGTACTCGAGCCTGGACAAGCTGTCTACGGCCCTGGGCCCCAACGGCGCCAACAAGGGTGGCGCGCTCTCCGGCGTCCTGGACACCGCGGCGAACACGTTGAAGGGCAACGGCGCGTCGCTGAACTCGACGGTCGGGCAGCTCGCCGAACTGGCCAAGACCCTCGACGGTTCGAAGGACGACCTGTTCTCGACCGTGCAGAACCTCAACTCCTTCACCGGCGCGCTCGCGCAGAGCGACCAGCAGCTCAACGAGTTCTACGGGCGCGTCGCCGACGTCAGCCAGTTCCTCGCCGCCGACTCTTCCGACGTCGGCGCGGCCTTGCAGTCCCTCGGCGGGGCGCTCGGCGACGTCCAGCAGTTCGTCAACGACAACAAGGGCGCGCTGGAGTCCAATGTGGACAAATTGGCGTCGCTGTCGAAGGTCCTGGTCGACCAGCGGGCCGCACTCGCCGAAGTCCTCGACATCGCCCCGACCGGCGCGACGAACTTCATCAACTCCTACGACGCGGCGTCGGGCACGATCGCCGTCCGCGACAACCTCAACGAGCTGACCAACCCGCCGATCCTCACCGTGTGCCGGCTGATCAGCTCGTTCACGCCGAAGGAAGTACCCGACACGCTGGGGAACATCTGCAAGCAGCTGGCGCCGGTCCTGGACGGCGCGCTGAAGCTGCCGACCATCCCGCAGGTGCTCAACTCCCTGCAGAACGGGACCCTGCCACCGTTGCCGCTCCCGCTGGTCGACGTCATGGAGCAGCTTTCGGGCGGTGCCAGGTGAAGCGGCTCGCGGGCGTGCTCGCCGGGGTGCTCGTGCTGGCGGCCTGCAGCGACGGCGGCTTCAACGGCCTCTACGGCACGCCGCTGCCCGGCGGCGCCGACGTCGGCGACCACCCGTACCACGTGACCGCGCTGTTCACCGACGTCCTGGACCTGGTGCCGCAGTCCAGCGTCAAGGTCAACGACGTCGCCGTCGGCCGGGTCGACAAGATCACGCTGACGCCGGACACGCGGTCCGCGCTGGTCGCGATGACCGTCAACGGCGACATCGCGCTGCCCGCCAACGCCCGCGCCGAGCTGAAGCAGTCGTCCCTGCTGGGCGAGAAGTTCGTCGAGCTGAGCGTGCCGACGGCCGAACCGGCCGGCGGTCACCTGGCCGACGGCGCGCAGATCCCGCTCGGGCGCACCAACCGCAACCCCGAGGTCGAGGAGGTGCTCGGCGCGCTTTCCCTGCTGCTCAACGGCGGCGGTGTCGAGCAGATCCAGAAGATCAGCCACGAACTCAACGACGCGTTGTCCGGCAACGAGCCCGAGATCCGCGCGCTGCTGTCGCGAGTGGACGAACTGGCGACCCAGCTCGACGGGCACCGGACCGAGATCCTCCGCGCGATCGACGGGCTCGGGAAGCTGTCCCACACGTTGGCCGGTCAGACGCAGAACCTGTCGGACGCGCTCGACAACCTGGCGCCGGGCCTGAAGATCGTCACCGACCAGCGCGACCAGCTGGTCGGGATGCTGAACGCGCTCACCACGCTTTCCGGAGTCGCCACCGACACCGTGACGAAGAGCCGCGACGAGCTGGTCGCGAACCTCAAGGCGCTGCAGCCGACGCTGACGAAGCTCGGCGAAGCCGGCCAGAACCTGCCGAACGCGTTGCAGATCCTGCTGACGTACCCGTTCCCGGACTACGCGGGCAACGTGATCAAGGGCGACTACGCGAACGTCGAGGCCAACGTGAACCTCGACCTGGACACGCTGATCCAGAACTTCACGAACTCGTCGCAGCCGCCGATCGCGCTGCCGTCCGGGCAGCCTTCCGCCGTCGCGCCGCCGCTGCCGCTGCCCGACCTCGGTTCGGTCCCGGGGTCCGCGGGGCCCGACCTGCTGGGTGGCCTGCTCGGCCTGATCGGGGGCGGCAAGTGACCACCCGCAAGATCCGCATCCAGCTGTTCGCGTTCGTCGTCATCGCGGTGGTGTCGGTCGTCTACGCCGGCGGCCACTACGCCGGGCTCGACCGGCTCTTCGGCAGCCGGGGTTACGTCGTCACCGCGCAGCTGACCGACTCCGGCGGCATCTTCGTCAACTCCGAGGTCGCCTACCGCGGGGTGACGGTCGGGCGGGTGACCGGGATGACGCTGACCGAGCACGGCGTCGACGTGGCGCTCGACATCGATCCGGGCGGCCCGGACATCCCGGCCGACGCGCACGCGCAGGTGGCGAACCGATCGGCGGTGGGGGAGCAGTTCGTCGACCTGCTCCCCCTGCACGACGGCGGCCCGTTCCTGAAGGACGGCTCGGTGATCACGGCGGACAAGACGTCGCTGCCGCCGTCGCCGGACACCGTGCTGTCGCATTTGGACGACCTCGTGGCGAGCGTGCACCCGGAGTCGCTGCGGACGGTCGTCGACGAGACGTACAACGCGTTCGCCGGCGCGGGGCCGGAACTGCAGCAGCTGCTGGACAGCACGGGCTCGCTGACCGCCGTCGCCACGCAGTACGTCCCGCAGACGCAGGGGCTGTTCGCGAACTCGCGGGTCGTGCTGGACACACAGCAGCGGCAGGCGGCGAACATCACCGACTTCGCATCCGGGCTGCGGACGATCGCCGGTCAGCTCAAGAAGTCCGACCCGGACCTGCGGCGCGTGATCGCCCAGGCGCCGCAGCTGAGCCGCCAGATCAGCGACGTGCTCGCCGCGTCCGGCACCGACCTGGGCGTGCTGTTCGCGAACCTGCTGACCACGGCACAGATCACGTCGTCCCGGCGCGACTCCCTCGAGGAACTGCTGGTGGCGTACCCGATCATCGGGGCGTTCTCGCCGTCGACCTCCCCGGACGGCACCGGGCACTTGGGTGTGGTGTTCAACTTCTTCGACCCGGCTTCGTGCACGAAGGGGTACGAGGGGACGAAACAGCGTCCGGCGAACGACGAGACCGAGGCGCCGGTGAACATGAACGCGTACTGCGCCGAACCGCCGGGCAGCCCGACGGGGGTGCGCGGCGCGCAGAACGCGCCTTACGCGGGGAAGCCGCCCGCGATTCCGGCTGCGCCGTCGCAGCAGGCTTCGTCTTCTTCGCCGACGCAGCTGCCGGGAATGCTGAGCCTGCTGACGGGTCCGTCGTCCGGTGGCCTCGGCCGGCTGTTGGGCGCGCCGTGAGGGTTCTGGTCGTGGCGGCGGTGCTTTCGGTACTGGCGGCGGGGTTCGCCGGCTGGACGTGGTGGCGGGCCGCGTCGGACGACTCTTTCGCCCGGGGTCGCGAACGGGACGCGGTGCTGGCCGCCGCGGGGCCGGAACTGGTGACGCTGAACACGATCGACTACCGCTCGGCGGGCGCGGACGTGGACCGCTGGATCGCGGCCACCACGGGGCAGTACGGGAAGGATCTGGCCGGGGACCGGCAGGTGCAGATCGACCGCGCTTCCACCGCACGCACGGTTTCGTCGGCGTCTTTGGTGCAGGCGGCGGTCACGGAGATCGACGTGGCGCGCGGAACGGCGCGGCTGCTGGCGGTGCTGGACGTCCGGGTTTCTTCCGGGGGTGGCGCCGCTTCCCCGCGCTTGAACCGGTTGACGGTGGACGTGTCCCGAGCTCCGGACGGCTGGAAGATTTCGGGTGTCCAGGCGGCCGGCTCATGAGCCGGGTACTGGCTGTCGTCGTGGTGCTTGCCTTGGGGTGTGCCGTGTGGTTCGGCATCGAGACCGCTTCGCTTTCTCCAGGGGACAACGAGGCTTTGGTGGATTCCGCCGGAACTGCCGCGGTGTCCGCCGAGGTCGGTGATGCCGTGAAGGCGGTGTTTTCCTACGACTACGCCAATTTGGCGCGTACCGAGCGGGCCGCGTCGGATGTCCTGGTCGGGGATGCTGTTCGGCAGTACCGGGATCAGTTCGCTTCCGCTCGTACCCGGGCTACCGCGGAGAAGCTGGTCCGGACCACTACGGTTCGGGCGGTGGGGGTGCGGTCTTTGGTGGGGGACGATGCTTCGCTGCTGCTGTTCTTGGACCAGCAGACGGTGACCCAGGGCGGCGGAGCGCCGTCATCGTCGGTGGCGCAGCTCGCGGTGACGGCGAAGCGAATCGACGGCCGCTGGAAACTCGCGACGCTGACGGCTCTATGACCGTCGCGGATCCGCCCGCGTCCCCCCACTGTTGTGGCTGTGGAGCTGCGAGATGACGACGGCAAGAAGCTCAATGCCCAGTACCGTGTCGAGGTCGACGCGGGAGTCCTCAGCGTCGTGCTCGAGAGTGCCGGTGGCCGGACCGCGGGCGACAGCCGTCCGCGGAACAGTGACTACGTCCCGGCGCTGACGTTGTTGCTCTCGCGACTGCGTGATCGGCGGGCGGTACTGCTGTCGGCGATCTTGGCACCGCAGCGGCCATCGGAACTGTCCGAGGATCAGCGGACACTGCTCCGCGGCCCGCTGGACCTCGCGAGGATCGCCGACATCGAACGATTGCGGCTCGACATCACGAGCCCCCAGGGCCGGATCGGCCGGCCCGAAGGAGTGGTGCGCGAAGGTAACAACCGGAAGCGGATCCGGATCCGGCTCGAAGTTCCCGGATACGGCATCGGTGACGCTGCCGACTTGGCGGCCGACCTGGCGGACGGTCCGGCCGCCACCCCGGTGCTGCCCTCCGCGGAGGATCTCCTCCGCGACCTGCTCGGGACCGAAATCAGGACGGTCGCGACCGGGCAGCCGAACACCGTGCTCGACGTCAGGGACGGCGTGGCGACCGTGCGGACGGGACGGTCGCCCGGTGGAAGTCCGGTCGACGTCAGCGACGTGCAGGAGGGGCTGGACCTGCTCGCCGCCAAGGGATCGGTGACGGTCTCGGTCGCCGAGCTGGGGCATCGCAGTTCCTTCGTCGGAGCGGTGCTGGCCCGGCTTCCGGTTGTCCGCACCACGGCGAAGCCACCGACGATCACTTTGTCGGAGCCGACTGCCGACCAGCTCGCCGCTGACCGGCACTTCGGCGAGCTCGACGTGGTGGCGCAGGTCAAGGTGCGCACGGAGCAGGCGAAGCTCCGCAAGCTGCTCGCGGGCGCCCGTGAGTTCGCCGAGTGCGCGCTTTGCGGAGACTCGTATCCGATCGAGTTCCTGGTCGCTGCGCACATCAAGAAGCGTGCCGCCTGCACCGACGACGAGCGTCGCAATCTGGCGCACATCGCGATGCTCGCGTGCAGTTTCGGGTGCGACGTCCTTTACGAGTCCGGCTGGATCACCGTCGGCGCCGACGGTTCGGTTCGAGTCCGGTTGCCGGATGCGCTGCCCGACGGAAGAATGCGGAGTCTGCTCACCAAAGTGCAGGGACGTCGATGCGAGGCGCACACGCCGGACGCAGAGCCGTATTTCGCCTGGCATCGCGAGAACGTGTTCAAGGGACGCTGACGGCCCTCTAACCGTCCCAAACCGACGCGCCCTGCCTCAGGACCTCGACCCCCGAGGGTGAAGACGCCGGCCACATCACCACCACGTACCGGTAGTGCTCCCCGTACTCGTGGTCGTTCCAGTCGGCCGACGGCGGCCCGGCCGGCACGTACGACACCCGCGCCCGGTACAACCCCGGCAGCACCGAAAAGAACTTTTCCTGCGACGGATAGTCGGCGGGTCCGGAAATCACCAGCCGGCCGCTCGGAACCGGAAGATCTGCTTCCACCACGTGCTCGGCCGCGGGATCCAACGGCGGCGGGGAGGGCAGCAGCGTCACCGAAGACTCCACCAGGTCCGACCGCGCCGTGGCGATCGCGATGCCGCCCGGCTCCGCCCCGATCCGGTGGGATTCGACCGCCGATGCCGTCCAGCCGCTTCCGTCCAGGCGGGAACGGGAGTCGCGCAACGAGAACTGGCGCTGGTCGGCGTGGACTACCAAATGCACACCGATCACCCTAGCCAGGACCCGCCCCGAAATGGTATCGACGCCGGGTTTAGCGTTGACGGCATGACCACTGCTTCCGTCGACGTCGACACGGCCCGCCGCGACTACGCGGCCCTGGTCGACCGCGGCCTCTCCCTCGACATCACCCGCGGCAAGCCCTCCCCGGAGCAGCTCGATCTCGCGAACGGCCTGCTGACCCTCCCCGGCGACGGCTCCTTCAAGGCCGAGGACGGCACCGACGTGCGCAACTACGGCGGCCTCAAGGGCCTGCCGGAGCTGCGCCGCATCTTCGCCGGCGCGCTGCAGGTCCCGGCCGAGCAGCTGCTCGCCGCCGGCAACTCGAGCCTCGAGCTCATGCACGACGCCGTCGTCCAGGCGCTGCTGTCCAAGCTCCCCGGTGCCGAGCGCCGCTGGGCCGATGAGCCCGTCCTCAAGTTCCTCGCCCCCGTGCCGGGCTACGACCGCCACTTCGCGCTCACCGAGCGCTTCGGCATCGAGCTCGTCCCGGTCGCCATGACCGCCGAGGGCCCGGACATGGACGCCGTCGAGACGCTGGTCGCCGAGGACGCGGCCGTCAAGGGCATCTGGTGCGTCCCCAAGTACAGCAACCCCACCGGTGTCACGTTCAGTGACGACGTCGTCCGGCGGCTCGCCACCATGCGCACCGCGGCGCCCGACTTCCGGATCTTCTGGGACAACGCCTACGCCGTGCACCACCTGACCGACGACGAGCCGGCCCTGGCCGACGTCCTCGCCCTGGCCGCGGAGGCCGGCAACGCCGACCGCGTCTTCGTCTTCGGCTCCACCTCGAAGATCACCTACGCCGGCGCCGGCGTGGGCTTCTTCGGCGCCTCCGAGGCCAACCTCGCCTGGTGGGTCGGCAACATCGGCAAGCGCACCATCGGCCCGGACAAGGTCAACCAGCTGCGCCACGCCCTCTTCCTCAAGGACGAGGCCGGCGTCCGCGCCCACATGCGCAAGCACGCCGAGATCATCGGCCCGAAGTTCGAGGCCGTCGACCGCATCCTCACCGAGGAGCTGTCGGACCTCGCGTCCTGGACCAAGCCGACCGGCGGGTACTTCATCTCGCTGACCGTGCCCCAGGGCACCGCGAAGGAGGTCGTGCGGCTGGCGAAGGAGGCCGGCGTCGCGCTGACGCCCGCCGGGGCGACCCACCCGCACGGGAACGACCCGGCCGACGCCGTGATCCGGATCGCGCCGACCTTCCCGAAGCTCGCCGACGTCGAGGAGGCCGTGCGCGCGCTCGCCGTGTGCGTCCGGCTCGCCGCCGCCGAACGCGGCTGACCTGCGCAAACGTAATCGGGAAGAACTTTTTCCCGATTTGACCGAGCCGGGGGCCGTCCAGGTACGTATCACCGTTGGGTGAGGTGGACGAACTCGTCACGAGAGGACGTCCCCCGGTGTTCGGAAAACGCTACACAGAGCAGCTCGTCGAGCGCAGCGCGGAGAACGCGACCGACCGCCGCCGCTTCCTCAAGGCTGCGGGAGCCGCGGGACTCGGCGTCGCGGGCGCCGGTGCGCTCGGTACCGCGCTGTCGCTGGGCCTCGGCTCGGCGGGCGCGACTTCGCAGTACCCGGAGCAGAACAAGCAGGACGCCGCCGCCAGCGACGCCGCGGTGCTGAACTTCGCGCTCAACCTGGAGTACCTCGAGGCGAACCTGTACTCGTTCGCCGCCTACGGCTACGGGCTGAACGAGAAGTACGTCAACGGTGTCGGCAACCTCGGCAAGGTCTCCGGCGGGCACGGCGTGAAGTTCAAGAGCGAGCACACCAAGCAGATCGTCCAGGAGATCGCCGGCGACGAGGTCGCCCACGTGAACTTCCTCCGCAAGGCGCTCGGCAACGCCGCCGTCGCGCAGCCGGAGATCGACTTCCAGAACAGCTTCACCGCCGCCATGCAGGCGGCCGGGGTGATCAACGAGAAGCAGACGTTCGACCCGTTCGCCAGCGAGAACAACTTCCTGCTCGCCGCGTTCCTCTTCGAAGACGTCGGCGTGTCGGCCTACAAGGGCGCGGCGCCGCTGGTGAACAACAAGACGTTCCTCGACGCGGCGGCGGGCATCCTCGCGGTCGAGGCCTACCACGCGGGCATCGTGCGCGGCCAGCTGTTCGAACGCGGCCTCGGCGACGTCACGAACAAGATCTCCGACGCCCGCGACAGCCTCGACGGCAAGGCCGACGACGACGAAGGCGTGCTCAAGGACGGCAAGGCGAACCTCGTCCCGGCGGACGAGAACGGCATCGCGTTCGGCCGCTCCGCCGACCGCGTCCTCAACATCGCCTACCTGAACCCGGACAAGGTGAACTCGGGCGGCTTCTACCCCCGTGGCCTCAACGGCGACATCGCCGCCAGTGGCGCCAAAGAGTGAGCGCCGCGTGCCGCCGTCACGGTAACGTCGTGAGCGGCGGCACGCGGAGTTCACGAGGGGGCGCGGAGTGCGGGTACTGGTCGCGGGTGGCGGGATTTCCGGCACAGTCACGGCGATGGCGCTGAAGCTGGCCGGGCACGACCCGGTCGTCTTCGAGGCCTACCCGGCGGGCGGGGACGACATCGGCGCGTTCCTCACGATCATGCACAACGGCATGGACGCCCTGCGCGCGATCGGCGCCGACCGGCCGGTGATCGACAGCTCGTTCGCCGCCCACGGTGTGGAGCTGGTCCTCCCGACCGGGGAGACCGCCGGGCGCCGCGAGTTCGGCACCGAAGGCCTCGATGGCCCGCGCACGCTCACCCGCGCGACGCTCTACCGCGTCCTGCAGGAGGAGGCCGCGCGCCGGGGTGTCCCGCTCGAACACGGCAAGCGCCTGGTCGGCGCGAAGCCGGACGGGACCGGCATCGAGGCCGAATTCGCCGACGGCACCACCGAAACAGGTGACGTGTTGGTCGGCGCGGACGGGTTGCATTCGGTGGTTCGCACGCTGATCGACCCGGAAGCCGACGCGCCGCGCTACACCGGCCAGACCATCGTCTGGGGGTACACGCGGGCGCCCGGGCTGCCGTCGGCGGCCGGGATCTACCGGATGGTCCGCGGCAGCAAGGCGGCCTTCGGGTTCACGACCGGCCCGGACGGCGCGACGTTCTGGTTCGCCCGCATCCCCGACGCCGAACGCTCCCGCGAGGAGATCGCGGCGGTCACCCCGGCGGGGTGGCGCGAGTTCGCGCACGCGGCGTTCGCCGGGGAACCGTTGCCCTGCACGGACATCATCGCCGCCACCGGCGACGAGGTGTTCGGCGGGCACTCCTACGACGTTCCGCGGACGCGGATCTGGTCGACGCCGGAAATGGTGCTCGTCGGCGACGCCGCGCACGCCGCGGCCCCGGCCGACGCGCAGGGCGCGTCGATGGCGATCGAGGACAGCGTCGTGCTCGCGCAGTGCCTGCGCGACCTGCCGGACCCGGCGTCGGCCTTCGCGGCGTACGAAGGACTTCGGCGCGAGCGCGTCGAGAAACTGGTCGCGTCGAGCGCGGGGCAGGAGGTCGGCGAAAAGCCGGGCTGGGTCTACGAGCACCACATCGACTGGGACGGGAAGATCCAGTGAGCCTCGGTCCGCCGCCCCAGCGCATCACCGTCGCCGCCGATCAGGTGTCCCGGCTCGTGGCCGGGCAGTTCCCGCAGTGGGCGGAGCTTCCGGTCCGCCCGGTCGCCGAGGGCGGCTGGGACAACCGGACCTTCCACCTCGGCGACGCGATGATCGTGCGGCTGCCCAGCGCGGCCGAGTACGCCCTGGCGGTCGAGAAGGAACAGCGCTGGCTCCCGGCGCTCGCGCCCCGGCTGCCGGTGCCGATCCCGGTCCCGCTGGCGGAAGGCCGGCCGGGCGCGGACTATCCCTTCGCGTGGTCGATCTACCCGTGGCTCGACGGCGAGCCCGCGCGGCGAGAACGCGTCGCCGACCCCGTGGGATTCGCGGGCGACCTGGCCGGATTCCTGACGGCGCTGCGCGGCGTCGACACCACCGGCGCGCCGCGGCCGGGCAAGCACAACTGGTTCCGCGGCGGCACTTTGCGCACCTTCGACGACCTCGTCCGGCGCTCGCTCGACGGCCACGACTGGGCGGGGGAGATCTGGCGAACCGCAGTGGACACCCCGTGGGACGGCGTCGAGGGCTGGTTCCACGGCGACGTCGCCGAAGGGAACCTCCTGCTCGCCGGCGGCGAGCTGGCCGCGGTCATCGACTTCGGGACGTGCGGGGTCGGCGATCCGGCCTGCGACCTGGCGATCGCGTGGACACTGCTGACCGGCGACGGCCGCCGGGCGTTCCGCGAGCGGCTGGCCGTCGACGACGCGGAATGGGCCCGCGGCCGCGGCTGGGCGCTCTGGAAGACCCTGGTCACGTGCGCCCGCACGAAGGGCCGCGACGACCGCGAGGCCACGGAAGCCCGCCGCGTCCTGGCCGAAATCCGCACCGAGTACGCCGGGAGCTGACTCAAGCCCCGCAGGAGTCGCGGACCACCAGCTTCGTGGGCAGCCGCACCGGGTCCGGGGCCACGCCCGTGTCGATCATCGCCAGCAGCGCGCCCGCCGCGGCCGTGCCGAAACCCGGCTTGTCCTGAGCCACCGTCGTCAGCGCCGGGTCGACCAGGGAAGCCACCTCGATGTCGTCGAACCCCACCACCGCCAGGTCGTCCGGCACCCGCAGCCCCGCCGCCCGGGCGGCCAGCAGGGCGCCGACCGCCATCTCGTCGCTGGCCGCGAACACCGCCGTCGGCGGGTCCTTGCGGGCCAGCAGCCGGCGCATCCCGACGAACCCGCTCTCGCGGTAGAAATCCCCGGTGACCACGTAGTCCTCGCGCGCCGCCAGCCCCGCTTCGGCCAGCCCACGCCGGTAGCCCTCGGTGCGGGCGGCCGCCGGCGCGTTGCCGCGCGGGCCGGTGATCGTCGCGATCCGCCGGTGCCCGAGCGCGGCCAGGTGCCGGACGGCCTCCGCCGCGCCCGCGGCGTTGTCCGACGTCACGTAGGTCGCCTGCGGCCCGGACAGCGCCACGTCCAGCGCGACGCACGGCAGCCCGGACTGGGCGAACGTGCCGAACGCGTCGGCGTCCGTCCCGCTGTCGATCAGCACCAGCCCGGCCAGGTGGTGGCGGCGGGTCATGCTCACGTACGCGATCGGGTCGGCCAGCGACACGCCCGGGTTGCGGTCGCGGGCGTCGTCGCTCGTCGCGAGCAGCAGCAGGTGGTAGCCGTGCGAACTGAGCGCGGATTTGAGACCCAGCAACAGGTCCTGCAGGAACGGGTGCCGCCAGCCGGGCCGCCGGTGGTCGGTGTCCCAGACCAGCCCGACCATCGCCGAGCGCTGCCGCGACAGCGCCCGCGCCGACTCGTTCGGCGAGAAGTCGAGTTCCCGGGCGACGCGTTCGACGTGCTCGCGCGTCGTCGCGCTCACCGTCGCGGGGCGGTTGAACACCCGGGACACGGTCGCGACCGAGACTCCGCAGAGCTGGGCGATCTCTCGTGCCGTGACCATGGTGCCTCCTGTGCTGTAACCGGTTACATCTGTAGCACATGATCTCAGGCTGGGTAAATGCCGAGCCTAGTTATTATTTCGTTACTTGACGGATGGCTACTGGGAGCGCTCTCATGGGTCCCGCGTTTTCCGACCGGCCCGCAGAACAACGGAGATCTCATGCGCCCGAAAACGACACCCCGCCTCGTCCTGGCGGTCGTCTGCGCCGCCGCCATGGCCCTGAGCGCCTGCGGCAGCAGCGACGCCGGCGGTGGCAAGGTCAAGCTGAGCCTCGGCCTCTTCGGCAACTTCGGCTACACCGATCTGATCAAGGAGTACCAGGCCGCGCACCCGGACATCGAGATCACCGAGCGGACCGCGTCCTACTCCGACCACCACAAGAACCTCGCCGCGCACCTGGCCACCGGCGGCGGCGCCGCGGACATCGAAGCGATCGACACCGGGTACGTCGCCCAGTTCAAGGCGAACCCCGACAAGTTCGTCGACCTCAACACCGTCGGCGGCGACAAGCTCAAGGACCGCTGGCTGGGCTGGAAGTGGGCGGCGTCGCTGGGCAAGGGCGGGCAGCAGATCGGCTACGGCACCGACGTCGGCGGCCTGGCCATCTGCTACCGCCGCGACCTGTTCGAAAAGGCCCAGCTGCCCGCCGACCGCGACGCCGTCTCCGCGCTCTGGCCGACCTGGCAGGCGTTCTTCGAAACGGGCAAGCGCTTCCAGGCCAAGGCGCCGAACGGCGTCAAGTTCATGGACGGCGGCCCGACCGTGCTCAACGCGATCGTCGGCCAGGCGCCGGTCGGCTACTACGACCAGAACGACCAGATCGTCGTCGGCAGCAACCCCGCGCTGCGCCAGGGCTGGGACCTCGTGGTCGACGCGGTCAAGGCGAACCTGAGCGCCGGCCTGCTCTACAGCACCCCGACCTGGAACACCGGCTTCACCCAGGGCCAGTTCGCCACCGTCACGTGCCCGGCCTGGATGATGACCAAGATCAAGGACCAGGCTCCGGACACCGCGGGCAAGTGGGACATCGCGAGCGTGCCCGGCGGGGGCGGCAACTGGGGCGGCTCGTACCTGACCGTGCCGAAGCAGGGCAAGCACACCAAGGAAGCCGCCGAGCTCGCCGCGTGGCTGACCGCGCCCGAGCAGCAGGCGAAGGTGTTCACCAGCAAGGGCCTGCTGCCCTCCACACCGTCGCTCTACGACGACCCGAAGATCACCGGGTACACCAACCCCTTCTTCAACAACGCCCCCGTCGGCAAGCTGTTCACCGACGCGGCCAAGAAGCTGAACCCGCAGTACCAGGGCCCCAAGGCCGGCGACGTGCAGACGGAGTTCGGCAACGCGATGCAGCGCGTCGAGCAGGGCAAGCAGGACGGCGCGGCGGCGTGGGACCAGCTCGTCGGTGACGTCTCGAAGCTGAAGTAATGGCACTCACCTGGGCCGACCGGCGGCACAAGTGGGACGTCAAGCTGTCGCCGTTCGGCTTCATCAGCCCGTACTTCCTCATCTTCGGCGTCTTCGGGCTGTTCCCGCTGCTGTACACGGCGTTCGTGTCGCTGCAGAAGCGGAACCTGCTCGACGCCGAGGGCGCGACGTTCATCGGCTTCGGCAACTACCAGCAGCTGCTGTTCCACGACCCGTACTTCTGGAACGCGATGGGGAACACGGTCAGCCTCTGGCTGCTGACCACGATCCCGCAGATCCTCTTCGCGCTCGGCATCGCGCACCTGCTCAACCGCAGGCTGCGCGGGCGGACGCTGTTCCGGATGGGCATGATCCTGCCGAACATCACCTCGGTGGCCGCGGTGACGATCATCTTCGCGCAGCTGTTCGGCCGCGACTTCGGCCTGGTCAACTGGGTGCTGAGCTGGTTCGGCGCCGGCCAGGTCGACTGGCAGGCCGGTACGGCCAGCTCGCACACCGCCATCGCGGCGATGGTGGTGTGGCGCTGGACCGGCTACCACGCGCTGATCTTCCTGGCGTCGATGCAGGCGATCCCGTCGAGCATGTACGAGGCCGCGACGCTCGACGGCGCCCGCGGGTGGCAGCAGTTCTGGCGGATCACCGTCCCGCTGCTGCGGCCGCAGATCATCTTCTCCACGGTGATCGCGACGACCGGGAACATGCGGCTGCTGGCCGAGCCGCTGCTGTTCAACCCCGGCACGGCCGCCGCCACCGGTGGCTCGGACCGGCAGTTCCAGACCGCCGCGCTCTACCTCTACGAGCAGGGCTTCACCAAGTACGACTTCGGCTACAGCTCGGCGATCGCGCTGATCCTGGCCGTCGCCACGATGCTCGTCGCGGGCCTGTCGTACCTGGTGACCCGGCGCATCCAAACGGACTGAGGAGCGACATGACCACCGTGCTGACCTCGGCACCCGCCGCGGCGCCGAGCCCGCCCGGCCGGGCGCGGCGGCTGGTCCGGCGGGCCACGAGCCCGTGGACCTACGCCGCGCTGATCGCGATCCTGGCCGGTTCGGCGTTCCCGGTGTACTGGTCGTTCGTCGTCTCCTCGCAGACGACGGAGGCCGTCGGCAGCGTGCCGCCGGTGCTCGTCCCCGGCGGGCACCTGTTCGAGAACATCGCCCGCGTCTTCGACGAGACGGACTTCGCGCTGGCACTGGGGAACTCCCTGATCGTGGCGGGCACGATCACCGTCTCGGTGGTGCTGTTCTCGACGCTGGCCGGGTTCGCCTTCGCCAAGCTGCGCTTCCGCGGGCGGACCCTGCTGCTGCTGATCGTGGTCGCCACCCAGGCGATCCCGACCGAGCTCGGTGTCGTGCCGCTCTACATGATGATGGCCGACTTCGGGTGGGCCGGGCAGCTGCAGGCGGTCATCGTGCCCGGCCTGGTCACCGCGTTCGGCGTGTTCTTCATGCGCCAGTACTTCGAACGCGCGCTGCCGCTGGAGCTGCTGGAGGCCGGGCGGATGGACGGCTGCGGCTCGCTGCGGCTGTTCTGGCACGTCGCGCTGCCGGCGGCCCGCCCGGCCGCGGCGGTGCTCGGCCTGTTCACCTTCATGCAGGCGTGGAACGACTTCTTCTGGCCGCTGGTCGTGCTGGTGCCGGAGAACCCGACCGTCCAAACGGCACTGTCCACACTGGCCAGTGGCTACACCACCGACTACACGCTCGTGCTCACCGCCGCGACCATCGGCACCGTCCCCGTCCTGCTCGTGTTCCTGCTGTTCGGCCGCCAGATCGTCGGTGGCATCATGCAGGGCGCGCTCAAGGGCTGACCCTCCCGGAGCTCACTGTGACCACCAGCTTCCCGCCCGGCTTCCGCTGGGGCGTCGCGACCTCGGCGTTCCAGATCGAGGGCGCCACCACCGCGGACGGCCGCGGACCGTCCATCTGGGACACCTTCGCCGCGGTCCCCGGCGCCGTGGCAGGCGGCGACACCGGCGAGCCGGCGGCGGACCACTACCACCGCTGGCGCGAGGACCTCGCCCTGCTCGGCGAGCTGGGCGTCGACTCCTACCGGTTTTCGGTGTCGTGGCCGCGGGTCCAGCCGGACGGGCGCCGCTTCGAGCGCCGCGGTCTCGGCTTCTACCGCCGGCTCGTGGAAGCGTTGCGGGAGCAGGGGATCGAGCCGTTCCTGACGCTGTACCACTGGGACCTGCCGCAGGCACTGGAGGATTCCGGCGGGTGGCGGTCCCGCGACACGGCGCACCGGTTCGCCGAGTACGCGTCGCTGGTGCACGAGGAGCTGAGCGACGTCGTCGACCACTGGACGACGTTGAACGAGCCGTACCCGTGCGCGGTGGCGGGCTACGGCGAAGGCCGCCACGCGCCGGGCGCGCGCGAGGGCCACGGCGCGCTCGCCGCCGCGCACCACCTGCTGCTCGGGCACGGCCTGGCGGTCCAGGCGATGCGGGGCCAGGCGACGCCGCAGCACCAGTTCGGGATCGTGCTCAACCAGTCGCCCACGGTGCCGGTGACGGACTCGGCGGCGGACACCGCGGCGGCGGCCCGCCAGGACACGCTGCTGCGCCGCCAGTTCACCGACCCGCTGTTCGGCGGCCGGTACGCCCCGGGCCTGGCGGCGATGTTCAGCGGCGTCTCGGACTTTTCGTTCCGGCTCGACGACGACCTCGAGACGATCGGCGCGCCGCTGGACTACCTGGGCGTCAACTACTACTACCGGCTGCACGTGGCGGACGCGCCCCACCGCGAGCCCGACCCGGCACAGCGCACGGTGACGGACATCGGGGTGGACACGACGCGGCTGCCGGACGTCCCGCGCACGGGCATGGGCTGGCCGGTCGAGCCGGAGGGCCTGACGGAAGCGCTGGTGGGCCTGCACAACCGCTATCCGGGGTTGCCGCCGATGTACGTGACGGAGAACGGCTGCGTGTACGCGGACCGAAGCGACTTCGCGGACTACGAGCGCATAACGTTCCTGAGCGAGCACATCGAGGCGGCCCGCACGGCCGCGGCGGCGGGAGTCGACCTGCGGGGGTACTTCTGCTGGTCACTGCTGGACAACTTCGAGTGGGCCCACGGGTACAAGCACCGGTTCGGCCTGGTGCACGTGGACTACGCGACGCAGGCTCGCACGCCCAGGTCGAGCTTCCGCTGGTACCGCGACTTCGTCACGGCCCAGCGGCTCGGGTGACGCTTACTTCTTGTAAAGGCTTTCGATGTCGTTCGCGTAGTTCTTGGTGACCACGTTGCGCTTCAGCTTGAGGCTCGGCGTGATCTCCCCGCCCGCCTCGGTGAAGTCGTTGGCCAGCACCGTGAACTTCTTGATCGCCTCGGCCTTGGACACCGACTTGTTCGCCTCGTCCACCGCGGCCTGGATCTCCGCGAGGAGGTCCGGGTCCGCGGCGAGATCCGCCACGGAAGCACCCTCCGGCTTGCCGTGCTGGGACTTCCACGACGGGAAGTACTCCTCGTCCACCGTCACCAGTGCCGCGATGAACGGGCGCTGGTCGCCGACCACCATCGCCTGGCTGACCAGCGGGGCCGCCTTGATCGTGTCCTCGAGGCCGGACGGGGCGACGTTCTTGCCGCCCGCCGTCACGATGATCTCCTTCTTGCGGCCGGTGATCTTCAGGAAGCCGTCGGAGTCCAGCTCGCCCAGGTCGCCCGTGTGGAACCAGCCGTCGGTCAGCGCCTCGGAGGTCGCCTGGGGGTTGTTGTAGTACGCCCGGAACACGACGTCGCCCTTGAGCATGACCTCGCCGTCGTCGGCGATGCGGACCGACGTGCCGTTGACCGGCTTGCCGACCGTGCCGACGCGGAACGCCGTCTGGGTGTTGACGTTCGCCGCCGCGGACGTCTCGGTCAGGCCGTAGCCCTCGAACACCGGGACGCCGATGCCGCGGAAGAAGTGCGCCAGCCGCGCACCCAGCGGCGCGCCACCCGACACCGCCGCGACGCAGCGGCCGCCGAGGGCAGCGCGCAGCTTGCCGTAGACGAGCTTGTCGAACGCCAGGTGCTTGAGCTTGAGCCCGAGCCCGGGGCCGCCGGTGTCCTGCGCCTGGCTGTACTCGACCGCGACCGCCTCGGCGGCGTCGAAGATCTTGCCCTTACCGTCGCCGTGCGCCTTCTGCTTCGCCGAGTTGTAGACCTTCTCGAACACGCGCGGCACGGCGACGACGAACGTCGGCCGGAACGTGCCCAGGTCGGCGACCAGGTTCTTGACGTCCGGGGTGTGCCCGAGGGTGACGCGGGCGGTCAGCGCGGTGACGGCGATCGCGCGGGCCAGCACGTGCGCCAACGGCAGGAAGCACAGCAGCGAGTTGCCCTGCTCCATCAGCTGCGGGAACGCTTCGATGTCGGCGCGGATCTCGGCCAGCAGGTTGCGGTGGGTCAGCTCGACGCCCTTGGGGCGGCCGGTGGTGCCCGAGGTGTAGACGATGGTGGCCAGCTCGTCGGCGCTGACCTCGCGGCGGCGCTCGTGCAGCTCGTCGTCCGACAGCGACGCGCCCAGCGCGGCCAGCTCTTCGACGGCGGGGGAGTCGCCCTCGATCTGCCACGTGTTGTCCAGCTCGGTGAGCCGGTCCCGGATCTCGTCGACGGCCGCGCGGTGGGCGTTCGTCTCCACGAACACGCCCTTCGCGGCCGAGTCGGAGAGGATCCAGTAGACCTGCTCGGGGGAGGACGTGTCGTAGATCGGCACGGTGACCGCGCCCGCCGCCCAGATCGCGAAGTCGATCAGCGTCCACTCGTAGCGGGTCTTCGACATGATCGCGACCCGGTCGCCGCGGCCGATCCCGGCCTTGGCCATGCCCTTGGCCACGGCCAGCACCTGGCCGGCGAACTCCTTGGCGGTGACGTCCAGCCAGGTACCGTCGACCTGGCGGCGGAAGCTCACCACGTCCGAGAACCGCTCGGCGTTCGCCCAGACGACATCGGACATGTTTTCGTCGTCGGCCACCGGCTTCCCGGCGGGAGCGCTGTATTCGCGCACGTGGACCTCCGTGTTCAACGCGTGCGGCGGGCGACACCGCTGTTACCCGCCAGTCAACTTAGCGTGGTGAGCACCTTAAGACCATGCTGATCGACCCCGCACGGCGAGGGCGTGACATTCTTCGCACGTGAACGCACCGCCCGCCATCGACGTCGTCGACGAGACGTTCCTTGCGGTCCCGCCGTCCACCGTGGCCGCCGTTTTCGCCGATCCCCGGTCGTGGACGCGCTACTGGCCCGACCTGGTCCTGGAGGTCTACACCGACCGGGGCGACAAGGGCCTGCGCTGGACCGTGCGCGGCGCGCTCGTCGGTACGATGGAGGTCTGGCTCGAGCCGGTGCTCGACGGCACCCTGCTGCACTACTTCCTGCGGGCGACGCCTGCTGATGCGGCCGGGGCGCCCCGTGCGCTGGCGCCGCGCGACCTGCGCCGGGAGTTCGACCGGCGGGCCCGCTCGGCGAAGGGGATCGCACTCGGGCTCAAGGAGATCCTGGAGGACGGGCGCGAGCCCGGCGTTCCTCCGCGAACGGACAGCTAGGGGGCCAGGGGTGCGGGTACACGTCGTCTCGGACGTGCACGGCAACGCGGACGCGCTGAAGCGGGCCGGGGACGGGGCCGACGCCCTGGTCGTGCTCGGCGACCTGGTCGACTTCGTCGACTACCGCGACCACGAGAAGGGCATCATGGGCGCCCTGTTCGGCGCGGAGAAGGTGGCCGGGTTCGCCCGCCTGCGCCGCGAGGGGACCCGTGACGAAACCGTTGCCTACTCGCGCGCGCTCTGGGCGAGCCTCGACGACCCCGCCGGCGCCGTCGACGAGGCCATCCGCACCCAGTACGCGGCCCTCTTCGCGGCGATGACCGCGCCCACCTACGCCACCCCCGGCAACGTCGACACCCCGGCGCTGTGGCCCGAGTTCGCCGGCGAGGGCATCCAGGTGCTCGACGGCGAGGTGGCCGAGATCGGCGGCCTGCGCTTCGGGTTCGTCGGCGGCGCGCTGCTGCCCGACGGTGTCGTCCCGCGTCCCCGCAAGGGCGCCGCCTGGCGGCCCTACCTGCGGGATCGTGCGGACTACGACGCGAGCGTGGCCGAGCTGACCGACGTCGACGTGCTCTGCACCCACGGCCCGCCCGCCCTGCCGGAGCTGACCTACGACGTCGTCGCCCGCCGCAGCGAGATCGGCTCGACGGCGCTGCTGGAGCTGATCCGCGCCCAGCGGCCGCGCTGGTCGGTGTTCGGCCACGTCCACCAGCCCCTGGCGCCGCGCGCCCGGGTCGGCCTGACCGAGTGCCGTAACGTGGGTCACTTCAAGGAGACCGGGCAGCCCTACGTGCTGCGCTGGTGACCGGCCGCGGCGGCTACGCTTCGTCCCATGGCCGAGCAGTCCACACAGTCCATCGAGGTCGACGCCGAGCCCAGCCGGGTGATGGCCGTGATCGCCGACTTCCCCGCGTACCCGGAATGGGCCAAGGCCGTCCGGCAGACCGAGGTCCTCGACACCGACGGTGACGGGCGCGCCAAGCAGGTCAAGCTCACCCTCGACGCGGGCCCGATCAAGGACGTCTACACCCTCGAGTACGACTGGGACGGTGACGGCCTCGGCGTCAGCTGGCACCTGGTCAAGGGCCAGATGCAGAAGGCGCAGAACGGCCGGTACGCGCTGGAGGACCTCGGCGGCCGGACGCGCGTGACGTACACGCTGTCGGTCGAGCTGGCGCTGCCGATGATCGGGCTGCTGCGCCGCAAGGCCGAGAAGATGGTCATGGACACCGCGCTCAAGGAGCTGAAGAAGCGGGCCGAGGGGTAGCCGCGTGCGGATCCTGCTGTTCACCGGCAAGGGGGGTGTCGGGAAGACCACGCTGGCCGCGGCCACCGGCGCCGCCCTCGCCGCCCGCGGCAGGAAGACCCTCGTCGTGTCCACGGACCCGGCGCACTCGCTCGGCGACGCGTTCGGGCACACCCTCGGCGCCGAACCGTCCGAAGTGGACGCTCTGCTGTCGGGGGTGCAGATCGACTCGCGCACCCTGGTGGACACCACCTGGCACCGGCTGCGCGCCGAGCTGCAGTCGGCGTTGTCCGGCGCCGGCCTCGACACCTTGGACGCCGAAGAGCTCACCGTGCTGCCGGGTGTCGACGAGCTGCTCGCCCTCACCGAGGTCCGCCGGCTGGCCGAGGAAGGGCCGTGGGAGACCATCGTCGTCGACTGCGGGCCGACGGCGGAGACGCTGCGGCTGCTCTCCCTGCCCGAGGCCGTCTCGGGCTACCTGACCCGCGTGTTCGGCCGCCGCGTCACCGACTCCGTGCGGCGGCTCGGCGCCCACCTCGACGGCCTGCGCGCGCTGCTCACCGAGCCGTCGGTGACGACGGTCCGGCTCGTGCTGACGCCGGAGCGGGTGGTCGTCGCCGAGGCGCGGCGGACGCTCAGCTCGCTGGCCCTGCGCGGGATCGCCGTCGACGGACTGATCGCCAACCGGCTCATGCCCGCGCCCGGGTTCTGGCGCGGCGGGGCCGCGTCGTGGCTGCGCACCCGCCGGACGCAGCAGGACGCCGTGCTGGCCGAGCTCACGAAAGCCGGCTTCGCAGCGGTGTCGCGCGTCGAGCACCGGGCCGTGGAGCCGGTCGGGCTGCCCGCGCTGCTGGAGATCGCCACCGAGCTCTACCGCGACGGCGACCCCCTCGAAGGCGACGGGACCCCCGTCACCCCGCTGCTGCGCGTGCGGCCGGCGCCGGCCGGGTACACCCTGCGCATCGCGATCCCGCTGCGGCGGGACGCCGAGGTCGACCTCGCCCGCGTCGACGACGACCTGGCGATCACCGTGGACGGCTTCCGCAGGCTCATCGCCCTGCCGGAGTCGCTGCGGCCGTGCCGGATCACCGGCGCGGAATCCGACGCCGACGGCCTGGTCGTGCACCTGGCCGGGAACCGGGGACGCGGGTGAGCGAAGAGGACGAGGCCGCCGGACCGCGGCTCGCGGAGGAGATCCGCCTGCTGGCCGAGATGGTCGTGGAGAAGGCCGCGCCGTGGCTGGAAGGCGTCGTCGCCGCCGGTCACGGGGACCCTGACCAGGCGAAAGCCGACGGCTCGGCGTGCGGCTGGTGCCCCCTGTGTGCGATCGTCGCGGTGGTGCAGGGTGAGCGCCCGGAATTCGTCGCCCGCTTGCTGGAACAGCTGGCGCAGCTCGTGGCGTTGCTCCGGGCGGTGCTCGCGGACCGCTGGGAACCGGACGAGGGCGTGCACATGCCCGGGTTCCGGCCCGCGCCGCGGCCCCCGGCGGACGCCTCGGCCTCGGTGCGGGTGCAGCACATCACCGTCCGCAGGCGAGACGAGTGGGAGAGCTGAGTGCGGACGATAGGGGTGGACGTCGGCGGGACGAGCGTCCGGGCCGGCGTGGTGGACGAGCGCGGCTCCCTGCTGGACACGGCGCGCGTCGCGACGCCGAGCGAGGAAGGCGCGCTCGAGTACGCCATCGCGGGCGTGGTCGAGGACCTGCGCAACCGGCACGACGTGGCCGGGGTGGGCCTGGCCGTGGCCGGGTTCGTGGCGCGCGACCGCCGGTCGGTGATGTTCGCGCCGCACCTGGCCTGGCGCGGCGCGCCGGTCGCGGACCGGATCGAGAAGCGCGTCGGCCTGCCGGTGCTGCTGGAGCACGACGTCAACGCGGCGATGGTGGGCGAGCACCGCTTCGGCGCGGCCCGCGGCGCCCACGTGGCGGCGCTGGTGGCGCTGGGCACGGGCATCGGCGCGGGCCTGCTGCTGGACGGTCAGCTGTTCCGCGGCGCGTACGGCGTGGCGCCCGAGCTGGGCCACCTGACGGTGGTCCGCGGCGGCCGGCCGTGCCCGTGCGGCAAGTACGGCTGCTGGGAGCGCTACTGCAGCGGAACGGCGCTGGCGGCGACGGCGGTGGAGCTGCTGGCGCGCCACCCGGGCCGCTCGACGGTGCTGGCCCCGCAGGTGGCGGGCGACCCGGGCTCGGTGACGGGCCGCCGGGTGGCCGGCGCGGCGCGGGACGGCGACCCGATCGCGCAGCTGGCGATGGCGGAGCTGGCCAAGTGGCTGGGCGAGGGCCTGGCGCTGGTGGCGGACGTGTTCGACCCGGAGATCATCGTGATCGGCGGGGGAGTGTCGGAGTCGGCCCCGCTGTTCCTGGACGAGGCCCGCGAGCACTACGCGGGCGCGATCACGGGGGCGCGGTACCGCCCGCTGGCCCGGATCAGGACCGCGCACCTGGGCGACGACACGGCGATCGTGGGCGCGGCCGCGCTGGCGTTGGAAGCGGCCAAGACCCCGGTCTGACCTGGTTTGCTCCTCGCCGCGTTGTGGATGGTGTTCGGCGCTCGGAGGCTTGCCCGGCCGGAAGTGTCGGTGCCTCCCGGTAACGTGGGAATCGGGGGGGCGGGGCCGCGAAGGTCGCCCACTTCTCCGGTGGCTGGACTCTTGGGCGGCCGACCCGCTCCGGCGGCTGGCTTGTTCGGCGGTCGGGCTCTTTGGTGGTTGGCCTGGTAGGCGGCTGGCTTTGTTCGGCGGCTGGGCTCTCCGGTGGCCGGCCTCTTGGGCGGCCGACCCGCTCCGGCGACTGGCTTGTTCGGCGGCCTGGCTCTCCGGTGGCTGGCCTCTCGGGCGGCCGACCCCTACCGGCGGCCGACGCCTCCGGCGGCCGGTCCGTCGGCGGTCTCTCCAGGCCGTCGCCGACTCCATCGGCGGTCTTCGCCGCCACCCCGCTCGCCCATTGTGACTACGGCCGGCGGCACCGCGTCAAGGCGGGAAAGATGCCTTGACCCGGCGCCGCCGGCCGTGTTCTGGCTTCGGATCGGGGTTGCGGGGGTGTGGGCCCCGTCCTGTTCCGGTCTGTCTGCTGCCGCGGCCTCTCCCGCGAGCTCGTTGCCGACGGCCGCTCGAAGCGAGCCCCGACTTCGCGGAGAGGTGATCCTCGGCCGACCTGTGACAGGCTGGACGGCGTGAGTGCCCCTTCCGCGAGCGTCTTCGTCACGTGTTCCCGCGGGCACCTGCACTGGGGCCGCTACGGCGCGGCCGGGCTGCTGCTCGTCGACCCCGCTCGCGGTGTCCTCCTCCAGCGCCGGGCCTGGTGGGTGCACCACGGCCGCACCTGGGCGCTGCCCGGCGGCGCCATCGAAGCCGGCGAGACGGCGAGAGGCGCCGCCGCCCGGGAAGCGTTCGAAGAAGCCTCCGTCCCCGCCGAGGCGTTCCGCGCGGTCTCGGCCTCCGTGGTGGACCATGGGGAGTGGAGCTACACCACCGTGCTCGCCCTCGCCGACGGCGCCGAGGCGCGGGTCGCCAACACCGAAAGTGCGGAGGTGCGCTGGGTGGACCCCGACGACGTGCCCGGCTACCGGCTGCACCGCGACTTCGCCGCCGCCTGGCCCGCCCTGCGCGACCGCGTCGGGCAGGAGCTGGTCCTGGTGGTCGACGCCGCCAACGTCGTCGGCTCGCGGCCGGACGGCTGGTGGCGCGACCGCCACGGCGCCGCCGAGCGCCTGCGCGACCAGCTCGCGAAACTCGCCGAAGCCGGCGTGCCCGACCCCGGTGACCCCGCCGTGTCCTGGTGGCCCCGGATCATCCTGGTCGTCGAGGGCAAGGCCAAGCACGTCCAGGGCGTCGCCGGTGTCGAAGTCGTCGCCGCGGACACCGACGGCGACTCGAAGATCGTCGAGGTCGTCGCGCAGCAGCAGGCCAAGGTCCTCGTCGCGACGGCCGACCGGGAGCTGAAAGGGCGCGTCGAAGCCCTCGGCGCGTCGATCCTCGGCCCCGGCACCCTCCGGTCGCAGCTCGACGAGCTCTAGTCTTTCGCGATCCCGTCGCGCATCTCGGCGACCAGCGACGCCATCACGGCCTTGAGGCTGCCCTTGTGCGCCTCGGCGACCGCCCGCTGCCGCCGGTAGCTCGGCCCGTACTTCAGGATCGTCTCGACGTCGCGCAGCTCGGC
The DNA here is from genome assembly GCF_053605345.1 of Amycolatopsis sp. NPDC003865. Classification (NCBI taxonomy): domain Bacteria; kingdom Bacillati; phylum Actinomycetota; class Actinomycetes; order Pseudonocardiales; family Pseudonocardiaceae; genus Amycolatopsis; species Amycolatopsis sp. NPDC003865. The sequence continues at coordinate 105,274 of NZ_JBSGJA010000009.1, read as the reverse complement.
GACGCAGTCCAGCCGCCGCGCCACCGGCTCCAGGCGGTCCAGCAGGTCGGCGACGTCGTCGGTGACCAGCCGTTCGCGCCCGGCCGCGTCCAGGATGACGATCGCGTCGGTGCCGTAGCGGGCCGCGCGCCACTTGTTCTCCTGGACGTGCCACGGCGGCAGCGTCGGGAGGATCTCGCCGTCGTCGAGGCGCTCGCTGAAGTCGTCGACCAGGCACTGCGTCAGCGCCGCGATCGCGCCGACCTCCTCCAGCGTCGGCAGCCCGTCGCAGACGCGCATCTCGATCGTGCCCAGGTGCGGGGCCGGCCGGATGTCCCACCGGATCTCCGAGAAGTGGTCGATCACGCCGGTGGTGAACATGTCCTCGACGTAGCTCTCCAGCTCCGCCCACTTCCGGAACTGGAACGGCAGCCCGGCCGTCGGCAGCTGCTGGAACATCAGCGCCCGGTTCGACGCGTACCCGGTGTCCTCGGCGCCCCAGTACGGCGACGACGCCGAAAGCGCCTGCAGGTGCGGCGCGTAGTTCAGCAGCGCGTCGAGGATCGGCAGCACCTTGTCCCGGTGGTCGACCCCGACGTGGATGTGCACGCCGTAGATCAGCATCTGCCGTCCCCACCACTGGGTCCGGTCGATCAGCTTCGCGTACCGCTCCTTGTCGGTGACCTTCTGCTGGTACCAGTTCGAGAACGGGTGCGTCCCGGCCGAGAACATCTCCACGCCGAGCGGGTCGGCGACGCCGTGCAGCACGTCGAGCGACCCGGCCAGGTCGGCCTTGGCCTCGGCGATCGTGCCGCAGACGCCGGTGATGACCTCGATGGTGTTGAGCAGCAGCTCCTGCTTGATCTTCGGGTGCTCGGCCGCGCCGTCGGGCCGGACGGCCTCGAGGATCCGCTCGGCGACCGAGGACAGCTCACCGCTGCGCCGGTCGACCAGGCCGAGCTCCCATTCCGCGCCGACGGTCGATCGCCGCGAAGGGCTGAACTCGATGTGCATCGCTTCGGCGGGTCAGACCTGGGCGCCGTTGCTGGGGTCGGCGCCGGGCGGCGGCCCCTGGCGCACACGCAGCAGCAGCAACGCGATCGACGTCGCGAGCGCGAGGATGCCCAGCGGCGTCGCCACCGTCGGGCCCACGCCGATCGCGCCGGGCAGGATCAGCAGGAACAGCCCGGCCAGGAACAGCAGCAGGATGAGGAACGCGCCCATCTTGGGCCGCGGCAGCGGCGGCGGCTCCGGCGGGACGTAGTGCTCGTCGTCGCCCGCCGGGTCGTCGGAGAACATCGTCGTGTCCCACGACGTGCCCCCGGACCGCCAGCCCGGCTCCGGCGGGGTGTCCGCGGCGGGCGGCTCCACGGGCCGGTCGGGCGCGCGGCGAGGCTCGCTCTCCGCGGTCCGCGCCGGGCCCGCCTTGTCCGCCGTGCCGGCGGTGTCGGCGGTGTCGTCTTCGGGGAGCCCGAACCCGTCGGCGCGCAGGTCGGCGACGATCTCGGCGAACGTCGCGTCGACGTCCTCCGGTCCGTCCTTCCCCCGGCTCATGCGGTCTCCTCGGGCTGTGCGGCGTGCGTCTTCGCGAACTCGACGCTACGCGTGAAGATGACCTCGGCGTCGTTGTCCTGCGTCGCGACGTGGTAGCTGTTCTCCAGCACGACCTCGGTGACGTCGGTGCTCGAGACGCCCTGCAGCACCAGCTGCGAGTTCACCGGCTCGACGACGTGGTCCACCGAAGAGTGCAGCAGCAGCACCGGCTGCGTCACCTTGGCCAGGTCCGCGCGCACGACCGCCCACAGCTTGGCCAGGCTCGCCGCGGCCCGCACCGGCGTGCGCGGGTAGGCCAGCTCCGTCTCGCCCGGCTTCTTGATGTCGTTCGCGATCGCCGGTACCGACGGCACGATCCGGCCCAGCACCGGCAGCAGCCGCGTGTCCCACTTCAGCCGCGTCACCGACGGGTTCACCAGGACGATCCCGGCGATCCGGTCGCCGAACTCCTCGGCCAGGCGCAGGGTGAGCGTGCCGCCCATCGACAGGCCGCCGACGAACACGGTCTTGCACGTCGCGAGCAGCGCCAGCAGCGCCTCGCGGACGGCGCCGTACCAGTCCTCCCACGTCGTGCGGTTGAGATCGGGCCAGCGGGTGCCGTGGCCCGGCAGCAGCGGGCAGCGCACCGTGAACCCGGCCCCGGCCAGGTGGTCACCCCAGGCCCGCATGCTCGCCGGGGTGCCGGTGAACCCGTGGCAGAGCAGGAACCCGGTCTCGGCCGAACCGGTGTGGCCGAACGGTTCCGCGCCGGCGAGCACGCCCATGCGATCGCCTTCCGTGTGAGCGGTGGATTCGTCCATGCTCTCACGGCTCGCGGGCGTTGTGGGGGTCCGGCCGGGCCCGGAATTCCCTGTGAGATCGATCGCCCCCGTGGGGTAACCGGGTGGTCTCCGTTGTGCGGCGGCCATCGGGGTTCGTAGGCTGTCCCGCGCGGGTGAATGGGGCTGAGCTGCGATGGAGGACTGAGGCACCGGTGCTGTACTGGCTCATGAAGTGGGTATTCATCGGACCGCTGCTCAAGACGCTGTGGCCGACCAAGGTCGTCGGCGCGGAGAACATCCCCGAGAGCGGCGGCGCGATCCTGGCCGGCAACCACCTCGCGGTCGCGGACTCGTTCTTCATGCCGCTGCGGGTCAAGCGCAAGGTGACCTTCCCGGCCAAGTCCGAGTACTTCACCGAGCCCGGCTTCAAGGGCCTGCTCAAGAAGTGGTTCTTCACCGGCGTCGGCCAGTTCCCGATCGACCGCTCCGGCGGCAACGCGGCGCAGGCCGCGCTCGACACCGCGACCCGGCTGGTCAAGGACGGCCACCTGCTCGGCATCTACCCCGAGGGCACCCGCTCCCCGGACGGCCGCCTGTACAAGGGCAAGACCGGCGTCGCCCGGATCGCCCTGGAGTCCGGTGGCGTCGTGGTCCCGGTCGCGATGATCGGCACCGACAAGGTCAACCCGATCGGCTCCAAGATGTGGTGGCCGCGCCGCCTCGAGGTCCGCTTCGGCAAGCCCCTCGATTTTTCGCGCTACGAGGGTCTGGCCGGTGACCGGTTCATCGAGCGGTCGATCACCGACGAGATCATGTACGCGCTCATGGAGCTCTCCGGCCAGGAGTACGTCGACATCTACGCGGCGAAGGCCAAGGAACTGCTGGCCGCCGAAGCAGCCGGGGTGAAGCCGTCGGTGCCGGCTCAACCGTCCTCGCGGGACGCGGCCCGGGTGCCGGAATCCAAGGTCGGCTGACGCACCACTAGGGTTCACCGGTGCGTTTTTTCTACGACACCGAGTTCATCGAAGACGGCGTGACGATCGACCTGGTTTCCATCGGTGTCGTCGACGAACGGGGCCGCGAGTTCTACGCGGTGTCGACCGAGTTCGACCCGTCGAAGGCGGGCCAGTGGGTGCGCGACAACGTCCTGGACAAGCTCCCGTCGCCGGCCGACAAGGCGTGGCGCAGCCGCGAGAAGATCCGCACCGACCTGCTGGAGTTCTTCGGCAAGCCGCCGGGCGGCATCGAGCTGTGGGCCTGGTTCGCCGCGTACGACCACGTGGCGCTGGCCCAGCTGTGGGGCCCGATGCCGGCGCTGCCCCGCCAGCTGCCGCGGTTCACCCGTGACCTGCGTCAGCGCTGGGAGGACGCCGGGAAGCCCAAGCTGCCGTCGGCCCCCACGGATCAGCACGACGCGCTGGCGGACGCGAAGCACAACCTGGCCCGCTGGGAAGTCATCGACGAGTACTTCCACCGCCGCTGACGCCCGGCTCGGATCGGCCTGGTCCGGTGACCGCGCCCGGCACCGAAGCGGCCCCGGCCTGGGCGGCACGAACGGGCCGTTCGCGCCGCCGCTCGGCGGACTGCCCGGAATTGTCGGGGGTCCCCGGTAACGTGAAAACCGGGGGACCCCCGGGCCGGGGACCTCTCAGCGGCGCGCCCGCACCGCCGCGGCCAGCTCGTCCAGCAGCGGAGCCGTGTCGTCCCAGGCCAAGCACGCGTCGGTGATCGACTGCCCGTACGTCAGCTCGTCCGCGTGTCCCAGCGAAAGGTCCTGCCGGCCCGCCGCCAGGAAGCTCTCCATCATCAGCCCCGCGATCCCGCGCTCACCCGCGCCGATCCGCTCGGCCAGCTCGCGGACCACCGAAGCCTGGCGCACGTGGTCCTTGCCGCTGTTGCCGTGCGAAGCGTCGATGATCACCCGCTCCGGCAGGCCCGACTTCGCCAGCCGCGCCAAGGTGTCCGCCACCGTCGCGGCGTCGTAGTTCGGGCCGCCGCTGTGGCCGCGCAGGATCACGTGGCAGTCCGGGTTGCCCGTCGTCGTCAGCAGCGCCGCCAGCCCGTCGGTGTTGATGCCCGGGAACACGTGGCTCGCCGCCGCCGCGCGGGTCGCGTCGACCGCCACCTGCACGTCGCCCTCCGTCGAGTTCTTGATGCCCACCGGCATCGACAGCGCGCTGCACAGCTGGCGGTGCACCTGGCTCGCCGCGGTCCGAGCGCCGATCGACCCCCACGTCACGATGTCGGAGATGAACTGCGGCGTGATCGGGTCGAGGAACTCGCACCCGACCGGCAGGCCCAGCTCGGAGACGTCGATCAGCAGCTTGCGCGCCATCCGCAGGCCCTTGTTGACGGCGAACGTGCCGTCGAGGTCCGGGTCGTTGATCAGGCCCTTCCAGCCCAGCGTGGTGCGCGGCTTCTCGAAGTACACGCGCATCACGATGTGCAGGTCGTCGCGCAGTTCCTCGGCCTTCGCGGCGAGCCGGCGGGCGTAGTCGAGCGCGGCTTCCGGGTCGTGCACTGAGCACGGGCCGACGACCACGAGCAGCCGGTCGTCCCGGCCGTCGAGGATGTCGACCGTTTCGGTGCGGCCCTGCCGCACCACTTTGGCGACGGCGGCGCCGGCGGGATGGTCTTCGCGCAGCAGCGCGGGCGAAATGAGCGGACTGATCGACTTCGTGCGGGCGGCGTCGAGGTCACCGATGGTGGCTGGTCCGGCGGAGAGCGTCATCGCGGGGGTGGTCCTTCCTGGTGGACACCGACCCGCGGAGGATTCGCCGAGCCGGTTTCGAGATCCGGCTCGGGGTGGAGGTCAGCGCAGGTTCACGCCGCCGTGCCCACCCGGGGCCGGCTTCGTAAACCAGAAATAGCGCTGCACGGCGCCAACGTAGCACACGCCGGAGCCGGACCGATCCGGCAGGTGGTCCGGGCTGCACCGATCAAGACGTTTGCCGCTACGCTGGCTCTCGACGAAATGTGACTGTCATCTCCACAGAACAAACGGAGGCTTCTCATGCGTGTCGGTGTGCTGACCGGCGGCGGCGACTGCCCGGGTCTGAACGCGGTGATCCGCGCCGTGGTGCGTAAGGGCATCGAGGTGCACGGCTGGGACTTCGTGGGCTTCCGCAACGGCTGGAACGGCCCGCTCACCGGCGACAGCCGTCCGCTGGGGCTCAACGACGTCGAGGACATCCTGACCCGCGGCGGCACCATCCTGCGGTCGTCGCGCACCAACCCGTACAAGGTCGACGGCGGCGTCGACAAGATCAAGCAGGTCCTCGCCGACCAGGGGGTCGACGCCCTGGTCGCGATCGGCGGCGAGGACACCCTCGGCGTCGCGAAGCGGCTGACCGACGACGGCGTCGGCGTCGTGGGCGTGCCCAAGACGATCGACAACGACCTCGGCGCCACCGACTACACCTTCGGCTTCGACACCGCGGTCTCCATCGCGACCGAGGCGATCGACCGGCTGCACACCACGGCCGAGTCGCACCACCGCGCGCTGGTCGTCGAGGTCATGGGCCGGCACGCCGGCTGGATCGCGCTGCACTCCGGCCTGGCCGGCGGCGCGAGCGTCATCCTGGTGCCGGAGAAGCACTTCAACGTCGACCAGGTCGTCTCCTACGTCGAGAGCCGCTTCGAGAAGGAGTACGCGCCGATCATCGTCGTCGCCGAGGGCGCGCTGCCCGAGGGCGGCGAGGAGAAGCTGCTCACCGGCGAGAAGGACGCCTTCGGGCACGTCCGCCTCGGCGGCATCGGCACCTGGCTGGCCGACGAGATCGCCCACCGCACCGGCAAGGAGTCCCGCGCGGTGGTCCTGGGCCACGTCCAGCGCGGCGGCACCCCGACGGCGTACGACCGCGTCCTGGCGACCCGCTTCGGCCTGCACGCGGTCGACGCGGTGGCCGACGGCGACTTCGGCGTGATGGTGGCGCTGAAGGGCACGGACATCGTCCGCGTGAAGCTGTCCGAGGCGACGGCCGAGCTGAAGACGGTCCCGGCCGAGCGCTACCAGGAAGCCGAAGTCTTCTTCGGCTGAGTGCTTCCGCCGAAGGGCCGCCCCGGGGAAGCCCGGGGCGGCCCTTCGCGCGTTCAGGGCCGTTGCCGCACCGCGTCGACGATGCCCTGGCTCACCACCGCGCCCATCCCGGAGCCGAGGTAGGCGAAGGTGACCGGGTCGAACAGGAACTCGTCCTGGTTGCCGATCCCGTGCTCGGTGGTGCTGTCCCAGGTGATGCCGAGGACGGCCCGGCCGGTGGCGTCCTTCGCGTCGGTGCGGGCGACCAGGCCGGGCACCTTCGCCACGGCCTCGTACAGCGCGGCCCGCACCGCCGGGCGCAGGTAGCCGCCTGCCAGGTCCACGACCTCGGTGCCGAGGTCGTGCAGCGTGTCGCCCTCGCCGTAGGTGCTTTTGTGCAGGTAGGCGAGCATGGCGTCGGCGTCCGTGGGCAGGTCCGCGGGGGCGGCGGGGTGCGGCACGCACCGGCTCTTCCCACCGCGGCACCCCGCGACGAAGGTCTCGTGGCCGAAGAGGAACGACAGCCCGTCGTGGGTGCCGTCCACCGACGCCCACGTCTCGTTCTCCCGGCCGTCCGCGAGCCTTGTCTTCGTGTAGACGAACTGGTCCGGCCGCGGGACGACGTCCGGCAGGGCGCGCGCCTTCGCGGCCGCGGCGTGCAGGATGCGCACCGGTTCGGGCTCGGGCGGCGGCGGGACCGCGGGCTCGGCGGGCGCGAGCACGACGACCCCGGCGACGGCCGCGGCCAGCCCGGCCGCGGTGACCGACCCCCAGAGCACCCGCCGCGGCCGAGGACGAGCCGCGGCGGCGAGCAGTTCGGCCCGCTTCCGGGCCAGGTCACCGGCCGCCGGCAGGCCGGCGGGACCGGCGAAGTCGCGCAGCAGCTGCATCTCATCCATGGGTGGAGACCTCCTCGGGCGCCAGCGCGGCGCGGACCTTCCTGCGGGCCCGGTTCAGGCGCGACCGGACGGTGCCGACCGGGATGTCCAGCGCCGCGGCGACCTCGTCGTAGGCGAGACCTTCCCAGGCGATCAGCAGCAGGACGTCGCGATCACCGCGCGCGAGCCCGGCCAGCGCGGCGGCGAGCCGGTCGTTCATCGCCTGCGCGCTCACCCGCGCGGCCACCCGGTCCGCGTGCCCCTCCTGGACGGCGGGCGGCCCGAGCGCGGCACGCAGCCGGTATTCGCGCGCCTCCTCGCGGCGGCGCTTGCCGACCAGGTTGGTGGCGATGCCGTAGAGCCACGGCCGCGCGTCCGGGAAGGCCGGGTCGTAGCGGCCACGGCCGGTGAAGGCGGCCAGGAACGTCTCGCCCATGACGTCGTCGGCGAGCTCGCCGCCGAGGCGCCGGGCCAGGTACCGGTGGATGTGCGCGGCGTGGCGGTCGAAGACCGCCGCGAACCGCTCGGGGTGCCGCAGCGACGACGCGATGATCTCCGCGTCGGCCGCTCCTGGTGAACTCATGAACCGCCTGCCTGTCGTCCGCCGCCTGCTGCCCTTATTGGCGGATCGGGCGGTTCGGGTTCACGCTAGATGCGGGCCAGCTCCTCCAGCACGCCCACGGCGGCGGCGATGTCGTCGGTCAGCGGCCGGTCGTCGACGCTCTCGTCCAGCACCGAGGACGCCGCTTCGAACGCGTCGCGCACCGGCAGGTCCACCAGGTCGGCTTCGCGCATCCGCAGCGCGCGGACCGCCGCCACCAGCTCGCACGCCAGCACCTGCTGGTAGGCCTGGCAAGCCGCCGTCGCCGCGCGGGCCGCCTGCGTCGAGAAGCTCGCGTGGTCCTCGATCCCGCGCGAAACGACCGCGGTGCCGAGCGTCGCCGGGAGCGCGGCCTGCCGCAGCTCCGTCAGCGCGTCGTGCGCCACGTACTCCAGGATCATCACGCCGGAGCTGCCCGCCGGGCCCGCCGCCAGGAACGGCCGCAGCCCGGTGAACTCCGGCTCGACGAGGTCGCCGAGCCGCGCCACCGACAGCTCCGCCACCTGGTGCACGGTCGCGCGCGCCTGGTCCAGCGCCGTCGACACGTACGCCGTGTGGAAGTGCGCGTGGTGGTAGGCGTCGCCGTGCACGGTCGAGATCATCGGGTTCTCGGTGCTGGCGTTGATCTCCACGGCGAGGACGTCCCGCAGGTAGTGGATCGCGTCCAGCGCCGGGCCCTGCACCTGCGGGAACGCCCGCAAGCCGAACGGGTCCTGGATCCGCCGCCCCGGCTTCGGCGTCTGGTGCATGCCCAGCAGCCGCCGCATTTCCGCGGCGCACGCGACCTGCCCGGCGTGCGGACGCGCTTCGTGCACCGGCGTCGCGTACGCCTCGGGGTTGCCGTCGAGCGCGACGTACGTCAAAGCCGCGATGGCGTGGCTCGCGCGCGTCAGCGTGTCCAGCCGCATCGCCGCGAGGGTCGCTTCGGCGAGCGTCGCGGCGTTGCTGCTCATGAACGCCAGCGCGTCGCCCGCGTGCACCGGCACCGGCGGGACGTGCCCGCCGACCAAGGCGCGTTCCCCGGTGAGCGCCAGCGCGGTCTCGGCCAGCGGCGCCAGGTCTCCGGTGCCGATCGCGCCGAGCCGGTGCACCAGCGGCAGCGCGCCCGTGCGCACGGCTTCGCCCAGCGCGCCGATCAGCTCGGGGCTGATCCCCGAACGCCCGGCGAGGAGCTGGTTGAGGCGGATCAGCATCATCGCGCGCACCTGGCCGGGCGGCATCTCGTCGCCGCTGCCGCCCGCGTGGCTGCGCAGCAGGCGCAGGCCGTGCTCGCGCGAGCTCTCGACGGTGTCGTCCTTGTTGGCGCCGACGCCGGTCGTGCGGCCGTAGACCACCCGCCGCGTGCTCAGGTCCTCGGCGAGCTTCCACGCGTGCTCGGCGGCGCGCAGCGCGGCGATCGAGACGTCGATACCCAGCGGGCCTTCGGTGCGCGCCGCGGTCACGACGTCGGCGCACCTGAGGGTCCGGCCGTCCACCCGGATCAAGGGCAGCCTCCTTTCGAGCTGCCCTCACTATGCGGCTAGGACGCGGGTGGCTGCCAGGGCGGCATCGGCCAGTCCCAGCGCGGCACGGGTTCGTGCGGGTTCGGTTCGGCACCGGGCGCGGAGAAGACGACGGCCAGCCGGCTGCCCCATTCGAGGTAGCCGGCGAACGCGGCCCGGAACTCGGGATCGGCGGGCAGGCCCGCCTCGTCGGCGGCGTCGAGCAGCAGGTTCACCCACCGGCGGCGCTGCTCTTCGGTGATGCCGCGGCCGAGGTGGCGCCCGACCATGTGGGCGTGGCCGCCGCGGCTCGCGGAGTACTCGGCCGGCCCGCCGAAGACCTCGCCGAGCCACACCGCGACGTGCTTCGGGTGCTCCGGGTCCATGCCGCGGAAGACGGGTTCGAGCAGCGGATCTTCCAGGACGTGGCCGTAGAAGATCGTCAGCAGCTCCACGAGGGCCTCGTGGCCGCCTGCCCAGTCGTAGAGGGTGGGGGGTTCTGGCACGATCACCCGGACAGGCAACCAGCGGCGGCCCCGGCGGGGCAACCACGTACTTTCCGGTGCGTAGGAGCGAGATGAAGCGGTACCACTGCGCGACGGAGCTGGCGGTCGACCTGATCGGCGGCAAGTGGAAGCCGGTGATCCTGGCCCACCTCAAGGAAGGCGCGCACCGCTACGGCGAACTCCGGCGGCGCGTGCCGGGCGTGAGCGAGAAGATGCTGACCCAGCAGCTGCGCGAGCTGGCGGCGGACGGCATCGTGCGCCGCGTGGAGTTCGACGGGCGGGTGCCGCACGTCGAGTACCACTTGACGGAGGTGGGGGAGGAGCTGCGCCCGGCACTGCAGGCGCTGTACGAGTGGGGCGAGCGCCGCGCGGCCGAGCGCGGGCTCGCCTTCGACCCGCCTTCGGAGCCTTAGCCGGGGTCAGTGGGGGTCCGTTGCGTCGAGGCGGCGTTCCAGCGCGTCGAGCCGGTCCGACCAGAAGGCGCGGTAGGGCGCCAGCCACGCGTCGACCTCGGCCAGCGGTTCCGGCCGCAGCGCGTAGCACCTGCGCTGGGCCGCCACCCGGACCGTCACGAGCCCGGCTTCGCGCAGCACCCGCAGGTGCTTGGACACCGCGGGCTGGCTGAGGGACAGCTCGTCGACCAGCTCGCCGACGGACCGTTCGCCGTCGCGGAGCAGGTCCAGGATCGTGCGGCGGCGGGGTTCGGCCAGCACCTCGAACGTCTGCATCACCCCCGAAATGTGCTCCGCCGGGCATATTCCTGTCAAGGAATGCACGGGCCGACCACCGGGCTGCTTGGTCTGAACCATTGACCTAGTGGTCTAGTCCATTTACGGTGGTGTGGTCCTCACCACTCCGGCAACGTCGCCGTGAGTAATTCTCCGGAGGGAGAACACATGTCCCGTTTCCGCAGGAAGAGCTTCTCGGCGCTGCTGACCGTGGCGGCCGCCGCGGGCCTCGTCGCGGGTGCCGCGACCGTCCCCGCGGCCGGTGCCGCCACGGCCGCCACCGAAGCGTCCGTCGGCAAGGTGGTCGGCTACTTCACCGAGTGGGGCGTCTACGACCGCAACTACCACGTCAAGAACATCGAAACCTCCGGTTCGGCGAGCAAGCTGACCCACATCAACTACGCCTTCGGCAACGTGACGAACGGCGGCTGCGCGATCGGCGACGCCTACGCCGACTACCAGAAGACCTACGACGCCGCGGGCAGCGTCGACGGCGTCGCCGACACCTGGGACCAGCCCCTCGCCGGCAGCTTCAACCAGCTCAAGAAGCTCAAGGCGAAGCACCCCGGGCTCAAGGTGATCTGGTCGTTCGGCGGCTGGACCTGGTCCGGCGGCTTCGGCCAGGCCGCGCAGAACCCCGCCGCCTTCGCGGACTCCTGCTACAACCTCGTCAACGACCCGCGCTGGGCGGGTGTCTTCGACGGCATCGACATCGACTGGGAGTACCCCAACGCGTGCGGCCTCTCCTGTGACACCAGCGGTGCCGCGGCCTACAAGAACCTGATGGGCGCGCTGCGCGCCAAGTTCGGCTCGCAGCTGGTCACCTCGGCGATCACCGCCGACGGCACCGACGGCGGCAAGATCGACGCCGCCGACTACGCCGGCGCCGCGCAGTACGTCGACTGGTACAACGTGATGACCTACGACTACTTCGGCGCCTGGGCCGCGCAGGGCCCGACGGCCCCGCACTCGCCGCTGACGTCCTACGACGGCATCCCGACCGCGGGCTTCCACTCCGACGCGGCGATCCAGAAGCTCAAGGGCAAGGGCGTCCCGGCGGGCAAGCTGCTGCTGGGTATCGGGTTCTACGGCCGTGGCTGGACCGGGGTCACGCAGGACGCCCCCGGCGGCACCGCGACCGGCCCCGCGCCCGGCAAGTACGAGCAGGGCATCGAGGACTACAAGGTGCTCAAGTCCTCGTGCCCGTCGACCGGCACGGTCGCCGGTACCGCGTACGCCAAGTGCGGCGGCAACTGGTGGAGCTACGACACCCCCTCGACCATCGCCGGCAAGGTCTCCTACGCCCAGCAGCAGGGGCTCGGCGGCGCGATGTTCTGGGAGCTGTCCGGTGACACCACCGACGGCGAGCTGATCTCGGCCGTCGCCCGGTAGCGCGCACGGGGGCACCGGCGAAACCCGTCGGTGCCCCCGTTTACTGTCGCGGGCGTGAAGTTCAGCGGATTCGGCGAGTACGCCGTCGACTTCTACGACGGCCTCGTGGAGGACAACTCGAAGCCCTACTGGGACGACCACGTCGAGACCTACAAGTCCGACGTCCGCGCCCCGATGGAGGCGCTGCTCGCCGAGCTCGCCCCGGAGTTCTCCGACGGCTTCGGCGAGCCCAAGGTGTTCCGCCCCTACCGCGACGTCCGGTTCGCCAAGGACAAGACGCCGTACAAGACCCACTGCGGCGCGGTGATCGAGCAGGGCCGCGGCGGCGGTGCCTACTACGTCGAGGTCGGTCCCGAGGGGCTGCGCGTCGGCGGCGGCTGCTTCCACCTGGCGTCCGACCAGATCGCGCGGTTCCGCAAGGCCGTCGACACCGATCTGCACGGCGAAGCGCTCGAGAAGATCCTCAAGAAGCTCGAGAAGGCGGGCTGGGAGATCCGCGGCGACCGGCTGAAGTCGAAGCCCCGCGGGTTCGACGCCGACCACCCCCGCCTCGACCTGCTGCGCTACCGCTCGGTGTACGCGGTCCGCGGGTGGGAGCCGGACGACGTCCTGCACGAGCGGGGTGCGCTCGAGCGGGTGAAGAAGGCGTGGCGGCAGGTGCGCGAGTTCAACGAATGGGCCCGCGACCGCGTCGGGCCGAGTGAGCTGCCCCGCCGCTAGACCCCAGGGGGCAACTCAGGGGACCACCCCTGGACGAGGCCGGTTTCTGAACAGTTTTTCTGAACTTTTCGGGATCGGTACAGACGAACGCGCGAAGAGGGACTACGCTGTGCGAACGTGAGCCGACGCGCGAAGATCGTTTGTACCATGGGCCCCGCCACCGCCACGCCGGAGAAGATGCGGGCCCTCGTCGACGCTGGCATGGACGTGGCCAGGATGAACTTCAGCCACGGCAGCCACAGCGACCACAAGGAGGTCTACGACCTCATCCGGGCCGCGGCCGCCGAGAGCGGGCGGGCGGTCGGCGTCCTCGCCGACCTGCAGGGTCCGAAGATCCGCCTGGGCACCTTCGCCGGCGGGCCGGTCGAGTGGCACAACGGCGACGTCGTCCGGATCACCGTCGAGGACGTCGCCGGCACCCACGACCGCGTCTCGACCACCTACAAGGGACTGGCGAAGGACGCCAAGCCCGGCGACCGCCTGCTCGTCGACGACGGCAAGGTCGGCCTGGTGGTCAAGGGCGTCGAGGGCCCGGACGTGGTCTGCGAGGTGACCGAGGGCGGTCCCGTCAGCAACAACAAGGGCGTCTCGCTGCCCGGCATGGACGTCTCCGTGCCCGCCCTCTCCGACAAGGACATCGAAGACCTCGAGTTCGCCCTCGAGCTGGGCGTGGACTTCGTCGCCCTGTCCTTCGTCCGCTCGCCGGCGGACATCGACCTGGTCCACCAGGTGATGGACCGCGTCGGCAAGGGGCGGCTGCCGGTCGTCGCCAAGATCGAGAAGCCCGAAGCCGTCTACAACCTCGAAGCCATCGTGCTGGCCTTCGACGCGGTGATGGTCGCTCGCGGCGACCTCGGCGTCGAGCTGCCGCTGGAGCAGGTCCCGCTGGTGCAGAAGCGCGCCATCCAGATCTGCCGGGAGAACGCGAAGCCGGTCATCGTCGCGACGCAGATGCTCGAGTCGATGATCAACAACTCCCGGCCGACCCGCGCCGAGGCCTCCGACGTCGCGAACGCGGTCCTCGACGGCACCGACGCGGTCATGCTCTCCGGTGAGACCAGTGTCGGCCGGTACCCGATCGAGACCGTGCAGACCATGGCCCGGATCGTCGAGGCGGTCGAGACCGACTCGCCGATCGTGCCGCCGCTGACGCACGTCCCGCGCACCAAGCGCGGCGTGATCTCCTACGCCGCCCGCGACATCGGCGAGCGGCTCAACGCCAAGGCGCTGGTCGCCTTCACACAGTCCGGCGACACCGTGCGCCGCCTGGCGCGGCTGCACACGCGGCTGCCGCTGCTGGCGTTCACGCCGGAAGACTGCGTGCGCAGCCAGCTGTCGATGACGTGGGGCACCAACACCCACATCGTGCCGCGCGTGGAGTCCACCGACCAGATGATCCAGCAGGTCGACCACGCCATGCTCGACATGGGCAAGTACCAGAAGGGCGACCTGGTCGTCATCGTCGCCGGCTCCCCGCCGGGCACCGTGGGCTCGACCAACCTGATCCACGTGCACCGCCTCGGTGAAGACGACCACGCATAAGGGACGTCCCGCCATCGCAGCACATAAGGTCTGGCCATGACTGAAATGGCCAGGACGGCCGCCACCGAACTGGAGATCCCGGGTGGCGGCCAGCCGGTGCTCGACCGCCTGATCGCGCTGCTGGACCTCGAGAAGATCGAGGAGAACATCTTCCGCGGCGTCTCGCCCGCCCACTCGCCGGTGCGGGTGTTCGGCGGCCAGGTCGCCGGCCAGGCGCTGGTCGCGGCCGGGCGGACGGTCCCCGAGGAACGCCGGGTCCACTCGCTGCACGCGTACTTCATCCGCGGCGGCGACCCCAGCGTGCCGATCATCTACGAGGTCGACCGCATCCGGGACGGCCGGTCGTTCACCACCCGCCGGGTCGTCGCGATCCAGCACGGGAAGGCGATCTTCTCGCTCTCGGCGTCGTTCCAGAAGGACGAGCCGGGCATCGAGCACGCCGAGACCATGCCCGAGGGCGTGCCCGCGCCCGAGACGCTGCCGACGCTGATGGAACGCGCCGAGGGCTACGCGATCGGCGCCCACAGCCGGCCGCGGCCGATCGACCTGCGCTACGTCAACGAGCCGCCGTGGGTCACCCGCGAGACCGGGGAGCTGCCCGCGCGCAACCAGGTCTGGATGCGCGCCGACGGGAAGCTGCCCGACCAGCAGCTGCTGCACGTCTGCGTGCTGACCTACGCCTCGGACATGACGCTGCTGGACTCGGTGCTCGCCCGCCACGGCGTCTACTGGGACACCGACAAGGTGCTCGGCGCGAGCCTCGACCACGCGCTCTGGTTCCACCGGCCCTTCCGCGCCGACGAGTGGTTCCTCTACGACAGCGTCTCGCCGACGGCTTCGGGCGCGCGGGGCCTAGCCACCGGCCGGTTCTTCGCCGAGGACGGCACGCTCATCGCGACGGTCGTCCAAGAAGGACTCCTGCGCGTCCTCTGACGCCGGTCGGGAAATCACCCTTACGGGCGACAAATGGGCGGAATAATCATTCTGCCAATAGGGCGTCGAGGCCGGGGAAGAGGTCCGGGACCGATCGGGGGACGGCCCCGGGCCTCTTCCGCCGATGATCGCGCGGCGTACCGCCCGGTCATCGTCTACGCTGATCACAGGCTCGGCGCGGGGCTGGGGGAGAAGCCCGCCGCGCCCTGGCCGCGTCCTGGCGTCGCGCAGGGTGCGAGCATACAGAAGCATTTTGCAAATTGCAGAAGCGGCGCGGGACCGGGTCGGGTAATCGGTACCGTGCGATTACTCGACCGTTCATGTTGGATACTGGCAGCGAGCGTTCGGCTACGACGCCGACGACATCCCGGAGGTGCGCCATGGCAAGGGGACAGAGCCCCACGGTTCGCCGCCGGAGGCTCGCGGGCGAGCTGCGCCGGCTGCGCGAAGCCGCGGACCTGACGATCGACGAAGTCGGCGAAAAGCTCGAGTGCTCCGCTTCGAAGATCAGCCGCATCGAGACCGGGCACGTCGGGGTCACCCCCCGCGACGCCCGCGACATGCTGGCCCTCTACGGGATCACCGGCGACGAGCAGGAGGCGCTCGTCCAGCTGGCCAGGGAGGCCCGCAAGCGCGGTTGGTGGCACGCCTACAACGAGGTCTTCACCGGGACGTTCGTCGGGCTCGAGGCCGACGCCAGCTCGCTGCGCGCGTTCCAGGCGCTGCTGGTGCCCGGGCTGCTGCAGACCGAGCGCTACGCCCGCGCGGTGATCCGGGCGCTGCGGCCCGACGCCGAAGACGCCGAGATCCGCCGCCGCGTCGCCGCCCGGATGGCCCGCCAGGAGCTGCTCTCCGACACACCGCCGCCGGAGTACTGGGCGGTGATGGACGAAGCCGTGCTGCGCCGGGTCGTCGACGGTCCCGAGGTGATGGCCGAGCAGCTCTACCGCATGGTCGCGGTCGCCGAGAAGCCGAACGTGACCATCCAGGTCGTGCCGTTCGGGGCCGGCGCGCACCCCGGCATGGAAGGCCCCTTCCTGATCATGGGGTTCCCCGAGCAGGCCGACCCGGACGTCGTCTACGTCGACGACAGCACGTCCAGCGGCCTCTACCTGGAGGAACCCACAGACGTCCGGCGCTACGGGCTGATGTTCGACCATCTGCGCGCGGCCGCACTGAAGCCGGACGACTCGGTGGACCTGATCGCCGAGGCAGCCGGACGGTTCGCCGAACAGGCGGCCGTGCCGGCTCCGGTGCACCAACTGGAACCGAGGACACAGTAAGGAGTGGGGACGATGGAAGACGGATTCTCCGGGGCCCGGTGGCGCAAGAGCAGCCACAGCGGCGGCGGGAACGACTGCGTCGAGGTCGCGTTCGTCGACGGTGGTGCCGCGCTGCGCGACTCGAAGGACCCCGAAGGTGGTGCGTTCCGCCTGCCCGCGTCGGGTTGGCGGGGGCTGCTGGCCGCGGTGCGGTCCGGCGGCCCGGCGCACGACTGAGGCGCTTGGAAGACCCCTTACCCCCGCCGAGCTGGGCTCGACCGGGAGTAAGGGGTCTTTTCACGCGCAGGGCTGCGTGATCACCCGATGCCTGAGGCACCCCCTCAGGACGAACCTGAGTACTACCAAACCGGTGAACTCAGGGACAGGGGAACACAATGCACAGCGATCTGCTTCTGGACGCGGTCCGAGCCGAAGCCGCCTACCGGGCCGAGGAACTGCGGAAGGCCGGGCGCAGCGCCTGGGCGGCCCGCGCCCGTCGCGCCGCCCGGCACTTCAGGGCCACGAGGACGGATGTCGAGGTACCGGCGCAGCAGCGCCGCGAAGTCTCGCGGGAGACCGCGGGCGTCGGCGAGACCGCCCGGTAAGGGGCGGCGAGATGGTGTCCAAGGCGATAAGCGGTCGGAAACTGTCGGTGGGGTGAGACAGAATGCTCCTCGTGCCCCGACTCGGCTCCGGAATCCCGCTCGTCGCCCGTACCCACGAGATGCGGCGGCTCCGCGCCGCCTTCGCCCGTGCTGAACGCGGCGAGGCCGGCGCGGTGCTGCTCTCGGGGGACGCCGGGGTCGGCAAGACCCGGCTGCTGACCGCGCTCGCCGAGCACGTCGAGGCGTGTGGTGGGCTGGTGCTCACCGGCCGCTGCATCGACGTCCGCGAGGGTGGTCTTCCTTATCTTCCGTTCGCCGAAGCGCTCGCCCCGCTGGGCAGCGCGGCGGACCCGGCGGTGGCCGCCGCGGTGCGGCTCCGGCCCGCGCTCGGGCGGCTCCTGCCGCAGGGCCAGGGCGTGGAAGAACCGCGCCCGGCCGAACACCCGCCGATGACCTCGAACGACCGGGAGACGATGGTGCGTCCCCGGCCCGAGCAGGATCTCGGTCAGCTGCAGCTGTTCGACGCGGTACTGGGGGTGCTGACCGAGATCGCGGAGGCGCGCCCGGTGGTGATCCTGCTGGAGGATCTCCACTGGGCCGACGCCTCGACCCGGAACCTGCTGTCCTTCCTGCTCAGCAGGTTGCGGGCGCAGCGGCTGCTGATCGTGGGCAGCTACCGCGAGGAGGACGTGCACCGGCGGCACCCGCTGCGCGGCCTGCTGTCGGAGCTGGTCCGGCTCGCCACCGTCGAGCGCGTCGACCTGCAGCCCTTCGGCGCGGCCGACGCCCGCAAGTTCGTCCAGGCGCTGGCCGACGAGCCGTTGCCGACGGACGTCGTGGCCGACATCGTCACCCGCTCCCAGGGCAACCCGTTCTTCGCCGAAGAGCTGCTCGCCACGAAGACCGAGTGCAACGACCTGCCCGCCGGGCTCGCCGAGGTGCTGCTGTCCCGGCTCGAGCGGCTTTCGCCGGACGTCCGCCGCGTGGTCCGCGTGCTCTCGGTGGCCACCGAGCCGGTGATGCACGCCGCGCTCGCCGCGGTCTGCGGGCTGGGGGAGCTCGAACTCGACGAAGCGCTGCGCGAGGCCGTCCAGCACCACGTGCTGGTGGTGCTTTCGGACGGTTCCTACATCTTCCGGCACGCGCTGCTCCAGGAAGCGGTGTACGGCGACCTGCTGCCCGGGGAGCGGTCGCGCACCCACGCGGGGTACGCGGCGCGGATCAAGGCGCGCCCGCAGGGCCGCGGGCACGACGCGAAGCTGGCCTACCACTCGATGCAGAGCAGCGACCTGGTCACCGCGCTGCCGGCGCTGCTGCGCGCGATGGACGAGGCCGAGAAGCTCGGCGCGCCCGGGTCGGCGCTGCAGCACGTCGAGCAGGCACTGTCCATTTGGGACGCCGTACCGGAGGCGGACCGGCCGGAGGGCTTCGACGAGCTGCGGCTGCTGCACGAGGCGTCCTACTTCGCGGGCACGTCCGGCGAGCCCGAGCGGGCGGCGGCGTTCGCGCGCTCGGCCACCCAGGCGCTGACCCCGGACACCTCGGCCGATCGCGCCGCGAAGACGTGGCGGCGGCTGGCGGAGGCGCTGCTGGCGTTGGAAGGCACCCTCGACGAGGCGGTCGCGGCGATTGACCGGGCGTGGGACCTGGTGAAGGACACCGAGCCGAGCGGGACGCGCGCGTGGGTGCTGGCCAGCCGGGCCGGGTTCCTCCGGATCCTCGAACAGCCGGAGGCGGCGCTGGACAGCGCGCGCGCCGCGGTCGCCGACGCGCAGGCGGTCGGGGCGGCGGGTGCGGAGGCGTCGGCGCTGGTCACGCTGGGCACGCTGGCCGACTCGCGGGGCGACGCCGCCGAGGCCCGCGAGTGGCTGCGCAAGGCCGAGCGGAAGGCCCGCGACGCCGGGGCGCCGAACACCGAGATCCGCGCGACCTACTTCCTCGCGTTGAGCTACCACGACCAGGCCGAGTTCGCCGAGGCGCTGGAGCATTCCGCGCGCGGCGTCGCGCGGGCGGAAGAAGCCGGGCTGAGCTGGAGCACCTTCGGGCTCGAACTGCGGGCGGGGCAGCTGGTCCTGCGGTACGTCATGGGCGAGTGGCCGGACGAGAGCGCCGGCCGGGCCGGGCGCGGGGTCTCCAGCGCGGTCGCCGCGCGGATCCAGGCCATCTGGGCGCAGTTCGTCGTGGCCCGCGGCCGGTTCGACGACGCCGCGAAGCTGATCGCCGGGCTGCGGCAGCACTGGATCGCGGACATGCAGATCCCGCTGTCGGCCGGCGGCGCCGGGATCGAACTGGCCTACTGGCGCGGCGAACACGCCGAGGCGGTGCGCCAGGCCGAGGACGTCATCGGCTGGCTGGAACGGATCGAGCCCGGCCTGCTCGCGGGCATCCGGATGGCCGCGCTCGGGGTGTCCGCCGCGGCCGCGCAGGCCGCCGGCGCCCGGGTCCGCGGCGACCAGGCCGCGGCCGGCGCCGCCGTGGCGGCGGGCGAGCGGCTGCTGGCGCACGGCCGGATGTGCTCGGTCGTCGGGCAGCCGCGGTCCGGGACGCTCGGGCCGGAGGGCCGGGCCTGGCTGGCCCGGCTGGAGGCGGCGGCGTCCTGCCTGGCCGGCCGGGGTGACGCGGCGAAGTGGACGGCGGCGGTGGAGGCGTTCGGCTACGGCGCGGTCTACGAGCAGGCCGTCTGCCGCTGGCACGAGGCGGAAGCGCTGCTGGCGGCGGACGGCGACGCGGGCCCGGCGCTCGAAGCGGCCCACGCGGTGGCGGTCCGCCTCGGCGCGATCCCGCTGCGCGACGCCGTCCGCGACCTGGCCCACCGTGCCCGCGTCGAGCTGGCCGGCGCCGAACCGCCGGCGCCGGCGCGCACGGTGGCGGACCCGCTGACCGACCGCGAACGCGACGTCCTCGAGCGGGTGGCGCTCGGGCGCACGAACCGGCAGGTCGGCGAGGAGCTGTACATCAGTGAAAAGACGGTCAGCGTGCACCTGTCCCGCGTGATGGCGAAACTCGGCGCGAGCCGCCGCGCGGAGGCGGTGGCGATCGCGTACGACCGCGGGCTCCTCACGGCGCCCACGGCCGAACACGCCTGAGGGCCGTCAGCGGGGGAGGCGGCGCAGTGCCCGGAGGCCGAAGGTCATGCCGCGCGACCACAGCGAACCCGGAACCCGCTTCGGCGGCCGCAGCGCCGGCCCGCGCTGCAGCGCGATCGACTGGGACTCGGTGTACTTCAGCAGGCCTTCGGCGCCGTTGCGGCGGCCGACGCCCGAGTCCTTCATGCCGCCCATCGGCACGCCCACGCTGCCGAACGTCGCCGCGTAGCCCTCGTTGACGTTGACCGTCCCGGCCTTCAGGCGCGCCGCGACCTCCCAGCCCGCGCGGCCGTTGCGCGACCAGACGCTGGCGTTGAGCCCGAACGGCGTGTCGTTGGCGCGGTCGATGGCGTCGGTGACGTCGGTGTAGCCGTAGATCGAGACGACCGGCCCGAACGTCTCCTCCGCGAACGGCGCCATGTCCGGCGTGACGCCGGAAAGCACCGTCGGCTCGTAGAACAGCGGCCCGAGGTCCGGCCGGGCGCGGCCGCCGGTGAGCACCGACGCGCCCTTCGCGCGGGCGTCCTCGACGTGCGCGGACACCGCCGCGAGCTGCTCTTCCGAGGTCAGCGACCCCATCTGGGCGTGGTAGTCCAGCGCGCCGCCGAGCTTCAGCGCCGCGGTCCGCGCCACGAACGCGCGGGTGAACTCGTCGCGGATGTCCTCGTGGACGTAGATCCGCTCGACCGACACGCACAGCTGGCCCGCCGAGGAGAAGCACGCGGTCACCGCACCGGTGGCGGCCTTCGCGATGTCGGCGTCGGGCAGCACGATCATCGGGTTCTTGCCACCGAGCTCCAGCGAGTACGACGTCAGCCGCTTCGCCACCTGCCCGGCCAGCTCCTTGCCGGTCGGCGTGGACCCGGTGAAGCACAGGTAGTCCGATTCCTCGACCAGGGCCGTGCCGATCTTCGAGCCGCGGCCGAGCACGATCTGCCACGTGCCGGCCGGCAGCCCGGCCTCCTCGGCCAGTTCGTGCAGCCACAACGCCGAGAGCGCGGTCTGGTTGTCCGGCTTCTGCACCACCGCGTTGCCCGCGGCGAGCGCCGGGAGGACGTCCATCGCGGTGAGGGCGAGCGGGTAGTTCCACGGCGAGATGACGCCGACGACGCCCTTGGGGTGGCGGAGCTCGCCGGCGCGGGTCAGGCCCGGGATGACGCCGGCGACCCGGCGCGGGGCGAGGATCTTCGCCGCGTGCTTGCCGTAGTAGGCCGCGACCAGCGCCGTCGCGCTGACTTCGTCGAACGCGTCGAGCCGCGCCTTGCCCGCCTCGACCTGGACCAGGTCGAGGACCTCGTCCTGGCGGGCGAGCACGAGGTCGTGCAGCCGGGTGAGGACGCGGGCGCGGTCGGCGGGGGAGTGCTCCGCCCAGGCCCGCTGGGCGGTGCGGGCCTGGCCGAACACCGCGCGGACGTCGGCGTCGGTGGCCTGGGGCAGCGTCGCGATCGGCTGGCCGGTGAAGGGCGCGCGCATGCGGATCGGCGCCGAGTCGGCGCCCCCGGCCACGCGGGCGACGAGCTGGGCCGCCCGTGCCGAATCGGGCGCCCCGGCGACGCCGCCGACGGTCGGCGGCAGCGGGGTGTCTTCGAGCGCGTTCGCGGGGGTCGTGCTGGTCATGACGTCTCCGTTCCGCGGCGTCCGGAGGTCCGGGCGCGACGCCGCGCAGGGGTTACCGACGAGTACACCATACCGTCGGTACGTCAGATGTCCAGCCTGATATGAATATCTTTCACGTATTGGGTGGGTTGAGCGGCGGGAGCTGGTAGTTCGGCTCGGTCGGGTCCTGCTTCGGCGGCGGGTGCGCCTGCGTCGCCCCGCCGTAGGGGTCTTCGAGCCGAGCCGACAGCCCGCCGGCCTGCGGGAGCTCTCCCGACTGGGCCGGCACGGGGTGCGAAGGCGGGCCGCTCTGGGCGGGGAAGGGCTGCGACGGCGGGCCTTGTGCCGGGAACGGCTGCGACGGCGGCGCGCCGGGGTACGGCTGCTGCGCCGGGTACGGGGGCTGCGCGCCGGGGTACGGCTGCTGCGCGAACTGCTGCGGCGGCACCGGGTACGGCCTCGACTGCTGCTGGTAGGGCCCGCCGTACGGTCCCGGTCCCGGCGGCGGTCCGGCCGGTGCGGCGGCGGGCGCCTGCCGTCCCGCCAGCGCCGCGAGCACCAGCGTCACGGCGGCCAGCGCGCCACCGCCGAGCAGGATCCAGAAGCCGAGGCCGGTCGAGTAGACCGATCGGAGCGTGTCGTCGGTCGACTCGTAGCTCAACGTCGCCGAGACGTCCATGCCGAGCATCCACACCGCCGCGGCCACCCCCGCGCCGCCCGCCACCAGCGCCGTCCGGGCACCCGAACGCACCCCGGTGCCCGCCGAGCGCCGCGCCCCCGCGATCGCCAGGCCGGCCCCGGCCAGCAGCACCAGCGCGCCGGCCGAGAGCGGGATCCCGTACCGCGCGACGTGGGTGTTCTCGTAGAACTTCTTGGCCTCGTCGCCGGGTTCGACGGCGAACGAGCGCGTCCAGGCGCTGATCGTCTGGCTGCTTTCGGTCTTGCCGTTCACGACCTGCTCGAACTTGGTCTGCGGCAGGAACGACCCGGCCAGCACGACGACCGCGGCGATCGCCCCGACGATCGCGGCGACGAGCCGCAGGCGGGCGCCGGGGTCGGCGGGCGGCCGTGGTGGCTGCGGTGGCCGGCCTTGGGGAGGGCCGTAGGGGTTCTGGTACGGCGTGGCGGTCATGGAAGCTCCCCTCTATCGGGGGGATTGGACCACGAATCCGCCGGGCGGATAAGGGGCATTCCAGCCCTTGCGGTGCCCCGTTGGTCAGCTTGGCGCAGTGGCTGCGTCCTGGTAGAGCAGGACCGCGATCCGCTTCCACTCTTCCAGCAGCTGCCGCCGTCGGTTCGGGTCGCCGCCGAGCTCGGCGTCCAGCGCCAGCCCGCGGGTCAGGTTCACGGTGAGCCAGAACAGCATCTCCGCGCGTTCGGGCGGCAGCTCGCCGGCGACCTGGGTGACGTGCTCGAGCGTGGCGCGGCCGAGCGCGCGGTCGACCGGGCGGATGGCCGCCCGCAGCTCGGGGTCGGTGCGGGCGGCCACCCACAGCTCGGTGACCGCGGTGGAGAGCGTGCCCGAGTAGCCGGTCCAGAGCAGGTCGATCGCCGCGGCGACCCCGCTGCCGCCGCCGGGCAGCTCGTCCAGCGAGGTCGCGAGCTGCCGCCGCAGCTTCGTCGTCAGGTGCTCGACGGCGGCCGCCATCAGCTCGGCCTTCGCGGTGAAGTGGTGCTGCACCGCGCCCTTCGACACGCCCGCCCTGGCGCAGATCTCCTGCACCGAGGTGCGGGCGTACCCGACGTCCACCAGGCAGTCGATGGTCGCGTCGAGCAGCGCCGTGCGGGTCTGTTCGCGTCGCTGCGCCTGGGTCCGGTGTGCCGTCTCGGTCACCGCGGCCTCCCTGCTTTACCTACAGGCCGGTACGGATGTACATTCCGCAGAGAACTTACATGCTGATCGTCATGTTTTCCAGCAGGAGGGTCCCGTGCCGCTGCAACTCCCGAAGAGCTCCTGGATGACCACCGAGCTCGAAGACCTCCGCGAGCTGTCGCGGTCGTTCCTGCAGAAGGAGGCCGTGCCGCACCAGGAGCGCTGGGCGGCCGAGAAGAAGGTCGACCGCGAGTTCTGGACCAAGGCCGGCGAGGTCGGGCTGCTCTGCCTGTCCATCCCCGAGGAGTACGGCGGGGGCGGCGGCACGTTCGCCCACGAGACCGTGCTCTACGAAGAGCAGGCCCGCGCCGGCGACAGCGCGTGGGGTGTGACCGTCCACAACGGAATCGTCGCGCACTACCTGCTCGCCTACG
This sequence comes from Amycolatopsis sp. NPDC003865, assembly GCF_053605345.1. Lineage (NCBI taxonomy): Bacteria > Bacillati > Actinomycetota > Actinomycetes > Pseudonocardiales > Pseudonocardiaceae > Amycolatopsis > Amycolatopsis sp. NPDC003865. The sequence continues at coordinate 81,385 of NZ_JBSGJA010000009.1, read as the reverse complement.
CCTCGGAAGAGAAGAAGCGCGAGTGGCTGCCGAAGCTGGCCACCGGCGAGATGGTCGGCGCGATCGCGATGACCGAACCCGGCACCGGCTCCGACCTCCAGGGCATCAAGACGCGCGCGGTCCGCGACGGCGACCACTACGTCATCAACGGCGCCAAAACGTTCATCACCAACGGGTTCCACGCCGATCTGGTCGTCGTCGCGGTGAAGACCGACCCGGACGCGGGCGCGCAGGGCGTCTCGCTGATCGTGGTCGAGACGGACACGCCGGGCTTCCGCCGCGGCCGCGTCCTCGACAAGGTCGGCCTCAAGGGACAGGACACCGCCGAGCTGTTCTTCGACGACGTCCGCGTGCCCGCCGCCAACCTGCTCGGCGACGCCGAGGGACAGGGCTTCTTCCAGCTGATGCTGCAGCTGCCGCAGGAACGGCTGATCATCGCCGTCACCGCGGTGGCCGGGCTGGAGGCCGCGGTCGACCTCACGCTCGAGTACACCAAGGAGCGCACGGCGTTCGGCCGGCCGCTCTTCGGCTTCCAGAACACCAAGTTCACCCTCGCCGAGGCCGCCACCGAGGCCGCGGTGTCGCGCGCGTTCCTCGACCAGTGCATCGAACGGCACCTGCGCGGTGAACTCGACGTCCAGGGCGCGGCGATGGCGAAGCTGTGGACGACCGAGCGCGTCAACAAGGTGATCGACGACTGCGTGCAGCTCTTCGGCGGCTACGGCTACATGACCGAATACCCGATCGCGCGCGCCTGGGCCGACGTCCGGATCTCCCGGATCTTCGGCGGCACCAGCGAGATCATGAAGGAAATCATCTCCCGCTCGCTCTGAAAGGACCCGACATGAAGGCAGGTCCGCTCAGCGGCCTGAAGGTGGTGGAGCTCGCCGGTCTCGCACCGGGGCCCTTCGCCGCGATGATCCTCGGTGACCTCGGCGCCGACGTCGTCCGCGTCGACCGCGCGACGCCGGGGGAGGACGTGCTCGGCATCCCGACCGACCCGCTCGCCCGCGGTCGCCGCTCGGTCGGCATCAACACCAAGACGCCCGAAGGCGTCGAACTGGTGCTGAAGCTGTGCGAGACCGCCGACGTCCTCATCGAGCCCTTCCGCCCCGGCGTCGCCGAACGGATCGGCCTCGGGCCGGACGTCGTGCACGCCCGCAACCCGCGGCTGGTCTACGGCCGGATGACGGGCTGGGGCCAGGACGGCCCGCTGGCGAAGGCGGCCGGGCACGACATCAACTACATCGGCATCGCCGGTGCGCTCGAGCCGATCGGGCGCGCGGGCGAACGGCCGGTGCCGCCGCTCAACCTCGTCGGCGACTTCGGCGGCGGCGGACTGCTGCTGGCGATGGGCATCCTGGCCGCGCTGTACGAGCGGAACTCCTCCGGCCGCGGTCAGGTCGTCGACGCGTCGATGGTCGACGGCGCCGCGCTGCTCACCACGAGCCTGCACGGCATGGCCGCCGCCGGGCTCTGGGGCGGCGAGCGCGGCGACAACATGCTCGACGGCGGAGCCCCGTTCTACGACACCTACGAGACCGCGGACGGCAAGTACGTCGCCGTCGGCGCGATCGAGATGCGGTTCTGGGGCGACCTGGTGAAGGTCCTCGAACTGGACCCGGAGTCGCTGCCCCTGCACGTGGACAAGACGCAGTGGCCCCGGCTGCGGGAGATCCTCGCGGCGGCGATCGGCAAGTACACGCGCGACGACCTCGTGGCGCGCGCGTCGGGGACGGACGCGTGCCTGACGCCGGTGCTGGCGCCGGGCGAAGCGGCGTCGCACCCGCACAACGCGGCGCGCGGGACGTTCGTCGAGATCGGCGGGATGGTCCAGCCGGCCCCGGCGCCGCGGTTCGACCGCACCCCGCCGTCGACCCCGGAAGCCCCGCACGTCAAGGGATCCGACACCGAAGCGGTGCTCGCGGAGCTGGGCGTCACGGACTTCGGGGCACTGCGGTCGGCGGGCGCGATCGCCTAGTTCTTCGCCAGGTCGGAGCGCACGACCGAGTAGATGACGTGGTCGCGCCACTCGCCGTCGCGGAAGTCGTAGCCGCGGAGGACGCCTTCGCGGGTGAACCCGGCTTTCTCGAGCGAGCGCTGTTCGGCGCGGTTGCCGACCTCGGTCGTCGCTTCGACCCGGTTGAGCTGGGTGTGGGCGAAGAGGTACTCGACGAGCAGGCGCTGGGCCTGGGTGCCGTAGCCGTGGCCGCGCGCTTCCGGCGCGAGGACGAGTCCGGCGTTCCAGCAGTAGGACGCCGGCCCGCTCCGGCTGCGGTGCCAGGAGACGAGCCCGAGGACGCGGCCGCCGAGCGTCGGCACGAGCATGCCGGTCTCGGCGGTGAGCATGCCGGTCTCCAGCCACCGGCGGCGCAGGTAGCCGGGGTCGTGCCAGCCGAACCACTGGTGCTCCCCGGCACCGGCGGGATCGTTCGTCAGACGTTCCAGGAGGTCGAGATCGCCTTCGGCCACGGGCCGGAGCACGACTCTGTCGACATCGTCGTCCATCGGGCGACCTTATCGGCCGCTTGACCGGAACCGGGCGGACGGCGCGCGATCCAGCCGGTCCGGTGAACCGGGGTTGCGGACAGTGGCCGGCGTTGCCGTGGTCGGGCCTTGTCGCTGGGGTGCGGTGGTGGGGGCGTGGGGCGAGGGTGCCCGGTGGTGGCTGGGCCTTATCGCTGGGGTGCGGTGGTGCGGCCAGGGCGCGAGCCGAAGGTGCCCCTGTGGCGGTTGGGCCTTGCCGCTGGGGTGCAGTGGTGCGGCCAGGGCGCGAGCCGAAGGTGCCCGGGGCTGCCAGTCCTTGCCGCGCGGCTGGAAGGCGCTCCACCCCCGCGTCAGCCGAAGCTGCCGTGCCGGCCCTCGCCGCCCGCGAAGCGGGCCGCGCCGTCCACCGCTTCGGCCGCCAGTACCCCCGCGCCCATCGCCGCGCCGAACTCCGCCGTCACCGCGTCCTCTTCGGACTTGCCCCACTGCTCCAGCGCCGAGGACCGGTCACCCCGCAGGCACGCCTGCGGGAACGCCGCGAGCTGCCGCGCCAGCTCCTGCGCCGCCGGGACCGCCTCGCCCGCCGGCACCAGCCGGTTGGCCAAGCCGATCGAGAACGCCTCCTCCGCCTCGACCGCCCGGCCCGTCAGGATCAGGTCCATCGCCCGCGACTGGCCGATCAGCCGCGGCAGCCGCACCGTCCCGCCGTCGATCAGCGGCACGCCCCAGCGGCGGCAGAACACCCCGAACACCGCCGTCGCGTCCGCGACCCGCAGGTCGCACCACAGCGCCAGCTCCAGCCCGCCCGCCACGGCGTGCCCGTGCACCGCCGCGATCACCGGCTTGGACAGCCGCATCCGGGTCGGGCCCATCGGGCCGTCCCCGTCCGGGTGAGTGCGGTTCATCCGGTCGGTGCCGATCGCCTTGAGATCCGCGCCCGCGCAGAACGCGCCACCCGATCCGGTGAGGACCGCGACCGCGGCTTCCGGGTCCGCGTCGAACTCGCGGAACGCCTCCGCCAGCTCGGCCGCGGTCGGACCGTCGACGGCGTTGCGGGCGGCCGGGCGGTCGATGGTGACCGTCGTCACCTTGCCGTCGCGCTCGACCAGCACGTTGCGCGTCATCGCCGCTCCTCGGGGGTTGATCGGGGTGTCTTCCGGGCACGCCTTCCCTAGAGTATTGGCGTGGCCACTCCCAGGACGGGCGCGGCGAGCCGGGGAGGAAGCCGATGTCGAGCGGCATGAAGAAAGTTCTCATCGTGGGCGTCGTCGCGCTCGTGCTCTTCTTCCTGATCACCCAGCCCAACCAGTCGGCCGACTTCGTGCACCGCGTCCTCGGCTGGCTGAAGGACGGCGCCGAAGCCATCGTCACGTTCTTCCGGCAGCTGTTCTCCTGACCCGCGCGCACCGCTCACCGGCACCGCGAACGCGGCGCCGGCCGTCACCCTGAGTGTTAGCGGACGGTAAATCACTGAGCGTCACGAATCTCGGATTTCGGACTCCGGCACTCGACCATCCGGGTGGATTGCGGCCGAAAACGCGCAGGTCGGCGAATTCGTGCCTGCCGGGGTCTGGCGAAGGAGACCACCCCGGCCCTACGGTGCTCACATTGCGTGATCGGGTGGTTCGCCCTCCCCCCGGAGACCCCCGGTACGCAGGCAGTTTCCACTCAGCAAGGTGCAGGTTGGTGCGTGCGGCACCACCGCGTGGGACAGGCGTCAGGGCCTGTCCGTCGGGGACCTACAAGGAGGCAGGGATGACCGGAGATCCCGGAGTGGACGCGCTGATCCGGCAGTGGGCAGCCGAGCGCGAGCAGACCCCCGAAGAGCAGGAGGTCGACCGCATCGCGTCCGCGTGGCTGGCCGACGCGCCGGCGCAGGCCCCGGGCATCCCCGGCCAGCGAGCCCGGACCGGGCAGTCGCGGTTCGTCCCCGTGGAGTCCGCCGACCCCGGCTACCTCGCCGCGATGCGCAGCAGGCTGCCGGACGTGCCCGAAGAGCTCCTCACCGCCGCCGCGGGCTGGTGGCAGATGGTCGGCGGCGTCGCCGAGGCCGAGGAGTGGTGGGACGCCGGCATCAGCCCGCTCGACCAGCGGGCCCTCGACTACCGGGCGGCCGGGCTGGCGCCGTCGGACCTGAGCCGCCGGCTCGGGCCGATGACCGTCCTGCAGCACCTGCGCCGCGGCAGCGCCCCGGCCTGGTGCGTCGCGCGGCTCGCGCGGCAGCAGAAGTCCGCCTGACGAGACGCATCACACGGCCGGGTGAACCGGCGCGGTGAGACGATGGCGACGGCCCGCGTAACGCTAACCTGCGCGGGCTCGTTGACCGTTCGTCGACACCACGCTGGAGGACCGGAGTTTCGTGCGCACGAGTAGCGGAAAGACCGAGGACGACCCGATCGACGGATCCGTCGAGGAAGCCGCCCCCGCCGCGCCGGCGCCGCGCTCGCAGAGCGTCGCAGTGCTCACCCGGCTGACCGTGGTCCTCGCCGTGCTGGCCGTCGCCGGCGGCGGGGTCTGGCTCGTGACCCGCGCGTCGACGCCGGAGGCGAGCCCCCTCACCACCGAAATCCCCGCCCTCCAGGTCAAGGCGGCCGACGTCAAGCCGGGGTCGGTCGCGCCGGCCGGCGGCGCGGTCGCGGGCGGGGCCGAGCAGCAGACCTCTCCCCAGCAGGCCCGCAGCACCGGCCCGGCGACGCTCTCGCAGTGGGCGAGCCAGGTCGCGGCGGCGTCCGGGGTGCCGGCGCGCGCGTTGCAGGCGTACGGCAACGCGGAGCTGGCGATGCGCGCGGACCAGCCGAAGTGCAAGATCTCGTGGGCGACGCTGGCCGGCATCGGCCGCATCGAGTCCAACCACGGCCAGTACGCGGGTGCGGTCCTCGGCGCGGACGGCCGTCCGTCGAAGCCGATCGTCGGCGTCCCGCTCGACGGGTCGGCGGGCGTCCAGGCGATCGGCGACACCGACGGCGGCCGCTACGACGGCGACGCGGGCGTGGACCGCGCGGTCGGCCCAATGCAGTTCATCCCGGGCACGTGGCGCAAGTGGGCGTCGGACGGCAACGGTGACGGTCTCGGCGACCCCCAGCAGATCGACGACGCCGCCCTGGCGGCGGCGCGGTACCTGTGCGCGGGCGGGCGGGACATGGCGAGCCCGTCGGGCTGGTGGGCCGGGATCCTCTCCTACAACAACTCGACGGAGTACGCGCAGAAGGTGTTCGGGCTCGCGGACGGGTACGCGAAGGCGGCCCAGTCGATCCACAGGCAAGGCTGAATGTGGACAACTCGCCCCCGCAGGCTCGCTGAGAGCGGCACCGTCGGTGGCCGCCGATAGACTGGACCTGGGGACGCCCCCCGAGGACAGGGCGGGGGCCGGGCTTCTCTCAGCCGGCCAGTGCTACTTTCGAACCGTGCCAGCTTCCCCGCCACCGGCCGCGTCCCCCTGGGGGCGGCGGATCGCGATCATCGCGACCTGCCTGGTCAGCCTGCTCGTCTGCTGCGGGCTCGCCTGGTGGCAGTGGGACCGCTTCACCTCCGCGAACGGCACCTTCCAGAACCTCGGCTACGTCCTGCAGTGGCCGCTGTTCGGGCTGTTCCCCGCCTTCATGTTCTGGCGGATCCGCAAGCTCCGGCTGAAGGCCGAAGCCGACGGCACCGCGGACGAGAAGCCGAAGCCGGCCCCCGTCGCCGAGGTGCCCGCTCCCCGTCCCCGTCCGGACACCCGGGTCGCGGACGAGGACGAAGAGCTGGCCGCGTACAACCGGTACCTACGCGAGCTGAACGCCCGCGACCAGCAGGCCGCCGAGTAAGGCCGCACAGTTGTCAGGCAGCACAGTGAGGACGACCCGATGACCACCAGCACCGAAGGTGCCGCGCAGACCGCGGCGCCGCTCGCCGGCCCCCTGGTCCGGTTCCGCACCGCCGCCTACGTCACCGGTGTCGGCCTGCTCGGCCTGTGCTTCGTGATGGTGCTGCGGTACGGCTTCGACAACCCGACGCCGTCCGCGGTGTACTCGCCGATCCACGGCGTCCTCTACATGATCTACCTGGTGCTGACCATCGACCTCGCGATCAAGGCCCGCTGGTCGATCAAGGGCACCGTGCTGGTGCTGCTGGCCGGCTGCGTCCCGTTCGTCTCGTTCCTCGTCGAGCGCCGGGTGACGCACAAGGTCAAGGCCGGGCAGAAGCTGTAGCCCGCCGGAAGGTCAGCGCCACCAGGAACGTGCACGCGGCGAACACCGCGGCCGTGGCGAACGCGGCCGTCATGCCGTCGACCGTGAGCTGAGCCCCCGTCGTGCCCGCCGAGCGGGTCGCCGCGCCGAACACCGTGATCAGCACCCCGAGCCCGAGCGTGCTGCCGACCTGCTGCATCGTCTGCAGCACGCCGCCCGCCGCGCCCGCGTCCTCGCTGGGCACGGTGGCCATGACGATCACGTTGAGCGGCGCGAACGCCAGCCCGCCGCCGAGACCCATCAGCAGCAGCGGTCCGAGCAACGCCGGGAAGTACGCGCTTTCGGTGGTGAGCATCGCCAGCCAGCCGACCCCGGCCAGCATCAGCAGGGACCCCGTGACGGAGAGGGGCTTCGGGCCGTACCGGGGAAGCAGCCGCGGCACGAGCCTGCTCATCGTGAAGATCAGCGCCGCCATCGGCAGGAACGCGAACCCCGTGGCCAGCGCGGCGTAGTGCCGGATGTCCTGCATGAACTGGGTGAGGAAGAAGAACATCGACATCATCGCCATCGGCCCGAGGAAGAAGTTGACGTAGGCCGCGCTGCGGTTGCGGTCGGCGAACAGCCGCAACGGGACCAGCGGCATCGCCGTGCGGGCCTCGATGGCGACGAAGCCGGCCAGCAGCACGAGGCCGGCGGCGAGCGAGCCGAGCGTCACCGCGTTGCCCCAGCCGTCGGAGGCCGCGTGGGTGAAGGCGAACACGAGCGAGCCGACGCCGAGCGTGCCGGTGACCGCGCCGGGCAGGTCGAGGTGCGCTCGCCGGCGTTCGGGTTCCGGCACGAACCGCGGCGCCAGCAGCACGATCGCCAGGCCGAACGGCACGTTGATGAACAGCGCGGCGCGCCATGAGATCCACTCGGTGAGCAGGCCGCCGACGATCAGGCCGATGGCGAAGCCGCCGCTGGACATCGCGGAGAACAGGGACAGGGCGCGGACGCGGGCCTTGGCCTCGGTGAACGTCGTCGTGACCAGCGCCAGGGTGCTCGGGCCCGCCATCGCGGCGCCGACGCCCTGCAGGACGCGGGCGGCGATGAGCAGCGCGGCCGAGCCGGCGAGGCCGCCGGCCAGCGACGCGACGGTGAACAGGGCGGTGCCCGCGACGAACATCCGGCGCCGCCCGAAGAGGTCGCCCGCCCGGCCGCCGAGCAGCAGCAGGCCACCGAAGACCAGGCTGTAGGCCGTCATCACCCAGGACAGGCCGGTGGGGGTGAACCCCAGGTCGGCCTGGATGCGCGGGAGCGCGACGTTCATCACGGTCGCGTCGAGGATGAGCATGAGCTGGCAGGTCAGGATGATGGCCAGGACCAGCCCGCCGCGGCGGGCCGGGACAGGCTCGACCGCACGGTGGATCGTTTGCTGCGACAAGGGATACTCCCCCACGGAGTACGAGAGAAGCGGAGATGTTCTCCGCTTGCGTGTGATCCGATAATATGGAGAGCGTCTCCGGACGCGCAAGTGAATTCGGAGAATCTCTCCGGTTGAGGGCGAGGAGGCCGGGATGCCGGGCACGGAGCGGCCGATGCGCGCGGACGCGCGGCGCAACTACGAACGCATCGTCGAGACGGCGAAGGACCTGTTCACCGCGCAGGGGGCCGACGTGCCGCTGGACGACGTCGCGAAGAAGGCGGGCGTCGGCGCGGGCACCCTGTACCGGCACTTCCCGACGCGGGAGAAGCTGTTCGAGGCGGTCTACCGCGACGAGATCGAGGTGCTCGCCGACCGCGCGTACGTGCTGCACGACGAACTGCCGCCGTGGGAGGCCCTCGAGGCCTGGCTGGGGGAGCAGGTGAGGTGGGTCGTGGAGCGGCACAAGCTCGCCACGATCCTCAAGGAGTCGATCGACTCGGGCTCGGAGACCTTCCAGTACTGCCAGGTCCGGTTGCGCGAGGCGGTCGGGGTGCTGGTCGACGCGGCCGCCGGGCTGATCCGGCCCGACGTCGCGGGGCCCGACGTGCTGCGGCTGGGGCACGGCGCCGGGATGGCCGCGCGCAACTGCAGCCCGGAGGACGGCAAGCGGGTGCTGGACGTGATCCTGGACGGCCTGCGCGCGTGACGCAGGCCGTCCAGGGAGCTAGCTGCCGATCCCGGTGAGGGACCGGACCTCCATCTCGGCGTGCTTGTCCGCGTCCGCCTTCGGCCTGCCGACGAGGGTGCCGACGAACCCGCAGAGGAACGAGAACGGGATCGACACCAAGCCCGGGTTCTTCAGCGGGAACCAGGCGAAGTCGATGCTCTTGAAGATCGAGTCCGGCGAGCCGGAAACGACCGGCGAGAAGAGCACCAGGATCAGGCTTGCGGCGAGGCCGCCGTAGATGCCCCACAGCGTGCCGGTGGTGTTGAACCGCTTCCAGAACAGCGAGTACAGCAGCGTCGAGAGGTTCGCCGACGCCGCCACCGCGAACGCCAGCGCCACCAGGAACGCGATGTTCTGCCCGTTCGCCAGCACGCCGCCGACGATGGCCAGCGCCCCGACCACGATCGCGGTCAGCCGCGCCACCCGGACCTCGTCCGCCGGTTCCGCCTTGCCCTGCTTGAAGATGTTCGCGTAGACGTCGTGGGCGAAGGACGCCGACGCGGTGATCGTCAGCCCGGCCACGACCGCGAGGATCGTCGCGAAGGCCACCGCGGCGATGACGCCGAGCAGCAGCGTCCCGCCGACGTGCAGGGCCAGCAGCGGGGCCGCCGAGTTCTCCCCGCCGGGCGCGGCCTTGATCTCGTCCGCGCCGACCAGCGCCGCCGCGCCGAAGCCGATCACCAGCGTGCACAGGTAGAAGAGGAACATGCACGCCGTCGCCCAGACGACGCTTCGCCGCGCCTCGCGGGAGTTCGGCACCGTGTAGAAGCGCATCAGCACGTGCGGCAGCGCCGCCGCGCCGAGCACCAGCGCCAGGGCCAGCGACACGAAGTCGAGCTTGGTGGTGCCGTTCTTGCCGTACGAGCCGCCCGGCTCGAGGAGCTTGTCGCCGAGCGGGCTGTTCTCCGCCGCCGAGGAGAGCAGGTTCGAGAACGAGAAGCCGAACTTGCCGAACAGGAACACCGTCAGCAGCGCGCCGCAGAGCAGCAGGATGGTGGCCTTGATGATCTGCACCCACGTGGTGCCCTTCATCCCGCCGACCAGCACGTACAGGACCATGACCAGCCCGACGACGCCGATCACCAGCGCCTGGCCGAGCTTGGAGTGGACGTTGAGCAGCAGCGCGACCAGGCCGCCCGCGCCCGCCATCTGCGCCAGCATGTAGAAGAAGGAGATGACCAGCGTCGACGTCGCCGCCGCCGCGCGGACCGGGCGCTGCTTCATCCGGAAGCTCAGGACGTCGCCCATCGTGAACCGGCCGGTGTTGCGCAGCAGCTCGGCGATCAGCAGCAGGTCGACCAGCCAGGCGACGAGAAAGCCGATCGAGTAGAGGAAGCCGTCGTAGCCGTGCATCGCGATGGCGCCGGCGATGCCGAGGAAGGACGCGGCCGACAGGAAGTCGCCCGACAGCGCGATGCCGTTCTGACGGCCGGTGAAGGCGCTTCCCGCGGCGTAGTAGTCGGCCGTCGAGGAGTTCCGGGAGCTGGCCCGGTAGACGACGTAGAGCGTGATCGCCACGAACAGGGCGAACACGACGGTGTTGACCAGCGGGTTGCTGGCCGGGGCGCTTCCGGCGGCGAGCGCGGTCATCGGCGGGTCCCTTCCGGCAGGCCCGCGCGGGCCCGCAGCTCGGCGACGCGCGGGTCGACCTGGCGGCGCGCGTAGCGGAGGTAGAGCCAGGTGACCAGCGCGGTGCTGGCGAACTGGCCGATGCCGAGCAGGATGCCGACGTTGACCTGGCCGAACACCTTGCGGCTCATGAAGTCGTGGGCGTAGGCCGCCAGCAGCACGTACGTCATGTACCAGGCGAAGAAAGCGAAGCTCATCGGGAAGACGAAGGCCCGGAACCGCCGGCGCAGCGAGACGAACTCGGGGCTGGCCTGGATCCCGGCGTAGTCGGGACCCGTCGGGGGAGCGGGCCGTCGGTGCTGGGCGCCGGACGGGCGGTCTCCGGTGAACAGGGCCGGCAGCTGGCCGGTCTCCTCCATCGGGTTGCCCGCCGCGGGACGCGCGACGTCGTACATGGGTGCCTCCGGCAGAGTGCCTCCGTGGTGGCGGGCCCCGGGACCACCTGCTGGCAGGGGTGCCGGGCCGCCCTTGCGGACTGCGAGGCGAACATCGTAACTAGGCCGTCCGGAGGACATCGGAGGCGGCTGGTCGATCTCCGTGTCCGGAGACAGCGGTATTCGATTTCTTGTCGAAAGCGTCGAATCCCCGTTCGCCGCAAGATCACGGGCAGATCACCCGTCATGATGAAAAGAATTGTGACTCGACGTTGTCGCGTCCGGCCTAGGCTGCGGCGAACGGGCTAACTGTCCTGGACGATCGTCCAACTTGATCACGCAGGGTGGCGAAAGTGAACGTCATCGCGCCGGAGAGTGTCGCTCCCACGTGGGCGCGTCGGGGAAGATCCACTGGTCAGCACGCAGTCTCGAAAGAAATCACCAGGTCGGGGCGGGTCGGCGCGGAACGCCACAACATCGGGCACATCTTGAGACTTGACCCACCCGATGGGGGTACAGAGTGTAGATCGTCCGAGGTACTATGCTCCCCTGCATGGGCTAATCGGGTGACGGCCGGATGGTCGGGTGAGGCGCGTCCGGTAACCGGAATTCCCTCTTCGGGGGCAGTGAGGTCGAATGTCGTGGGCGGTTCCCGGCCCGGAAAGCACTTTTCGCAGGTCAGCGCCCGAGTGGGGAACAAAATTGACCGGCCGGGCTTCGGGGGTACGATTCTTTGGCCCAGCTGACCACAGCGATCGATTGGCACCGATAAAGTTGATCTCGACGACCGTGCAGAACGCAACTTGCGGCGTGCACGTGCACAGTCCCTTGCACGGGACCGCGAGGCCTTCGAGGCGGTGCCTGCCCGGCGACGGGCGCGCGGGCGGCCGGGCGGCCGGGGACGAGCGAGGGGACCGGGGACGAGGCAGGGCGCGGACGGCACGGCCGTCCGGGCGCCCGCCGCGAGCCGGGACACCGCGCCGCCGACGCGGATCCATGACGCCGGACAGGGAGTCACTCACGTGACCGTTGCAGGAGAAGGTCAGGTGCCCGTGGGGGAGCTGCTCGGCCGAGCACCCCGGCGGTCCAAGGGGAAGGACGCGTGGCGCGCCCTCGTGCGCTGGCGCGACTGGAGCCTGCCCGTCAAGCTTTCGGCCGTCACCGTCGTCCCCATCGTCCTCGCGCTGGTCCTCGGCGTCACGACGATCGCGGGCCAGGTCGGCCGCTCGGACGAGTACCAGCGGCTCGACCGGCTCGTCGCGCTCGGCGGCCAGACGCGCGCGCTCACCGGCGCGCTGCAGCAGGAGCGCACGGTCACCGCGGCGATGCTGACCGAGGGCACCGTCGGCGGCACGCCCGAGCTGGCCGCGGCCCGCAAGGCCACCGACGCGGCGACCGGGCCGTTCACCGCGGCGCAGGCCCGTGCGGCCGACGCCGAGCCCGGCGTGGCCGGTGCCGCCGGCGCGGCCACCGCGCAGGTCAACAACCTCGGCTTCCTCCGCCGCCAGGTCGACGGCGGCCAGCTCGACCCGGCCCAGGCCGTCACCGCCTACTCCGGGATCACCGGGTCGCTGATCAGCCTCGACACCGCGGCCACCGCCGGCGAGGGCGACGGCACCCTCGGCGGCACGCCCGCCGGGCTGCACGAGCTGCTCGTCGCGGGCGAGCAGGTGTCGCTCAGCCAGGCACTGGTGTCCTACGGCATCGCGCGCGCTTCGCTGTCGCCGAGCGAGCTGGCCACGCTGCGCGCCGCCGAGCTGCGGCTGGCCGACCGGCTCGTCGACTTCCGGTCCGCGGCGGGCGACACGCTGCAGCGCGACTTCGCGGCGATCGCCGAAGGCAAGCAAGCGCAGAGCCGGGCCCGGATGGTCGAGTCCGTGCTGAACGCGCCGGCCAACGCGGTCGACGACGCCTTCCGGGCCCTGTCGGCGGCCGACTGGAACGCCGCGTCCACGGGGATGCGCAACGAGATCAAGCAGGTCGCCGACCGCCTCGGCGCGTCGGCGTCGGCGACGTCGGCACAGCTGGTCGACGACGCCAGCAGCGGCGCGGGCCTGCTCGCGGTGCTCCTGTTCGCCGCGATGGTGCTCGCCGTCGCCGTCGTCTTCCTCATCACCCGCCAGCTGCTGCGGTCGCTGAAGGCGCTGCGGCGCAGCGCCCTCGACGTCGCCGAGACCGCGCTGCCCGAAGCGGTCCGCAACATCCAGGAGGGCCGCGCGCAGGGCACGGACATCGTCCCGGTGCCGGTGCGGACCGACGACGAGGTCGGCGAGGTGGCGCGCGCCTTCGACAAGGTGCACCACCAGGCGCTGCGGCTGGCGACCGAGCAGGCCGCGATGCGGACCGGCTTCGGCAGCGTCTTCGTCAACCTGTCGCGGCGCAGCCAGAGCCTGGTGCAGCGGCAGCTACAGCTGATCGAGCAGCTGGAGCGCGACGAGGAGGACGCCGACCAGCTCGCGACGCTGTTCCAGCTCGACCACCTCGCCACCCGGATGCGGCGCAACAACGAGAACCTGATGGTGCTCTCCGGCGCCGAGCCGGGCCGCCGGTCGGGCAAGCCGGTCGGCACCACCGACATGCTCCGCGCCGCGGTCTCGGAGATCGAGCAGTACCAGCGGGTCCAGGTGCAGCCGCCGCCCCCGGCCCGGATCGTCGGGTACGCCGCGAGCGACCTGATGCGCCTGGTCGCCGAGCTGCTGGACAACGCGACGGCGTTCTCCGCGCCGGAGACGTCGGTGACGGTCGCTTCCCGGCTGGGCGAGGACGGCTCGCTCAACGTCGACATCCTCGACAAGGGCATCGGCATGAACGAGGCCGAGGTCGCCGAGGCGAACACCCGGCTGACCGAGGCCGGGTCGGTCGACCTGGCCACCTCGCGCCGGATGGGCCTGTTCGTCGTCGGCCGGCTGGCCAGCAGGCACCGGATCGGGGTGTCGCTGCACGGCGGCAAGGACATCGTCGGCGTCCGCGCGACGGTCGTCGTTCCGCCGGAGCTGGTGATGCCGGTGACCGACGGCCCGCTGACCGGCCCGATCGGCGCCCTGCAGCAGCACCCGGCGAGCCCCGCGGCGGGCAACCAGCTGCCGCGCCGCCAGGTCAACGGCCACTCGCGGCCGCAGCCGGTGGTCCCGCAGCAGCCGGCGATGGGGGAGGAGCGCTGGCCGTCGGCGAGCGACCTCGCCGGGCTGACGAACGGCCACGGGCCCGCCGAGCGCCCGCCGTCGGACCTGGAGATCTCCGGGACCGACCTGTTCGCCCCGCTGCCGAAGGACGACGACGCCCCGCCGCCGCGTCCGACGCTGCCTGCCGTGCTGCCGGTGCCGGACCCGCCGCGGGCGGGTGACCTGCCGTCGGGCAAGGACCTGTTCTCCGCCAACGAAACGACGTTGAGCGACTGGTGGCGCCAGGCGACCGCGAAGCCGGAGCCCGCCCCGGCGCCCAAGCGGGCCCCGGACCCCTCGGAGACGACGCCGATCTTCGACGAGATGCTGTCGGCGTGGTTCCGCGAGGACAAGCCGGCCGCCGCGGCACCGGAAGAGCCGGCGGCCGAGGAGGAAGCGGAGCCCGTCGCCGCGGAGGAGGTCCGCAGCTGGGACTTCGCCAGCGACGAGAACTTCCGCACGGTCCAGGCGGTCTCGAAGGCGGAGCCGACGGCGTTCACCGACAAGGGCCTGCCCCGCCGCAGGCGCGGCGAACAGCTGATGCCGGGCAGCGCGACCCCGACCCCACCGGCCCCGGCACCGGCCCCGGCGCGATCGGACCTCCCGGTCCGCGACCCGGCGGACGTCCGCGGCCGGTTGAGCAGCTTCCAGCAGGGCGTGACGCGCGGACGGCAGCAGGCCCGCCAGGCGGCGGGCCAGCAGGCAGCCGGACAGCCGGCCGTCCGGCCGGACGCCGCCGCGCAGGGCGGGGCCTCGGCTCAGCCGGGTGCGGCAGGTCAGGCGGGTGCTCCGGCGCAGGGCGGGGCTTCGGTTCAGTCGGGTGTCGCTGGTCAGGCGGGTGTTTCGGCGCAGGGTGGGGCATCGGTCCAGCCGGGTGTCGCTGGTCAGGCCGGTGTTTCGGCGCAGGGCGGAGCCTCGGCTCAGCCGGGTGCCGCTGCCCAGGCCGGTGCTCCGGCGCAGGCCGGGCCCGCGGCTCCGCAGGAGTCGTTCGCGCAGGGCTTCTCGTCGGGCGCGCTGCTCCGGCCGGGCGCGAACGGGGTTCCGGGGCGGCCGGCGGCCGCGCCGAACGCGCTGCCGCAGCGGGGCCGGCCGGATGCCGCGGCCCAGCCGAGCGCCCTCCACCAGCCCGGACAGCCCGGACAGCCCGGACAGCCCGGCGACCGCCCGGCCGCGCCGGAGGCCGCTCGGCAGGAACCCGGCCGGCTGCCCGGCCGCCGACCGGCTGGGCAGCCGACCCCGCCGGCGGCCTTCCAGGAGCCGGAATCGCCGCGGGTGGACCAGCCCTCGGGCCTCCGGGAGCCACAGCCGCTGCAAGCAGACCAGCCCTCGGGCCTTCGGGAGCCACAGCCGCCGCAAGCGGACCAGCCCACCGCTTTCCAGGAGCCGGGCCAGCTCTCCGGCACCGCCGGGCGCCCGCCGGTCCCACCGTCGGCCCTGCCCTCCCGCCGGGGCGCCGCACCCACCCCGGCGGCTCCCGAAACCCCGGCGCCGCGGACTGAAGAGACCGTTGCCGAGGCCACCGCCGAGTGGAACTTCGGGACCGATGAGGGCTGGCGGGCGGTGCAAGCGGTGTCCCAGTCGACACCCGCCACCTTCACTTCGGCAGGATTGCCCCGGCGCCGTCGCGGGGAGCAGCTGCTTCCGGGCAGCGCCGGACCGCCCACCGGGGCCACGGCCCCCCGACCACAACGGGACGCACACGACGTGCGCGGCCGCCTGCGCAGCTTCCAGCAGGGCATCGAGCGCGGGCGCCACCGCACCGCTCGGGCGACCGAGACCAACCACGAGACACTGGAGGGTGAATGACCTCGCCGAGTAGCGCGCAGCCGACGCAGAATCAGTTCGGCTGGCTGGTGAACGACTTCGCGGAGCGGGTGCCCGGCGTGGCGCACGCCGTGGTCGTCTCGGCGGACGGCCTGCTGCTGACCGCGTCGAACCGGCTCCCGCTCGACCGGGCCGACCAGCTCGCCGCGGTCGCCTCCGGCCTGGTCAGCCTCACCCAGGGCGCGGCCCGGTGCTTCGAGGCCGGGGCGGTGAACGAGACCGTCGTCGAGATGGAGCTGGGGATCATGGTGCTGATGTCGATCAGCGACGGGTCCTGCCTCGCCGTGCTCGCCGCCCCCAACTGCGACATCGGCCAGGTCGCCTACGAGATGACCATGCTCGTCGATCGCGTCGGTCAGATCCTCACCCCGGAACTGCGCGCCCAGCTTCAGGGCTCCGGGGGGTCGCTGATCGGCGAACCGGTGGGATGATGGCGCGATGAGCACGGGGTCCGGATTCGACGGCGAACCTCCCGAGGGGCACTACCCCGCCGGGCGAGGGGACGACGGCACGTTCGCCGACGTCCTGAACGGGTTCACCCTGGATTCCGGCCGTGCCCGCCGGAAGCGCAAGAAGAGCAAGGAGTCCCCGCCACCCCCGGCCGCCGGTGCGCACGCGGCCGCGGAACCGCCGGCGCCCGCGCCGTCGGCCGACCAAGGAGATCGTGTGACCTCTTTAGTCTCGCCCCCCGGCAGTACCGACGGGGACAGTCCCAGGCCGGGTGGGCTGTTCGACCCCGGTCCGCCCAGCGGCGAGTTCGTCATGCCCGCGGTGTTCGAACAGCCACCCGCGCCCGAGGACATGACGGCGATCGTCCGGCCCTACGCTTTGACCGGTGGCCGCACCCGGGCGAACTACGCCCTGGAGCTGGAGACACTGATCTCCGCGAAGGACTACGCTGCCACCGGTGGCTTCCCCGAGGTCGCCGCGGAGCAGATCGAGTGCATCTCGATCATGGAAGAGTGCCGGACCCCCCGTTCGGTCGCCGAGATCGTGTCGGCCCTGCGGGTGCCGCTGGGGGTGGCCCGGGTGCTGATCAGCGACGCGGCCGACGCGGGGCTGGTCACGGTGCACAAGACGATAACGGGCAATGACGGCGCCGAGGCACATCTGGTGTTGATGGAAAGGGTTTTGAGTGGACTCCGTCGGCTTTAAGGCACCGCGGGACACCGCGCCCCCGACCATGACATCCGCCAAGATCGTGGTGGCTGGTGGCTTCGGAGCGGGGAAGACGACCTTCGTCGGGTCGGTGTCGGAGATCGTGCCGCTCACCACCGAGGCGATGATGACCGACGCGAGCGTCGGCGTCGACAACCTCGACCACACCCCGGGCAAGGCGACGACCACGGTCGCGATGGACTTCGGCCGCGTGTCGCTGGACGCGGACCTGATCCTGTACCTGTTCGGCACGCCCGGGCAGCAGCGGTTCTGGTTCATGTGGGACGACCTGGTCCGCGGCGCGATCGGCGCGGTCGTGCTGGCCGACACGCGCCGGCTGGCCGACTCGTTCGCCCCGATCGACTTCTTCGAAGACCGCGGCCTGCCGTACATCGTCGGCATCAACACCTTCGACGGGGTGCTGGAGCACGACATCAACGACGTGCGCGAGGCCCTGTCGATCGACCCGAACATCCCGATCGTCCGCTGCGACGCCCGGGACCGCGAGTCGACGAAGCAGACGCTGATCACGCTGGTCGAGTACGCGATGCGCCAGTGGATCGCGCTGCGGGCGGCCAAGTCCCGCTGAGGCCGTCAGGGCCCGGGGAAGCCCCCGGGCCCGGCCCGCCTCACGCGCGCCGGAAGCGCAGCAGCACGACGCGGCCGTCGAACGTGCGCGATTCCACCAGCTCCAGCCCGAGCCGCTCGGTGCCGTCGGCGAACGGGCGCTTGCCGCCGCCCAGGACGACCGGGTGGACGAACACCAGGTACTCGTCGATCAGGCCGTGGGCGCCCAGCTCGGCCGCCAGCTCGGCGCCGCCCATGAGCAGCACGTCCTTGCCCGGTTCGGCCTTCAGGGACGCGACCACTTCGGGCAGCGCGCCCCCGACGACCCGGGTGTTCCAGTCCGCCTTCTCCAGCGTCCGCGAGAACACGATCTTCGGCGTCTCGCGCCACACGGGCGCGAACGCGATGTCGTGCGGGTGGTCCGAGATCGTTTCGGCGGTCGGCCAGAACGCCGCCATCATGTCCCAGACCTTCCGCCCGTAGGCGAACTCGCCGCAGCGGAGGTTCATCTCCCGCGAGTGTTCGGACAGCTCCGGCCCCATGACCGGCCAGTCGAACTCGCCGTTCGGGCCCTCGACGCAGCCGTCCAACGACGTGTGGACCATGTAGACGATGTCGCGCATTTCCGCTCCTCCTGATGGGGTGTCACCGGGAGGTCGGAGCCGCGGGCGGAGACCGGACACCCCCGGCCGGGAAATTTTCAGTATTCGTCGTGGCGGCGCCACCAGGAACTCGGCGCGTCGTCGCCGTGGCTGTCCTCTTCCCACGCCTCCTGCCGCCCCAGCGGCGTGACGTCGAGGTAGCGGTGCGAGGCCAGGAACATCTCGCCGCCCCGGCCGGAGGTGAAGTACGTCCGGTAGACGTCGTCGCCGTCGCGGAGGAACACGCTGACGCCGAAGCCCATCCCGACACCGCAGTCCTCGGTGAAGCCGGTGCCGTGCGCCGACACCCACGGCACGTCCCAGCCCATCCGCGTCCGGTACCGCTCGATCTCCGGCAGCGTCGCGGGCGCGACGACCTTGAGCGTGACGTCGCGGGCGTGGAGGTGCGCCAGGTGCGGCAGGTTGTCGACGAGCAGGGAGCAGCCGGGGCAGCCGGCCTCGTCGCCGGGGTGCAGCATGAAGTGGTAGACGATCAGCTGGCGGCGGCCGTCGAACAGATCGAGCAGGCTGACCGGCCCGTCCGCGCTCTCGAACTCGTACTTCGCGTCGAAGCGGACCATCGGCAGCCGGCGGCGCTCGGCGGCGAGGCGGTCGGCCGCCTTCATGTGCTCCTTCTCCTTGACCAGCAGCGCGTCGCGCGCGGCCTGCCATTCCTCCGGCGA
The DNA here is from genome assembly GCF_053605345.1 of Amycolatopsis sp. NPDC003865. Lineage (NCBI taxonomy): Bacteria > Bacillati > Actinomycetota > Actinomycetes > Pseudonocardiales > Pseudonocardiaceae > Amycolatopsis > Amycolatopsis sp. NPDC003865. The sequence goes on along the minus strand of NZ_JBSGJA010000009.1, from coordinate 62,563 downwards.
GACGATCTCGGGCAGGGTGGCGGTCATCGGGCGTCCTTTCCTCGGATGAAGCCGATCAGGTCCTCGAAGCTGGAGGTCCAGCCCTCGTCGTGGCCGTCGCGCTCGGCGGCGGTCGGGAAGCCGGTCTGCGTGAAGGTCATCTCGGTCTTGCCCCCGAGGTCGGCGAAGCCGATCGTCACGAGCGTCTCGTGGCCCTGGGCTTCCCAGGCGAAGGTGAACACGAGCCGGCCGGGGACGTCGACCTCGCGGTAGACGCCGTGCATCCAGTGGTCCTCGCCCTCGGGGGAGTGGATGCAGGCGCGCCAGCGGCCGCCGGGGCGTGCGTCGACGGTGACGGCGGAGCAGGTGAAGCCCCGCGGACCGAACCAGCTCGCCACGTGGTCCGGCTCGGTCCACGCCGAGAAGACGAGTTCGCGGGGCGCGTCGAACACCCGGGTGATGGTGAGGTCAGGCATCGCCGGTCAGCCTCCTCAGGTGGTCCTCGAGGCGGTCGAAGCCGCCGTCCCAGAACCGGCGGTAGGCCGCGACCCAGTCGGCGACGTCCTCCAGGGGTTTCGCCTCCAGCCGGCAGGGCCGCCACTGGCGCGTGCGGCCGCGGGTGATCAGGCCGGCCTGTTCGAGCACCTTCAGGTGCCGCGAGACGGCGGGCAGGCTCATCGTGAACGGTTCGGCGAGCTCGTTCACCGTCGCTTCGCCCGCCGCAAGCCGGGCGAGGATGGCGCGCCGGGTCGGGTCGGCCAGCGCGGAGAACGTGCGGCTCAGCTGGTCTGTCGTCATTTCAGCACCTTGTTAATTAACGGACTCGTTAAACATAGCGCCGAACAGGGGGCTGTCAAGTTCTCCGGAGTGGCTGTGAGAGCCGCGTCACGGGTCCTCGGGTTTCCAATAGTAGGAAGCCAAAGTATTTTGGAGGGATGAGCAGCGAGCTGTACCGCCCCGCGCACCCCGTCCGGTTCGTGACGGCGTCGAGCCTCTTCGACGGTCACGACGCGTCGATCAACATCATGCGGCGGATCCTGCAGTCGCAGGGCGCGGAGGTCGTCCACCTCGGCCACAACCGGTCGGTCGACGAGGTCGCCACCGCGGCCATCGCCGAGGACGTCCAGGGTGTCGCCATCTCTGCTTACCAAGGCGGGCACGTCGAGTACTTCTCCTACCTGGTGGAGCTGCTGCGCGAGCGCGGCGCCGGCCACATCAAGGTCTTCGGCGGCGGGGGCGGGGTGATCGTGCGCGAGGAGATCGAGCTGCTGCACTCGCGCGGCGTCGCCCGCATCTTCTCGCCCGAGGACGGCTACGAGATGGGCCTGCCGGGCATGATCAACATGATGATCAAGGCCTGCGACACCGACCTCGCGGCCGAGGCCCCCGCGCTGGACAAGGTGCTCTCCGGCGACGTCGCCTCGCTCTCGCGCGTCATCACCCAGCTGCAGGCCGAGAAGCTGCCCGGCGACCTGCTGACCGGCATCACCGAGGCGGCGGGCAAGCGGGAGGTGCCGGTGCTCGGCATCACCGGCACCGGCGGCTCGGGCAAGTCGTCGCTCACCGACGAGCTGATCCGCCGCTTCCGCCTCGACCAGGAGGACAAGCTGCGGATCGCGGTGCTCGCCGTCGACCCGTCGCGGCGCAAGGGCGGTGGCGCGCTGCTCGGCGACCGCATCCGGATGAACTGCCTCGACGGCTCCCCGGTGTACTTCCGCTCGCTGGCCACGCGCACGACGTCCGGCGAGATCCCGGCCGGGTTGCGCGAGTCGATCCTGGCGTGCAAGGCCGCCGGGTTCGACCTGGTGATCGTCGAGACGCCGGGTATCGGCCAGGGCGACGCCGGCATCGTCGACTTCGTGGACGAGTCGCTGTACGTGATGACGCCGGAGTTCGGCGCCGCGTCGCAGCTGGAGAAGATCGACATGCTCGACTTCGCCGACGTCGTCGCGATCAACAAGTTCGAGCGCCGCGGCGCCGAGGACGCCCGCCGCGATGTCGCGCGCCAGCTGGTGCGCAACCGCGAGGCCTTCGACTCCGGCCCGGAAGACATGCCGGTCTACGGCACGAGCGCGGCGAAGTTCAACGACGACGGCGTCACCGCGCTGTACCAGCACCTGCGCGGGATGCTCGCCGAGCGCGGCCTGACCGTCTCGGCCGGCACGCTGCCGAAGGTCGAGGGCAAGGTCTCGACGGACGCGTCGACGGTCATCCCGGGCAACCGGTCCCGCTACCTGGCGGAGATCTCCGAGACCGTCCGCGGTTACCACGCGAAGACCGAGGCGCAGGTCGCCGCGGTCCGCAAGCGCGAGGCGCTGGCGCTGGCGCGGGCCGAACTGTCCAAGGTGGACGCCTCGACCGACGCGCTCGACGGGCTGCTCGCCGCGGCCGAGTCCGATGTGGACGGCGAGTCGACAAAGCTCCTCGAGCGGTTCCGCTCGCTCGCCGAGGAGTACCGCCAGGACGAGCTGGTCGTGAAGATCCGCGACAAGGAGCTGCGCACGCAGCTGTGGCGCGACACGTTGTCGGGCAACCGGATCCCGCGCGTCGCCCTGCCGCGGTACGCCGAGTCCGGCGAGCTGCTGTCGTTCCTGCGCCGCGAGAACCTGCCGGGCTACTTCCCGTACACGGCCGGTGTGTTCCCGTTCAAGCGCGAGGGCGAGGACCCGGCGCGGATGTTCGCCGGCGAGGGTGACGCGTTCCGCACCAACCGCCGGTTCAAGCTGCTCTCGGCCGACTCCGAGGCCAAGCGGCTCTCGACGGCGTTCGACTCCGTGACCCTCTACGGCCACGACCCCGACACGCGCCCCGACATCTACGGCAAGGTCGGCACGTCCGGCGTGTCCATCGCCTCGCTCGAGGACATGAAGGTCCTCTACGACGGCTTCGACCTGACGGCGCCGAACACCTCGGTGTCGATGACGATCAACGGCCCGGCGCCGACGATCCTCGCCTTCTTCCTCAACACCGCGATCGACCAGAAACTCGACGAGTTCAAGGCGGAGCACGGCCGCGAGCCGTCCGACGCCGAGGCCGCCGAGCTGCGTGAGTGGGCGCTTCGCAACGTCCGCGGGACGGTCCAGGCCGACATCCTCAAGGAGGACCAGGGCCAGAACACCTGCATCTTCTCCACCGAGTTCAGCCTCCGGATGATGGCCGACATCCAGGAGTGGTTCATCGAGCACGGCGTCCGCAACTTCTACTCGGTGTCCATTTCCGGCTACCACATCGCCGAGGCCGGGGCGAACCCGATCTCGCAGCTGGCGTTCACGCTGTCCAACGGCTTCACCTACGTCGAGTCGTACCTGGCGCGCGGCATGGACATCGACGACTTCGCGCCGAACCTGTCGTTCTTCTTCTCCAACGGCATGGACGCGGAGTACTCGGTGCTCGGCCGGGTGGCGCGGCGGATCTGGGCCGTGGCCATGCGCGAGCGCTACGGCGCGAACGAGCGGTCGCAGAAGCTCAAGTACCACGTGCAGACGTCCGGGCGGTCGCTGCACGCGCAGGAGATGAGCTTCAACGACATCCGCACGACGCTGCAGGCGCTGTGCGCGTTGTACGACAACGCGAACTCCTTGCACACCAACGCGTTCGACGAGGCGATCACGACGCCGTCGGAGTCGTCGGTGCGCCGCGCGATGGCCATCCAGATGATCATCAACAAGGAGTGGGGCCTGTCGAAGAACGAGAACCCGCTGCAGGGCTCGTTCGTCATCGACGAGCTGACCGACCTGGTGGAGGAGGCCGTGCTGGCCGAATTCGACCGGATCAGCGAACGCGGCGGCGTCCTCGGCGCGATGGAGACCGGCTACCAGCGCGGCAAGATCCAGGACGAGTCGATCCTCTACGAGCGCAAGAAGCACGACGGGTCGCTGCCGATCATCGGCGTCAACACGTTCCGCAACCCGCGCGCGGGGGAGGACGAGGTCGAGGTCGAGCTCGCCCGCGCGACCGAGGACGAGAAGAAGTCCCAGCTGGACCGGCTGGCGGACTTCCAGCACCGCCACCACGAGGAGGCCCAGCAGGCGCTGAAGTCGCTGCGCGAGGCGGCCACCCGCGGCGGCAACCTGTTCGGGGTGCTGATGGACGCCGCGCGGGTGTGCACGCTCGGTCAGATCACGGAGGCGTTCTTCGAGGTGGGCGGTCAGTACCGGCGCAACGTCTAGCGGCGGGTGGCCTTCAGCTGCCAGACCGGCACCAGCACCCGGCCTTCGGCGTCGGTGTCCAGCCCCGCTAGCTCGGCCGGGTCCTGGTCCAGGATCGTCCGGACGCTCTGCCGCAGCTCCTCGGGCGTCATCGACGTCGTGTAGCGCGTCGGTTCGAGGCGTTCGATGGTCCAGTCCTTGCCGACGGTCTCGCGCAGGTTGGCCTCGGTGATGAGGTACGGCGCCGGGAAGCCGTCCGGGATCTCCGGTGAGAAGGCGAAGAGGTGCAGCGTCGCGCCGGGCCGCGTCGCGCGGGTCAGCGCCGCGAGGTACTGGCGCCGCTGCTCCTCGGACAGGCAGTGGTACAGCGCGCTGTCGAGGACCGTGTCGAAGCGGTCTTCGTAGCCCTCCAGCTTCGTCGCGTCGGCGACGGCGAAGGTGACGCCCGGCGCGCGCGTGCGGGCTTGCTCGATGGCCGACGGCGCCCCGTCCAGCCCGGTGACCCGCAGGCCGCGCGAGGCGAGGAACGCCGAGTTGTCGCCGAGGCCGCAGCCGATGTCGAGCACGTCGCCGGTGAACTCGCCGGCGTCGGCCAGCGCGACGACCGCGGGCTGCGGCGCGCCGAGGTCCCACGGCATCTTGCGGCCCATCGGGGTGGCGCCCCGGTAGAGCTCTTCGAAGTCGACGTCCTGAACGTCCATGACCGCCCCCTTATTCAACGGGTGATGAGATGACTTCATCGTGCACCCCCTGTCAACCCGGTGGTAGTCGTTGAGTATGAAATTCGGGATCTCGACGTTCGTGACCGACGAAGGCATCCGGCCGGACGTGCTGGGCGCGGCGCTGGAGGAACGCGGCTTCGACTCGCTGTTCCTGGCCGAACATTCGCACATCCCCGCCAGCCGGGAAACGCCTTACCCCGGCGGGGGCGACCTGCCGCGCGTGTACTACCGCACGCTCGACCCGTTCGTGGCGCTCAGCGCGGCGGCCGTGGCGACGTCGGAGCTGCTGCTCGGGACCGGGATCGCGCTGCTGCCCCAGCGCGACCTGATCCACACGGCCAAGGAGGTGGCGTCGCTGGACCTCGTCTCCGACGGCCGCGCGCTGTTCGGGGTCGGCGTCGGCTGGAACCGCGAAGAGATGCGCAACCACGGCACCGACCCCAAGACCCGCGGCGCGCTGATGGACGAGCAGCTGGCCGCGCTGAAGGAGATCTGGACGAAGGACGAGGCCGAGTTCCACGGCGAGCACATCGACCTCGACCCGATCTTCAGCTGGCCGAAGCCGGTGCGGAAGCCGCACGTGCCGATCTACATCGGCGGGGAGAGCGAAGCGGCGCTGAACCGCCTCGCCAAGTACGGCGACGGCTGGCTGCTCCGCGGCTTCACGAAGTACCAGGAGGCGCAGCGCGTCCGGAGCTGGCTCGCCGACCAGGGCCGCGACGACGTCCGGTTCGCGGTGTTCGGCGGACCGACGACGCCGAAGGTGATCGACGGTTTCCGCGACGCCGGCGTCGAGCGGTACACGTTCCTGCTGGACACGCTGCCGGAAGCGGAGACCCTCAAGGCTCTCGACGAGCTCGCGAAGGTGGCCGCCGCGCACCGCTGAGGCGGCGGCTACTTGTCCAGGAGCAGGTGGACCGACAGCTCGAGGCGGTTGGCGACGTCGGCGGCCGACGCGCGGCGCGTCACCCAGGCCACCAGGTTCGCCATCCAGACGTCCGCGACGACGTGGAAGATGTCGCGGTCGGCCTCGGTCGGCTCGGAGATGCCCATGGCCTGGGCGAACATGTTCTCCATCAGCCGCCCGACCTGCTCGACCTCGGCCGCGGCGGAGGTGTCGGCGAACATGAACGCCCGCACCATCGCCTCGGTCAGGTGCGGGTCGCGCTGCATCAGCCGGGTGTTGCGGCCGAGCACGAACATCAGCCGCTCGGCCGGCGTCTCGCCGGGGATCGCCTGCCGCTCCAGCTTCTCCTGCGCGCGCTCGAACTCGCGGGCGAGGCCGGAGACGAGCAGGTGGATCTTCGACGGGAAGTACCGGTAGAGCGTGCCGAGCGCGACGTCGGCCTTCTCGGCGACGGCGCGCATCTGGACGGCGTCGTAGCCGCCCTTCGAGGCCAGGGCCAGGGTGGCGTCGATGATCCGGCGACGGCGGTCGCGCTGGGCGGCGGAGCCGAGTTCGTCGGCCCCGATCGCGCTCATGCCGTTGCCGCGCGCCTTGGTCTTGCCGGGCATCGGTGTTCCCCCGTCCTCCGGAACTTGTTCCAGTTCACGACGTAGCGTACCTCGCCTGGCGAAACGTTCAACAATCGACCCACTGGCCGAAAAACTGTAACACGTTCTACACTTGCGAGTAGTGTCCAGTACCGCGAGGAGGCCCCATGCCGGTCGCGCTCACCGAGGAACAGGCCGCGCTGGCCGAGGCGATCCACGCCTGGGCGAGCGCGCACCACCCGCGAGAGGCGGTGCGCGCGGCGGAAAGCGGGGCTGGTCTGCCGGCGGGCTTCGCCGGGCTCGGCCTGTTCGGGGTCGCCCTGCCGGCCGCGGTGGGCGGTGCCGAGGGGAGTACCGCCGATCTGGCCGCCGGCCTGGCCGCGGCGGCCGAAGAACTCGTTCCCGGTCCGGTGCTCGGCACCGCGCTGGGCGGCCTCCTGCTGGCGGAGGTCCCGCCGGCGAAGGAGCTCCTCGAAGCGGTCGCCGAGGGCGACGCGTCGATCGCCGTGCTGCTGGACCCGCTCGAAGACGGCGTCAGCGGGCCCGTACCCGGCGCCACCCCGGAGTCCTGGCTGCTGGTGCCGGTCGACGGCGGGCACGTGCTGCTCGCGCCCGGGACGCCCGGGGTGACGGTCGAGCCCGTCTCCCCGTTCGACTTCTCGCGTCCGCTGGCGCGGATCCGGTTCTCCGGGGCCGGGTCCGAGGTCCTGACCCTGCCGCCGGTGCGTCCGCTCGCAGCCGTGCTGGCCGCCGCCGAGGCGGCCGGGGTGGCGCGGCGGTGCCTGACCGTCGCCGTCGAGTACGCCAAGGTGCGCGAGCAGTTCGGCCAGGCGATCGGCGCGTTCCAGGCGGTCAAGCACCTGTGCGCGGAGATGCTCTGCCGCGCCGAAGCGGCCGAAGCGCTGGCCTGGGACGCGGCTTCGGGACGGCACCCGCTTTCGGTGGCGAGCGCGGCCGCCGTCGCCCTCGACGCGGCGGTCGCGAACGCCAAGGACTGCGTCCAGGTGCTCGGCGGGATCGGCTTCACCTGGGAGCACGACGCGCACCTCTACCTGCGCCGGGCCGTCGCGCTGCGGCAGTGGCTCGGGGGCTCGGGTCCCTGGCGCCGTCAAGCTGCTTCGCTCGCTCTCGCCGGCACCGAGCGCACCTTGGGTGTCGACGTCGGCGAAGACCCTTCGCTGGTGGAGGAAGTGGCGCGGATCGCGGCGTTGCCCGTGTCGTCGCAGCGGGTCGCCCTGGCGGACGCCGGGCTGCTGACGCCGCACTGGCCGCCGCCCTACGGCCGGGGTGCCGGCGCCGCGGAGCAGTTGCGGATCGACGGCGTGCTCGCCGCGGCCGGGGTCCGCCGGCCGGACCTGGTGATCGGGGCGTGGGCGGTGCCGACGATCCTCGAGCACGGCAGCGACGAGCAGCGCGAACGGTTCGCCCGGCCGACGCTGCGGGGCGAGCTCACCTGGTGCCAGCTGTTCAGCGAGCCCGGCGCGGGGTCGGACCTGGCGTCGCTGCGGACGGCGGCGCGGCGCGTCGACGGCGGCTGGCGGCTGACCGGGCAGAAGGTGTGGACGTCGCTCGCCCGCGAAGCCGACTGGGGCATCTGCCTGGCGCGCACCGACCCGGACGCGCCCAAGCACCAGGGGATCACGTACTTCCTGGTCGACATGCGCGCGCCGGGGATCACGACGCGGCCGCTGCGCGAGATCACCGGCGATGCCGTGTTCAACGAGGTGTTCCTCGACGACGTGTTCGTCCCCGACGCGGACGTGGTCGGTGTCCCGGGTGGCGGCTGGCGGCTGGCGCGCACGACCCTGGCCAACGAGCGGGTCGCCATCGGGAGCGGGTCGGCGGTGGGGGAGAGCGTCCAGGCGCTGGTGTCCACAGTGGACGCCTCGGCGCTGGACGGCGTCGCGCTGGACCGGCTCGGGGCGCTGGTGGCCGACGGGGTCGCCGGATCGGTGCTCGACCTGCGAGCGGCCCTGCGCCGGCTGGAGGGACAGGACCCGGGCGCGGAATCGAGCGTGCGCAAGCTGCTCGGGGTCGCGCACCGGCAGGACGTCGCGGAGTTCGCGGTGGAGCTGGCGGGGGCGGGGGCGCTGGTGGCCGGCGGTCCGGCGCAGCACGAGTTCCTGCTGACGCGCTGCCTGTCCATCGCGGGCGGGACGACGCAGGTGCTGCGGTCGCTGACGGCGGAACGGCTGCTGGGCCTGCCGCGGTGACCTTCTCCGGAGGGCGCGAACGGACCGTTCGCGCCGTCGGTCCCGAAACTGTCGGGGGCGTGTTCTAGCGTTGCCGTCGTGGAGTTCAGCGCAGACACCCAGGCCACCTACCTTCCCGCGGATCCCCCGCGGGAAGGCGTGCTGGCGTTGTGGGGTGACGACCTGGCCGGCGGGACCACGATCGAGCTCGTGCTGCCCCGGGGCGCCCGGTTCGCGCGGACGAAGGTCGAGGCGGAGCTGGTGCCGCTGGAACGCGCTTTGCCGCGGCTGCTGTCGGTGGGGGAGGAGGCGAGCCCGGCGGTCGCGGCGTGGTCGGCGGCGGTCAACGCGGGGGTGAACCTCGTCGCGCGCGGCAGGCTGCGGCCGGCCGCCTCCCCGGCGGGGGCGGCGGCGTGGCGGATCGGGCCGCTGGACGCGGCCGACGAAGAGCTGTTGCGCGGCCTGGCCGGTGCGTTGCCGCCGGAGGCGTACGCACTGCCGTTGACCGGGCTGAAGCGCATCCGCCTGCACTCGCCGGACTCCCTGGTCCGCGCGCTCTGGGACGCGACGGCCGACCTGCTGGCGCGCAGCCCGGCGGCCCCGGTCGGAGCGGGCGACCCGGCGTTCGCCGCGCGCGAACCGGCGCTGCTGGGCCCGGACGGCGCGGCCTGGCTGGCCGAGCTGGAGGCCCGGGAGCCACGGGGTGTCCAGGTGCTGCTGCGGGTCGAGGGGCTGGACGACGACTCGTTCGCCGGGGTGCTGGCGGTGCGGAGCATGGCGGAGCCGAGCCTGGTGGTGGAGGCGTCGACGCTGTGGGACGCACCGGACGCGGTGCTGAACCGCCTCGGCGACCAGGTGGAGACCCAGCTGCTGCTCGGTCTCCGCCGCGGCGCGCGGGCGTGGGCGCCCCTGGAGCGGGTGCTGGCCCAGCCGGCACCCGCGTCACTGGAGCTGTCCGACGACGAGGTCGTCGACCTGCTCACCGACGGCGCGCGCGAGCTGGGCGGCGCCGGCATCGAGGTGCTGTGGTCGAAGGGGTTGTTCGCGGGCGAGGTGAAGGCGAAGGCGAGCGCGACCCAGGCGCCGGCGAGCGTGACGGAGGCGGAGTTCGCGCTGCGGAGCCTGCTGGAGTTCCGCTGGCAGCTCAGCCTGGGCGGCGAGCAGCTGACCCCGGCCGAGGTCGCGGCGCTGGCCGAAGCGAAGCGGCCGCTGGTCCGGCTGCGGGGGCAGTGGGTGCGGGTGGACCCGCAGCTGCTCGCCCGGGTGCGAGGTCGCGCCCGGAAGCTGGAGGCGGGCGAGGCGCTGGCGGCGGCGTTGACGGGCGAGCTGGAACTCGACGGCGAGCGGGTGGAGTTCACGGCCCCGCCGGTGCTGGGTGATCTGGTGTCGCGAATCCGCGACCGGGCTTCCGGTGAGGTGGCGGCGCCGCCGGGGCTGCAGGCGACACTGCGGCCGTACCAGCAGGCGGGGGTGGCCTGGCTGGCCACGATGACGGGGCTCGGGTTGGGTGCGTGCCTGGCGGACGACATGGGGCTGGGCAAGACGATCCAGCTGATCGCGCTGCACCTGCACCGCCGCGCGGCGGCCTTGGCGCACCTGGCCGGGCCGGGGCCGGGACGCCACCTCGGCTCGGCTGAGCCCGGCTCCGGCGAGGCGCCTGCTGCCGGCCCGGCGACCGCCGGCCCCACCCTCGTCCTCTGCCCGACGTCGCTGCTCGGCAACTGGGAACGCGAGTTCGCCCGGTTCGCCCCCGAAATCCCCGTCCGCCGGTTCCACGGCGGCCGCCGCCACCTCGGCGACCTCGCCCCCGACGAGGTCGTCCTCGCCACCTACGGCGTCCTCCGGCGCGACCGCGAGACGCTGTCCGAAGTGGACTGGGGGCTCGTCGCCGCCGACGAGGCGCAGCACGTCAAGAACCCGCTCTCCGCCACCGCCAAGGAGCTCCGCAGGATTCCCGCCCGCGCCAAGGTCGCCCTCACCGGCACCCCGGTCGAGAACCGGCTCACCGAACTGTGGTCCATTGTGGACTGGACCACCCCCGGCCTCCTCGGCCCGCTCGACCGCTTCCGCCGCACCGTGGCGCGCCCGATCGAGCGGGACCGTGACAAGGCCGTCACCGAACGGCTCGCCGCCACCGTCCGGCCGTTCCTGCTGCGCCGGCGCAAGTCCGATCCGGACATCGCTCCCGAACTGCCGCCCAAGACCGAGACCGACCGGTTCGTCCCGCTCACCGCCGAGCAGACCACGCTCTACGAAGCCGTCGTGCGCGAGAACCTGGCCGAGATCCGCGAGAAGCAGGGCGTCGAACGGCGTGGGCAGGTCCTGCGGCTGCTCACCGAGCTCAAGCAGATCTGCAACCACCCGGCCCAGTTCCTCAAGGAGCCGCACGGCGCGCTCACCGGCCGGTCCGGCAAGCTCGCCGCGTTCGAGGAACTGGTGGACGTCATCCTCGACGAGGGCGAGAGCGTGCTCGTCTTCAGCCAGTACGTCCAGCTCTGCCGGCTCCTCGAGCGACGCCTCACCGAGCGCGGCCTGCCGACCGAGCTGCTCTCGGGCGAAAGCTCGCCGGCGAAGCGCCAGGACATGGTCGACCGGTTCCAGGCCGGCGAGATCCCCGTCTTCCTGCTCTCGCTCAAGGCGGGCGGCGTCGGGCTCAACCTGACCCGCGCCACCCACGTCATCCACTACGACCGCTGGTGGAACCCGGCGGTCGAGGACCAGGCCACCGACCGCGCCTACCGCATCGGCCAGGACCGGCCGGTCCAGGTCCACCGGCTGATCGCCGAGGGCACCCTGGAAGAGCGGATCGCGCAGGTGCTGGAAAAGAAGCGCGGGCTGGCGGAGTCGATCGTCGGCGCGGGGGAGGACTGGATCACCGAACTCTCCGACGACGAGCTCGCCGACCTGGTCCGCCTCGGGAGCGGGTGATGCCCCCGAGGCGCAATTTCGGCACGACGTGGTGGGGCCGCGCCTGGGTCGACGCCCTGGAGCGGCGCGCCAAGCTCGACCCGAACCGGCTGCCGCGCGGGCGGACGTACGCGCGCAAGGGCACCGTCAGCGAGCTGCACTTCGGCGCCGGGGAGATGACGGCGCGGGTGCGCGGCAGCCGGCCGCAGCCCTACAAGGTGACCATCGCGATGCGCACCTTCACCGACGGCGAGTGGGACACCCTGCTCGGCGTGGTCGGCACACAGCTCGGCCACGCGGCCGCGCTGCTCGACGGCGAGCTGCCGGGCGCGCTGGCCGAGCAGGCCCGCGAGGCGGGCGCCGACCTGCTGCCCGGCCCGGGCGACCTGCGGCCGCGGTGCTCGTGCCCGGACTCGGCGAACCCGTGCAAGCACGTCGCGGCGGTGTACTACCTGGTCGCCGACGAGGTGGACCGCGACCCGTTCACGCTGTTCCTGCTGCGCGGGCGCCCCCGGGCCGACGTCCTGGCCGAGCTGCGGGCCCGCCGAAGCCCGGCGCGCGGCGAGAAGCCGAAACTGCCGAAGCGCGTCGACGAGGGGCTGACTCCCCGCGCGGCCTACGCCCGCCGCCCGGCCCCGATCCCGGCGCTGCCCCCGCCCCCGCGAGTCGCGGGACCCCCGGCGGTCCTGGACCTGGACCCACCCCCGGGCACGGGCTGGACGGCGGCGGCGCTGTCCGGCCTGGCGGCGGACGCGGCAGCGCTGGCTCGTGACCTCCTGACCAGCGGCCCGACGGCAACCCAGCTGACGTTCGAAGAGGACTTGGCCCGCCGCGCATCGACCCGACCGCCCGCGGAAGCGGCGGCCCTGGCGACGGCGGCGGGAGTGCCACCGCGCGACTTGGCGAGGTGGGCGGAGGCTTGGCGCGAAGCGGGCCGCACCGGCTTGGCGGCGGTGCGGGAGACGTGGCAGCCGGGCCCGGGCCCGCTGGCCGAGGCCCAGGCGATCCTGGCCGAGGCAGGACTGCCGGGCGAACCGAAGGTCTGGCGCAACCGCCTGACCCAAGGGGACTTGCAGCTGCGCTACGGCCGAGACGCCCGCTGGTACCGCTTCGTCCGCGAGGGAACGGAGTGGCGCTTGGACGGTCCGCCGTCGGCCAGCCCGGTCGACCTGGCCTACTGACGACGGCGCACGACCCGGCCGCGAGCTACCGGTGTTCGGCCTTCCAAGCGTTGTAGGTGAAGTCCAGGAACCGCGCCACCCCGCGCACCACGTGAGCCGAACGCACCGACGTGAACACGTCGAACGCGTGCTGCGCCCCCGCCAGCTCCGCGTAAGCCACCGGCTGGCGCGACTTCTCCCGCAGCCGCCGCACGAACTCGCGGGCTTCGCGCACCGGCACCAGCGAGTCGTCCCGGCCGTGGATCACGAAGAACGGCGGTGCCTCCGAGGAAATCCGGTCCAGCGGGGACGCCGCGATGTAGTCGTCGAGGTGGCGCACCGGGTCCCGGTCCGCCGCGAACACCCGGCGCGCGATCAAGCTCTCCAACCGGTACTGGCTCGCCCGCGAGCCCGACGTCGCCGCGAAGTCGTACACCCCGTAGTGCGGGACGCACGCCTGGACGCTCGTGTCCACGTCCTCGAACGACGGCTGCAGCGCCGGGTCGTTCTGCGACAACGCCAGCAGCGCCGACAGGTGACCGCCCGCCGAACCGCCCGTCACCGCCACGAAATCCGGGTCGCCACCGTATTCCGAAATCGACGAGCGGATCCACGCCAGCGACTGCTTCGCCGCCACGATGTGCGCCGGCCAGCGGTGCGCCGGCGACAAGGGGTAGTTGATCGCCACGCACACCCAGCCGCGGCGGGCCAGGTAACGCATCAGCGGCCGGCCCTGCTCCTCCTTGTTGCCGATCACCCACGCGCCGCCGTGGACCTGCAGCAGCACCGGGGCACCGGTCACCGGCTCGGAAGGGCGGTACACGTCGAGCAGGAACCGCTTCCCGCCCGGGGCGTAGGCGATGTTGCGGTCGACGCGCACGTCCGGCGCCCCCATCCGGAACGGCAGCGCCAGCTCGCCCCACGGCAGCCCGAGGTCGGAGCGGCCCAGCTCGGCCGCGTAGTCCTCGCCCAGCGCCTCCGTCAGCGCGTGCTCGATCTCCTCGCGGGCGCCGTGACCCGTCCGGATCAGCGCGGCGAGCCCGGCGGCCGACGCCGCGGCCATCGCGAGCCCCGCCTGCGTCGACCGGTCGCGGACGCCGTGGCGCGCCACGTGGGCCAGGGAGTCCGCCGCCGTGAGCGCCAGGAACTGGGGCGCCAGCTCGCTGGTGAGCCACCCCGCGAAGAACGCCGGGATCGTCGTGGACCGGGCTCGCAAAGGCCGGAGCGCGTTCGCCGTGAGACCGAGCTGGACCGCGCGACGGATCAGGAAATTCGGCTGCACCACCGCGATGATACCGGCGAGTAGGGTGACGCGCCGCTCACCGGAAGTGGCTTACGCTGATCGCCATGCAGAGACTGAGCGGCCTCGACGCGAGCTTCCTGTACCTCGAGACGTCGTCCCAGGTCCTGCACGTCTGCGGGCTGCTCGTCCTCGACGGCTCGACCGTCCCCGGCGGCTACAGCTTCGCCAAGCTCAAGGACGAACTGGACCAGCGGGTCCGGAGAATCCCGGCGTTCCGCCGCAAACTGCACAACCCGGTCTGGAACATCGGGCATCCCGTGTGGATCGAGGACGAGGACTTCGACCTCGACCACCACGTGCACCGCATCGGCGTCCCGGCGCCCGGCGACCGCACCGAACTGGCCGAGCTCTGCGCGCACATCGCCGGCCAGCAGCTCGACCGCGCGCACCCGCTCTGGCAGCTCTACGTCATCGAAGGCCTGGCCGACGGCCAGCTCGCGGTGCTGCTCAAGATGCACCACGCGAGCGTCGACGGCGTGAGCGGCGCCAGCCTGATCACCTACCTGGCCGGGCTCGAGCCGGACGCGCCGATGCCGGAAGCCGAGGCGCCCCGCAACCCCGCGCTGCCGTCGCCGGTGCAGCTGCTCCGCACCGGTGTCGAGAGCATCGCCCGACGCCCCGCCGAGCTCGCCCGGCTGCTGCCCGACCTGCTCGGGCTCGTCCCGCGGTGGCTAGGCAAAGCGTTGCGCGGCAAAGGGATGCCGGTCCCGTTCACCGCGCCCCGGACGTCGCTCAACGGCACGATCACCGGCCACCGCAGCGTCGCCTTCGCCCAGCTCGACCTCGACGAGGTCAAGGCGGTCAAGAACGCGTTCGGCGTCACGGTGAACGACGTCGTGCTCGCCCTCGTCGCGGGCGCGCTGCGGAACTTCCTGGAAGCGCGCGGCGAACTGCCCGAAGACCCGCTGGTCGCGACCGTCCCGGTCTCGGTGCACGACCGGACCGAACGCGAGCAGGGCAGCAACAAGGTGTCCGCGTTCTTCGCCTCGCTGCCGACGCACCTCGACGACCCGGCCGCGCGCGTGTTCTTCCTCGCCGAGGCCAACCGGCTGTCCAAGGACCACCACTACGACATCGACGCCGACATGCTCCAGGACTGGGCGCAGTTCTCCGCGGCCACGATGTTCGGCCTCGCCGTGCGCGCGTACTCGGCGCTGCGCCTGGCCGAAAAGCACCCGGTGGTGCACAACCTGGTCGTCTCCAACGTGCCCGGCCCGCCGATGCCGCTCTACCTGCTCGGCGCGCGGATCACCGGCTTCTACCCGCTCGGCCCGGTCTTCCACGGCGCCGGGCTGAACGTCACGGTGCTGTCCAACGCCGGCAAGGTGCACGTCGGCCTGCTCGGCGCGCGGGAGCTCGTGAAGGACCTGTGGCCGCTGGCCGACGCGCTCCCGGAAGCCCTCGCAGACCTGCTCAAGGCCGCGGGCTGAGGACGACCACCGGGATCTCCCGGTCGGTCCAGGCCTGGTACTTCGCGAAGTCGGCGTAGAGCTCGACCAGCCGCGGCCACAGTTCGGCGCGTTCCGCGGACCCGGCCACCCGCGCGGTGACGGGCACGGACCGCCGTCCTTTGAGGTGGATGCGGGTTTCGGGGCAGGCCAGGAGGTTGCGGTACCACTGCGGGTGCTTCGGCAGCCCGCCCTGGGAACCGACGATGACGACGTCCTCGCCGGAGCGCAGGTACAGCAGCGGTGTGGTGAACAGCCGGCCGGACTTGCGCCCACGGTGCTCCAGCAGCAGCGTCGGCACCGGCTTGCGGAAGCCGGCGCCGATCCGCCACGTGCTGCCGACGCGCCCGCCGGTCAGCCGGAACACCGCGACCTGGGCTTTCGCGCCGTACTTCATGACCTTCGCGGTCACGGGCGAGTCGAGACCGCCGGGCTTCTCGTCGGGCAGGCTGAAGCGTCCCATCTTCGGTTCCTTCCTCACAGGGAGTGGACGGCGGCGAGCAGGGCGGGCACCCAGCGGTCGGCGGCCAGGACGCAGGCGGCGTGCCCGGCCGCGACCTCGTAGGTCGCCGCGCCCGGGATCCGGCGGGCCAGGGACCGCTGGTGGCCGGGGGAGATGAACCGGTCCTTCGTGGTCACGACGACGGCGGCGGGCAGCCGGAGCGCCGGCAGCCACGGGGTCGAGTCGAAGCGGCCGATCTCGTCGACGGCGACCGCGATCTCCCACGGCGTGGTCGACCGGAACTCCCGCAGCCCCCACCGGTAGTCCTCGACGCGCTCGCGCGGGACGGCGACGGGCACAGGTGGCAGCTTCACGCGTTCACGCAGCTGCCGCAGCGTCCGGCCGAACACGTCGAGCGCGACGCGCTGGCGCAGCCCGCGGCGGAAGTTGCTGGCGGTCGAGCAGAGGACCAGACCGGTAACACGTTCTGGTTCCGCGCGGGCGACGAGCTGGGCCACCATCCCGCCCATCGAGTACCCGGCGAGCGCGAACCGGTCGATGCCGAGCGCGTCCGCGACGGCGGTGACGTCTTCGGCGCAGTCGGCGAGCCGGAACTCCGGCGACCGGATGCCGCGCCCGTGCCAGCGCTGGTCGAACACGACGACCCGGTGGTCGCGCGCCAGCCTGCCGAGGGCGGGATACCAGGTCAGCAGGCCCGTGCAGGCGACCGAATGCAGCAGGACGAGCGCCGGCGCCTCCCGCGGCCCGACGTCGGTGACGACGGTCCGGCCGCGCCCCGGCAGGTCGAGCGGGACCGGGTCGGGCACGCCGGCGGTCGGCGGCACGGTGATCAGCCGGCGGCGCGCGCCGCCGCGTTCGGTCACCGCCATCGGAGCCCTCCGCCGGGGGTTGCCGTACCGACCCTTTCCGGTTAAGACTAGAACAGGTTTCAATATTGCGCCGAACCCGGAGGGACGGGCGTGGACTTCACCCTGGACGATACGCAGACGGAGATCGCCGCCCTCGCCGCGAAAGTGCTCGGCGCGGAAGACGATCCCTGGCGGGCCCTGGCGTCGTCGGGCCTCCTGGCGCTCGCGCTGCCGCCGGACCTCGAAGGCGACGGCCTGGGCGTCGCCGAGGTCGCGCAGGTGCTCACCGAGGCCGGCCGGGCCGCCGCGCCGGTCCCCGCCTACGCCGCGCTCGCGCTGGGTGTCCTGCCGGTCGAGACGCTCGGCACGCCCCAGCAGCGCGCGGAGTTCCTGCCGCCGGTCGCGGCGGGGGAGGCGCTGCTCACCGCGGCGTGCCACGAACCGTCCGCGCCACTCGCGGCCGCACCCGCCGCGACCGCGCGGGCCTCGGGAGGGAAGTGGCTGCTCAACGGCGTCAAGACCGCCGTCCCGTACGCCGCCGAGGCCACCCGGATCCTCACCCCCGTGTCGACGCCGCACGGCACCGCCGTCTACCTCGTCGACCCGCACGCCGACGGCGTCACGCTCGTCCCGACGCCCACTTCGGCGGGGACGCCGGAGTGCACCGTGCGCCTGGCCGACGTGGCCGTCGAGGAGACCGACCTCCTGTTCGACCGCGGCGCCCTCGCGGCACTGCACCGGTTCGCCCTCGCCGGCGCGCTCGCGGTCGGGGACGGCCTGCTCGCCGGCGCGCTGGCCCTGACGGTCAAGCACATCGGCGAGCGCACCCAGTTCGGGCGGCCGCTGGCGACCTTCCAGGCGGTGGCGGGCCAGATCGCCGACGTCTACGTGGCCGCGCGGACCGTCCACCTGGCCGTCACGTCCGCGGTGTGGCGGCTCGCTTCCGGCCTCGACGCGGACGCCGAACTCGACGTCGCCGCGTACTGGCTCGCGACGCAGGCGCCGGTGGCGCTGGCCACCTGCCACCACCTGCACGGCGGGGTCGGCGTCGACGAAACCTATCCGCTGCACCGGTATTCGTCCCAGGTGAAGGATCTCGGCCGGGCGCTCGGCGGCGCCGCGCACCGGCTCGGCAGGCTCGGCGACCGAGTGGCGGGGTGAGGAGATGCACGTCGAACTGACCGCGGCGCAGAAGGACATGCGCGCGGAACTGCGCGCGTACTTCGCCGGGTTGATCAGCCCCGAAGAACGCCAGGCGATGCGGCGGGAACGGCACGGGCCCGTGTTCCGCGAGATCGTCCGCCGGATGGGCCGCGACGGCCGGCTCGGCGTCGGCTGGCCGGTCGAGTACGGCGGGCAGGGCTTCGGCGAGATCGAACAGCATCTGTTCGTCGACGAGGCCGTCCGCGCCGACGTCCAGCTGCCGTCGGTGACGCTGCAGACCGTCGGGCCGACGCTGCAGCAGTTCGGCACCGACGAGCAGAAAGCGTTCTTCCTCCCGAAGATCCTGGCCGGGGAAATCCACTTCGCGATCGGCTACACCGAGCCGGAAGCGGGCACCGACCTCGCGGCGCTGCGGACGACCGCCGTGCGCGACGGCGACGAGTACGTCGTCAACGGCCAGAAGATCTTCACCACCGGCGGCCACGACGCCGACTACGTCTGGCTCGCCGTCCGGACCGCGCCCGACGCGCCCCGGCACAAGGGCATCTCGATCCTCATCGTGGACACGAGCGACCCCGGCTACTCGTGGACGCCGATCATCACCTGCGACGGCGCCCACCACGTCAACGCGACGTACTATGCGGACGTCCGCGTGCCGGCGAACCGCCTGGTGGGCACGGAGAACGAGGGCTGGCGGCTGATCACGACGCAGCTCAACCACGAACGCGTCATGCTCGGCCCGGCCGGGCGGATCGGCGGGCTGTACGACCGCGTGCACGCCTGGGCCGCCGCCCACGGCCTGCTCGACCTCGCCGACGTCCGGGCCGTGCTGGCCGACGCCATGGCGGTGACCCGGGTGAACGAGCTGCTGAACTGGCAGGTCGCGGTGTCGTCGGCGAGCGCGCCGGTGGCCGTCGCGGACGCCTCGGCGACCAAGGTGTTCAGCTCCGAGGTCATCCAGCGGATCGGCCGGAACCTCGAAGAACTCCTCGCGCGCCACGGCGACCTGTCCGATCCGGACACCGCCGAGCTGGCGGAGTGGCTCGACGTCTCCGCCAAGCGCAACATCGTGCTGACGTTCGGCGGCGGCGTCAGCGAAATCCAACGGGAGCTGATCGCTTCGATCGGCCTGGGCCTGCCGAGGGTGCCGCGATGACCGACATCTTGACGACCGCCGAAGAGATCGCCGCGCGCGGGGAGTGCGCGCCACGGCTCGCGCGAGACCCCGTCAACCAGGCCATGGTGAACAACTGGGTCGAGGCGATCGGGGACACCAACCCCGTCTACACCGACCCGGAGTTCGCCGCGCGCAGTGTCCACAAGGGACTGGTCGCGCCACCGGCGATGGCGCAGGTGTGGACGATGGGCGGGCTGAACGTCCCGCGGGGCAGCGACGACCCCCTGGGTTTGATGATGGAGCTGCTCGACGGCGCCGGGTTCACCTCGGTTGTCGCGACGAATTCGGAGCAGACCTACCACCGCTACCTGCGTCCGGGCGAGCAGGTCGAAGCGCGGACCCGGCTGGAGGGCGTCGTCGGTCCGAAGAGGACGGCGCTCGGCGAGGGCTGGTTCGTCACCACGCGGATGACCTGGTACGTCGGCGAGGAAGCCGTCGCGGAGATGATGTTCCGGGTGCTGAAGTTCCGCCCGCCCGCTCCGAAGCCGCCACCCGCGCCGGTGCTGCGGCCGGTGATCAGCAAGGACACGGAGTTCTTCTGGGAAGGTCTTCGCCAGGGCGAACTGCGCATCCAGCGCTGGGGTGAGACGCTGCGGCACCCGCCGGGGCCGATGCCGCCCGACGGGGCGCTCGACGCGAAGGCGGACTACGTCGTCGCGAGCGGCCGCGGGACCGTGTTCTCCTACGTCGTGCACCACCACCCGCCCGTGCCGGGCAAGGAGCTGCCGTTCGTCGTGGCCCTGGTGGAGCTGGAGGAAGGGGTCCGCGTGCTGGCGGAGCTGCTCGACGCCTCGCCCGAGGAGGTCCACATCGGGCTTCCGGTGGTGGCCGCGTTCGTCCGGGTCGACGACGACCTGACGCTGCCCGCGTGGAAGGTGGCCCGATGACCGTCACCGAGGGGACCGAGCTGCCGCCGCTGACCATCGAGGCGACGCCGACGTTCGTGGTCAGCACGGCACTGGCGACCCGCGACTTCCAGGACGTGCACCACGACCGCGACGCGGCCGTCGAGCGCGGGTCGAAGGACATCTTCCTCAACATCCTCACCGACACCGGCCTGGTGCAGCGGTTCGTGTCGGACTGGGCCGGGCCGGAGGCGCTGATCCGGTCGATCAAGATCCGGCTCGGCGTCCCCTGCTACGCCTACGACACGCTGACGTTCACCGGCCGCGTGGTCTCCCGCGACGGCAACGACGTCGTCGTCTCGGTGTCCGGAGCAGACTCGCTCGGCGAGCACGTCGCCGGCACCGTGGAGGTGACCCTGCCGTGACGCTCTCGGGCAAGGCGGCCATCGTCGGGATCGGCGCGACGGAGTTCTCGAAGGACTCCGGGCGCAGCGAACTGCGGCTGGCGGCCGAATGCATCTCGCACGCACTGGCCGACGCCGGGCTCGCACCGTCCGATGTGGACGGCCTGGTGTCGTTCACCATGGACGGCAACGCCGAGATCGCGGTGGCGCGCGAACTGGGGATCCCCGAGCTGAAGTTCTTCAGCCGCGTCCACTACGGCGGCGGCGCCGCGGCGGCGACCGTGCAGCAGGCCGCGATGGCGGTGGCGACCGGCGTCGCGGACGTCGTCGTCGCGTACCGGGCGTTCAACGAGCGCTCCGGGATGCGGTTCGGGCAGGTGTCCCCGGCCGCGGCCGGGCAGGTGAACTCGTCCGGGGTGGACAACGCGTTCCACTACCCGATGGGGATCGCGACCCCGGCGGCCACCGTGGCCATGGTGGCCCGGCGGTACCTGCACGACTACGGCGCGACGAGTGCGGACTTCGGCCGGATCGCGGTGCTCGACCGCAAGCACGCGGCGACCAACCCGAACGCGTGGTTCCACGAACGGCCGATCACCCTCGAGGAGCACCAGGCGTCGCGCTGGGTGGCCGAGCCCCTGCACCTGCTCGACTGCTGCCAGGAGAGCGACGGCGGGGTCGCGCTGGTCGTGACGAGCCTGTCCCGCGCCCGCGATCTGCCCCGGCCGCCGGCGGTGGTCGCCGCGGCGGCGCAGGGGAGCGGGCCCGACCAGTACGTGATGACCAGCTACTACCGCGACGACCTGGCCGCGCTGCCGGAGATGGGCGTCGTCGGGCGGCAGCTGTGGGCCCAGTCCGGGCTCGGTCCGTCCGATGTGGACGTGGCGGTGCTGTACGACCACTTCACGCCGTACGTGCTGATGCAGCTGGAGGAACTGGGTTTCTGCGGGCGCGGCGAGGCGAAGGACTTCATCGACGGCGGCACGCTGGAGCTCGACGGCGACCTGCCGCTCAACCCGCACGGCGGGCAGCTCGGCGAGGCGTACATCCACGGCATGAACGGGATCGCCGAAGGGGTGCGGCAGCTGCGCGGCACGGCGGCCAACCAGGTCGGCGGCGCGTCGCGGGTGCTGGTCACGGCGGGTACCGGGGTGCCGACCAGCGGACTCATCCTGACGGGTGACTGAGGCGTCACCTCATTGACGGCTGGTGCGCGGCCGTCGTGGGTGTCACGGTGGATGCACCACCCACGACGGAGAGTGAGGCCGACTGGCGATGGTGGTCGACTGGGCGCTCACGGCGGTGTTCGCGGCGCTGGCGCTGCCGTGCGTGGTGCGGCTGGTCCGCCTCGACTACGCGCGGCTGGGCCACGGGGTCCGCCACGGCGACCTGGCCGAGCTGCTGCTGGTGGTGGCGATGGTGGCGATGTTCTCCCCGGTCGGCGGCCCGATCCCGGCGGCGGGCTGGCAGGCGGTGCTGGCGCTGGCGGCGGGCTGGTTCGCGGTGGCCTGGTGGCGGCGGCGGGCGTGCGCCCACCACGCCCTCTCGGCGGCGGCGATGGGGTACATGGTGACGGCGATGCCCCACCAGGCGGCGGCGCACGGCCCGTGGCTGACGATGTCCACAATGGACGCACGGTTGGCGCTGCCGCTGGTCGCGGTGGCGGCGGCCGGCTATTTCGTGATCGACGCGGCCCGCACGGGGGTGCGTGTGGTCCGCGGCTCGGCGGTGGTCGGCGGGGGAGGCGGGATCGCCGGTGCGGGCACGGCGGCCGCAGGTGCCGGGGCGGCGGCCGCAGGTGCGGAGGCGGCTGGTGCAGGTGCGGGGGCGGCTGGTGCAGGTGCCGGGGCGGTTGGTGCCGGGGCGACGGCCGCAGGTGCCGTGGCGGCTGGTGCCGGGGCGGCCGGCGTGGGGGCGGCTGGTGAGGGGGCGGTGGCCGGGCAGACCTCGCGCGCGATCTGCCGGGCGATCATGGGCGCCGGGATGGGCTACATGCTGCTCGCCTCGGCTTTGTGACGGACGGGCGGGCTTCGGTGCCCGGGCGCCGGGGCGAAGGCCGCTGAGCCTCAGCCCTCGACCCGGCGGACCTCGCCCAGCGGGCTTTCGACCACCGGCGGCAGCGAAGCCGCCGGGTGGTCCGCCGTCCACTGGGCCGCCGCCGCGATGTCGTTCTTCAGCGCCGTGACCAAGTCCTCCGCCGACGCGTACTTCTGCTGCTCCCGCAGGTGGGAGCCCAGCCACACCACGAGCGTCTCGTCGTACAGGTCGCCCGTGAAGTCCAGGACGTGGGCCTCCAGCAGCCGGTACCCGTCCGCTCCGTAGTACGTCGGGCGGCGGCCGACCGAGATCGCCGCCGGGAGGTGCGTTCCGTCCGCCCTGCGGACCCAGCCCGCCCACACTCCGTCGCCGATCGAGCCCGCCTGGTCGCGCAGGGCGATGTTCGCCGTGGGAAAGCCCAGCTCGCGGCCTCGCTCGTCGCCGTGTTCGACCGTTCCCCGCACCACGAAGTATTCCGAAGTCACCCCTCCACGGTAGCGGGCGATCGCGGGGACCTTCTCACGAAGTGGGCACCAGCACCGTGTCCGCCAGGACCGGCGCGTCGTCGCGCTCGACCGCCGACGTCGTCACGAGCACCCGATCGGACGACCGCCACACCCGCGTGCGGAGCGTCTCGCCCGGGAACACCACTCCGGCGAACTTCGTCGAGAACGACGCCACCCGCGCCGGATCGCCGTCCAGGAACTCGTTCACCAGCACCCGCGCCACGATCCCGTACGTGCAGAGCCCGTGCAGGATCGGCCGGTCGAACCCCGCCGCCCGCGCGAACTCCGGGTCCGCGTGCAGCGGGTTCCGGTCGCCGCACAACCGGTACAGCAGCGCCTGCTGCGGCAACGTCGGCGTCTCGAAGACGAAGTCCGGCTCCCGCGAAGGCCACTCGATCCGGTCGGACGGACCCCGCGAGCCGCCGAAACCGCCCTCGCCGCGGGCGAAGATGCTCGACCGGGCCGTCCACAGTGGATCCCCCGAGGACGACGTGACCGCCACCTCCTGGACCACCACCGCGGCCTTGCCCTTGTCGAACACGTCCGCGATCCGCGAGCGGGCCACCGCCTTGCCCGAAGCCGGGATCGGCCGGTGCAGGGTGATCTCCTGCTTGCCGTGCAGCACCTTCGCCAGGTCGATCTCGACGCCGGGGAACGACACCGCCGGCGGGTCGAACACGCGCAGGTTCGCCGCCACCGTCGCGAACGTCGGCAGCACCACCAGGTCCCGCTCGTAGGTGTAGCGCAGCTCCTCCGGGCCGGCGCCCAGCGCCAGGTGGTAGAGCAGCACGTCCGACGACGTCCAGGCGAAGCTCACCTCGCCGATCTCGGCACCGATCGCGACGTCGGGGTCGATGGGCACGCGGGGCTCCTATTCGTAGCTGATCGAGACGTCGTCGGTGACCGGCAGCGACTGGCAGGCCAGCACGATGCCGTCCGCGATGTCCTCGGCGTCCAGGACCTCGTTGTGCAGCATCTTCACCTCGCCGGACACCAGACGGCACGCGCACGCACTGCACTGTCCCTCGCGGCACGAGTAAGGCGCGTCGAGACCCGCGTCCAGCAGGTGGTCCAGGAGCTTCCGCTGCCGCGGCCACGCCAGGGACCGGGTCTCGCCGTCCAGTTCGACCGTCAGCGACGCGGGCGCCTCGTCCGAAGGCTCTTCCTCGGTGACGACGTCCTCGAACGGGTTCCCCGTCAGCGACGTGAACTTCTCGACGTGCACCCGCTCGCGCGGCACGCCGAGCTGCCCGAGCGCCTCGCGCGCGGCGGCCATGAACGGCGCCGGGCCGCACAGGAAAGCTTCGTGGGAAGTGTAGGCCGACGCGATCCCGCGCAGCTGCGGGACGTCCGGGAGCCCCTGGACGCTCTCGAGCCAGTGCACGACGACCAGGCGGTCGCCGTACCTCTTGGCCAGCGACGCCAGCTCGCCCGCGAAGATCACCGAACGCTCGTCGCGGTTCGCGTAGACCAGCACGACCCGGCCGGACCCCGTTTCCAGCGCCGTCTTGAGGATCGCCATCACCGGCGTGATGCCGCTGCCGCCGGCGAAGAGCAGGAAGTCCTCGTCCACCGACGTCGGGCAGAACACCCCCGCCGGCGCCAGCACGTCGACCCGCATGCCCGGCTTCAGCGAGGAACAGACCCAGCTCGACCCGTACCCGCCGTCGGTGCGCTT
The DNA here is from genome assembly GCF_053605345.1 of Amycolatopsis sp. NPDC003865. Taxonomy (NCBI): domain Bacteria; kingdom Bacillati; phylum Actinomycetota; class Actinomycetes; order Pseudonocardiales; family Pseudonocardiaceae; genus Amycolatopsis; species Amycolatopsis sp. NPDC003865. Next base: position 38,088 of record NZ_JBSGJA010000009.1, on the reverse strand, counting down.
GACCGTGACCTGCACGCGGTTTTCGTGCGGCGCGCTCGACAGCGAGTAGCACCGCGCCACCGAACCCGTCCGGTCGCTGGGGATCCGCAGCGTCAGGAACTGGCCTGCCGTGTAGGAAAAAGCCGCGGAGTGCTCGGGCGGGACCTCGAAGACCACCGACCGCGCGTCCGGCGTTTCGACGACGACGTCGGCGACCGTCAGCGTGTAGAACCGCTCACCCATCGGCCACCGCCAGCGAGCCTTCGCGCACCGCGTCGCCGATGCTGTCCGCCAGCTTCGGGCACGTGTCGAGCAGCGCCGAGGGGCCGTCCGCGCCGGCGAAGACCGGGCAGGTGTCGGCGGGCCGGGACGTCCACTGGATGCTCGTGTGCTGGATGCTGTTCTTCTTCACCAGCACGCACGTCCCGCAGCTGCGGCACTCGTGCGGCCGCAGCCCGCCCGAGAGGAACTCGGTCTGCTCGGCGGTGGTCACACTTCCGCCTCGGTCTTCTGGCGGGCCAGGTTCTCCGCCACCTCGGCCGCCCACGCCTCGTTCGCCTTCGAAGTGTCCACTTCGAACTCGAACCGCTGCGTCATGTCGTCGGTGACGTCGGCCGCGTCGACGTAGAACTGCTGGTACCACCGGCGGAGCTGGTAGACCGGGCCGTCCTCTTCGCACAGCAGCGGGTTGTCGATCTGGGTCTTGTGCTTCCAGATCTCGACGTCCTGCAGGAACCCGGCGCCGATGCCGCGGGCCAGCTTCGCGGCGATCTTGTCGGCGTGCTCGTCGGTGAGGCCGTGCTGCTTCTTGACCTTCATCCCGTACTGCAGCACGAACGACGTCGGCGTCACGGGGTAGTGGCAGTTGATGAGCACGCTTTCGATCTCGTAGCCCTGGAACGAGTTCACCAGCTTGTTGATCATGTAGGACGGCCCGAAGTACGACGCCTCGGAGCGCAGCAGGTTGTCCTCGCCGCCGTAGTTGGACGCCATGCCCATGTCCGGGCGGCCCTTGGTGTTGAGGTACTGCGTGGCGATGTGGCCTTCGAAGACGTTCTTGAAGTACGTCGGGTAGGCGTAGTGGATGTAGAAGAAGTGGGCCATGTCGACGACGTTGTCGATGATCTCCCGGCAGTTCGAGCCGTCGATGAAGATCTCGTCCCAGGTCCAGTTGCTCCACTCGTCGCTGTAGGCCGCTTCGATCCGTGGGATGGCCACTTCCTCCGGCGGCGGGTTGCCCTCGGGGTCGTGCCAGACCATGAGCTGGCCGTTCTGCTCGGTCGCAGTCCACGACCGCGTCCGCGCGCGCAGCGGAACCCGCTTGGCGTAGGGGATCGAGACGCACTTGCCCTTGCCGTTCCAACGCCAGTCGTGGAACGGGCAGGCGACCTCGTCGCCCTTGACGCTGCCCTGGGTCAGGTCCCCGCCCATGTGCCGGCAGTAGCCGTCGAGGACGTTCAGCCCGCCCTTCGAGTCGGCGAACACGACGAGCTTGGTGCCGAACGCCGTGACGGCGTGGGGTTTCCCGTCGCGGAACCGCTCGGCCAGGCCGAGGCAGTGCCAGCCGCGCGCGAACCGGGTCGGCGGCTCACCGGCGTAGATCGTGCGTACTGACTCCTGCGTCATCGCTGCCCTCCCGTGGTCCCTTGATCTTCGTGCGCCAGCCGCGTCGCCGCAAGGTAGCCGAACACCATGGCCGGGCCGATGGTCGCGCCCGGCCCGGCGTACGTCCGGCCCATCACGGCCGCGCTGACGTTGCCCGCGGCGGACAGGCCCGGCACGACCGAGCCGTCTTCCCGCAGGACCCGTGCCTGTTCGTCGGTGCGCAGCCCGCCCTTGGTGCCGAGGTCGCCCGGCACGATCTTCACCGCGTAGTACGGCGCCTTGTCCAACGGGCCGAGGCTGGGGTTGGGTTTGTTGCGCGGGTCGCCGTAGTAGTGGTCGTACTTGCTGACCCCGCGCCGGAAGTCCTCGTCGACGCCGTTGCGGGCGAAGCCGTTGAAGCGCTCGACGGTCGCGGCGAGGCCCTCCGGGGGAACGTCCATCTTCGCGGCCAGCCCTTCGAGGGAGCCGGACTTCACCGCGATTCCGGCCTTGAACCACCGGCCGGGCAGCGGCTGGCGCGGCCCGACGCCGGTGAACATGTACCGGTCCTTGTAGCGCTGGTCGAACACGAGCCAGGTCGGGATGTGCTCGCCCGGGCCGTCGCCGTCGCCGTACATCGCGTGCACGGCCTCGACGTACGGCGCAGACTCGTTGACGAACCGCTGCCCGCGCGCGTCGACCATGATGCAGCGCGGCCGCGACCGCTCGGCCAGGGCGAACCACGGTCCGCCGGTGAGCGGCAGCGACGGCCCCCACCAGGCGTCGTCCATCAGGTCGAGGGCGGCGCCGAGCTTGAGGCCCGCGGTGATGCCGTCGCCGGTGTTGGCGGCCGCGCCGACGGTCCAGTCGACGCCGATCGGCGCGCGCTGGTACTTCTCGCGCATCTCGAGGTTCTGTTCGAAGCCGCCGCTGGCCAGGATGACGCCGCGCCGGGCCCCGACGACGCCGTCCGCGGTGACGACCCCGGTGACGCGGTCGTCCTCGACCCGGAGGTCGACCAGGGGCGTGTTCAGCCGGACGTCGACCCCTGCCCGGGCCAGCCCCACCCGGAGGCCGGCCGCAAGCGCTTGCCCCATGCTGAGCAGCCGCTGCCCGCGGACCTTCCCGACGAGCCACTGGAGGCCGAGGGAAAGCATCCGGACGACTCCGCGCGGGTGCCGGGCCAGCAGGCTCAGCCAGCGGTAGTCCGCCTGGGTGATCGGGACGCCGAGCGGGGGAGCGCTGTACGGCGGTTCGAGGTGGGCCAGCTCGGCGCCGAGCAGCTTGCCGTCGAAGGCCATCGGCTCGACCGAGCGGCCGCCGGGGCGTCCGCCGGGTGCTTCGGGGTGGTAGTCGCTGTAGTCGCGGACCCACCGGAACTTCAGCGGGGTGTGGTCGCAGACGAACTTCAGCACCTCGGGCCCGTGGTCGAGGAACGTGTCCCGCCGGACGGCCGGGACGACGTCGCCGACGATCGAGGCCAGGTACTCGTGGGCCCGCTCGGGCGGTTCGTCGATCCCGGCGGCGCGCAGCGCGTGGTTGCCCGGCAGCCAGACCCCGCCGCCGGAGCGAGCGGTCGAGCCGCCGAAGCAGGCCGCCTTTTCCAGGACGACGACGCTGAGGCCGTGGTGGGCCGCGGCCAGCGCGGCGGTCATCCCGGCGGCACCGCTGCCGACGACGACGACGTCGAACTGCTCCGTCATTGCACCTCGCCTGTAACGTGTTCCACTCAACAACTACCGAGTTAGAGGCCGCTTTCGCTCACCATAGACGAGAACGTGTTTCAGTTCTAGGGTACCGACCATGGACGAGCTCTTCGCGGACGTGGTCATCGTGGGGTTCGGGGCGGCCGGCGCCTGCGCCGCCCTCGAAGCGGCCGACGCGGGCGCCGAGGTCGTCATCGTCGAACGGTTCGCCGGCGGCGGTGCGAGCGCGGTCAGCGGCGGCGTGGTCTACGCGGGCGGCGGCACCGCCCAGCAGCTCGACGCGGGCGTCGACGACTCCGTCGACGCGATGTACGCCTACCTGCGGCTCGAGGCCGGGGACGTCGTCTCCGAGGCGACGCTGCGGCGCTTCTGCGAGGGCAGCCGCGAGATGATCACCTGGCTGGAGGGCAACGGCGTGCCGTTCGAAGGCAGCCTCTGCCCGTACAAGACGTCCTACCCCAGCGACGCCCACTACCTCTACTACTCCGGCAGCGAGGCCGCCGGCGGGTTCCGCGACGCGGCGAAGCCCGCTCCCCGCGGTCACCGGGTCAAGGGGCCCGGGACGTCGGGGAAGACGCTGATGACCCGGCTCGCGGCGGCGGTGCGCGAACGCGGGATCCGGGTGCTGACCCAGACGCACGTCCGGAGCCTGGTGTGCGAAGACGGGCGCGTCACCGGACTCGTCGCCGACTCGCTGAACGACGCGCCCGCGCGGATACGGGCGCGGCACCAGCGATTCGCGCGGTACGCCGCCAAGCCCGGGATCTACGTGCCGTCGCTGCGCAAGTCGCTGCACCGGCGCGTCGAGCGCTTCGAACGCGCGCACGGCCGTGAGCTGCGGATCACCGCCCGGCGCGGGGTCGTGCTCGCCGCCGGCGGGTTCATCGCGAACCGCGAGATGGTGCGCGAGCACGCCCCGAAGTACCGCGGCGGGCTCGCGCTCGGCACGTCCGCCGACAACGGGTCGGGCATCCGGCTCGGCGTCGAGGCCGGTGGCGCGACCGGTGAACTGGACCGGATCTCGGCCTGGCGGTTCGTCACGCCGCCCAGCGCGTTCCTCGGCGGGATCATCGTCGACGCGGACGGGCGTCGGGTCATCGACGAGTCCCGGTACGGCGCCGCCGTCGGCGAGAAGCTCATCGAAGAGCACGAGAGCACGGGCTGGCTGCTCGTCGACGCGCCGATCGTCGCCGAGGCGCGGCGCGACGGCCGGAAGCAAAGCCAGTGGTTCCAATGGCTCCAGCTGCGCTACCTGCTGCGCCGCGGCCGGGTCCTCGGCGCGACGGTCGAGGAGGTCGCGCGCAAGGCCGGCGTCGACCCACAGGGGCTGCGCGCGAGCGTGGAGGCCTACCACGGCACCGCGGACCCCGCCGGCAAGCCCGACGAGTTCCGCCGGCGGCTCGAGCACCCGCCGTTCTCGCTCATCGACATCTCGGTCCGGCCCAACCTGGGGTACCCGACGCCGATGCTGACCCTCGGCGGCCTGGTCGTCGACGAGGACACCGGCGCGGTGCGGAGCGGGGCGGGGGAGCCGATACCCGGGCTGTACGCGGCCGGGCGCACCGCGGTGGGAATCTGTTCCAGGTCGTACGTGAGCGGGTTGTCGCTGGCCGACTGCGTGTTTTCCGGCCGCAGGGCGGGGATCAACAGTGCCCTGGCGCAGGGCGTTCTCGACAAAAACGAGAACGTGTTCTAGTCTTTGGGGGAAGCGAAACGAGAGAGGACTGCGCATGAGCGAGCAGGTGATCGCCGGGGTCCGGGACCTCCTGCCGGTCCTGCGGGAACGGGCCCAGGACACCGAGGACGCGCGGAACGTGCCCGAGGAGTCCGTCAAGGCCCTGCAGGAGACCGGGTTCTTCAAGATGCTGCAGCCGAAACCGTTCGGCGGGCTCGAATCCGACCCGGTGAGCTTCTACACCGCGGTCAAGCTGATCGCGAGCGCCTGCGGATCCACCGGCTGGGTCGCCTCCATCCTCGGCGTCCACCCGTGGCACGTGGCGCTGTTCGACGCGCAGGCGCAGCAAGAGGTCTGGGGCGAAGACGAAGACGTGCGGATTTCCTCGTCGTACGCGCCGATGGGCAAGGCGGAGGTCGTCGACGGTGGCTACCGGCTGTCGGGCCGCTGGAGCTTCTCCTCCGGCTCCGGCCACTGCACGTGGGTGCTGCTCGGGGGACCCGCGTTCAAGGACGGGAAACCGGTCGACTTCTGCACCTACCTGCTGCCCATCGCGGACTACACCATCGTGGACGTCTGGGACACCGTCGGCCTGCGCGGCACCGGCTCGAACGACATCGTCGTCGAAGACGTCTTCATCCCGCAGCACCGCGCGCTGAGCTTCATCGCGACGTCGAAGTGCAAGGTGCCGGGCCAGGCGGTCAACCCCGGCCCGCTGTACCGGCTGCCCTACGGCTCGGTGCACCCGTCCACGATCACCGCGCCGATCATCGGCATGGCGCAGGGCGCCTACGACGCGCACGTGGAGCACCAGCGCAAGCGCGTGCGGGCCGCGTACGCCGGTGAACAGTCCAAAGAGGACCCGTTCGCCAAGGTGCGGATCGCCGAAGCGGCCAGCGAGATCGACGCGGCCTGGCTGCAGCTGACCCGCAACATCGAGGAGCTGTACGAACTCGCGAAGCGCGAGGAGCGGCTGCCCGCGGACCTGCGGCTGCGCGTCCGGCGCGACCAGGTGCGCGGCACCGAACGCGCGATCGCGGCGATCGACCGGCTCTTCGAGAACTCCGGCGGCCGCGCGATCCAGCGCGGCACGCCGATCCAGCGCTTCTGGCGCGACGCGCACGCCGGCCGGGTCCACGCGGCCAACGACGCCGAGCGCGCGTACGTCATGTTCGGCACCGGAGCCTTCGGGCTCCCCGTCGAGAACGCGATGTACTGATGGCCGCACCGGAAGGCAAGTACGTCCAGGCCGGCTCGCTGAAGCTGCACTACCACGAGTCGGGCGCCGAGCACGCCGAGACGGTCATCCTGCTGCACGGCGGCGGGCCCGGCGCGTCGGCGTGGAGCAACTTCGGGCGCAACCTGCCGGAGTTCGCCAAGCACTACCGGACGATCGCCGTCGACCAGCCCGGCTTCGGGCGGTCCGCCAAGCCGACCGAGCACCCGCAGTACTTCCGGCACAGCGCGGACGCCGTCGCCGGCCTGATGGACGCTTTGGGCATCGAACGCGCCCACTTCGTCGGCAACTCCCTGGGTGGCGGGGCCGCGGTGAGGTTCGCGCTGAACCACGGGAAGCGCGCGGGACGGCTCGTGCTGATGGGACCGGGCGGGCTGAGCGTCAACCTGTTCGCGCCCGACCCGACCGAGGGCGTCAAGAACCTCGGGAAGTTCGGCGCCCACCCCAGCCGGGAGCGGATGGAAGCGTTCCTGCGGATCATGGTCCACGACCAGGCGCTGATCACCGACGAGCTGATCGACGAACGCTTCGCCGCGGCGAACACGCCGGAGTCCCTGGCCGCGATGCGGGCGATGGGGAAGTCGTTCGCCCACCCCGAAACCTACGAAGAGGGCATGCTCTGGCGCGAAGCCCACCGGCTGCGCCAGCGCGTGCTCTTGATCTGGGGTCGCGAAGACCGCGTCAACCCCCTGGACGGCGCACTCGTGGCGCTGAAGACCATCCCGCGCGCGCAGCTGCACGTCTTCGGCGGCTGCGGGCACTGGGCCCAGCTGGAGAAGTTCGACGAGTTCAACCGGCTGGCCCTCGACTTCCTCGGGAGTTCCTGATGGGCATCCGGTCACTGGGCTACCTCCGCATCGAAGCCACCGACATGGCGGCCTGGCGCGAGTACGGGCTCAAGGTGCTCGGCATGGTCGAAGGCAGCGGCACCAACCCGGACGCGCTCTATCTGCGCATGGACGACTTCCCGGCGCGCCTGGTGATCTCGCCCGGTTCGGCGGATCGCCTGGCGGTCACCGGCTGGGAGGTGGCTCACGCGGGTGAGCTGGCCGAGCTGCGGTCGCGGTTGGACAGTGCGTCGGTGCCGTACAAGGAAGGCACGCCCGACGAGCTGGCCGACCGCCGCGTCGACGAGCTGATCAGCTTCGACGACCCGTCCGGCAACACCCAGGAGGTGTTCCACGGCGTCGCGCTGCAGCACCGGCGGGTGGTGAGCCCGTACGGCCACAAGTTCGTCACCGGCGAGCAGGGCCTCGGCCACGTCGTCTTGTCCACAAAGGACGACGAAGCCTCGCTGCGGTTCTACCGCGACGTCCTCGGCTTCCGGCTGCGCGACTCGATGCGCCTGCCGCCGCAGCTGGTCGGCCGGCCCGCCGACGGGCCACCGGCGTGGCTGCGGTTCTTCGGCTGCAACCCGCGCCACCACAGCCTGGCGTTCCTGCCGATGCCGACGCCGTCCGGGATCGTGCACCTGATGGTCGAGGTCGAGAACACCGACGACGTCGGCCTGTGCCTCGACCGCGCGATCCGGCGGAAGGTGCCGATGTCGGCCACGCTCGGCCGGCACGTCAACGACCTGATGCTGTCGTTCTACATGAAGACCCCCGGCGGCTTCGACGTCGAGTTCGGCTGCGAGGGCCGCCAGGTCGACGACGACCACTGGATCGCCCGCGAGAGCACCGCGGTTTCGCTGTGGGGCCACGACTTCTCGGTCGGCGCGCGGCCCCCGGGCGCATGACCGCGCCGGCGGTCGACCAGGCCGGCTTCCGCAGCGTCCTCGGGCACTTCTGCACCGGCGTCACGGTGGTCACCGGCCGGCACGGCGACACCCTCGCCGGGTTCGCCTGCCAGTCGTTCGCCGCGCTGTCGCTGGACCCGCCGCTGGTGCTGTTCTGCCCGGCCCGAACCTCGCGGACGTGGCCGGTGCTGGCCGCGGCGGGCCGGTTCGCGGTCAACGTGCTGGCCGAGGACCAGCAGGAGGTCAGCGCGGTGTTCGGCGCCCGCGGCGAGGACAAGTTCGCCCGGGTCGGCTGGACACCCGCGCCGTCCGGGGCGCCGCTGCTCGACGGCGCGTTGACGTGGATCGACTGCGCGCTGGAAGCCGTCCACGAGGCCGGCGACCACTACGTCGTGATCGGGCGCGTGACCGCGCTGGGCGCGCCGTCGGACGCCCGGCCGCTGCTGTTCCACCGGGGCCGGTACGCGGTCACCGAACCGGCGAAGGACGCGTTGTCGGCGCTGATGCCGTGGCCGCGTCCCGACGACTGGCTCTGAGTAACAAGCGCGGGGCGGGGGGCGACTCACCGGGAGTCGTCGCCCGAGGAGGACCTCCGTGCAGCTGTCCGGTTTCCCGGCCGCCGAGGTGGAGTTCGACCGGGCCGGCGAGCTCGCCGGCGACCGCGGCGCGGCCGTGCGGGCGCTCGCGGCCGATCCGGCGGTCACCGACCTCGTCGTCCTGACGCACGGCTGGAACGACGATCCCCTGGTCGCGCGGCTGCTCTATTCGGCGCTGGCGGGGTCGCTGCGCGCGGTTTCGGGCGACCTGCCGGGCCGGCGGATCGCGTTCGCCTGCGTGCTGTGGCCCTCGCGCAAGCTCGCCGAGGCCGGCCTGACCGAGCGGCTGGACCTGCTGCGGGAGCTGGTGCCCGAGCACCGGCTCACCATCGACGCCGCGGCCGACCTCGTGCCGGCGCTGACCGCCCGCGCGACCGCGCGCACGGCGTTCGCCGCCGCGCTGCTCTCGGCGGCCGCCCGCGGCGCGGACGACCCCGAAGACGCGTCGACGCAGCTGTTCACGCTCCCCGGCGGCACGGTGATGGACCGGCTCGGCGCCGACGCGGCCGGGCAGCTGCTGGATTTCCTCGCCTACTACGAGCTGAAGGCCCGCGCGGGCGAAGTCGGTGTCCGCGGTCTCGCGCCGCTGCTGGCCGGCTTGGCCGGGCCGAAGGTCCACCTCGTCGGCCACAGCTTCGGCGCCCGGCTCGTCACGGCGGCCGCGAACGAGCGCCCGGCCGGGTCCCTGGCCACGCTGACCCTGCTGCAGGCGGCGTTCTCGCACCACGGCTTCGCCGGATCGTTCCGCCGGGTCGTGGCCGAGGGGGTCGTGACCGGGCCGATCCTCGTCACGCACTCCGCGCACGACCTCGAGGTCGGGACCGCGTTCGCGATCGCCTCGCGGATCGCCGGCGCCGCGGCCGGCTGCTACGGCGCGATCGGCCGCAGCGGCGCGCAGCGGACCGCGGAGGCCGTCGCGGCGGAGTTGTTGCCGGTGAGCGGGACCTACCGGTGGCGGCCGGGAGTCCCGCACAACTTGCTGGCGGACCGGTTCGTCCGCGGCCACACCGACGTCTGCGGGCGCGAGATCGCTCACGCGCTGTGGTCGGCGATCGCGGCGAGTTGACGCGACCGGGTGGTTGTGCAGGGTTTCACAGGTGGGCCGCGTCCCAATCACGAGAGTAAGTCGAACTCTCGCGGGCACACTGTTACCCAGTTGAAGTTTTTCTGGGAGGAGTGCCGCGCATGCGAGGGCCCAGCGGACGGATCGCCCGGTTCCGGCGCCGGTTGCACCCCGGCCGCAACCCGCTGACCAGGCTCGGCGACCGCGTCGAGGCCGCCCTGCTGGTGCTGGTCTTCGCCGGGGCGCTGCTGGCGCTGCCGTTCGCGGCGGCGTTCGGCTCCGAGACCTACGCCGCGCAGACCGCCCGCGCCGCGCAGGAACGCACCACCCGCCACCCGGCGACGGCGGTGTCCCTCGCCGCGGCGCCCAGCCAGGCCTACAGCACCGACGGCGCGGGTGCGCCGGCCGACCAGACGACGGTCCAGGCGGCCTGGTTCGACGCCCGCGGAGCCCGCCACACCGGCGACGTGCTGGCCGACGCGGGCAGCCCGGCCGGCACTCGCGTATCGGTGTGGCTGGACCAGCGCGGCGAGCTGACGAACGAGCCGCTCTCGCCGTCGACGTCGGTGGCCGACGGCATCTTCGCGGCGATCCTGCTGTGGGTGGCGATCACCGGGTCATTGGCCGGCATGTACGGCATCGGCCGGTTCGCGGTGAGCCGCGTCCACGCGTCGGCGTGGGACCGCGCCTGGGCCCAAGCCCGGCACGACAGCCGGTTCTGACCACGAATTCCTTCGTTTCGCCCGGCCAGTACGGTCCGCTTCGCTAGCATTCCGCTCTGTGACCGCTTCGCCGCAGACCAGTCCCGGTTCCGGGCGCGCCCTCGTGGAGCCGACTGGTGAGGTCGCCGATTGGCTCGCGGAAGAACTGCGGAACCTGGCGGGCGAGCAGTTCGACAAGCTCGAGCCCGACCTGCGCCGGGACCGTCCGGGAACCGACCTCGGCGAGGTTCGCCGCGACGTGGTCACCAGGGTGGTCGAAGACCGGTCCGCGCTGCGCAACGAGACCAGAGCCCAGAGCGATGCGGTCGATCACGCCGAGCAGACCCTGGCGGTGCACCGGGAGTCACCCGTTCCGCCGGCCGGTCCGCCGGATGTCCGGGACAAGCGGGCGCACGCGGCGCTCGGCGCCACCCTGTGGATCGGGGTGATCTCCCCGCTGGTCTTCTGGCAGCTGCTCCAGACGCCGTTGAGCTCCACCGGCCACTTCTGGGTGTCGGCGGCCGTGGTGGTGGCCGGCCTCGCCACCCTCTTCCGCCCGGCTCCCGTGGCCGTGGCCTGGGCGGGCCGCAGGCTCACCGGGGAACCGGCCGGATACGGCGCGAGCTGGCCGTTCATCACCGTCTTCCTCGCGGTGTTCCTGCTGTCGCTCTGGCGGCTCTGGACGCCGTCCATCGAAGCGTTGGGCCCGGTCTTCGCCGCCGTGATCTGGGGCGTCGCGGCCGTCCTGGCCATGGCGGCGGCTTTTCTCGCCTTCGGGCTCGCCATCGGGCCCGCCAAAGCGGAAGAGGCACGGGGTGGCCGCATCCCCGATTCGGTGTTCGGCCGGGAACTCGGGGTCGCCGTCGTCGCGATCACCCTCTCGGCCCTGGTGCTGACCGGGGTCGTGCCGGTATCGGGGCCGGACTGGGTGACCTGGCTGGCCGCGGACCTGCTGTCCCTGGTGGTCCTCGTCCTCGGCGGTCCGCTGCTGCTCGGCCCGCGGGTGCCCCGGTGGTTGTCCGGGGACGTCACCCGCAAGTTCAGCCGGGGGTGGAAACGGCGGCTCGGCGAGCTGGAGCAGCGGCGCGACGACCTCGTCGCGGACTGGCGGAAGGAAGCCGTCGGGCCCGTGCTGCAGCGGGTCGTCTTCCACACCAACGCCGTGCACGACCCGCCGTTCAGCACGACGTTGCCGAGCTACGCCCCCGGTGCGCTCGGCCACATGCGCGCGGAAAAGCCGGTCGCCCGCAAGACCGCGGCCGGCAAGAAGCTCGAGATGACGCTGGCCGGCATCAGCGGGGGTGCGATCGGCGTGGCCGGCCCCCGGGGTTCCGGGAAGTCCACGTGGCTCGAGGTCTTCCGGCAGGGCAAGCTGCTCGCCGAAGAGAACTCCAAGCACATCGCGCTGCTCGAAAGCGTGCCGGTGCGCTACGACATGCGCGAGTTCGTCCTGCACCTGTACGCGGGACTGTGCGAAGCGGTCATCGAGTTCTGCGATCGAGCAGGGGTGACGACCGCCGAACCGCCCGGCTCCCGGGACGTCTGGCGCACCCGGTTCCACCGGTGGTGGCCGTTCGCCGCGATCGTCGTCGCCTGGCTCGTCCTGGGACTGGCGGGCTCCCTGTCGTTGCGCGACCCGAAGGCCGACGTCAGGGCGTGGCTCACGTCGCTCTGGTGGCCCGTGGTGTCCCTGGTCGCGGCGGGCGCGGCACTCGCCGTGGCTTTGCGCGGCCGGCCGGGCGTCGCCGCGGGACCTCCCGCGAGCCCGTCCGGGGAATCCCGGCACGACGCGGATCCGCGCACCCTGCCCGAGCTGCGGCGCGAAGCGGCCGAGCAGCTCGACGAGATCAGGTTCCAGCAGAAGCACACCTCGGGCTGGTCCGGGAAGCTCGGCGTGCTCGCCGGCGCGGAGCTCGGCCTCAGCGGTTCCCGGGAGCGGACCCGCCAGCCCCGGAGCTACCCGGAGATCGTCCGCGAATTCGGCGCGTTCCTCAAAGCGACGGTCGAGTGCGTGCGGAAGGAGCCCGATGTCGCCACCCCGTCCGTGGTGATCATCCTGGACGAGCTCGACAAGATCGCTTCCCCGGAGGACGCCCAGGACTTCGTCAACGAGATCAAGTCGCTGGTGGACGTCGGCGTCCAGGGATTTCTGCTGCTCGTGTCGGTTTCGGAGGACGCCCTCGCGTCCTTCGAACGACGGGGACTCCCGGTCCGGAACGCGTTCGACAGCACGTTCGACGTCATCTTGCGGCTCGAGTACCTGACCCTCGGGGAAGCGAAGGAGATGCTGAGCAGCCGTGTCCTCGGCCTCCCGGATCCCTTCACCTGTCTTGCCCACTGCCTGTCGGGCGGCCTGCCCCGGGAACTGATCCGGACAGCCAGGGAAATGATCCGCGAAAGCGGTTCCCTCCCCGAGGTCTCGGGCCGGATGGTCGGCGGTGACCTGCGGAACAAGCTGGGCGCGTTGCGCACAGTGGTGGCGCACGGCGCGTACGACGACGTCATCGTGAGCGACCTGGTCCGGCACGTCGACGCCCACGCGGTCGCCGATCCGGCCGTGCTGCTGCGCGCGGTGCGGCAGCCACCGATCACCGTCGGCGCCGAGCTGGTCCCGCTGTACCGGCTGCAGCTGGAGACCCTCGGGTACCTCTACTACCTCGCGACCGTCCTCGAAGTCTTCGGCGCCGGCTTCAGCCCGGCCGACTTCGAGCGCGGCCGCGAGGAGGGCGACGGGTCGTTCGACACTCTCAGCTCGGTGCGTCAGCTCTTCGCCGTCAACGCCCGGCTCGCCTGGCTGACCGTGAGCGCCTTCCGTGAGGCGTGGGGCTTCGAGACCGTCCCACCGCCCGGCTGATCACTTCCAGCGGAAGTGCACGAACACCCGGCCGAAGTTGTCCTTGTCCTTTTCGACGCGGTGGTAGAGCGCCTTGACGTCCTTGCGCTCGAGGAACCGCAGCACGTGCTTCTTCAGCTGACCCGACCCCTTGCCGGGGATGATCTCGACCAGCGGCGCCTTCTTGGCGACGGCCTCGTCGATGATCGCCTTGAGCGCCCGGTCGATCTCGCCGCCGCGGTTGTAGATGTCGTGGAGGTCGAGCTTCAGCTTCACAGCGCCTGCCACCAGCCGTCGACCGCCGGGGGAGCGCCCGCGTCGATGCGCTCGCCCGGGCGGGGGATGGCCAGCGGCAGGTCCGCCGCCTTCGCCTCGCGCCACACGCGGTCCGCCGGCTCGCCCCACGGGTGCATCGCCAGCTGGAACGTCGCCCAGTGGACCGGGACCAGCAGCTTCGTCCGGACGTCGATCCCCGCCGCGACGCCTTCCTCCGGCGTCATGTGGATGTCCGGCCAGTGCGGGGCGTAGGCGCCGATCTGGATCAGGGCCGCGTCGAACGGGCCGTGCGCTTCGCCGGTCGCGGCGAACCCGTCGAAATAGCCGGTGTCACCGCTGTAGAACACGCGGTGCTCCGGGCCCAGCAGCGCCCACGACGTCCACAGCGTGTCGTCGTTGGTGATGCCGCGGCCGGAGAAGTGCTGGGCCGGGGTCGCCACGAACCGGACACCCGCGACCGTCGCTTCTTCGTGCCAGTCGAGCTCGATGATCCGGCCGGCCGGGACGTGCCAGCGTTCCAGGTGCGCGCCCACCCCGAGCGGGACCAGGAACGGCGCTTCCGACGACGTCACCAGCTCGCGGACCGTCGCCAGGTCCAGGTGGTCGTAGTGGTCGTGCGAGATCACGATCGCGTCGACCCGGCCGACGCCCGACAACGGGACCGGCGGCTCGTGCAGCCGCCGGGGGCCGGCGAACGCCGCGGGGGACACGCGGTCGCTCCACACCGGGTCGAGCAGGATGCGGGCGCCGTCCAGCTCGACCAGCGCCGACGCGTGGCCGTACCAGGTCAGGTGCAGGCCGTCGGCCGCCTCGACCGGCGCCGCCGCGACCAGCGGCACCGCCCCGGCGGGTTTGCGCAGCTCGCGGTGCTCGCCGAAGAACATCTCCCGGAAGATCGTCCGCATCGACGCCGCGGTCATCGGAAGCCGCGGCGCGGCGTTGCGGAACACCTTGCCGTCGAACTGCGGCGACGAGCGGACCCGCTCGGCTCGCGCGCCGGTGGCCTTCGCGCCGAACGCCGCCGGCAAGTCCTTCAGGGCCGCGATCGTCTTCCTCATGCCCCGAGTCTACGAACGGTTCCTGAGAGGTGCCCCAGCTTCATGCAGGTGGGTGAGGGCCTGCCGGTAGGACTCGACGAGGCTCGTCTGCAGGTAGGGGATCCCCAGCTCGGCGCAGTAGGCCTGGACGATCGGCTGCGCCCGCCGCAGGTGCGGCGACGGCATGCTCGGGAACAGGTGGTGCTCGATCTGGTAGTTGAGGCCGCCGAGGGCCACGTCGGTGACGACGCCGCCGCGCACGTTGCGGGAGGTGAGGACCTGCTTGCGGAGGAAGTCGAGCTCGGGGCGCCCGGTCAGCGTCGGCATGCCCTTGTGGTTGGGCGCGAAGATCGATCCCATGTAGACACCCCAGAGTCCCTGGTGGACGGCGAAGAACAGCAACGCCAGGCCGGGGGAGAGGAGGGTGAACAACGCCGTGAGGTAGACGGTGAAGTGCACGGCGAGCAGCGCGGCTTCGACGCCGCGGCGGCGCAGGCCCGGCTTGCGCACCGCGCGGATCGCGGACCAGTGCAGGTTCAGGCCTTCGAGCGTCAGCAGCGGGAAGAACAGGAAGGCCTGGTACCGCCCGACGAACCGGGCGACGCCGCTCGCATTGCGGGCCTGGTCCTTCGACCACACGAGGATGTCGGGATCGACGTCCGGGTCGAGCTCCTCGTGGTTCGGGTTGGCGTGGTGGCGGGTGTGCTTGTCCATCCACCAGCCGTAGCTCATCCCGATGCCGAGGTTGCCGGCGAGCATCCCGGCGATCTCGGTGGGCCGCCGGCGGCGGAAGACCTGCTTGTGCGCGAGGTCGTGCGAGAGCAGGGCGATCTGCGCGAACATGACGGCCTGGAACGCGGCGACGGCCAGCTGCCACCACGAGTTCCCGAGCAGCGCGAAGGCGACCCAGCCGGCGGCGAACAGCCCGCCGACGACGGCGAACCGGACGGTGTAGTAGCCGGGCCGGCGCACCATCAGGCCGGCGGCGGAGATGCGGTGGCTCAGCCGGGCGAAGTCGCTGCCGGTGCTGATCTCTGTGGTGGTCACCCACCCGAGTCTTCGCGGTAGGGGGCCCGCCCGGAACCCGGACGGCACCAGGGAATTTGCGGGGGCCCGCCCTACCGCGGACTCTGGTATGGGCGGGTCACATCCACACGATGCGGCCGTCGCGGAACTCCATCCCGTCCGGGAGCCGGGCGCCCGTGAAGTCGGCGCGCGCGAGTTTCGCGTCGGTGAGGTTGGCACGATCGAGGTTCGCGTGCGCGAGGTTCGCATCCGTCAAGTCGGCGCCGTCGAGATCGGCGCCGGTGAGATCGGCGTGGGAAAGGTCAGCCTCGACAAGTGACGCGCCGACGAGATCGGCGTGGTCCAAGGAAGCGCGAGTCAAGGTGGCGCCGTCCAAGCGCGCGGCACTGAGGTCTGCGAAGTCGAGATCGATTCCGGGTACGTGAGCGCCGGTCAGGTCGACGATTCCGGTCCAGACCCTCCCCCTCCCGCGCAACAGGAGGTTGATGTGATCGCCCAGGATGCGTTGTGCGGTCAGTCGTACCTGCGCCTCCTGGAGTTCGCTTTCGCGCCGATCCGGTGCTTCCGGGGCCTCGTCCGGCGCGGGCCCGCCGTGCGGCATCCGCAGGTAGGCGCAGATCACGTTCAGCACCGTCTCGTCCTGGTCGGGGTGGTTGTCGGCGAGCCTGGCGAGCGCGTACAGGCCCGCGAGCCGGACGGCGGCGTTGCCGGAACCGAGCTGGTCGGCCGCTTTGGTGTAGAGCTCCGTGACGCGCTTTTCGGTGGCGTCGAGGATCGTGTCCGCCGCCGTGTGCTCCTGGTGGATCTGGCGCCGGACCGCGAGGAGCAGCGCGAAGATGCCCGCCGTTCCGGCGCCGACGCCCAAGCCGGTCTTGATAGCGTCGACCCGGGCGGCTCCGCGGTCCACGGCGTGGTCGGCCTCCGCGAGCAGCCATCCGGTCGCGCCGGTCACGGCGATGAGGACGATCGCGGCCGCCAGCACGACGACCCACCAGCTCAGCCCGATCGGGCGGGGTCGCGCCCGCCACCCGCCCGTCCGCACCATCCGGGCGGCGCCCAAGACCGCGAAGGCGAAGGCCACGGCGAAAAACGCCAGCGCCGGGAGGTGGGCTCCCACCCACCGTCCCGACGCGGGCCAGTCGACGCCGTTCGCCCACCCGGACAGCAGGGCGACGCCCAGGAGCGCCGCCACGAGGGCCGCGGCCAGCGGCCGGAGTCCGCGGCGTACCGTCTGCCACATCGAGGTCAGCACGTGAACCCCATCGTCGGCGCACCCCGATCCGCTACCCGACGTACTCCGCGAGGTGCTCGCCGGTCAGCGTCTTCTTGCGTGCCTTCACCAGCTGGGCCGGTGTCCCCTCGAACACCACCCGGCCGCCGTCGTGGCCCGCTCCCGGGCCCAGGTCGATGATCCAGTCCGCGTGGGCCATCACCGCCTGGTGGTGCTCGATCACGATCACCGACTTGCCCGACTCCACCAGCCGGTCCAGCAGGCCCAGCAGCTGCTCCACGTCGGCCAGGTGCAGGCCCGCCGTCGGCTCGTCGAGGACGTACACCCCGCCCTTCTCCGCCATGTGCGTCGCCAGCTTGATCCGCTGCCGCTCGCCGCCCGACAGCGTCGTGAGCGGCTGGCCGAGCGTCAGGTAGCCCAGGCCGACGTCGGACAGGTGCGTCAGGATCTTGTGCGCCGCCGGCACTGCCGCGTCACCGGACGAGAAGAACGTGAGCGCCGAAGCCACCGACATCCCCAGCACCTCGCTGATGTCGCGGCCGCCGAAGGTGTACTCCAGGACCTCCGCGTTGAACCGCTTGCCCTCGCACACCTCGCACGGCGTCGCCGTGCCGGCCATGATCCCCAGGTCGGTGTAGATCACGCCGGCGCCGTTGCAGTTCGGGCACGCGCCCTCGGAGTTCGCGCTGAACAGCGCCGGCTTGACGCCGTTGGCCTTGGCGAACGCCTTGCGGATCGGCTCCAGCAACCCGGTGTACGTCGCCGGGTTGCTGCGGCGCGAACCGCGGATCCCGGTCTGGTCCACCGTCACCACGCCCTCGCCGCCGGACACCGAGCCGTGGATCAGCGAGCTCTTGCCCGACCCCGCCACCCCGGTCACCACCACCAGCACGCCGAGCGGGATGTCGACGTCGACGTCCTGCAGGTTGTGCGTCGAAGCCCCGCGCACCTCGAGGAAGCCCGACGGCGAGCGGACGGACGACTTCAGCGACGCGCGGTCGTCGAGGTGCCGCCCGGTCAGCGTCCTGCTCTTGCGCAGACCGGCCACCGTGCCCTCGAAGACGATTTCGCCGCCTTCGGTGCCGGCGCGCGGCCCGAGGTCGACGACGTGGTCGGCGATCGCGATCGCCTCCGGCTTGTGCTCGACGACCAGCACCGTGTTGCCCTTGTCCCGCAGCTGCAGCAGCAGGTCGTTCATGCGCCGGATGTCGTGCGGGTGCAGGCCGATCGTCGGCTCGTCGAACACGTAGGTGACGTCGGTGAGCGACGAGCCCAGGTGCCGGATCATCTTGGTGCGCTGGGCCTCCCCGCCCGAGAGCGTCCCGGATGGACGGTCGAGGGAAAGGTAGCCGAGGCCGATCTCGACGAACGAGTCCAGCGTGTGCTTCAGCGCGTCCAGCAGCGGCGCGACCGACGGCTCGGCCAGCTTCCCCACCCACGCGGCGAGGTCGCTGATCTGCATCGCGCACGCGTCGGCGATGCTGATCCCGTCGATCTTCGACGACCGGGCTTCGGGCGACAGGCGCGTGCCGTCGCAGTCCGGGCAGGTCTGGAACGTCACCGCCCGCTCGACGAACGCGCGGATGTGCGGCTGCATCGAGTCGACGTCCTTGGACAGGAAGGACTTCTGGATCGCCGGCACCAGCCCCGAGTAGGTCAGGTTGATGCCCTCGACCTTGATCTTGGTCGGTTCCTTGTACACCAGGTCGTTGAACTGCTTCTTGGTGTACTTCTTGATCGGCTTGTCCGGGTCGAAGAAGCCGGAGCCGCGGAAGATGCGGCCGTACCAGCCCTCCATGCTGTAGCCGGGGATGGTGATCGCGCCCTCGTTGAGCGACTTGTTCTCGTCGAACAGGGCGGTCAGGTCGATGTCGTTGACCTTGCCGCGGCCCTCGCAGCGCGGGCACATGCCGCCGGTGATGCTGAAGCTGCGCCGCTCCTTGATCTGCCGCCCGGCCTTCTCGATGGTGACCGCGCCCGCGCCGCTGATCGAGGCGACGTTGAACGAAAACGCCTGCGGCGAACCGATGTGCGGCTGCCCGAGCCTGCTGAAGAGGATGCGCAGCATCGCGTTCGCGTCCGTGGCCGTGCCGACCGTCGAGTGCGGGTTGGCGCCCATCCGCTCCTGGTCGACGATGATCGCGGTGGTGATCCCGTCGAGGACGTCGACGTCGGGCCGGGCCAGCGTCGGCATGAACCCCTGCACGAACGTGCTGTAGGTCTCGTTGATCAGCCGCTGCGACTCCGCGGCGATCGTGGCGAACACCAGCGAGCTCTTGCCGGAGCCGGAAACCCCGGTGAACACCGTCAGCCGTCTTTTCGGCAGTTCGACGTGGACGTCCTTGAGGTTGTTCACGCGCGCGCCGTGGACGCGGATCAGGTCGTGGCTGTCGGCGACGTGCTTGGTCATCGGGTCTCCAGCGCTCGTTCGGAGGTGAGGGTGCGGACGGCGTGAGCGGACCGCTGGTAGTCGTGCGGGGTCGCGCCGTAGGCCCGCCGGAACCGGTCGACGAACTGCGCGGTGGTCAGGCCGGTGTCGCGGGCGAGCGCTTCGAGGTCGAAGGCCGCTTCGCGGCCGATGCGGTCGCGGACGCGGCGCAGCAGCACCAGTTCGCGGAAGTGCTCGCGCGCGGCGGCGGTCAGGCCGAGACACATGTCGGTTCCCCTTTCGACGTGCGGTCGAGCACCGCCCGGGCCGCGATCGGGAGCAGCAGCAGGGTCAGCACGCCGGACAGCACGAGCCCGCCGGTGTTGCCGGCCAGTTCGATGAGCGGGCCGCCGAGGGCCAGGCCCAGGGGCGCGGCCACGGTGGCGCCGGTCGTCCACAGCGTGACGACTTGTTGTTGTTCGCCCGGGGCCAGCCCGGACTGCAGGAAGCTGTAGGCGACCGGCGTGAACGGCGCGTACACCAGGCCGCCCAGGCCGAAGACGACCAGCGCGAGCGTGAGGTCGCCGGTGACCGCGAGCCCGATCGGGCACAGCGCCCACAGGCCGATGATCGCGACCAGCAGCGGCCGCTGCGGCAGGTTCCGCAGCTGGTTGACCAGCGCGGCACCGAGGAACGCGCCGACCCCGAGCGCGCCCCACAGCAACCCCAGGCCGGACGCGCCGGCGTGCAGCGTCCCGCTCACGTACAGCGGGAGCGCCACCTCGATGGGCATGTAGAGGAAGTTGAAGAAGAACTCGACGACCAGCAGCCGCGCGGCCACCGGGCGGCGCCGCAGGATCCGCCAGCCGGACGTCTTCGGCTCGCGCAGGGCGTCCCGGTCCCCGCCCGCGCGAGGGACGAAGAGGAGGGTGGCCGCCAGCAGGACCAGCGCGCCGGCCGCGTCGAAGAAGAGCGCGTACCCCGCGCCCGCCGTCGCCACGACCAGCCCGCCCAGCACCGGCCCGGCGATGTAGAGCGCGAACGTGGTGTTCAGGCCGAGCAGGCCGTTGACGGAGAACCGCCCGGCTTCGCCCGCCGCCGACGTCGCCAGGAGGCGGCGGCTGCTCGACCCGGCCAGCTTGCCCGTCGCGCCGAAGAGCAGGCCGATGATCAGGACGGGCAGCGTGAGCCGCCCGGTGACGGCCAGGACGCCGAGCGCGGCGAAGGTGAGCGACCGCAGCACGCAGTCGGCGACCAGCAGGGCGCGCGGCGGGACGCGCACCCGCCCCAGCCCGATGGCCAGCGCGAGGACGGTCGACAGCACGAACGGCGCGGCCTCCACCAGCCCGATCGCGATCGCCTTCGGGACGCTCCCGTGTAGGGACAGCGTCTGCACGGGCATCGCGACGATGATCATGCCGGTGCCGACTCCTGCCAGCAGGTCCCCCAGCAGCAGCCCGGCCACGCGCCGGTCGGCGAGGACCTGGCGGTAGGAGCGGGCCGCGACCTCGGTCAGCGGAGTTCCTGGATGCGCAGGAGGTTCCCGGCGGGGTCGCGGAAGGAGCAGTCGCGGACGCCATAGGGCTGCTCGACCGGCTCCTGGACGACCTCGGCGTTGCCCGCTTCGAGCTTCGCGAAGAGGGCGTCGAGGTCCTTGGTGGCGAGGTTGATGCCGGCGTAGGTGCCCTTGGCCATCATTTCGTTGATGGTGCGGCGCTCGTCGTCGGTGAGGCCGGGCGTCGCGGTCGCCGGCGCCAGCACGATCGCGGTGTCGGGCTGGTTCGGCGGACCCACGGTGATCCACGCCAGGTCGCCGTACTTGACGTTCATCCGGACCTCGAAGCCGAGCAGGTCGCGGTAGAAGGCGAGGGAGGCTTCCGGGTCGGTGTGCGGGAGGAAGCTCGAGTGAATGGTGACGTCCATGGTCGTCACCCTAGGTGGCCGCCGAGGGCCGCGCTTCTCGATTCCTGATCGGTCTGGTGACCTGTTTGGCCACGCACGGCGGCATGCCGACGGTGGCCGCGGCCTGCTCTTCGCGGTAGACGCTCGGCGGCACGCCGACCAGCTCGGCGAACCGGGTGCTGAAGGTGCCCAGCGACGAGAAGCCGACGGTGAAGCAGACTTCGGTGACGCTCAGCTCGCCCTTGCGCAGCAGCGCCATCGCGCGTTCGATCCGCCGCGTCATGAGGTACGAATACGGTGACTCTCCGTAGGCTTTCCGGAACTGGCGGCTGAGGTGCCCGGCGGACATGCCGGCGCCCTTGGCGAGCGCCTCGACGTCGAGCGGCTGGGCGTACTCCCGGTCGATCCGGTCCTTGACGCGGCGCAGCAGCGCGAGGTCGCGCAGGTACTGCTCGGCGGGGGACGTGCTGCTCACGGACCGATCGTGCCACACCGGACGGCCACCGCGGCACGCTTCGGCAAGAGCGCCCCCATTGGGGCGCTGGGGTCAGCGGAGCGCGTCGCGGAGCGTGTCGCGCAGCCAGCGCTGGGCCGGGTCCGCGTCGAGGCGGGCGTGCCAGAACAGGCCCACCTCCACCTCCGGCAGCTCCGCCGGGATCGGGAACCGGCGCAGTCCCAGCGCCGGGCCGTGCTGCTCGGCCAGGCGCTCCGGGACCAGCCCGACGTGCGCGCTCGACGCCACCAGCAGCAACGCCAGCGCCGACGTCGGGACCACCGCCGCCACGTGCCGCTGCAGGCCCGCCGCCGCCAAGACCTCGTCCAGTGGCCCGCGGGCCCGGCCGCGGCGGGAGGCCGACACGTGCGGGTGGCGGCACAGCTGCGCCAGTGTGGGACGGCGGCCCAGCGGGCTGTCCGCGCGGACGATGCCGACCAGCCGCTCGCGGTACAGCACCGCCGTCCTGATGTCCGGTGCCGGGACCTCGCCCGCGCCGATGTCGAGGTCGATCGAGCCGTCGCGCAGCGCCTCCGTGCTTTCGGTGCCCTCCGCGACGAACCGCAGCGTGACGCCCGGGGCGGCCGCCGCCGTGGCCTCGACCGCCGCCGTCGCCAGGGTCGCCGCCACGCCGTCGTTGATGCGGATCGTGAACGTGCGCTCGAGACCGGCGACCGAGAAGTCCACGTTGACCAGGGACGCCGCCTCCTCCAGCAGCGACCGCACCCGTGGTGCCGTGCGGAGCGCGAACGGTGTCGGCGCCATCCCGCGCCCGGCGCGCACCAGGATCGGGTCGCCCATCGCCCGCCGCAGCCGGCCCAGCGCGCGGCTCGCCGCCGGGATGGACAGGTGGAGGCGCTCGGCCGCCGCCGTCACGCTCCCTTCCCGCAGCAGGGCGTCGAACACCCGCAGCAGGTTCAGGTCCAGCTGGTCCGCCATGGTTGCAGCGTACGCAAACCACCTTTGCCGAAGTTGCGTGGCACGACACGGCCCCCGATTTCTACCGTCGGTCCCATGCACCTCAAGCAACGAACCGGCGGCCTGCTGACGCTGATGTGCGCCTGCGTCGCCCTCGTCGTCGGCATGGTCGCGGCGGTCAACCTCGCCGTCCCGATGCTCGCCGCGAGCGGGCTGCACCCGTCGGCGGCCACGCTGGTCTGGATCGTCGACACCTACGTCATCGTGTTCGCCTGCCTGGTCATCCCCGGCGGCGCCGCGGGCGACCGCTACGGCCGCAAGGGCGTGCTGCTGGCCGGGCTCGGGCTGTTCGCCGCCGGCGCGCTGCTGTCGGCGCTGGCCCCGGACGCCGTCGTCCTGCTCGCCGGCCGCGCGCTCACCGGCGTCGGGGCCGCCGCGGTGCTGCCCAACTCGCTCGCCGTCCTCCTGCACGCCGTGCCGCCGGAGAAGAAGGCCGCGACCGTCGCCACCTGGGCGTCGATGACCGGCATCGGCGGCGTCCTCGGCAACGTCGGCGGCGGGCTGGTCCTGACGTCCGGGTCGTGGCGCTGGCTGTTCGCCGCCGCCGTGCCGATCGCGCTGGCCGGAGCCGCGCTGGTGGCGCGGGTCGCCCCGGTGTCGTCGCGCCACGACCGCCGGCTCGACCCCGTCGCCGCGCTGCTGCTCGTCGGCGCCTCGGTGGCCCTGCTCGTGGGGATCGTCCAGGGGCCGGAGGCGGGGTGGGGGAGCGCGGTCGTCGTGACCGGGTTCGGCGGTGCCGCCGTGCTGTTCACGGCCTGGACGCTCCGTGAACTGAAGGCCGGGCACCCGCTGCTGGACCCGCGGCTGTTCCGGATCCCGGGCCTGCGCAGTGCCTGCCTCGGCCTGACGACGGTGTTCTTCGGCATGTTCGCGCTGTTCTACGTCAACGCGTCGTTCCTGCAGTACGCCAAGGGGTTCAGCGTGCTGGGCACCGGGCTCGGCATCGTCCCGCTGACCGTTCCGATCATCCTCGGCGGCCGCCACACCGGCGGGCTGACCCGGCGGATCGGCCTGGACGCCACGGTCGCGCTCGCCTTCGCGTTCGTCGGCGGCGGCCTGCTCGGACTGTCCACAAGCGACGCTCAAACGCCGTACGCGGTCTACGCGGCGTGGCTGGTGGTGACCGGCATCGGCGTGACGCTCGCCTTGCCGACGCTGTCGGGCGTCATCACCGGTTCGCTGCCGCCCGAGCAGGCCGGCGTCGGCACCGGGCTGCAGGCCACCACCCGCGAGTTCGGCAGCGCGCTCGGCGTCGCCGTCATCGGCACGGTCATGTCCGCGACGAGCCGCGGATCCGACGCCGTCACGGCGTTCGTCGCGGGCGCGGACACCGGGCTGCGCGTGGCCGGCGCGGCGGTCCTGGTGCTCGGCGCGCTGGTCGTGGCGTAGTCCCGGCGGCGGACGAGGTGAAGGCCGCCTCGAGGGCTCCCGTTTCCCTCGAGACGGCCTTCGCCGGTGCAACCCCGAACCCGACTTTCGCCCGTACCGGCCTTTCCCGGCGGCATACCCTTCCCCCGGGAAGGGCCGGTACGGACGTGCACGCCGTGGCGGCGGACCGCCGCGGCGCTCGACCCCGGGCCCCCGCCCGGTGCGCCGGAAGAAGGCCACCCCGGGGGCGTCGGGTTCCCTCGGGATGGCCCTCTCCTGGCCCGCCGGGCGCTCTGTCCACTACAGACGCGAGGCGGGCAGGGGGACGGCTTCCTTTCGGGGGCTCCGGGTGGCGGAGCCCCGGCCCGAGGCGGAGCCTCGGGTGTCACAGTGGGGGCCGGTCACCACACCGCCCAGCCGCGGAGGGGGCGTGGTGACCGGCGAGGGGACGATGGCCGCCGCGCGCAGCCACGTCCCGGCTTTTCTCTACCTCCCCATCGGGATGGCCATGGTCGGCGGCGCCGCGGCCCCGGGCTGCGCGGCGAACGCCGTGGTGGGCGGGGCCGCCAGCGCGGGGAACGCCGTCGTGGGAATGTCGTTGGCGAACTCGCTTTCGAACTCGCGCTCGAAAGCCTGGTGGTCGAAGCCGCTGTCGAACTCCGTCGGGACGTCGGCCGCCAGCGCGGCGACCGCCGGTTCGACCGTGGGGACCTCCGCGACCTCCGGGGCGGGAGCGGGCTCCGGCTCCGGCACGTAGTCGGGCGCGGGCAGCCGGCGGTCGAGCTCGGCCATCCAGTCGAGCATCGCGCGCGGCTTGTCCCACGCGGAGATGCCGACGAGCCGCCCGTCGCGGATGAAGCCGGTGATGCCGTCGGCCAGTGACACGGTGTCCTCGGCCAGCGACGGCATCCCGCACATCTGCAGCCGCGTGTCGTACAGCGTCGACCACGCGCGGGGGAGCGGGGTGAACGGCTTCGCGCTCGACTGGCCCATCAGCAGGTTGTCCGCCGCGTGCCGGGCCGACTCGACGGCGTTGATCCAGTGCTCGACCCGCCGCGGGGTCTCGTCGAAGCGCAGGTTCGGCCAGCGCGCGATGTCGCCGGCGATGACGACGTCGGAGGCGCCCTCGGCGAACAGCTTCGCGTCGCAGAGCACGCCGTCGCTGATGTCGAGGCCGGAGCCGCGCATCCAGTCGACCGACGGGACGCTGCCGATGGCGAGCACGACGACGCTGGCGACCAGCAGCTGGTTGTTCGTCAGGTGCAGCCCGACGGTGTCCTTCGTGCTGATCCAGTGCCGCACTTCGCTCTTCATCGCCAGCTTCGCGCGGTGCTCGTGGTGCGCCTCGACGATGCCGCTGGAGACGCGGTCGCCGAAGCGGTGCAGCGGCGCCTTCGCGTGGCCGACCAGGGTGACGTCCCGGCCGATGTGCCGCATGCTCGCGGCGAACTCGTTGCCGATCAGGCCGGCGCCGATCACGACGGCCGGCTTCTTGCTGGCGTTGAGGCAGCGCCGCACGGCCATCGAATCCTCGACCGTGCGCAGGATCCGCACGCGCGGGTCGTGCCGCGGCGCCCCGGGCAGGTGCCGCGGGTAGACGCCGGTCGCGGCGATCAGGCCGTCGTACCAGAGGGATTCGCCGCCGGGCAGGTGCACGACCCGCTCGGTGGTGTCCAGGTGCGTCACGCGCGCGCCGAGGCGCCAGTGCACGTCGAGGTCGGGCAGGTAGTGCGAAAGGCCCACGTCGCTGGGCCGTTCGGTCCCCATCACGAGTGCCTTGGAGACCATCGGGCGGTGGTAGGGCCGCCGCGCTTCGTCGCCGATCAGGACGATCTCGCCGTCGAAGTTCTGTTCCCGCAGGCGTTCCGCGGCACGCAGCCCGGCGACGCCCGCGCCGACGATGACGATCCGGTCGCCGTCAGCCATCGAGGTCCCCTCTCATCACGACCGCCTGCATCGGGCAGCAGCGAGCGGCCATCTTCGCCTGTTCCATGGTGGTTTCGTCCAGCAGCCGCGTGTGGAAGCGCAGGCGGCCGTCCTGGCCGAGGTCGAACACGTCCGGCGCCTCCATGGCGCAGATGCCGTAGAGCTCGCACCGGTCGTTGTCGACGCTGATCCGGGGCCCGCTACCGGGCAGACGGAAAGGCATCTCAGGCCACCTGCTCTTCCACGAGTCCGATGCGTTCCAGGGTCCGCGCGGGCATGAACCGCAGCAGCGACACCGTGACCGCCGGGACGAGCAGCGTGATGCCACCCAGCCAGACGACCGCGAGGTGGCCGTTGGCGATCGAGCCGAACCACGCGTGCAGCGCGGTGAGCGCGACCGCCGGGTACGCGCAGCGGTGCAGCCACAGCCAGCGGCGGTAGGAGGTGAACCGCTGCAGGCCGGCGGTGAGCGCGATGGCGAGCATGACCTCGAAGCCGACGATGCCGATGCTGTGCCGGGTCTCCTGGCCCGACAGGAAGGGGAGGAACAGGTACTGCAGGCTGTACGGCTGGACCGTCAGGTAGAAGAAGCCCAGCGCGTGGATGCCGCCGAAGATCAGCGTGCCGGTGGCCAGCACCATGTGGGAGCTGCGCAGTGCCTTGCGGCCGGTGACCGAGCGCACCCAGCCGGTGGCGGTGAGCACCCCCCAGGTGAGCGTCAGCATCATCGCCGCGTAGGACGCCCGGGCGGCGAAGGCCGCGAGACCGCGGGCCGCCGGGTCGGTCTTCGGCTGGAACTGCTGGGTGAGGAAGATCGTCGCGTCGTGCCAGGTCTCAACCATGGCTGCCCCCGGTTCTGACGGTGGCCGGCCGGCGCGTCGCCTTGGCCCGGCCGCGGTTGCCCTTGATCTGGCGCAGCACGTAGAACAGGCCGCCGCCGACCAGGAGGAACAGCGCTCCCACCACGGCGATCTGGGACGTGTCGAGGCCGAGCGGCTGCCCGACGGGCGCGGCCGTGGTGGAGACGGCCGGTGCGGGCAGGGCGGTGTAGTCGACCATGCCGGTGCTCTCGAGCATCGTCATGTGCCGCATGACGGCCTGGTTGCCGACGGTCGCGAACGCCCGGACGTCGTCATTGCGGGTGCCGGCGCGCAGCTGCGCCAGGATCGCGAAGACCTGGCCGTGCGCCGCGCGCAGGCGGTTGGCGAAGACGCTGTCGAACGACGCCCCGGCGGGGGCGGCCATCTCTTCGGCCAGCCAGCCCATCTGCTCGGCCGAGGGCTGGTCGGGGACCGGCGAGTTCAGCTTCTGCGACAGCGCGCGCGTGGCGACGTCGAGCCGGCCGTGGTCCATCATGATCGCGAACCCGACCGCCTGGACCTTCGGGCTGCCCTTCTGCATCGCCATCATGCCCGAGGGCATCTCCCACAGGCCCGCCTGGCGGACCTTGGTCAGCAGCACCGCGTCTTCGGGGGAGACGGCGGTGGTCTGGGCGATCGAGGCGGGGGACACCGACGCGAGCAGCGTCAGCACCGCGACCAGCACGAACAGGATCCGGACCAGCGGGCGGGAGCGCTCGGCGGGGGACTCCAGCCCCACGAGCTCAGATGCCGAAAGCATTTTGCCTCCACTGGTCCTGGGTCAGCGTGATCTTGGTGCCGTTCGGCGCGATCGGGTACCAGGCCTCGTCGGCGCCCTGGCCGGACGTGTCGGCCGGTTCGCTGTCGCCGACGAAGTGGTAGAGCGGCCAGCCGGCGAGCGTGGCCTGCTGGGTGCCGTCGTCGCGGTCGATCCGGCCGATCAGCGAGTCGTCGACGTCGATCGGCGCGGGACCGCCGGCCTTGACCGGGATCCACTTGGTCGCGCACGCGTCGTTGCAGTTCGAGCGGGGCGGGTTCGTGGTGTCGCGGTCGTAGCGGTAGATCGTGTACCCGGTCCCGTCGACGAGCATGAGGCCGAGGTCGAACGTCTTCGCGGCCCTGAGCTGGCTCTTCATCGGATCGTTCGGGTTGGCCGTGATCGGTTGCGGCATCGCGATCGTCATCGGGGCCTGCTGCTGCATACCGGGCATCTGCATCCCGGCGCCGCCACCGGCGGCGTAGCCGCCCGAGGTGGTGGCCGCGCCGGCGGTACAGGCGGTGAGCAGGGCGAGTGCGGTGAGGCACACGGCGGCGGGGACCACCGTACGGGGAATGCGTATCACTGCTCCTCCGAGGGCATGACTACGCGCAGTAGCCTGGGGTGAGGCGAAAATGCGCGCGAAGGATCCACAGTGGACATTCGGTCCGGAGTGGATGCGGAGCGTTGCGGGGGACAACGCCTTGTCGGGGTCTTCGGTAGGGGATACGGACACGGTCCGGAAACGGTTCAAAAAAGTTTCGGGACCGTTTGGTACTGGACGTACGCCCTTCGGACCACCAGGATGTCCCGCGTGGGACGGCACACCCGAGCGCTGAGACCCGTTCAAGATCAGGAAGTCGTTGTCGAGCCCAACGACGCCTCCGATGACTTGGCGAAGGCGCTCTACCAGGAGTTCGGCGGGTCCCTCATGGCGTTCGCGCTGCGCCTGACCGGCCACGACCGGCAGTGGGCCGAGGACGTCGTGCAGGAGACCCTGATCAAGGCGTGGCGGAACGCGGACAAGCTCGACCGCCAGCCGGAGATGCTGCGCGCGTGGTTGTTCACCGTCGCCCGGCGCACCGTCATCGACGGGTGGCGCAGCCGCAGTGTCCGGCCCCAGGAGCTCGAAGAGATCGAATCCGACGCGATCGCGGTGTCCGACGAGTCGGACCGGACGCTCGCCGCGATGATCGTCTACGAGGCGCTGCAGGGCCTTTCCCCCGAGCAGCGGGAAGCCATCCAGCAGACCTACCTGCGCGATCGCACCGTGAACGAGGTCGCGGCGACCCTCGGCGTGCCCCCGGGCACCATCAAGTCCCGCATCCACCACGCCGTCCGCGCCCTGCGCCGGGCTCTGCGGGAGCGGGGGTGAACTGAGGGTGGCCGGGTCCGCACACACCGACGTCGCCGCGTACGTGCTCGGCGTCCTCAGCGAGGCCGAGAGCACCCAGTTCGAAGCCCATCTGATGAACTGCCCGCACTGCCAGCTCGACCTGATCGAGCTCTACCAGCTGCCGGACGTCCTCGACATGGTCAAGCGCAGCTGGCCGGAGCCGCCGATGCCGGCGCCCGGCCCGCGCACCCTCGCCCCCGGGCCCCGCGTCCTGCGCGGCCTGATGGAAGAGGCCGCCGTCAAGCGCCGCCGCCGCAAGCGGATCGGCATCCTGGCCGGCGCCGCGGCCGCGGCCGCGGTGATCGCGGGTCCGCTGGTGACCCTCGCGGTGCGCCCGGCCGACGCCGTCCCGCCCGCATCCCTGGCCGCGCCCACCAGCAAGCAGGTCCCGCCCGCGACGAGCGTCCTGGCGACGTCCGTGCCGCCACCGTCCACCGGCGGGCCGAGCCAGCCCGGCGGCGGCCAGACCTACGGCCGCGGCAGCGGCGGGTCGGCCGTGAGCGCCGTCGTCACGGTGTCGCCGGTGGAGTGGGGCAGCCGCGTCGACCTCGAGCTGCGCGGCATCGTCGGACCGCTCAAGTGCCAGCTGGTCGCCATCTCGACGACCGGCGACGACCGCGTCGTGTCCGGCTGGTCGGTGCCGCCCAAGGGGTTCGGCATCCCGGGCTCGCCGGACCCGTTGCGGCTGCAGGGATCCACCTCGCTCGCGGTCGAGCAGATCAGCCGCTTCGAGGTCCGCGGGGACGACGGCACGGTGCTCGTCGTCGTGCAGCGCTGACTCTTTTTCTCCTTCTGGTCTGAACCACGGCCGAGTGCGCGCCGCGGTTCACCACCTTCTTTTTTTCCCGTGCACCGCTTTGACCTGGGTCAATGGTTCCCGGTTGCGTTTCGCTTGATAACGAACAGATAACGGGCTGGTCGCTTTTGAACCTCACCGCGCCGGCGTCCGTATCCCCCAATGCATCCCCCGATGCATCCCGACAGCCGGAACCGCAAGCATCCCCCGGGTTCCGAGCGATCTCGACCTCAAACCAACGGAGTTCTTGCCCGGGCCACCGCGGTGTTCGGCGTGCCCGGAATAACGAACGAGGTGAACTAGTCTATGGCCCGGAATTCTCGGTCCCCCGTGACGGGCAAGCATCGCGTCGCCCGCCGAACCAAGATCGCGATGGGTGCGATCGGCCTGGCGATCGCCGTCGGCGCACTCGCCGTCGCGGTCACCGCGGGCCGCACGGGCGAGGCCAGCGCGGACCCCGCGGACCCGTCGTTCTTCATCGACATCAACAAGGTTCCCGCCGGCAACAACGTCAACGCGGCCTTGCAGAAGAAGGGCGCGAAGGGCTCCTTCACCGTCGACTGTGGAACGAACGCCGACGGCGCGCACCACAACCCCGACAACTTCATCGCGCAGCCGGGGATCAAGAACGGTGCTCAGCACCTGCACGACTACGTCGGCAACGTGACCACCGACGCCGATTCGAGCCTCAAGAGCCTCCTCGCCGGTGGCACCACCTGCAAGAACGGTGACAAGTCGGCGTACTTCTGGCCGGTGATCCGCATCGACCGCGAAGACGACGCGGCCAACGAGAACGAGAACAAGCAGGCCCAGCAGAAGCAGCAGGGCAAGACCGGCGACGTCCAGCAGGACCAGAGCGCCCAGGACGCCCAGGACGCGCAAGACGCCGGGCAGGGCCAGCAGGACGCGGAGAACCAGGACGCGCAGGACGGCCAGGACCAGAACGCGCAGGACCAGCAGAACCAGGACGGTCAGCAGCAGAAGCGGCGCAACACCGGCGGCGGCGCGGGCCGCGGCGGTGACCAGAACGCCCAGCAGCAGGACGGGCAGGACCAGAACGCCCAGCAGCAGGACGGGCAGAACCAGCAGGACCAGCAGCAGAGCCAGGACCGCCGTCGCGGTGGGAAGAACAACGGCGGCCAGAACCAGAGCAGCTCCGCCGCCGCACCGCCGGCCGAAGAGCTCGGCGGACCGCAGGGTGCGAACGAAGAAGTCGGCGACAACGACGGCGAGATCGTCGAACCCGAGTCCGCGACGCTGAAGTTCATCGGCGGTGGCGCGCAGAACGTCGTCGCGATGCCGCTCGGCCTGAAGATCCTCTACGGTGACGCCAAGCAGAGCACCAACGGCCCGGCCAACGCCCGGCCCAGCTGGACCTGCACCGGGTTCGAAGACCGGCTGACCGACCTTTACCCGATCTGCCCGGCCGGCAGCAAGGTCGAGCGCATCCACGCCTTCCCGAACTGCTGGGACGGCAAGAACACCGACAGCGCCAACCACCGCACGCACATCGTGTTCGCGAACCAGCAGGGCAAGTGCCCGCAGGGCTTCAAGAACGTGCCGCAGCTGCAGGTGACGCTGGTGTACGA
The DNA here is from genome assembly GCF_053605345.1 of Amycolatopsis sp. NPDC003865. NCBI lineage: Bacteria > Bacillati > Actinomycetota > Actinomycetes > Pseudonocardiales > Pseudonocardiaceae > Amycolatopsis > Amycolatopsis sp. NPDC003865. Next base: position 6,973 of record NZ_JBSGJA010000009.1, on the reverse strand, counting down.
CATCCCGCAGGACGTCCAGCAGAAGGGTCAGTACAAAGTGGACGCCTTCGCCCAGGAGAAGCACAACCCGCGGTCCGACCACGACGACTTCGCGAACGTGATGAACCGCAGGATCATGGGCCGGCTGGTCAACTGCATCAACTCCGGCAAGGCCTGCGCGGAGTAGCTCCACCCGTCCGGTCACTCCACACCAGGAGGGAGAACGTCCGATGAACCGTGCTCGTCCGAGTGCCGCCGCCGTGGCCGCCGTCGCCGGTCTCGCGCTGGTCGCGGCCTGCGGGACCAACCCGTACGCCACGACCGGTGCCGTCCAGCCGGCCGCGCGGCAGCAGCTCTCGGCGAGCACGGTTCAGGTCGCCTCCGGAAGTGGCGGAGACCGGCTGGTCACGTCCACAGTGGAGGGTCTCGGCACGGTACTGGCCGACGCCGAAGGCCACACGCTTTACCGCTACGCCAAGGACTCCGCGAACCCCTCCCGGGTCGCCTGCGTCGACGCCTGCGCGCAGAAGTGGCCACCGCTGCTTTCGGACTCCCCGGAGCCGGCGCCCGGCGTGGACGCGCAGCTCGTCGGCGTGGTCACCCGGCCCGACGGGCGGAAGCAGGTGACCGTCGCCGGCTGGCCCGTGTACACCTACGCCAAGGATACCGGCGCCGGGGTGGCGCTCGGCCGCAACGCCGGCGCGGACTGGGCGGCGATCACGCCGGCGGGGGAGAAGGCAGGCGCGGCGACCACCCTCGGCGCCACCGAGATCGCCGGTCTCGGCCCGGTCCTGACCGACCAGGCCGGCCGCACGCTCTACTTGTTCACCAGGGACGACCGGGGTGCCGGACAGTCCACTTGCGACGGCGCGTGCGCGAAGACGTGGCCACCGCTGCTGGTGGACGGCCGCATCACCGTCTCCCCGGCGATCGACGAAGGCCTGGTCGGCGAGCTCACCCGAGCCGACGGGCGCAAGCAGGTCACGGTCGGCGGCTGGCCGGTCTACACCTACGCCAAGGACGGCGCGCCCGGCGAGGCGACCGGTCACGGCGCCGGGAACACCTGGTACGCCGTGGAACCCAACGGCTGCAAGGTGGACCCGTCGCGCCGTCCGGAAGCGGCGATCTCGACGGCCGCCGCGACCGGCGGGTACTGACTCGCCCCACGAACCCCGGCCCGGCGGACACTTCCCTCCACCTCACCCCCCGGTCCGCCGGGCCGGTCGCACCACCCGAAAGAACCGCGGGACCCCCGTCCCGCGCCCCGAGCCCCGGCCCGGGTGGACACTTCCCTCCACCTCACCCCCCCAAGTCCCCCCGGGCCGGGATTCCTCACCCCCCACCGATCCGGTGCGCCGGATCAGCGAAGGAGGAAGAAGGCGGGAGCTGTTCCCGCCCGCGAGTTCCGGCCGGTGGACGTTCTTCCCTCCACCTCACCCCCCGAGTCCACCGCGCCGGAACTCCTCCCTTCGAGCCGGCTGCCGGTCACCAGAGTTTCGCCCGCGGGCACGTGAAGCCCGCCGCCGATCGCGCGAGATCCGCTCCGGACTTTCCGGCCACCGGGCCCGGGACAAGCCTCGGCGCTCCCGGCGGCACCGGACTCGAGCGCAGCGCGGCCCTCGGAGCCCGGCACTCGAAGCCGGCCCCCAGAACCCCGGTCCGGTGGATGCTTCCCTCCACCTCACCCCCCTCATCCCCCGGACCGGCCCACGCTGCGGTCCCCGTGCTCCGGCACGGGGACCGCGGCCCAGAAGTCCAGCGGCACCCGGCCCACCCCACGCCCCGCCGCGTCGAGCAGGCGCCCCATCAGCTTGACGCTTCGCAGCGTCACCGCCCGGGCGACCACCTCCAGCCACGGCAGCTTCGCCGCCAGCACCGCCTCCAGCGCCAGGGTGTCGTGCTGCGAAGGCAGCCACACCACCAGCATCAGGTTCGCCGCCCCGGTCAGCGCCGCGCACATCCGGACCTCCGGCAGCATCGCCAGCGAGCGCGCGGTCGTCTCCAGCTTGTCCGGCGGCACCCGCAGCCACAGCGTCACCGTGACCGGCGCCGGCGACACCGACCGCGCGATCTCGCACCGGACGCGGATCGCGCCCCGGGCCAGCAACGCGTCGAGCCGGCGCCGGACCGTCGTCGCCCCCACCCCGAGTTCGGCCGCCAGGGAAGCCGCCGACGCCCGCGCGTCCACCCCCAGCGCCAGGACCAGCGCGCGGTCGGCGTCGTCGAACCGCAGCGGCGCGCGGTTCTTCGCCGGCTTCGCCGACAGCGCCTCCCGTTGCCCCGGTGAAATCGCCCGCACCCGCCACCGGCTGCCCTCGGTGAACATCCGCGGCGACAGCACCGTCCGCACCCGCGCGACCCCGGGCACCGCCGCCACCCGGTCCAGCACGTGCGCGCCCAGCTCGCGCAGGGTCGGCGCGACGACGTGGGCCAGCAGGTCGCACGGACCGGCCACGTACTCGACCGTGACGACGTGCGGGTCCGCGGCCAGTGCGTCCGCCACGGCCGGCACGGTGCCCGGCACGCAGTCGATCTCGACGAACGCCAGCGCCAGCCGCGCGCTCAGCTCGCCGCCCACGTACGCCGTGAGCCACGCGTCGCCGCGCTCGACCAGGCTGTCCCAGTGCCGGGCGGCGGTCACCGCGCTCAGCCCGAGCGCGCGGCCGAGGGTCGACCACGACGCCCGCGGCGCCGCCTGCAGCGCGTCGACCAGTTTGAGATCTTGCTCGGTCAACATGGCGGATTCTTCGCTCATCGGTTCTCGCAGTGGTGGTTTCGGGGAATTTCTGCGGCCATTGTGCTCGACACTTGCATGATCTGCGGATGACCCTGCGCTCCGACGCCGCCGACCTGCTCGCCGACCTGGTCGCCCTGCGCCGCGACCTGCACCGCATCCCCGAAATCGGCCTGCACCTCCCGCGCACCCAGGAGCGGGTACTCGCCGCCCTGGACGGCCTGCCACTCGAACTCGGCCTCGGCAAGAACCTCTCGTCGATCACGGGAGTCCTCCGCGGCGGCAAACCGGGCGGGACCGTCCTGCTGCGCGGCGACATGGACGCGTTGCCGGTGACCGAAAACAGTGGCGAAGAGTTCAGCTCGACCCTGGACGGCGCCATGCACGCCTGCGGCCACGACCTGCACACCGCGGGACTGGTCGGCGCGGCCCGCCTGCTCGCCGCCCGCCGCGAGGACCTCGCCGGCGACGTCGTGTTCATGTTCCAGCCCGGCGAAGAAGGCTGGGACGGCGCCGGCCGCATGATCGAGGAGGGCGTCCTGACGGCGTCCGGCAAGCACGTCGACGCCGCGTACGGCCTGCACGTCTCGGCCGCCAGCTACGCGAAAGGCCAGTTCGCCGCCCGGCCCGGCACGCTCATGGCGGCCTCGGGGGCGCTCGAGGTCCGCGTCCTCGGCGACGGCGGCCACGGCTCGTCGCCGCACGACGCCCGCGACCCGATCCCCGCGGCCTGTGAGATGGTGACCGCCCTGCAGACGATGGTGACGCGCACCTTCGACGTCTTCGACCCGGTCGTGATCACGGTCGGCCAGTTCCACGCCGGCACCCGGCGCAACATCATCCCGGACGACGCGAGGTTCGAGGCGACGCTGCGGTCGTTCTCGCCGGAGGTCGCCGCGCGGGTGGGGGAGCGCGCCGTCCAGGTCTGCCGCGGCATCGCCCAGGCCCACGGCCTCGACATCGAAGTCACCTACGAGCCGGAGTACCCGGCGACGGTCAACGACGCCGCGGCGTACGACTTCGTCGCCGACACGATCCGCGACGTCTTCGGGGAAGAGCGGTTCACCGAGATGGCCGATCCGATCACCGGCTCGGAGGACTTTTCCCGCGTGCTCGAACGCGTTCCCGGCGCGTACCTGTTCCTCGGCGCCTGCCCGGCGGATCCGGAAACCGCGCCGGACAACCATTCGCCGCGGGCCCGCTTCGACGACAGCGTCCTCGGCGACGGCGCCGCGCTGCTGGCCGAGCTCGCGGTCCGCCGGCTCGGGCTCCTGGCGGGGTGACGCGGGTGCGCAGCTACCACTGGCCCCCGGTGCTCCCGGTCGTCGCGCTGGTCCTGATGCCGTTCCTGCCGTTCGTCAACACCACCGGGCTGTGGCTCGGGCTGCCGCGGATGATCGTCTGGGGCGCGTTCTGGTGCCTCATGTTCACCCCGGCGCTGCTGCTGTCCGAACGCCTGATGCGCGGACGGGAGGACGAGTCGTGATCCTCGCCTTCACCCTCGCGGGCATCGTCCTGATCGGCGTCCTCGGCTTCCTCGGCCGCCGCAAGCCCGTCGCCGACCTGGCCGAGTGGACCGTCGGCGGCCGCCGCTTCGGCGCGCTCACCATGTGGTTCCTGCAGGCGGGCGAGGTGTTCACCACCTTCACCTTCCTCGGCATGGCCGGTCTCGCGTTCTCCGGCGGCGTCGCGGCGATGTACGCGCTGCCGTACGTGCCGATCGCCTACGTCGTGCTGTTCTTCCTCGCGAAGCGGCTCTGGACGATGGGCAAGGAGCGCGGCTACCTCACCCAGGGCGACTTCCTCGAGGACCGCTACGCCAGCCGGGCGCTCGGGACGCTGTCGGCGGTGCTCGGCGTGATCTTCGTGCTCCCTTACCTGCAGCTGCAGATCACCGGGCTGGGCCTGATCGTCCGGCTGGTCACCGGCGACAGCGCGTCCGGCACGCTGAGCATGGTCACCGGCAGCGTGCTGGTGGTCGCGTTCGTGCTGTGGGCCGGGCTGCGCGGCGTCGCGGCGACGTCCTACTTCAAGGACGGCATCATGCTGGTCGCGCTGGTGGTGCTGATCATCGCCGTGCCGACGCACTTCGCCGGCGGGATCGGGGGAGTGTTCCACAAGATCGAGCAGCTGCACCCCGAGAAGCTGATCGTCCACAGTGGAGCTAACGACCACGTCTGGTTCGTGACGAGCATGCTGGTCAGCGCGATCGGCGTCGGGCTGATGACGCTGCCGCACTCCTGGCCGGCGCTGATGTCCGCGCGTGACCCGAAGGTGCTGCGGCGCAACTACACCTGGATGCCGGTCTACGAGCTGTGCCTGCTGCTGCCGATGATCGTGGGGTTCGCCGCGATCATCGTGGTGCCCAAGGGGAGTGACCCGAACGGCGTATTGCTGACGCTGTCGAAAGACGCGTTGCCGACCTGGGTGACCGGCATCATCGTGGTCGCCGCGACGGCCACCGCGATGGTCCCGGCGGCCGGGATCCTGATCGGCATCTCGTCGCTGGTGGCGCGCAACATAGCCCGCGTCTCGAGTGGCCGTAAGCAGTTCTGGATCAACCACGGCACGGTTGTGCTCGCGAGTACTCTTGCCCTCGTGCTCGGCATCTTCCGGCCCGACCTGCTCGCCAACCTGCTGTTGCTCACCTACTCGGGGTCGGTCCAGCTGGCCCCGGCCAACCTGCTGGGTTTCCTGCGGCGGGTGCCGGTCGGCAAGGGGCCGGTGTTCGCCGGGCTGATCGCGGGCGAGCTCGTCGTCATCTGGCTGACCTTTGTGGACACCCACTTCGCGGGCACGGTCAACGTCGGCCTGATCGGCCTCGGCGTCAACGTCGTCGTGCTCGCCCTGGCCGCGGTGGTGGCGCCGCGGAAGACTGCACTCGTGGAGGCGGCGTGACGCGCACGGTTTTCACCGGCGGCTCGGTGTTCGACGGCACGGGCGCGGACCCGGCGCCGGCCGACGTCGTGGTCGAGCACGGCCGGATCGTGGACGTCGGCACGGACCTCGACGGCGACGAGGGCGTCGACTGTTCGGGCGCGGTGCTGCTGCCGGGGCTCTTCGACTGCCACGTGCACGTCACGGTGTCGGACATCGGGCTGCTGTCGCGCGTGCAGAAGCCGTTCTCCTACCAGTTCTACGAAGCCGCGCGGAACCTCTGGGCGACGCTCGGCCTGGGCATCACGACGGTGCGCGACGCCTCGGGCGCGGACCTGGGCATCAAGCAGGCGGTGGACGACGGGCTGATCCCGGGGCCGCGGCTGCAGATCTCGATCGGGCTGATCAGCCAGACCGGCGGCCACGGCGACAGCTGGAACCCCTCGAGCATCTGTGTCCCGCTGCTGGTGCCGCACCCCGGGCGCCCGGACGCGACGGCCGACGGCCCCGACGAAATGCGCCGGGTGGCCAGGACGCTGCTGCGCGCCGGCGCGGACGTGCTGAAGGTGTGCACGACGGGCGGGGTGCTGTCCCCGCGCGACGACCCGCGGCACTCGCAGTACACGCCGGAAGAGCTGGAAGTCCTGGTCGCCGAGGCGGCGGCGCAGGGCCGCCCGGTGATGGCCCACGCCCAGGGCGCGGCGGGGATCAAGAACGCGGTCCGGGCCGGGGTGCGCTCGATCGAGCACGGCATCTACCTGGACGACGAGGCGATCGAGCTGATGCTGGGCCACGGGACGTGGCTGGTCCCGACGCTGATCGCCCCGGTGAACGTGGTCCGCGCGGCGGACGCGGGCGTGGATCTGCCCGCCGCGGTCGTGGCGAAGGCGCGTGAGGTCGTGGAGGTGCACCGGGATTCGGTCCGGCGCGCGTACGCGGCGGGGGTCCGGATCGCGATGGGGACCGACAGCGGGGTGGGCCCGCACGGGACGAACCTGGAAGAACTGGCGTTGATGGCGGCGTGCGGGATGACGCCGGGCGACGTCTTGGAGGCGACGACGTCCTCGGCGGCGCGGCTGATGGGCCTGGACGGCGAACTGGGGCGGCTGGAGCCGGGGCTGCGGGCGGATCTGGTCGTCGTGTCCGGGGACCCGTACGACTTCCCGGGCCTGGCTTCGAACATCCGGGAGGTCTGGAAGGACGGGGTCCGGGTGGTCTGACGCGCTAGCTGTTCTGTCCGGGGAGGTTGCGATCGTGGCGACACGTGATCGGATGATCTTGGCGTGAAGGAGGGCCTCCGGGTTCGGTGTGGATTGCGACATCTACGCCGAGCAACGGAGGCCCTCGTGACCCACGCTAACGCACCCCTCACCCCGACCGGCA